>NZ_DAINBO010000012.1:0-73720 GCF_036732845.1 Brevundimonas sp. | reverse complement strand
GCGTGGCCCTGGCGCTGGACCATGCGCCGCTGACGGTGTGCAACTTCCTGCGCTATGTCACCGACGGCGATTATGACGGCGGCAGCTTCTTCCGCACCGTGGTGCGCCAGACCAATACGGCGAACCCCAACCCCATCGACGTGATCCAGGCGGCGACGCCGCGCGGGTCGGACGACGACAGCCAGCCGCCGATCGCCCTGGAGCGCACGCGCGACACCGGCCTGCATCATCGGGCCGGGACCATCTCCATGGCGCGCGGCGGGCCGGACACGGCGACCTCCAGCTTCTTCATCGTGACGCAAGACACGCCCAGCCTGGACTTCGGCGGCGCGCGCAACCCGGACGGCCAGGGCTTCGCCGCCTTCGGCCGCTTGATCGACGGGCTGGACGTGGCGCGACGCATCCAGGCCTCGCCCGCGGACGGGCAGGAGCAGTTGACCCCGCCGATCGTCATCCGCTCGGTTCGGCTGGTCGGGGTCGTTCCGGCGCAGTGCCGTCCGTGATAAGCTAGCCAGACAGTTGGCTAGGAGCGGCGTCATGGAAGTTGGGGTCTTTGAAGCCCGAAACCGTTTCTCGGAACTGATCGAGGCGGCGGAACGGGGCGAAGAAGTGGTGGTTTTGAAACGGGGTCGGCCCGTCGCCCGCATCATTCCGGCCTCGGACGAAATCCGTGTTCAGCGCCGTCGGGAGGCTTTGAATCGCGCCGCCGAACTGCGTCTCGCGGTTCTTCAAGAGGCGGGGCGGCCCTTCACGCATGAAGAGCTGATCGCCGCGCGAGACGAGGACCGACGTTGATCGCGCCACTGATTCTGGACGCGTCTTTCGTTGCGGCCTACCTGCTTGAGGAGACGCACACGCCGTTCGTGGTCGTCACTCTGGACGAACGCTCGGGGACCGACTTCATGTCCACCAGCCTGCTGACATGGGAGGTCGGCAACATATTGCGGACGAGACGACGGGCCGGGCATCTGAGTTCAGCCCTGTCCACGACCGCACTGGAGGTCTTCTTCGCTCTCGACATCAGATGCGAACCCAGTCTGGGCGAGACCGGAATTTCCGAAATCGGCGGCGTGGCGGATCGGCACGGCTTGTCGGTCTATGACGCGGGCTATCTGGAACTGGCCCAGCGAATGGAGGGCGAGTTGGCGACCTTGGATCGGCGCTTGGCGGTCGCCGCTATCGCGGCTGGTCGACCCGTTCGGTCGCCATTCTCATGAACGACGGCTGGGTCGGCACGGGCAAGGTTCGCGCACGCGAAGCCGGTCAGGCGGTCGAGATCACCATCGACGGCCTGACCACCCAGGCCAAATACTACAAGCCCCTGGTCTATGAGTTCATGCGCAAGGAGTGGCGCGGGGCGCGTCCGTCGTGGGGCGACTTCACCGTCGAGATCGTGATGGAGCACGTCGGCGATCCGCCGTGGATGGACCTGGACAATCTGGCCAAGGCCCTGCTGGACGCGATCAAGGGCTATCTGTTTCACGACGACGCCCAGGTGGCGCGCCTGCTGGTCGAACGCCGCGAGGGACCGCGCGAACGCATCACCATCCGCGCCTTTCCGCGCCCAGACGCGGGTCAGGTCTCCGGCGGCGGTCCCGGATAGCGCTCGAACGACGGCAGACGATGCAGCTCGGTCATCCAGCCGATGCGCTCGGCCGTCTGGATCTGGCCTTGCAGGGGGATGGCGTCCGGGTCTTCCAGCGTCGCGCTCTGAATGTCGATCTGGTCCGGGAAGATGACGGCGTTGGTGTAGAACAGCCCCGTCCCGCAGCGGCCGCAGAAGCCGCGCCGCCCATGTTCGGATGATGCGTACCAGACCGGTTCGCCGGTGATCTTCACCTGATCGGCGGGGGCCAGCGCCCAGGCGACGGCGGGCGCGCCCGCGCATTTGCGGCAATCGGTGCAATGGCACAGCGCGTGATGGATGGCCTCGTCCGCCGTCTCATAGCGGATCGCGCCGCAGTGGCAGCCCCCGGTCAGCATCGGTCCCTCCCAAAATGTTCTGTATATGTTCTAATGCGGAATCGAGGGTCCGGCAAGTCAGTGCGCGGCCCGGTTGAAGCGCAACGTCGGCAGGCGCAACTGCATCTCGGGACCGACATACAGTTGAGGTTCGGACGCGGGCGTCAGGCCCTCCTCGATCTCGCGACGGCTGACGCAGGCGCGCGTCGCCGCCGCCAGGGCCAGGAAGTCGATCGCGCCGGGCAGGCTCTCCAGCACACAGCCGTCGAAATAGGGATAGGTCGCTTCGGCGCCGCAGCCGAAGGATGAGCGGTCGCGCCGCGCCGCCGTCAGGATCATGCGGTTCGACGCCGCCAGTCCGTCGACGAACACGCCCGAGAAACAGGCCGAGATGACGATCACCGTCGGTTTGGTCCCGCACCAGTTGCGCACCAGATTGGCCATCACCGTGGTGTTGACCGTCACATCCGGGCCGAACACGACCCCGGCTGGCGAGCCGTGCGAGGTGATGTAGAGAAAACAGCCCCGCGTCGTGCGCGCGAACAGTTCGCCCATGCCTTGGGCGGCGGTCTCGGCCGTGACCGGACGGGCGGCGTCGGGACGCAGCGAATAGTCGACCATGTCGGCGCGGCTGAAACCGGCGTCCAGAAAGCCGCGCACCAGATCGCGGCGGGCGTTGTCGAAGGCCTGGATCGGCTGGCCGTGGCTGTCGCGCCAATCGGCCGCGATGATGGCCGCGCCCCAGCCGTCGAACCGGCTCGAAGAAGCCGTTTGTGCGGCGACGGGACCCGCCAGCAGCGCCAGCAGGGTCGTGATGATGCAGAAAACACGGCGCCCCATGCCGTTCCCCCGTTCAGCCCGACGGTCAGCTTACCCCACGGGCGCGAGGCGGGAAGGGCCTACTTCTTTCGGAACTGGTCCAGGGACACGACCTTGGGACCGTCCTCGCCGGACGGTTTGGGCTTGGGCGCGGGCGCCGGGGGTTCCGGGTCGCCTTCCAGGATCTCGGGCGCCTCGAACTGCAACAGGAACTGGACGCTGGGATCGTAGAAGCGCGTGACGGCCGTATAGGGCGCGGTCAGCACCTTGGGCATGCCGCCGAATTTCAGCATCACCGAGAACAGGTCCGGCTCGACCGCCAGGTCCCAGAACTGGTGTTGCAGCACCACGGTCATCTCGTCCGGGTATTTGGCCAGGATGTCGGGCGGCACCGAAACGCCGGGCGCGCGGGTCTTGAAGGTGATGTAGAAATGGTGGGCGCCGGGAATGCCGCCAGGACTGGCCGCGCGCTCCAGCGCCGCACGGATCACGCCCCGCAATGCGTCCTGGGCGAGTTGCTCATAGTGCATCTCGTCGACGGGGGGCTTTTCCTGGGGCATCGGTGATCCTGTGGCTCGCGGTGTTGATAGCGGCGCGGGCGCGCATACGGAAGACGGCGCGCGGTCACAAAGCAGCGGGTCGGCGAGGAAAAGCGCCGGGATTCTGTTGCCAGGCTCCCGACAGGCCCCGCCCAGGGATCTGAACCCCTAGGACTTAAAGGTCGAAATCAACCGAACCGCATTACGCGGCGAGGCGGATCTCTTCAGCGAAGTTATCGTTCGCAGGTAGTTTAAAGGCCCGATACGGTGGGCCAGAACGGGCGAAAGCAGTCCTCTTTACACGTCCGTCGATGCTAGTCGGCCCCATGCTCGCTCCGCCGATAACGCGGGGAGAAATGGTGGAGCCGCCGGGAATCGCACCCGGGTCCGGTCCGCTTATTACAGGCGCGTTTATCGCCATAGTCCGGGCGAACCCGGACAGGACCCATATAGGGCGTGCGGGTTAATTGTTGAAGAGCCTAGGCGAAGCCGGGATGGCGCGGCCAATCCGGCGTCTGGTTGCGGAACCAGGTCAACTGGCGCTTGGCGTAGTTGCGGGTGGCCTGTTTCATCGCCACGACGGCGTCATTCAATGTGATGTCGCCTGCCAGATGCGCGCCCAGTTCGCGCACGCCCACGGCCTTCATGGCGGGCAGGGCGGGATCGAGGCGACGGTCCAGCAGGGCGCGGACCTCGTCCATCGCGCCGGTCTGGATCATCACGTCCACGCGTCGGTCGCAGGCGGCGTACAGGTGGTCGCGCGGCGGCTCCACCACCCGGCCGGTCCAGCGGTCGGGCGCGATCAGGGGGCGGGTGTCGGCCTTGAAGGCGCTGAGCGTGCGGCCGGTCTGGTCGTGAACGCTGAGCGCGCGGATCAGGCGCTGGCGGTCGCCGGGGGCGATGGCGGTCTCGGACGCGGGATCGATCTCGGCCAGGCGTCGTCGAAAATCCGCCTCGCCATCGGCGTCGTAGCGGGCCTGGATGCGCTCTCGAACCTCGGGCTGGCCCTGTGGGATGTCCGCCAATCCGCGGGTCAGGGACAGGAAATACAGACCCGTCCCGCCAACCAACAGGGCCGGACGTCCCTCGGTCTCCAGCGCGGCCAGCTCGGGCAGGACGGTTCGGGTCCAGCGTCCGACGGACCAGGCGTCGACGGCGTCGGCGACGCCGTACAGGCGGTGTTCGGCCACGGTCTCGTCCTCGGCCGAGGGACGGGCCGACAGGACGTTCAGGTCGGCGTACAGTTGCTGACTGTCGGCGTTCAGGATCACCGCCCCCGTCGCCAGGGCGGTTTCCAGCGCCAGGCGCGACTTGCCGGAGGCCGTGGGACCGGCGATCAGGGTGATGCAGGGGTGCGGCAACTTCGCTCACGGCGGTTGGTTCGGGGGCGCGGCTTCCGATATGTGACGCCAAAGCCCTTTCCCGCAAGCGCAGGACCAATCCCGTGCCCGATCGCGACGCCGTTCTTCACGCTCTGGATCAAATCATCGACCCGGTGTCGGGCCAAGGGCTGGTCACGGCCGGGCTGACGCGCGGCGTGGTGGCGGCCGACGACCGGGCCGGCTGCGCCCTGGACGTGCCGCCCGGACGCAAGGGCGACTATGCGGCGATCCGCGACCAGGCCGAGGCCGCCCTGACGGCTCTGCCGGGGGTCCAGCGGGTGCTGGTGGTCCTGAGCGACGAAGGCCCGCCGCCCGCGCCGCCGGTTCAGGCGCCGCGTCCGCGCACCGCCGGCCTGTCGAAGGCGGCCGTGGAGCAGGGGCGGCCCAAGGCGCCGGTCCCGACCGACCGCCCGGCTCATGTGCGCCGCGTCCTGGCCGTCGCCAGCGGCAAGGGCGGGGTCGGCAAATCGACCGTGGCGGTCAATCTGGCGGCGGCCCTGGCGGCGCGCGGCTTGTCGGTCGGAATTCTGGACGCCGACGTCTATGGCCCGTCCCTGCCGACCATGCTGGGCCTATCGGGCAAGCCGGAATACCGCGACGGGGCGATGGAGCCGCACGTCGCCCACGGGCTGAAGGCCATGTCCGTGGGCCTGCTGACCCAGGCCGACGACGCCATGGTCTGGCGCGGGCCGATGGCCAGCCAGGCGATCACCCAGATGCTGACCCAGACGCGCTGGGGAACCGCCGAGGCGCCGCTGGACGTGTTGGTCGTCGACCTGCCGCCGGGCACGGGCGACGTGCAACTGACCCTGATTCAAAAGACGCCGCTGGACGGGGCCGTCATCGTCTCGACCCCGCAGGAGGTGGCCCTGGCCGACGCGCGGCGCGGCCACGCCCTGTTCCAGAAGGTCGGCGTGCCCACCCTGGGACTGATCGAGAACATGAGCGGGCCGGTCTTCGGTCGGGGCGGAGCCGAAGCCGAGGCGGCGCGGCTGGGCGTGGCCTTCCTGGGCGACCTGCCGCTGGACGCCGCCGTACGCGAGGCCGGGGACGCGGGCCGCCCGGTCGTCATCACAAGCCCGAACGGCGAGATCGCCGGGCGGTTCGACGCGGTGGCTTGCGCGGTTCAAGAGGCGCTGAAGCTTGGCGCAGGGCGAGGGTAACTCACTCGTGAGTTGTCTTCGTACACATTCGCATAAACCTTAAGTTGTGAGACACGAACGCTCACGCAGAAGGGTTGAATGATGAAAAAGTTTGTTCTCGCCATGCTGCTCGCCAGCCCGGCTCTGATCTCAGCGCCTCAAGCGGCCCTGGCGCGCGGCGGGGATGACTGCGAACTGAACTGCTTCTGGACGACCACCTATGGGCCGAATGGAGAGGTCACCGGCGGTTACTGGACCTGTTCGGGCATCTACCAGGATTGCGTCGGACCCTGACGACAGGCTGAACGGCGATGCGGCTCGCTTTTCAGCAGCCGCGTCTGCGCCTGGCTAGCGCCGTTCCAGGACGCGGAAGACCATGGCGTGGTCGTCCTTCTCGCCCGGCGCGACGGCTTCCGAGGATATTTCTTCAAAGGTCCCGGCGTCGAAAGGCGGGAACCAGGTGTCGCCGCCCTCGACCTGGGTCTCGACCTCGGTGATGTACAGCCGTTTGGCACGCGGCAGGGCGGCGGCGAACAGGGCCTGACCGCCGATCACGCAGATCTCGTCGACGCCGTCCTCCATCGCCTGTTCGCGGGCGATCTCCATCGCCTCGTCCAGACTGGTGACGACCAGGGCGCCCTTGGTCTTGCCCGCCTCGGCATAGCCCTCGTCGCGAGTCAGGACGATGTTCAACCGACCGGGCAGGGGCCGCAGCGGCAGGCTCTCCCAGGTGTTGCGGCCCATGATGCAGGGCTTGCCGATGGTCACGGCCTTGAACCGTTGCAGGTCGCTGCGCAGCCGCCAGGGCAGGTCGCCGCCCTTGCCGATGACGCCGTTCTTGTCGCGCGCGACGACCAGGACCAGGGCGGGCAGGGGCAAGACGGACCTCGCGGCGTATGGAAAGGAGCGGCCCTGTCGGGACCGCCCCCTTCTGACGAGATCAGGCCTCGGGTTCCAGCGTTTTCAGCCGGAACAGCAGGCCGCCGATCACCGCGCCGACGGCCGGAGCGACGATGAACAGCCAGAGCTGCGACAAGGCCTGTCCGCCGACCAGAACGGCCGGGCCGAAACTGCGGGCGGGATTGACGGAAACGCCCGTGACCTGGATGCCGACGATGTGGATGGCCGCCAGGGTGATGCCGATGGCCAGGCCCCCAAAGGCGCCGTGCCCCTTGGCTCCGGTGACGCCCAGGATGACGATGACGAAGATCGCCGTCATCACCACCTCGAACAGGGCCGCGGCCTGTAGCGAATATTCGCCCAGATAGCCTGGTCCCCAACCGTTCTGGCCCAGATTGGCCATGCCGGTCTTGGCGATCATGGCCAGCATGCCCGCGCCGATCACGGCGCCGATGAACTGGGCGACCCAATGGACGCCCATCTCCTTGGCCGACATTCGGCCCGCGACGAACATCGCCAGGCTGACCGCCGGATTGACGTGGCAGCCCGAAATCGGCCCGATGCCATAGGCCATGGCCACGATGGCGAAGCCGAACGCCAGGGCGATGCCCAACTGGCCCACCTCCGGCCCGGCCAGAACCGCCGCCCCGCATCCGAAAAGAACCAGAACCAGAGTGCCGATCAGCTCGGCCGTGAACCGCTTCATCATGACGCCCTCCCTCGTATCGGCCCGCCATGCGCGGGTCGGGCCGAGCCTGGGCCGAGTCTGCCGGCCATGACCAGATTTACGGAACGGCGTGCGTTCAACGGGGCGCCGAGGCCCGCCTCAACGTTCGACAGCCAGCCACTTCAGCCATTTGTCCCGCATGGCCTGCTCCAGATCGATCCCAGCGCCGTCGCAATAGATCAGCAGCATCCCCAGAACGTCCGCCGCCTCATCCGCCAGGGCCTTGGGATCGGCTTCGCCGCGCGCCCGCCCGGACAGCCGCAGATGCTCGGCGGTCAACTCGCCTAGCTCCTCTTGCAGCTTCAACAGCGCCCAGTCGCGGTCGCGGTCGATGCCGTGCTCGGCGGCGTAGATGTCGGAGATTTTCAGCACCGAGGCAGACAGATGGGACAGGAGCAAAATGATCTATGTCTATTCTGTTAGATCGAATTCGAAAGTCGATATATCGCGTGAGCCAGCTATCAGAATGCTAAGATCATCGCTCAGTTCGTCATAGTATTTTCGGCTTACACCTTTCTCGAAAAAGAATGCTGGAACAGGCCGTCGACCTTTTGAGGCGAAGTAAGGCGTAATCACTGCAAGCTCTGAAGAGATAAACAAGCTATATGGATTGAACAGGTCGTGGCCAACGATAGTGACCTTGTCTGAGTTTCCCCCGTACTCTTTGATCATTCTAATTGCTTCAGCAATCTTATGTTTAATGGCCGGCGCTGACGTGCCCTGTTTTTTCGCCATAAGTGCCACTCCTTCCGATGAAGGATCGAGTAATATGAATGTTGTCTTGGCGGGTCTTGTGAATCGAGCCTTGAGAGGTTCAGATCTTGTGCTTATCCAAGTCCGACCATCATTCAGAACGATAGAAATGTCTCCGTCTGATTCAAGTATCTTTGAAAAATCATAATGGCCAGAGTCGCTGTCTACGCGAACCAATCCGACGTCATCTTCGCCCCTGTTGAGGTTTAGGCGATCATTGATGCTGTTGAGTTCATTTTTAATTATATCTATAAACTCAGATCGAACGAAAAATTCATACAAAAAACTCGTCAAGCCAGAAATCAACAACACCGATGCTAGGGATGAGAGAAACCCTTTCCAGAACACATCTTCAAGCCTTCCAGATGCAAGCAGCATGAGGAGGCCGACGATTGCGCCGACAAGCGCAATTATGATGGTTCGGTTTTTGAAGCCGGAAATCGCAGGGTTGGACAAGTTCGTTCTCAGACCGCGACCGCAGCTTTAATGTGCGGCCAAGCTTGATACCCTTCTAGCGCGAAATCCTCCACACTGAATTGAAACAGGTCGTCCTGATCCGCCAACGTCATGGTCGGCAGCGGCAGGGGCTGGCGGGCCAACTGGGTCTCGGCCTGCTCCAGATGGTTCAGATACAGGTGGGCGTCGCCCAGCGTATGGATGAACTCGCCCGGCTTCAGCCCCGTCACCTGGGCGATCATCAGCGTCAGCAGGGCATAGCTGGCGATGTTGAACGGCACGCCCAGGAAGACGTCGGCGCTGCGTTGATACAGTTGGCAGCTCAGCTTCCCGTCGGCCACGAAGAACTGGAACAGGCAATGGCACGGCGGCAGGGCCATGTCGTCGACGTCGGCCGGGTTCCAGGCGCTGACCAGATGGCGGCGGCTGTTGGGATTGGTCTTCAAGCCTTCGACCAGTTTGGTGATCTGGTCGATGACGCGGCCGTCGGGGGCGGTCCAACTGCGCCACTGTTTGCCATAGACGGGTCCCAGGTCGCCCTGGGCGTCGGCCCATTCGTCCCAGATGCTGACGCCGTTTTCCTTCAGCCAGCGGATGTTGGTCTCGCCGCGCAGGAACCACAGCAGTTCGACGATGATCGACCGCGTGTGCAGCTTCTTGGTGGTCAGCAGCGGAAAGCCCTTGGCCAGGTCGAAACGCATCTGACGGCCGAACACCCCCAGGGTGCCGGTGCCGGTGCGGTCGTCGCGGCGCACGCCGTTGTCCAGGATGTCGCGCAACAGGTTCAGATACTGGAACTCAGGATGATCGGCCGCGGCCTCCGGCAGGGCGCCGGTGCGGGCCTCGATCTCCGCCATCAGGATCTGAGCGTTCATGCGCCCAGAGTGACTCGCCGAATCGATTCGCGCGCGCCCTTTCCGCAAGGCGGCGGCACGCGCTTGTGGATCAGCCGCCGAAGCCGCCTTGATCCAGGAAGGCCTGCTCCTCGACGGTCGTCTCGCGGCCCAATGCGGCGTTCCGGTGCGGGAAGCGGCCGAAGCGGACGATGATGTCGCGATGGATTTGGGCGTATTTCAGCGTCTCGGCCATGTCCGCGCACAGAGGCAGCAGGGCGTCCTGATCCTCGATCCGTTCGGAGTGCATCAGGGGGGTCAGCAGGAACTGGCGCAGGTCGATGTCGAACGCCGCCAGATAGCCGCGCGCGATGGCGTCATAGGCGAAGCGCAGGGCCAGGGGATCGGTCGCGAACTGATGCCCCGTGCCCCGAAAGCTGTTGCGCGGATACTGATCCAGCAGGATCAGCAGGGCCAGGGCGCCCTCGGCCGTGTTCATCCAGTCGTCCAGTTCACGCCGGGCCGCGCTCCAGTGGGCGGCGCGGCAGCTATCGCGGAACAGGGCGTCGAAGGCGGCGTCCTTGGCGTACCAGCGGGCGGGACCCGCGTCTTTCCAGAAGGCGATGACGGCGGAAGCGGTTATGTGTTGGGCCATGACGCAAGAACTAAGCACGCCGCTGCCGGTTTTCCATGATCGCGATTGCGACCTGTCGATCGTTCGGTCGAAACGGGTGGCCGTCATCGGCTACGGCAGTCAGGGCCGGACCCACGCCCTGAACCTGCGCGACAGCGGCGTGGCCGACATCGTCATCGGCCTGAAAGACGGGTCGCCGACGCGCGCCAAGGCCCAGGCGGACGGCTTTACGGTCATGACGGCGGGTCAGGCCGCGACCGGCGCCGACGTCGTGGCCGTGATGGTCTCCGACGAGGGCCACCGCGACCTGTGGCGCGACGACTTGGCCCCGGCGATGAAGCCGGGCGCGGCCTTGATCTTCGCTCACGGCCTGTCGGTGCGGTTCAGCCTGGTCGAGCCGAGACCGGACATCGACGTCATCCTGGTCTCGCCCAAGGGCATCGGGCCGCGCATCCGCGACCTGTATGAGGCGGGCGAGGGGGTGTTCTGCCTGTTCGGCGTGCATCAGGACGCGACGGGCGCGGCGCGCGGCGTCGGCCTATCCTATGCGGCGGCCCTGGGCTGTGGACGCAAGGGCATATTGGAGACCACCTTCGCCGCCGAGTGCGAAAGCGACCTGTTCGGCGAACAGGTGGTGCTGTGCGGCGGGGTGTCGGAACTGGTCGACCGGGCCTTCATGACGCTGGTCCGGGCCGGTTATCCGGCCGAGGTGGCGTGGTTTGAATGCTTCTATGAGCTGAAGCTGGTCACCGATCTGATGTTCGAGCGGGGAATCGCGGGCGCTTTCGGCCGCATCTCGAACACGGCTGAATACGGCGCCTATCTGACCGGGCCGCGCGTCATCGGGGAGCCGACGCAGGCGGCGATGGACGATGTGCTGACCGAGGTGCGCGACGGATCGTTCGTGCAGCGGCTGATGGCCGATTACGACGCCGGTTCGCCCGAACTGTTGGCCCGCCGCCAAGCCCTGGGCGAACGCCTGATCGAGGCGGCCGGGGCGCGCCTGAAGGCGGCCGCGGATCGGGCCGGCTGATCGCTTCGATGGGCGGGAATAAGATGGTCGGAGTGGCAGGATTCGAACCTGCGACCCCTGCGTCCCGAACGCAGTGCTCTACCAGACTGAGCCACACTCCGACTTGAGGTCGCGGCTTATAGCGAGGGGTCCGGGGGGCCGCAAGCGCCGTTTTCGCGCTAGAGCGAAATCGGTTCAGATGCGATCGCATCTGAACTCAGATATTCGCTCCAGCATTGATCTGGACCATTTTTTGGATTCGGTTCGGATCAATCCGAAGCAAAAATGGTCGAGCGAAAATTGTCGGAAAAGCGGGTGTTGCATCCACCGCGGCCTTGGCGTATCTCCACCGCCTCGCGGGGCCATGGCCCTGCGGGCGCCGGTCCTGCTGGGGAATGGTGTAATGGTAACACTCCGGTTTTTGGTACCGTCATTCTAGGTTCGAGTCCTAGTTCCCCAGCCACCGCCTCCTGACATCGAGACGCCGACCCGCCGCCTGAGGCGTGATCCGTCAAGGCTTCAAGGCTCCGTCGCCCTCGGGCCTGTCCCGAGGGCCTATCCTTGCGTCATCCTCGAACGCGGATGGTCTTCGCCAGCGGTCACACAGCCCCCGGTTCAGCCCGCAGCCCCATGGCCCCTCGGGACAAGCCCGAGGGTGACGAGGTTCATGGATTCGCCGCCTTGGCGACGACGAGCCGTCTTGCGTCAGTCGTGGCCGTGGCCGTCGGTGATCGTGGCGCCGGGGTTGGCGGCCTCGCCGTCCTGGCCCTCGAACCAGAAGGGCGCACGCGGACGCGAGCGGCGGCCGACCTCGTCCATATGGGTGTCGTAGACCCGGCCGTTCGCGACGGTGAAGGCGATGGACGTGGTGTTGCGCAGATTGTCCAGCGGATTGGCGTTCAGCACCACCATGTCGGCCAGCTTGCCGACCTCCAGCGAGCCGATGTCGCGGTCCATGCCCAGGGCGCGCGCGCCGTTCAGGGTGCCGACGCGGATGGCTTGGATCGGCGTCATGCCGCCCTGCTGCATCGACCACATCTCCCAATGGGCGGCCAGGCCTTCGCGCTGGCCGTGGGCGCCCAGTTGGATGGAGACGCCCTGATCCTGAAGACGGCGCGCCTCACGGGCGACGGACATGTGATTCCACTCATTGTCCGGGCCTGTGCGCGGGCGCCGGGCGCGGGCGTCCAGGATGCGGCGCGGGACGTACTGGCGCAGGATCGGATGATCCCAGACCCGGCTCTCCTGGTACCAGTAGTTCTCGCCATAGGCCCCGCCATAGGCCACCACCAGGGTCGGGGTGTAGGCGACCTGGGTCTGACGCCACAACTGGTGCACGTCGTCATACAGGTTCGCCAGGGGGATCGAGTGTTCGACCGTGGTGTGGCCGTCCACGACCATGGTCATGTTGTGCTGGAACAGCGATCCGCCCTCGGGCACGACCATCAGGCCCAGTTGCCGCGCGGCCTCCAGGATCTGTTGGCGCTGGTCGCGACGCGGCTGGTTGTAGCTCTTGACGCTCCAGGCGCCGACGGCCTGCATCCGACGCAGGTTGGACAGGGCGTCGTCCAGGCTGTCGACTTGGGCCGTGAACGGCGTGGCCGCGCCATACAGGATGGTGCCGGTCGAGAAGATGCGCGGGGCGACCACGCGGCCCGCACGGCCCAGTTCAGAGTGCGAAAAGATCTCGCTGGTGTCGTTGGACGGGTCATGGATGGTCGTCACCCCGAAGGCCAGCGAGGCGTAGTCGACCCAGCTCTGCTGCGGGATGATCTCGTCCGATCCCATCGAGCCGTGCCAGTGGGCGTCGACCAGGCCGGGCATGATGGTCTTGCCCGCCATGTCCATGACCGTGGCGTCGGCCGGAATCTGGACCGAGGCGCGCGGGCCGATGGCGGTGATGCGATTGCCGTCGACCACGATGACGCCGTCCTCGATCACCTCGTCGCCGCGCATGGTGATGATGCGGGCGCCGGTCAGGACCAGGCGGCCCGCCGGTTTGTCCGCCTCGACGCTGAAGCCCAGGTTGATCCCGGTTTCGGGCGGCTTGGGCAGGGTCTCGGGCGCGCCCGGCTCGAAGGCGAAGGTCTCGTTCAGCGCCCGGGAATAGAGCTGGGGTCCCAGCGACCAGCTCAGGCTGCGGCTGTCGCCGGACCAGTGCATCCAGTCGCCGGCGTCGCGGGTGACCCGCCGTTGCGGCAGGGCCTTGCCGTCGGCGTTCAGCGTCACGGTGCGGCCGGTGCGCACGAAGGGGGCGACGAAGCCGTTGAACCGCTCGTTCCAGGCCACCCAGCGCTCATCGGGCGACAGCACGAAGTCCGCGGCGTATTGCGACGACAGGTGGGTGCGCGCGTCTTCGCCGTTCAGATCGACCGACTTCAGGACCCGATTCTCGCCGTCCTGATCGGAATAGAAGATGCGGTCGCCGGCGGCGCCGAACTGGGGCGCCTGACCCTCGTCGGTCACGCGCACCGCCTGCCCGCCGCGCGTCGGGATGCGATAGATGCCCGGCTCGCGGCCCCACAGGGCCGTGGTCAAAAAGCCGTCGCTGGTCGCGCGATAGGCGATGGTCTGGCCGTCGGGCGAGAAGGCCGGTTCGACATAGTGGCCGGGGCGGGTGGTGACAGTGCGGCCTTCGCCGCCGGATGCGGGAACCACGCGGATCGAACCCAGGTCGCTGTCGTCCCAGGTCGAATAGACGATGGACCGGCCGTCGCGCGACCAGGCGGGATACAGCTCGAAATGGTCGGTCTGGCGCGTCAGGCGGCGCGGCGTTCCGTTCGGCAGGTCGCGAATCCACAGATTGCCCAGAGCCTCGAACACGACCTTTGAGCCGTCGGGCGAGGTGCGCGCCCAGCGGATCATCTTGACGTCGAACCGGTCGGGCGCGACCTCGACGGGGAAGCGCACGGCCTCGGTCACCCGGCGGGTGTCGGCGACGTGGAAGGGGATGTCGCTGACGGCGCGCGAGGCCACGTCGATGCGTTTGATCTTGCCGCCCGCCCAGAAGACGATGGACCGGTTGTCGGGCGTCCAGCTCATGGCCGGATAGACGCCGTGAATGGCCCAAGTCTCCTGAAGGTCGCGGTCCAGGCCGTCATAGATCGGCGTCTCGCGGCCGGACTCCAGATCAAGGATGTAGAGCACCGACTGGTATCGAACGCGCCGGATGAAGGCCAAGGAGCGTCCGTCGGGCGACGGCGTCGGGCGAATCGACCCGCCGGGACCCGAGACGAACTCCTCGGTCTCGCCGGTCTGACGGTCGAGGCGCCGGATCACATAGATCTGGCCGTTCGGGTCCTTGGAGTATTCAAACACCCCGCCCGCCGTGGCGTCGTCGCTGTAATACAGATAGCGGCCGTCGGGCGAGAAGGCGGGTTCGCCCGAATCCTTCTGTTGCGTCCGGCGCTCGGTCATCTGCACGCCGCCGCCGCCCGAACGGTGGAACAGCCACATCTCGCCCGCGCCCAGCGACCGGGACGAGGTGAAATGCTTGCGGCCGACGATGAACTCGCCGTCCGGCGTCCATTCGGGCTGGTTGATCAGGCGGAAGGTCTCGGTCGAGACGGCCTTGGGGTCCGAACCGTCGCGGTTCATCACCCAGATGTTGTCGCCGCCGCCCCGGTCGGAGGTGAAGGCGATGCGGCGGCCGTCGGGCGAATAGCGCGGCTGCATGTCCCAGGCGACGCCGCTGGCGATGGCGCGCGCCTCGCCGCCGCTGATCGGCATGACATAGATGTCGCCCAACAGGTCGAAGACGATCTCCTGGCCGTCCGGGCTGACGTCGATCGACATCCAGGTGCCCTCGGTGACGTCCAGGCGGGCGTCATGGTGCGGTCCCGGCGGGTTCTGGACATCCCACTTGGGCTTGTCGGTCGAGGGCGCGGCGGGCGCGGGGGCGGGGACCGCCGCCGCTTGCGACGAAGGCGGCGCGGCGTCGGGCACCGGGGGTGCGGCCTGTTGTGCGGCGGGTTGAGGTTGCGGCGCGGGCGGCGTCTGCGCCCAGGCCGGAACCGCCAGAGACAGGGCCGTGGCGGCCAACAGGATGTGCTTGTTCATTTCGTTCCCCCGACATGAAACCCAGCCAAGGTGTAGTCGGGACGGCGCCGCTTGGCGAGCCTGGGCCGGTTGGCCATCAGGCGCGCGGGATCGGCGTCAAAGCCGCAGCCCCTCGCTCGCGGGCGGCGCTCCGTCCGGCAGCAGATCGAGCTGCATCAGGTCGACGTCCAGCCAGCGCCCGAATTTGTAGCCCACCTGGCGATAGGCTCCGGCGTGGCGAAAGCCTTGCGCGGCATGGAAGGCGGCCGAGCCGTCGCCGCTGACGGCTGCGATCAGGTGACGCATCCCGCGCGCGCGACAGGCCTGGATCACCGCCGCCAACAGGGCGCGGCCGACCCCGCGTCCCTGGAAGTCCGACGCGACATAGATCGACTCCTCCACCGACCAGCGATAAGCGGCGCGCGGCCGGAACGGCGTGGCGTAGGCGTAGCCGGCGAAGTCGCCGTCGATCTCGGCGATCAGCCATGGCAGGTCGTGACGGCGCACCGCCTCGAACCGCGTCGTCATCTCGACCAGGGTCGGCGGCGTCTCCTCGAAGGTGGCGACGCCGGTCAGCACCTCATGCGCATAGAGGGCCGTGACGGCCGCCAGGTCGGCTTGGACGGCCGGCCTGACGGTCAGGGTCACGCGCGCGTCCAGCCCTTTTCGACGGCCCAGACGGCGAAGGCGTAGTCGACCGCCACCTCTTTCAGATAGTCGAACCGGCCCGAGGCCCCGCCATGGCCCGCCTCCATGTTGATCTTCAACAGGATCGGATTGCCCGAGGTCGTCGCCGGGCGCAGGCGCGCGACCCATTTGGCCGGCTCCCAATAGGTGACGCGCGGGTCGGACAGGCCGCCGACCGACAGCACCGCCGGATAGGCCTTGGCCTCGATGTTGTCATAGGGGCTGTAGCTGGCGATGTAGTCGTAGGCGGCGGCGTCTTCGATCGGATTGCCCCACTCGGGCCATTCCGGCGGCGTCAGCGGCAGGCTGGTGTCGCTCATGGTGTTCAGCACGTCGACGAAGGGCACCTGGCCGATCACCCCGGCCCACAGCTCGGGCCGCATGTTGTTCACCGCCCCCATCAGCATTCCGCCCGCCGAACCGCCGTAGGCGACGATGTTGCCGGCGCGGGCGTAGTCGCGGTCGATCATGTGTTCGGCGGCGGCGATGAAGTCGGTGAAGGTGTTCTTCTTGGTCATGCGTCGGGCGTTCAGGAACCAGCCCCAGCCCTTGTCCGAACCGCCGCGGATGTGGGCGATGGCCCAGATGAAGCCGCGATCCACCAGCGACAGGCGGCTGGTCGAGAAACTGGCCGACATCGGGATGCCATAGCTGCCGTAGCCGTACAGCAGCACCGGGGCCGAACCGTCCACCGGCGTCGACTTGCGGCGCAGGATCGTCACCGGCACCAGTTCGCCGTCGGACGCCGGAGCGTTCAACCGCTCGACCACATAGTCGGCCGGGTCGTGGCCCGACGGCACCTCCTGCACCTTCCTCAGGGTCCGTTCGCGCGTCGTCATGTCGTAGTCGAAGGTCGAGGTCGGCGTGGACGGCGAGTTGTAGGCGTAACGCATCATCGGGCTGTCGAACTCGGACCAGCCCATCAGGTTCAGCGCATAGGCCGGTTCGTCCACGGCGATCTCATGCTCGGCGCCGGCGCGGTCGCGCACGATGATGCGGGTGTTGGCGTCGGCCCGTTCCTGGCGCGCCAGATGGCCCGACGACAGGGTGACGTTCTCGATGTAGCGGCCCGGCGTGTGGGGGATCAGGTCGGTCCAGTTCGCCTTGCCCGGCGATCCGGTCGGGGCCTGGACCACCTTGAAGTCGATGCTGTCGTCGGCATTGGTGCGGATGACCCAGCGGTCGCCCCAGTGATCGGCGTCATAGTTGCGGGCCACGACGCGCGGCTCCAGCACCAGGGGCGTCGCCGTCGGGTCGGCGGCGGGGATATAGCGGCTTTCGCTGGTCTCCTGGTTCTGGATGCCGACGAGGATGAACTGGTCGTCCGAGGTGCGGCCGACGCCCAGGAACATGCCCTCGTCGTCTTCCTGATAGACCTGGGTCGTTTCGCCGCCGCGCGCCGGGCGGCGGAAGATCTTGTCCGGGCGGCCGTTGTCGTCGCGGTTGGTCCAGAAGATCCACTGGCTGTCGGGCGAGAAGGTGAAGTCGCCGGTGGCGCTGTCGATGACGTCGGCCAGGACCTCTCCGGTCGCCAGATCCTTCACATAGATCTTGTGCACCTCGGAGCCTTGGGCGTCCTCGGCATAGGCGTACAGGGCATGGTCGGGCGAATAGCCGGTCGCGGCGATCTTGGAATAGGCCTTGCCCGCCGCCAGGGCGTTGGCGTCGAGCAGGATCTGCTCGTCGCCGCCCGAACGGGGCCGACGGCAGAACAGCGGATGCTGATCGCCGGTGCGGAAGCGGCTGTAGTATTCCCACGGGCCGTCGGGCGAGGGGACGGAGCTGTCGTCCTGTTTGATCCGGCCCTTCATCTCCTCGAACATCGCCGCCTGCATGGGCAGGGTCGAGGCCATCATCGCCTCGCGATAGGCGTTCTCGGCGACGAGATAGTCCTTCACATCCGTCTTGATCAGGCTGGGATCGCGCAGCACCGCCTGCCAGTTGTCGTCCTTCAGCCACTGATAGTCGTCCACCCGGACGCGGCCCAACTGTTCGATGCGAACCGGAATTTTCTTGGCGACGGGCGGGACGGGCATCGGGGTTCCTGAGCGTTGGGCGGCCTTCGCTAGCACGGGCGAGGCGCCAGCGGCGACGGCCAGGGCGGCGGATGAGGCGATCAGTTCGCGGCGGTTCATGGAAACAGCTC
The DNA here is from genome assembly GCF_036732845.1 of Brevundimonas sp. GTDB lineage: Bacteria > Pseudomonadota > Alphaproteobacteria > Caulobacterales > Caulobacteraceae > Brevundimonas. The sequence goes on along the minus strand of NZ_DAINBO010000012.1, from coordinate 55,690 downwards.
CCGACTTGCAAATGCGCGCGACCTTGTGCGGCGCGGCGGACGCCGTCAAATGAACAAAGCTCAAGGATGGTGTGGCGCATGTGGATCGAACTTCAGACGCCGCCCGAGCCGCCGTCCGCCGTCGTGCAGGCGCGGCCCGCCTGGGATCTGACGCTGGCCCTGGTCGATGCGACGGTGCAGCTCGATCAGCCGGACGGGCAGGGGACGCGCACGGTCGGGACCGGCTTTCTGATCGCGGCGCCCAGGCCCGACGGCACGCCGCGCACCGTTCTGGTCACCGCCGCCCATGTGCTGAACCAGATGGCCGACAAACAGGCGCGCATCGGCTGGCGCACGGCCCTGCCGGACGGGGCGTGGAAGTTCGAGCCGCGTCCCCTGGTCATCCGCGATTTCGACGATCAACCGCTGTGGGTGCGCCACCCCGACCGCGACATCGCGGTGATGGAGGTGCAGGCCCCGCCCGAGTTCGCCCGCGCCGCCATCCCCCTGGGCTGGCTGGCCGACGAGAACACCCTGGCGGCCTATCAGGTCGGGCCGGGCGACGAGCTGTTCGCCCTGGGCTTTCCGCGCGGCCTGTCGGCGAACCGGGCCGGGTTTCCGATCCTGCGCGTCGGACGGGTGGCGTCCTGGCCGCTGTCGCCCGTCGCGGCCTTTCCGACCTTCCTGCTGGATTTCACGGTCTTTCCCGGCAACTCCGGCGGGCCGGTGTTCTGGACCCCGGCGGCTCGCAGCGCCCCCGGCAAGCCCGAGCCGGATCACCCCTTCATCGCCGGCGTCCTGACCCAGGAGGTGCTGGTGGGGCAGGACCGGCTGGACCTGGGCGTCGTGATCCACGCCGTCTATGTGCGCCAGGCGATCGCCCTGCTGGACGCCCCGCCGTGGCCGTGAAAAGTCCGAAATGATCGGGTATTTTAATACCGTATATAGAAAACTGCGTAAAATCAATACTGTATAACGAATTACGCGGCGTGATCGGTGTTGACCGGGCCGTCCGCATCCTCTATCAGCGCGCCTTCCGCTCGTCCGACCTCCGGCCGGGCCAGAGTTTTCGCCTCCTCCCAAGGAACCCTCAGTCATGCTGAAGAGCACCACGGCTTCGCTGAAGCCGGCCGAGGTCGAGAAGAAGTGGATCCATATCGACGCCGAAGGCGTCGTGGTGGGCCGTCTCGCGACCTTCATCGCCAACCGCCTGCGCGGCAAGCACCTGCCGACCTACACTCCGCACGTCGATTGCGGCGACTATGTCGTCGTGACCAACGTCGACAAGGTGGTGTTCACCGGCAAGAAGAACACCGACAAGGTCTATTACCGCCACACCGGCCACCCGGGCGGCGTCAAGGAGACCACCCCGGCCAAGGTGCTGGGCGGCCGCTTCCCCGAGCGCGTGCTCGAAAAGGCCGTCGAGCGCATGCTGCCCAAGGAAAGCCCGCTGGCCCGCGCGCAGATGACGCATCTGCGCCTGTTCGCCGGCGCCGAGCACACCCATCAGGCCCAGAACCCGCAGACGATCGACTTCGCGTCGGCGTCGGCCAAGAACACCCGGAGCGTCTGAGCATGACCGACGTCGCCAACACCGAAGCCGCCACCGGCTTCGACGCCCTGAAGGGCATGTCCTCGGCCGCCGAAGACGCCGCCCCCGCCGTCCAGAAGCTGGACAAGCTGGGCCGCGCCTATTCGACCGGCAAGCGCAAAAACGCCATCGCCCGCGTGTGGGTGAAGCCGGGTTCGGGCAAGATCACCGTCAACGGCAAGGAGCTGGCCGCCTATTTCGCCCGCCCCGTGCTGCAGATGATGGTCGCCCAGCCGCTGACCGTCACCGACCGCGCGACCCAGTTCGACGTGATCTGCACGGTCGAGGGTTCGGGCCTGTCGGGCCAGGCCGGCGCCATCCGCCACGGCCTGTCGCACGCCCTGACGCACTATGAGCCGGAGCTGCGCAAGGTTCTGAAGCCGCACGGCTTCCTGACCCGCGACAGCCGCGTCGTCGAGCGCAAGAAGTACGGCCGCGCCAAGGCCCGCCGCAGCTTCCAGTTCTCGAAGCGCTAAGCCGTTTCACATCGGTTTGGATCAGGGCGCTTCGGGGAAACCCGAAGCGCCCTTTTTCTTTTGCCCTTCTCCCCTTGTGGGAGAAGGTGGCAGGCGAAGCCTGACGGATGAGGGGTCGCGCCAGCCTTTCCGTCGCGTTAGCGTCGGAAAATGGACGATTGGCTCACGGCTCGCGCCAAAGAGATGCGCCGTGCACCGGCGCTCTACGAGCGACGGCTTTGGCGGCTGCTCCGGGACCGACGACTGGAAACCCTGAAGTTCCGGCGACAGGTTGTGATCGGTCGCTACATCGCTGATTTCGTCTGTCTTCGTCACCGCTTGATCGTCGAGGCGGATGGTCCATCTCATGAAGATCGCGCAAGCCATGACGCCGAACGAGACGCTTGGTTCACCGACGAGAACTTTCTCGTGCTGAGGTTTTCCAACGGCCAGATCGAGAACCGACCATGGGAAGTCATTGACGCGATCACCACCGCCTCGAAGCGAATGCTCGCCACAGACTGACAGACCCGCGTAACCCCTCATCCGTCAGGCCTTGGGCCTGCCACCTTCTCCCGCAAGGGGAGAAGGGCTAGGAGCCTCGACATGACCCACACCCTCTTCATCGACGGCGAGGCCGGGACCACGGGGCTGGAGATCCGCGAGCGGGTCCAGGGCCGGGCGGATCTAGAGCTGATCCTGCTGGGCGGCCGCCGGCGCGACGTCGCGGCGCGGCGCGAGGCGCTGAACGGCGCCGACGCCGTCATCCTGTGCCTGCCCGACGATGCGGCCAGGGAAGCGGTGGCCATGATCGACAATCCGGCCGTGCGGGTCATCGACGCCTCGACCGCCTATCGCGTCGATCCCGCCTGGACCTACGGCTTTCCCGAACTGGCGCCCGGCTGGCGCGAGCGGATCGCGGCCTCGACCCGCGTCTCCAACCCCGGCTGCTATCCGACCGGCTTTCTGGGCCTGGTCGCGCCCCTGGTGCGCGCGGGCCTGATCCCCGCCGACTGGCCGGTCGCGGTCAACGCCGTCAGCGGCTACTCCGGCGGCGGCAAGGCCATGATCGCCGAGTTCGAGGACGGGACGCCCGACCCCTTCCGCGCCTATGGCCTGACGCTGAAGCACAAGCACGTGCCCGAGATGACGAAACACGCCGGATTGTCGCGCCCGGTGCTGTTCTCTCCGGCGGTAGGAAACTATCGCCAGGGGATGCTGGTCGAGGTTCCGTTGCACCTGTCGGCCCTGCCGGAGCGGCCGTCGATCGAGGTGATCCACGGCGCCCTGGTCGAAGCCTATGACGGCGCCCGCTTCGTCGAGGTCGCGGATCTGGAAGAGACCGAGACCCTGACCGGCCTGACGCCCGAGGGACTGAACGGGACCAACCGCCTGCGCCTGCACGTGTTCGGCGACCGCAACGGCGAACAGGCGCGGCTGGTCGCCCTGCTGGACAACCTGGGCAAGGGCGCCTCAGGCGCGGCGGTGCAGAACCTGAACCTGATGCTGGGCCTGGATGAGGGCGCGGGGCTGCAGTGATCCTTCTCCCCTAAGGGGAGAAGGACTTGAAACCGCCATCTGCATCCCGACGTATCTCCACCATGGAAACCCCGATCCAACGCCGTCATCTGCTGCTGGGTGTTGCGGCTACCGCCATGGGCGCCTGTTCGCCTGGCGCGGCCGATGCGTCCGAGGCGCAATACGCCGCCTCGCCCTTTCGCCGGATCAGCGACGTCGAATGGCGCCGTCGTCTGGACGACGCCTCGTGGCGGGTGCTGCGTCACGAATCCACCGAACGGCCCTTCACCAGCCCGCTGAACGACGAGCATCGGCGCGGGACCTTTTCCTGCAAGGGCTGCGGCCTGGCCCTGTTCCAGTCGCGGTGGAAATACGATTCGGGCACAGGCTGGCCCAGCTTTCACACCGCGATCCGCGAGAACATCGGGACCAAGACCGATTTCGCCATCGGCATCCCGCGCACCGAATACCATTGCGCCCGCTGCCTGGGGCATCAGGGGCATCTGTTCGACGACGGCCCGCGGCCGACCGGCAAACGCTATTGCAACAACGGCGTGGCCCTGACCTTCACGCCCGCCTGACCGGCTGCTATGCACCGGCCGTCCAAGACCTGAGGCCGCCCATGCTCGCTCGCATCTATCGCCCCGCCAAGACCGCCATGCAGTCGGGCAAGGCCAAGAGCCTCGATTGGCGGCTGGAGTTTGAACCGGCCTCGGCCCGGACCCTGGACCCCTTGATGGGCTGGACCTCCTCGACCGACATGAACGGCCAGGTGCGCCTGACCTTCGACAGCCAGGAAGAGGCCGTCGCCTACGCCGAACGCCACGGCATTCCGTTCAGACTGCATGAGCCGAACGATCCGCCGATGATCCTGAAGGCCTATGCCGACAATTTCGCCCCGGGCCGCAAACAGCCCTGGACGCATTGATTCTTGCTGCGCCTAACGCTCGCCGCGCGGCGGCTCGCTGCTTGAGGCGCGTGTTGTGCGCCTAACGCTCGCGACGCGGCCGCTCCGCTGCTTGAGGCGCGTGTTTGTGCGGCTGCCGCTCACGACGCGGCCGCTCGCCACTTGAGCCGCGACGGGGATTCCCCTAGCCACATCGCGTCTGCCTGTGCAGGCGCCCTTAGCTCAACCGGATAGAGCACCCGCCTTCTAAGCGGACGGTTGCAGGTTCGAGTCCTGCAGGGCGCGCCAGGCGGCGAGACCCGCTTCCAGATCGGCGATCAGGTCGGCGGGGTCCTCCAGGCCGATGTGCAGGCGGATCAACTGGCCCTCCAGTGCGGGCGGATGGGCGCGCTGGCTCAGTTGCGGCGTCTCGTGGGTGATCAGGCTTTCGTACCCGCCCCAGGAATAGCCCAGGCCGAACAGGCTCAGCGCCTGCATCAGGGCGTGCGCCTGGGCCGTCGTTCCGCCCTTCATCACCACGCTGAACAGCGAGGCCGCGCCGGAGTAGTCGCGCGTCCAGATCGCGTGGCCGGGATCGCGGGGCAGGGCGGGCCACAGGATGCGCGACACTTCCGATTGCGCCTCCAGCCAGTCGACGACGGCCCGCGCCGACCGGCCTTGCTCCGCATAGCGCACCGACAGGGTCCGCAGGCCCCGAAGGGCCAGCCAGGCGTCGTCGGGCGACACGTGCCAGCCCTGGTCCTCGATGGTCTCGGCGACGGCGCGGCCGATGTCGGGATCGATGACCGAGATCGCGCCCATCAGCAGGTCCGAATGGCCGCCGACATATTTGGTCAGCGGATGGATCGACACGTCCACGCCGTGCGCCAGCGGCCGAAAGGCCAGACCCGCGCCCCAGGCGTTGTCCATGGCCGTCAGCACGCCTCGCGCCCGGCAGGCGGCGGCCAGGGCGGCCACATCGACCATGTCGAAGGTCAGGCTGGTCGGGCTTTCGATCAGCAGCAGGCGGGTGCTCGCGTCGATCATGCCGACGATCTGCTCGGTCGAGGCGTCGGCCGGGTGAAAGCGGGCCGTGATCCCGCGTTGGGCCATCCAGCGCGTCAGGAAGCGGCGGGTCGGGCCATAGACGCCGTCGGTGGCCAGCACCGTGTCGCCCGGTTTCAACAGGGCCATCAGCGGCACGGTCACGGCGGCCAGGCCCGAGGGAACCAGCCAGGTCTCGGCCGCGCCCTCCAGATCGGCGATGGCGGATCGCAACGCCCGCGCCGCACCCGTGCCGTCCAGGCCATAGACGGGACCGTCGGTCGAATCCCACATCCTGGCCGGATCGTCGCTGAGCATGGTCGAGGCGCGCTCGATCGGCGGATTGACCGGGCGGCGGCCCCGGCCGCGCGCGGTGGCCGAGGCGATCAGGCGGGTTCGGTCGGAAAGCGGCACGCTTGTCCCCTCCAAGGGTTGCGGACGCGCCTTCAAAAGCCTCTAAAGCCACGGGGCGCAAGGCGAGCGAGGAGCGACGCATGCGAGGAACGCGATGGATGACGGCGGCGACGGCGGCGATCAGCGCCCTGTCCCTGGCGTCCTGCGAGCGCCCCGCCGAAGACCGAACCGCCGAGACCGCCGTGCGCACGGACGCCGGAAAATCCGACGCCGTCGAACGCATCGCCGCCGGCCCGACCCTGGCCGCGATCAAACGGCGCGGACGCCTGACCTGCGGCGTGCATGAGGGGCTGGTCGGTTTCGCCTATACCGACAATCGCGGGCGTTGGCGCGGGTTCGATGTCGACTTCTGCCGCGCCCTGGCCGCCGCCGTTCTGGGTGACGGGAACGCGGTGCGGTTCGTGCCGCTGAACGCGGCGCAGCGTCTGCCTGCGCTGCGCGACGGCCGCATCGACGTCCTGTGGCGCAACACCTCCTGGACGATGAGCCGCGAGGCGGGCGAGGGCTATGTCTTCGCGGGGGTCAACTATTACGACGGTCAGGGGTTCCTGGTGCGGCGCGCGCTGAACCTGTCCAGCGCGGCCGAACTGGACGGCGCCAGGGTCTGCGTCCAGGCCGGATCGACCACGCGGCTGAACGCCGACGACTATTTCCGCGCGCGCGGCATCACCTATACGCCGGTCGTGACGGCCAGCGAGGAAGAGGCGCGCCGGGCCTATGACCGCGAAGACTGCGACGCCGTCAGCGCCGACATCTCGGCCCTGGCCGCGGCGCGCTCGACCCTGTCGAACCCCCAGCTTCACGCCATCCTGCCCGACGTCGTCTCCAAGGAGGCGTTGGGACCGGTGGTGCGGCGCGGCGACGAACAATGGGTCTCTGTCGTGCGCTGGACGTTGAACGCCGTCATCCTGGCCGAAGAGCTGGGCGTGACCCAGGACAACGCCGCCGCCATGGCGCGGGAAAGCCGCGACCCGCGCGTGCGCCGCCTGCTGGGGACCGAGGGTGACTTCGGCCCGATGCTGACGCTTCGCAAGGACTGGGCGCTGAAAGCCATACAGACTACAGGCAATTACGGCGAGATTTTCGAGCGAAACATCGGCCCGCAATCGCCTCTCGACCTGGCGCGCGGCTTGAACGCACAATGGAACGCACGGCCGGGCGGGCTGATCTACGGCCTGCCGATTCGCTAGGCCGAAATCGGTTCGGTTGGACCCGCGTCCGACTGGGCTTAGATTTCTGTCCGACATAATGAGAGCCGGTCAAAAGGGGGAGCCGATGGAAACGACGAAGCGGGGCGGAATTCCGCTCTACGTATGGATGCTGTTGGGCTTCGCCGTCGGCTTGGGCGGCGGCCTGTACGTCAATCTGAACGGGCTTGAGGTCCTGCCGTGGGCGATGGACCTGATCCAGTCGGTCGGCCAGATCTTCCTGCGGCTGCTGTTCATGCTGGTCCTGCCGCTGCTGTTCGCGGCCCTGGTCACCGGCGTGGCCGAGATGGGCGATCTGAAGGCCCTGGGGCGGGTCGGCTGGAAGACCCTGCTGTTCACCATCATCGTCTCGGGCATCGCCGTGGCCATCGGCCTGGGCATGGTCAACTACTTCCGGCCCGGCGACGGAGTCGATCCGGCCCTGGCCCAGCGCCTGTTGGCCGAGGGCGCGGAAGGCGCCGCCGGCATCGTCGGCAATGCGCCCAAGAGCATCGAGGCCGGCCAGTTCTTCCTGGACATGATCCCCTCGAACGTCGTCGCGGCGGCGGCCGAGAACCAGATCCTGCCGGTGATGATCTTCGCCCTGTTCTTCGGCATCGGCCTGGTCATGGCCAAGTCGCGGGCGACCGACGTGCTCCAGGAGACGCTGCAAGGCGTGCTGGAGGTGATGATGAAGCTGATCAACATGGTCATCAAACTGGCCCCGATCGCCATCGCCTGCCTGATGTTCAACCTGGCCGCCGTGTTCGGCTGGGACCTGCTGGTCCGACTGGGCGCCTATGCCGCCGTGGCCGTGGGCGCCATGGCGATCCACATGTTCGTGGTCTATCCGCTGGCCGTATGGATCGGCGGCGGGATGAACCCGTTCCGCTTCTTCAACGGCGTGCGCGAGCCGATCGTGGTGGCCTTCTCGACCGCCTCGTCCAACGCCACCCTGCCGGTGTCGCTGCGGGTGGCCGAGACCCGGCTGGGTCTGCCGCGCCGCATCTCGCGTTTCGTCCTGACCGTCGGCGCCACGGCCAACCAGAACGGCACCGCCCTGTTCGAGGGGGTGACCGTGCTGTTCCTGGCCCAGTTCTTCAACGTCGACCTCAGCCTGCAGCAGCAGTTGATCGTCATGTTCGTCTGCATCCTGGGCGGCGTGGGCACGGCGGGCGTTCCGGCCGGTTCGCTGCCGGTCATCGCCCTGATCCTGGTCATGGTGGGCGTGCCGGCCGAGGGCATCGGCCTGATCCTGGGCGTCGACCGCTTCCTGGACATGTGCCGCACCACGCTGAACGTCACCGGCGACCTGGTCTGCGCCACCGTGGTGTCGCGCGGCGAAAAGGACGTCCCGGCCTCGGTCGGGCTGGTCCCGACGGCGCCGGGCGGCTAAACCGAAATCGGCCGAGTTGGACGTCGTCCAGCTCGGCTCAGATTTCGGTCCAGCATGATCCTGGAGCCTGGTTCACGGCATCGGCGGAATCGCGAAGCGATTCCCCCTCAACCGATCAGGCTCTAGGGACCCGTCACGACCGCCGTATCCTCGCGCCCGCCCCATTCGGCCCAACTGCCGTCGTACAGGCGCGAGGGGCGGCCCAACTCGGCCAGGCCCAGGCTCAGGATCGCCGCCGTGACGCCCGAGCCGCAGGTGGTGATGACCGGCCGCTCCAGATCGACGCCCGCGTCGCGGAACGCCGCCTCCAGGGCGTCGCCGCGTTTCATTGCGCCATCCGCCGCGATCACGTCTAAAAACGGCAGGTTCAGCGCCCCCGGCATATGGCCAGACCGCAGGCCCGCGCGCGGCTCGGCGGCCTCGCCTCCAAAACGGGCGGCGCTCCGGGCGTCCAGCACCTGAGCGCCCTGGGCGAGGGCGTCGCGCATCTGGCGGATATCGACGACGGCGTCGCGATCCAGAACCGCCCGGAACGTCGCGTGCGGGGTCGGCCGCGGCGCCCCGGTCTCGGTCGCCCGCCCCTCGGCCAGCCACTTGGGCAGGCCGCCGTCCAGGACCCTGACATTTCGCGCGCCCAGCGTTCGCAGCATCCACCAGACGCGCGGCGCCGAGCGTATGCCGACCGTGTCGTAAACGACGACCGTGTCACGCTCGCACACGCCCAGGCGTCCCATGCGCTCGCCGAAGACGTCGGGACTGGGCAGCATATGCGGCAGGGGGCTGTTCGCGTCCGAAGACGCCTCCAGATCGAAGAAGACCGCACCCGGAATTCGCGCCGCCTCGAAATCCGGCCGCCCGTCACGCCCGTCCAGATGCCAGGAGGCGTCGATGATCTTGAGACCCGGCTCGCCCAGGCGCGCCGCCAGGTCGGCGGTCGAGATCAGCGGGCTGGACATCACGGCTCCTCCGGTTTCCGGCTTACGGATTTCAACGCCGCCAGCGCGCGGTCGCGGGCCTGGGCGTGGTCGACGATCGGTCGCGGATAGTCATGCCCCAATCGCACGCCCGCGTCGCGCAGCACCGCGTCGGGCGCGGTCCAGGGCGCGTGAAGCCAACGGTCGGGCAGGCGGGCCAGCTCTGGAATCCAGCGGCGGACATAGCGCCCCTCGGGATCGAACTTCTGTCCCTGGGACACCGGATTGAAGATGCGGAAATAGGGCGCGGCGTCGGCGCCCGATCCTGCGACCCACTGCCAGTTCTGGATATTGCTGGCCAGATCGGCGTCGACCAGCGTGTCCCAGAACCAGGCCTCTCCGCGCCGCCAGTCGATCATCAGATCCTTCACCAGGAAGGAGGCGGCGATCATCCGCACCCGATTGTGCATCCAGCCCGTGGCCCAGAGCTGGCGCATGCCCGCATCGACCAGCGGATAGCCGGTTCGTCCCTGGGTCCAGGCCGCGAACCCCGCCGCATCGTCGCGCCACGGCATGGCGTCGTATTCGGGCCGGAAGGCGCGGTCGGCGACATAGGGGAAATGATGCAGCAGATGGGCCGAGAATTCGCGCCAGGCGATCTCCTTGACGAAGGTCTCGGCCTGGACTGCCGAAACCCGGCCTTCGGCGGCGGCGCGGCGCGCGGCGGCGACGGCCCGCCAGGGGCTGATCTCGCCGAAATGCAGATGCGGCGACAGGCGGCTGGTCGCGGGCTGGGCCGGGCGGTCTCGGCCGTCGGCATAGTCGGCCAGGCCGTGCGTCAGAAAGGCGGACAGGGCGGCGGCGGCGCCGTCTTCGCCCGGCGTCCAGTCGAAGCGCGTGGACCAGTCGGGCCGGGTCGGATGCAGATCCCAGTCGTCGATGCGGTCGCCGTCGATCCCGCTCGGCGTCACGATGGGGTCCGGCGCGGGCAGGGGCGGCGGCGTTTCGAGGGTCTCCATCAGGGCGCGAAAGAAGGGGGTGAAGACCTTGTACGGCCCGCCCGCGCCGGTCACCACCCCGCCCGGCCGACACAGCAATGCGCCGTTCCAACCCCGGCACTCGACGCCCTCGGCCTTCAAGGCGTGGGCGATGTCGGCGTCGCGCGCCGAGGCGTCCGGCTCGGACAGCCGGTTCATGAACACGGCGTCGGCGCCGGTTTCGTCGATCAGACGGCGCAGTTCGGCCTCGCCATCGCCCCGTCTCAGGATCAGCCGCGACCCGCGCGCGCGCAGCGCCGCGTCCAAGGCCCTCAGCGACTTGTCCAGCCACCACCACGACGCCGCTCCGGGCGCGCGGCCGTGGGCGGGATCGAGGATATAGACCGGCATGATCGGCCGCCCGGTCTGGACCGCATGGGCCAGGGCGGGGTTGTCCTCCAGCCGCAGATCGCGACGAAACCACAGGATGACGGGGCGATCAGCCTCTGTGGTCACGGGTCGTTTCCCCCTATAGCTTGAATCCTGACGCGCGCGGCGCCACCTGATCGCCGCACACCTACGCCATGACCCGCGTCCGCGCATTGATCCATACGAAAGTTCCGCCCGTGAGCCGTCCCAACGCCGTCATCGAACTGTCCCAGGGTCTCGCCCGCCCCGTCGTGATCGGCGGCGGCCGCCGCATCGTCTTCATCGCCGGTCCCTGCCAGTTGGAAAGCCGCCAGCACGCGCTGGAGATGGCCCATGCCCTGAAGGAGATCGGTGAACGGCTGAACGTCGGCATCATCTACAAGACCAGTTTCGACAAGGCGAACCGCACCAGCGCCAGCGCCGCGCGCGGCTTCGGCCTGGAAGGCTCGCTGCCGATCTTCGCTGAGATCCGCGACAGCGTCGGCCTGCCGGTCCTGACCGACGTGCATACCGAAGAACACTGCGCCATCGCCGCCCAGGTCGTGGACGTGCTTCAGATCCCGGCCTTCCTCAGCCGTCAGACCGACCTGCTGCTGGCCGCCGCCGCCACCGGCAAGGCGGTCAACATCAAGAAGGGCCAGTTCCTGGCCCCCTGGGACATGAAGAACGTCATCGCCAAGGTGGTCGGCGCGGGCAATCCCAACGTCATGGCCTGCGAACGCGGCGCCAGCTTCGGCTACAACACCCTGGTCAGCGACATGCGCGCCCTGCCGGTGCTGCGCGAGATCGGCTGTCCGGTCGTGTTCGACGCGACCCACAGCGTGCAGCAGCCGGGCGGCCAAGGCACGTCCTCGGGCGGCCAGCGCGAGTTCGTGCCGGTTCTGGCCCGGGCCGCCGTCTCAGTGGGCGTGGACGCCGTCTTCATGGAGACGCACCAGGACCCGGACAACGCCCCGTCGGACGGCCCGAACATGGTGCCGCTGGATCAATTCGAGGCCCTGGCGGCCCAGTTGATCGCCTTCGACGACCTGGCCATCGCCAGCGGCGTCAAGGGACCCGTCGCCAAGGCCGCCTGAATCCGCTAGTCGCAAGACATGGCCGACACCCAAGACCCGCCGTTGGACCTCGGCGCCCTGCAAGGGCTGCTGGATCGCATTCGCGGCGTCACGGTCGCCTGTGTCGGCGATCTGATGCTGGACCGCTTCGTCTATGGCGAGGTCGGACGCATCTCGCCCGAGGCGCCGATCCCGGTGCTGCGCGCCACCCGATCCATCGCCATGCCCGGCGCGGTGGGCAATGTCGCCCGCAATGTCGCGGCCCTGGGCGGGCGGGCGCGGCTGGCGGGCGTGGTCGGCCAGGATGCGGCGGGCCAGGAGCTGGCCGCCCTGATCGCGGCCGAACCCGGCATCGACGATTTCCTTGAGGCGCGGGCCGAGGCGGCGACCATCGTCAAGACGCGTTTCGTCGCCGCCGGTCAGCAGCTTCTGCGGCTGGACGATGAAGCGCAGGGACGACGTGAGATCGAGGCGAGCATCGCATTTTCAAATGCTTCGGTCATTCTTCTTTCGGATTACGCCAAGGGCGGCGTCGGTGAAAAGGCGATCCAGGCCGCCTTGGCCGGCGGCGCGCCGGTGATCGTCGATCCCAAGGGCCGTGACTTCGCCCGCTACGGCGCCGTCGATGTCATCAAGCCGAACGCGGGCGAACTGGCGGCGGCCACGGGCCTGCCGGTCGCGACCGACGCCGAGGTCGAGGCGGCGCTGAAGGCCCTGCTGGACGCCACGACCGCCAAGGCCGTGGTCGTGACCCGCGCGGGCAAGGGCATGAGCCTGATGCGGCGCGGCGGTCCCGTGCGGCATTTCCCTGGCCGGGCGCGCGAGGTGTTCGACGTGTCCGGCGCCGGCGACACCGGCCTGGCGGCGCTGGGCCTGGCGCTGGGTGCGGGCGCCTCGCTGGAACAGGCGACGGCCTTCGCCATCCTGGCCTCGGGCGTGGTGGTCGGAAAGGCCGGCACGGCCGTGGTCACGTCCGCCGAACTGATCGAGGCCGAGATGAGCCAGCACGCCCTGGCCGCCCACGCCAAGGTGACGCCGCTGGACGAACTGGCCGTCGAGGTCGAGACCTGGCGGCGTCAGGGCCTGAGGGTCGGCTTCACCAACGGCTGTTTCGACATCCTGCACCGCGGCCACGTCGCCTATCTGCAGCAGGCCCGTAGCTGGTGCGACCGCCTGATCGTGGCGCTGAACACCGACGCCTCGGTGCGGCGGTTGAAGGGCGACGGGCGTCCGGTCAATGACCTGGAGAGCCGCGCCGTGGTCCTGGGCGGCCTGGCCAGCGTGGACCGGGTGACGGCCTTCGACGATCCGACGCCCATCGCCCTGATCGAACGGCTGCGGCCCGACGTGCTGATCAAGGGGTCTGACTACACGCGTGAGGGCGTGATCGGCGGCGACCTGGTCGAAAGCTGGGGCGGCGAGGTCAGGCTGGCGGATTTCCGCGACGGCTTTTCGACCACCCGGACCATCGAGAAATTGTCAGGAGGCGCGGCGTGACCCGGCGGATGATGGTGGTGACCGGCGGCGCCGGTTTCATCGGCTCGAACATCGTCGCCCGGCTGGCGGCCGAGGACCGCTGGGACGTCGTCGTCTGCGACCGGCTGGAGACGGCCGATCTGGCCAAGTGGAAGAACATCGCCAAGAGCCGGATCGCCGACCTGTGGGCGCCCGAGGAGCTGTTCCAAAAGCTGGAGCAGCATGCCGAGATCGTGGACGCCGTGATCCACATGGGGGCCATATCCTCGACCACCGAGCCGGACGCCGACCTGATCCTGCGCACCAATTTCAGCCTGTCGCGCGACCTGTGGGACTGGTGCGCCATCCGCGACAAGCGGTTGATCTACGCCTCGTCCGCCGCGACCTACGGCGATGGAGAGCGGGGGTTCGAGGACGATGACGCAATTGACGCCTTGTCTTCGCTATGCCCGCTAAACGCTTACGGTTATTCAAAAAGATTGTTCGATGAATACGCCGTGCGCCAGGCGTCCGAGGGGCATGCTCCGCGTCAGTGGGCGGGGCTGAAATTCTTCAACGTCTATGGCCCGAACGAATATCATAAGGGCGGGATGAAGTCGGTCGTGACCCAGATCTGGCCCAAGGTGGCCGCGGGCGAGACGGTCAGCCTGTTCCGTTCGCACAATCCGAACTATCCCGACGGCGGCCAGTTGCGCGACTTCGTCTATGTCGACGACGTGGTCGACATCATCGACTGGCTGCTGGCCACGCCCCAGGTCAATGGGATCTTCAACGCCGGTTCCGGCCAGGCCCGGTCGTTCGCCGACCTGGCCCGCGCGACCTTCGCCGCCGCCGGGAAAGAGCCGTCGATCGCCTATGTCGACATGCCCGAGACGATCCGCGACCGGTACCAGTATTTCACCGAGGCGCGCATGGACCGCTTGCGCGCCCTGGGCTTTTCCGGCCAGTCGACGCCGCTGGAGGAGGGCGTGCGCCGCTACGTCCAGGGCTTCCTGTCCCAGCCGGACCCCTATCGATGAGACCGCCCCGGCTGACCCTGCGCCAGTGGGTCGGCTACGTCGGCTTCGCCGCCGTCCTGATCCTGACGGCCGCCGTCGCCGTGTGGCGGGGCGACATCCTGCGCGCCGGGTTGGACCCGCAGCAGCCGTTCCAGACCTATGAGCCGCCGCCGCCGGCCGCCTATGCCGACGCCCAGGCCTGGGCCATGCGGGACGTGCGGATCGACGGCGCGGGACCGGCGGCGGTCTTCTTCGTGCATCCGACCACCTTCGCGGCCGCCCGCCAGTGGAACGGCCCGATCGGCGACCCGCAGGCCGACGCCTATCTGCGGCGCGTGGTCCTGCCCAACTACGCCGGGCCGTTCGCCCACGCCGGATCGATCAGCGCGCCGCGCTATCGCCAGGCCAGCCTCTACGCCCGACTGACCCTGCGTGACGACGCGCGTGAGGCGCGGGCCTTCGCCTATGCCGATGTCGACGCCGCCTTCACCGCCTTCTTGGCCGCGCATCCCACCGGCCCGATCATCCTGGCGGGGGTGGAGCAGGGCGGGGAGCTGGTGGATCGGCTGTTGCGAAGCCGCATGGCGCCTGACGCCGCGCTGCGCGGACGCCTAGTGGCCGCCTATCTGATCGACACGGTGACGGCGCGGGACCGCGCGCCGATCCCGGCCTGTTCGACGCGGGTTCAGACCGGCTGCATGCTGGCCTGGTCGCAGGTGAACGACGGCGACGAGGGCGCGGCCAGGCGGCGGCTGCGTCGGGCGCTGGTCTGGGACGACCGTGGGCGGCTGGTCGATCTGGGCGGACGGGCGGCCCTGTGCGTCAACCCCGTCACCGGCTCGACCGATGCGGCGCCGGTCCAGGCCCGAAATCATCGCGGCGCCACCAACGCCACCGGCCTGGAATGGGGCGCCCGCCCGGCCTTGATGGCCCGCGAGATGGCCACCCAGTGCCGCGACGGACTGTTGCGCCACACCGCGCCGCGTCGCGAATCTTTCCGCGAGCAAGGGAATTGGACGGAACGCAGAATGGCGCGCCCTTACAACCTGTTCTATGGTGATATTGAAGCTGATGTTCAGACGCGGCTGAGCAATTGGCGGGCGGCTCAGTCGGTTCCGAGGCGCTGAGTCCGCCAGTCGAACAGGGCCTCCAGCACCTGCACCGCCCGGCCGCGCGGCGAGACCAGATCCGGGTCGCGATCCAGCAGCATCCGCGCATCGTCGGCCGCCGCCAGCATCAGCGACCGATGCCGGATCGGATCGGCGAAACGATAGGCCGGGAAGCCGCTCTGTTTCAGGCCCAGCGGATCGCCGCCGCCGCGCAGACGGAAGTCCGCCTCGGCGATCTCGAAGCCGTCCTCGCTGTGACGCAGCATGTCCAGCCGTTCCTTGGCCGTCTCGCCCAGGGTTCCGTCAGGTCCCGCGCCGTACAGCAGGATGCAGGCGCTGGCCTTGGCCCCGCGTCCGACCCGGCCGCGAAGCTGGTGCAGTTGGGCCAGGCCGAAACGGTCGGCGTGTTCGATCACCATGATGGTGGCGTTGGGCACGTCCACGCCCACCTCGACCACGGTCGTGGCGACCAGCAGCGGCAGGCGGCCGTCGGCGAAATCGGCCATGACCCGTTCCCGCTCCGCGCTGTCCATCCGGCCGTGCGCCAGCCCGACCTGGACGCCCAGGATGCGTCGCAGATCGCCGGCCCGCGCCTCGGCGGCGGCCAGGTCGCTGGCCTCGGACTCGGCGACCAGGGGGCATATCCAATAGGCCTGGGCGCCCGTGTCGAGCGCCGCCTTCAGCCGTTTCGCCACCTCGCCGATCCGGGCCAGGGGCAGGACCGCCGTGGTCACCGGCGTGCGGCCCGGCGGTTTCTCGGTCAGGCGCGAGACGTCCAGTTCGCCGTATTGGGTCAGCTCCAGCGTGCGCGGGATGGGCGTGGCCGACATGGTCAGCAGATGCACCCCGCCCAGGCGCGGATCGCCCTTGGCCTGCAGCCGCTGGCGCTCGCTGACGCCGAAACGGTGCTGTTCGTCGACGACGGCCAGGGCCAGCCGGTCGAACCGCACCGCGTCCTGGAACAGGGCGTGGGTGCCGATCACGACCTGGACCGAACCGTCCAGCAGGGCTTGCAGCTTCCGGCGCCGTTCCGCCGCCCCGTCGCGGCCGGTCAGCAGGATGGACGACACCCCCGCCGCCTCCAGCATCGGTCCCAGCCGCTGATGGTGCTGGCGGGCCAGGATCTCTGTCGGGGCCATCAGGGCCGCCTGGAAGCCGCTGGACGCCGCATCGGCCAGGGCCAGGGCCGCCGCCGCCGTCTTGCCGGAGCCGACGTCGCCCTGAAGCAGCCGCCCCATGCGCCAGCCCGAGGCCAGGTCGGCGCGGATTTCGGCTATCGCCTGGGTCTGGGCGCCGGTCAGTGTGAAGGGCAGGGCGGCCAGCAACCGTTCCGACGCCTCGCCCGGGGCGATGACCGGGGCCGGTTCGACCAGGCGTGCGCGGCGACGCCGGGCCAGGGCCAGTTGGTGCGCCAGCAGCTCGTCATAGGCCAGCCTCTGACGCGGCGGCGCCTCGTCGGACAGGTCGAACTCGCTCGTGGGGGCGTGCACGGTCTCCAGCGCGGCGCGCCAGCCGGTCCAGCCGCGCGCGGCCAGCCAGGCCGGGTCCTGCCATTCCGCCAGGTCCGGGGCGGTCGCCAGCGCCGCCTGCGCCAGTTTGCGCACCTGACGCGAGGTCAGGCCCTGCGTCGCCGGATAGACGGGTTCGGCGGCCGGAATCTCATCGGCGCGTTCGGGCGGCAGGATGTAGTCGGGGTGCGGAACCTGCACCTCGCTGTTGAACCGTTCGATCTTGCCGCTGACGACGCGCTCGGTCCCGCGCGGGGCCAGCCGCTCGATCTGCTGGGGCGAGCCGGCGAACCAGATCAGATGCACGAAGCCGGTGTCGTCCGACGCCCGCAGCCGGAACGGCGCGCCGATCTTGTGCGGCGGGATCAGCCGGTCGATCCGCAGGCGGAAAATTCCGACCTCGCCCTCGACGGCGTCGGCGGCGGTCATCGGGCGTCGCCGGATCACGCCCGTGGGCGTCAGAAAGACCAGGTCGCGCACCAACGGTCCCGCCAGCCGTTCGACCAGCGGGGCGACGCGCGGTCCCACGCCTTTCAGGCTGGTGACCGGCGCGAACAGGGGAAAGAGAATCTCCGGCCGCATTTCCGCGCCACCATAGCTGGCGAAACGTCCGGCGGAACGCTATCTGACGCGCCTTGATGATGAAACGGAGCGGGAAAACCGCGTGGCCGAGGATAACGCACGTCTGAACGAGAAACGCGGGCGCATCGCCTTCCGCGCCTGGCGTCGCGGCTTCCGCGAGGCGGACCTGGTGCTGGGTCCGTTCGTGGAGCGCGAAGGCCCGTCCCTGACCGAGGCCGAGCTGGACGAGCTGGAGGCCTTGCTGAACATCGACGACCAGTATCTGTACGCCTGGATCATCGGCCGCGAGCCGACCCCGGCCGAGCATGAGACCCCGTTGATGGCCCGCATCCGCGCCTTCATGCGCGACCATGTCGCCGCCGTGGTGGCCCAGGGCGCGGGCTGATGGACGGATCGGCCGCGCGGCGCATGGACGTGGAGCTGGGCGGCGCGCCCGAGGGGCTGGACGCCCTGATCGTGGCGCGGGCGCTGGCCGACGGCGGCCTGGGCCTGTTCGTCGCGCGGGATTTCCAGCGCGCGGGAAGCTTCACTCAGGCATTCCAGTTTTTCGCCCAAAATATTGAAATTCTGGAATACCCCGCCTGGGATTGCCTGCCCTATGATCGGCTGAGTCCGTCCGCCTCGGTGGCGGCCCAGCGGATGGCGACCCTGACGCGGCTGGCCGAACGCAAGGCGGGCGATCCGCCGCTGCTGGTCGTCGCCACCGTGGCCGGAGCGATCCAGCGCACCCCGCCCAAGGACGCCACCCGGCGCGCCGGCTTCTCGGCCCGTGTCGGCCAGGACCTCGATACGGCGGCGCTGGAGCGGTATTTCGCCGCCAACGGCTATGTCCGCGCCTCGACCGTGTCGGAACGTGGCGAGTTCGCGGTGCGCGGCGGGGTGATCGACGTCTTCCCGCCGGGCTTCGACGATCCGGTGCGGCTGGACCTGTTCGGTTCAGAGCTGGAGTCCATTCGCACCTTCGATCCCGAGACCCAGCGATCGACCGGCCAGCGCAAGGCCGTGGACCTGGCCCCGGTGTCGGAGATCCAGTTGGACGCCGACGCCGTGTCGCGGTTCCGCACCGGCTATCTGAACCTGTTCGGCGCGGGCGGCGACGATCCGCTCTATGTCTCGATCAGCGAGGGCGCGCGCCGCCAGGGCATGGAGCAGTGGCTGCCGCTGTTCTACGACCGGCTGGACACGCTGTTCGACTATCTGCCCGATGACGCCCAGGTGTTCCTGGACCACCAGGCGGAGGGCGCGCGCGGCGAGCGCTGGAGCCTGACCGAAGACGCCTATGAGGCGCGGCGCGAGGCGGCCAAGACCAAGGGCGCGGGCCTGTCGAACCGGGCCTTGGCGCCGCAGCGGCTTTACCTGACGCAGGAAGACTGGAACTCGGCCCTGGCCGGGCGCGACGTGCGCCGGTTCACGCCGTTCAGCGGCGAGGGTCAGGACGCGGGCGGACGGCTGGGCCGCACCTTCGCCGCCGAACGGGCGCAGGACAGCGTCAATCTGTTCGAGGCCGTGGCCCGCCACGCCGAGGCGCTGAAGGCCGAGGGCCGCCGCGTCCTGTTCGCCAGTTGGAGCGAAGGCTCGTCCGAGCGCCTGGCCGCCATGCTGGGCGACCATGGGCTGCAACACGTCATCGCCGTGCGCGACTGGCGCGACGTTCAGGCGGCGCCGCAGGGCGTCTATCTGCGCGGCGTCCTGCCGGTCGAGCACGGCTTCACCACCGACGACCTGGCCGTGGTGTCAGAAACCGACATCCTGGGCGACCGCCTGGCTCGGCCCAAGCGCAAGCGCCGGGCGTCGAACTTCCTGGCCGAGGCCTCGGCCCTGACGGCTGGCGATCTGGTCGTGCACCTGGATCACGGCATCGGCCGCTATGAGGGGCTGAAGACGCTGGACATCCAGCAGGCCCCGCACGACTGCCTGGAGATCCTCTACGCGGGCGAGAGCAAGCTGTTCCTGCCGGTCGAGAACATCGACCTTCTGACGCGCTACGGGACCGACAGCGACGGCGTGCAACTGGATCGGCTGGGCGGCGCCGGCTGGCAGGCGCGCAAGGCCAAGGCGAAGGAACGGCTGCGCGCCATGGCCGAGGGCCTGATCGCCCTGGCCGCCAAACGCGCCCTGCGCACGACCGAGTCCATCACCCCGTCGTCCGGCCTGTTCGACGAATTCTGCGCCCGCTTCCCGTACGAAGAGACCGAGGACCAGCTCAACGCCATCGGCGATGTGCTGGAGGATCTCGGCAAGGGCCAGCCGATGGATCGGCTGATCTGCGGCGACGTCGGCTTCGGCAAGACCGAGGTGGCCCTGCGCGCCGCCTTCGTGGTGGCCATGAGCGGCAAACAGGTGGCCGTGGTCGCCCCGACCACCCTGTTGGCGCGCCAGCATTTCAAGACCTTCTCGGAACGCTTCGCCGGTTGGCCGGTCAAGGTGCGCCACCTGTCGCGCATGGTCACCGCCAAGGATGCGGCTGAGACGCGCGTGGGTCTGAAGGACGGCTCGTTCGAGATCGTGGTCGGCACCCATGCGGTGCTGTCCGATCAGGTCGGCTTCCGCGACCTGGGCTTGGTCATCGTCGACGAGGAGCAGCATTTCGGCGTCAAGCACAAGGAGAAGCTGAAGACGCTGCGCGCCGACGTGCACCTGCTGACGCTCACCGCCACGCCGATCCCGCGCACCTTGCAGATGGCCCTGTCGGGCATCCGCGAGATGTCGATCATCGCCACCCCGCCGGTCGATCGCCTGGCCGTGCGCACCTATGTCACGCCGTGGGACCCGGTCTTGGTCCGCGAGGCCCTGCTGCGCGAGAAATATCGCGGCGGCCAGGCCTACTATGTCGCACCGCGCCTGAAGGATCTGCCGGACATCGAGCGGTTCCTGCGTGAACAGGTGCCCGAGGTGAAATTCGTCGTCGGCCACGGCCAGATGTCGCCGACCCAGCTCGAAGCCGTCATGACCGCCTTCTACGACGGCGAATACGATGTGCTGGTCTCGACCACCATCGTGGAGTCCGGTCTCGACATTCCGACCGCCAACACCCTGGTGGTGCACCGCGCCGACATGTTCGGTCTGGCTCAACTGTACCAGATCCGCGGCCGCGTCGGCCGGTCCAAGGCGCGGGCCTTCGCCTATCTGACGACCGACCCGACCAAGCCCATGACCCTGTCGGCCGAGCGGCGGCTGCAGGTGCTCCAGTCGCTGGACAATCTGGGGGCCGGTTTCCAGCTCGCCAGCCACGACCTGGACCAGCGCGGCGGCGGCAATCTGCTGGGCGACGAACAGTCGGGCCACATCCGCGAGGTCGGCGTCGAACTGTACCAACAGATGCTGGAGGACGCGGTCAACGAACTGCGCGAGGCGGGCGAGGGGGCGCCGGATCGAGGCTGGTCGCCAGCGATCAATGTCGGCGCATCCGTATTGATTCCAGAAAACTACGTCCCAGACCTGAACGTTCGTCTCAGCCTGTATCGCCGCCTGTCGGACGCCGAACGGATGGAGGACCGCGAGGCCCTGGCCGCCGAACTGATCGACCGCTTCGGCCCGCTGCCGGACGAGGCGAAGCAACTGCTCCGCATCGTCGGGATCAAGGCCGCCTGCCGCACCGCCTGCATCGAAAAGATCGACGTCGGGCCGTTGGGCGCCGTTCTGACCCTGCGCGACAACCGCTTCCCCAACCCGGTCGGTCTGGTCGGCCTGATCCAGAAGAACCACGCCTTCTGGAAGATCCGGCCGGATCAGAAGATCGTGGTCAAGGGCGACTGGCCCACGGCCGAGGATCGCTTGAAGGTCGCCGAACGCATCACCGCCGACCTGGCGCGCGTGGCGGGGGCCTGATCGGGGGCGGCGTCCGTCAGCTCGTCTCTATGTGACGGGCCAGATCCATCGACGCCCGTTCCAGCAGGGCGGCCGGGCTTTCCTCGGACCCCAGTTCGGCCACGCCGACATCGAACTCGACCACGAAGGGCGAACGGTCGGGTCCGGCGTCGAAGGCGGTGCAGCCGATCACGGCGGCGATGCGCTCGGCCGCCAGGCGCGCCGCCGGGCCGGGCGTGGCCGGCAGGGCCAGGGCGAAGACCTCGGGCGCCAGCCGCGCCGCCGTATCCTCGACGCGGACCAGGCGCGACACCATGGCCCCGATTTGGGGCATGGCCCGGTCCAGCCAGCCGCCGGCGCGGGCGTGACGCACCGCCTCGGTCTCGGCCACCCGCAGGACGCAGGCCGACATCGGCCGTTTGCGCGCCCGCGCGCCCAGGGCCAGCTTGGCCAGGTGGGCCGCGAACAGTTCGGGCGTGAACAGGCCGGTCGACGGGTCCATCAGGCCCGAGGCGCGCACCCCGTCCAGCGCCCGCCGCACCGCCTGGTCGCGGCGATGGGTGCGGGCCAGGCCCAGCACCCGCTCGGCCGTCTCGTCCTCGGACGTCTCGGCCGTGGCGACGTCGGCCAGGCCCCGGTTGTACAGTTCGCTCAGGTTTATCTCGCCAGTCCCGCGCAGATAGAGGACCAGGGGGATGTGATACAGGCGCGTGTTGCGCTTCATGCCCGAGGCGATGGACAGGGCCGGGGCGTGGTCTTCGGCGCCCCACAGCACCGCCGCGTCAAAGGCGCTCTCATGCAGATAGTCGAAGGCGGTATAGGGCGTCGGCGCCGCCACCACCTCGGCCCCGCGTTCGGTCAGGGCGTTGGACAGGGCCAGGAAGCGTCGATCCGGCGCCCCGGCGGCCAGGATGCGCGGCCGTGATTCGACCCCCGCGTCGGTCTTCAGCGCGACGCCGCGCGCGGCGAAGGTGGCCTGGCGCAGATTGAACTCTTCCTGGGCGATGGCGGCGCGATGCAACTGCTCCAACCGCAGGGCCGCCTGGGCCGGGTGCGGCGTCTGGCTCATCGTCAGGTCGGCGTCGGCCGCTTCGTCCGCGCCGATGACGATCACCGGCAGGCGGCGGGGCAGGGCGGCTTCACGCAGCCGGGCCACGACATCGTCGGCCAGGCCGTCCGCCTCGACCACGGCGGCTTCCAGAGGCAGGTCGCGCAAGGTGGCGGCGGCCGCCTGGATCGAATGGGCCGTCACCGTGCGCCAGCCCAGGGCGTCGAGACCCTGACACAACGGCCCGGCCCGATCATCGGTCGCGGCGACGACCAGAACGCGCGGATCGGACTCCAAGGGCGGCCTCCAGCAGCCCGCCGCCGACTCCCGGTGCGGGCGCGCGGACCATAGCGACGGCGTGCTTGCGGATGCAATGGCGTGTGAGGCGCGCCTGTTGATGACGCTTTCATGGCGCGCGAATTCCGTTAGACTCGTCAGGCGCTGTGTGGGGAAGCCGGCTTGAGTTCCAATGTAAGCGAGATCGCCTCGCCGTCCTTCTGGGGGCGGCTGGCCGTGCGGGCCTTCACCCGCAGTTGGGGCCGCGACGTCATGCTGTACACGGGCGGGGTGTCCTTCTTCGCCCTGCTGGCGGTGTTTCCGGCCATCGCCATCCTGATCGGCATCTACAAGGTCGGTTTGTCGATCGGCCCGGTCAGCCAGCAGGCGGCGGCCCTGGCCGACGTCTTGCCGCACGCGGCGCGGGCCATTTTCCTGGCCGAGATCGAACGTTTGGCCTCGACCTCGGCCGGCACGGTGTCGGCCCAGTCGGCCTTCGCCCTGATCATCGGCGCCTATGCTGCGCATCGTGGTTTCAAGGCATTGTTGGCCGGACTTAATCTCATACATGATGAAACTGAGCCGCACGGCTTCTTCCGGTTCAACCTGCTGGCCTTTTTCGTCGCCCTGTTCGCCTTCGGCCTGTTCACCCTGGTGTCCGGCGCCGTGGTCACCGCGCGGGTGATGATGCACGCGGGCAACGCCGCCGCGGGCGCGGCCGCCGCGGGCGCCGCTCCGGCGTCGGGCGGCCTGCCGCTGGACGGTCTCTTGCCGGCGCTCGGCCTGGCCCTGGGCCTGTCCATGCTCTACCGCTACGCCATGAGCCATCGGACGCGGGTGGCCTGGACGCCGTCGATCACCGGCGGGGTGGTGGCGACCCTGTTGTCGACGATCTCGTCGTGGCTGTGCGCCATCTATGTCGAGCAGATCGCCCAGCTCGGCGCGACCTACGGCTCGGTCGGCGCGGTCGTGGTGCTGCTGATCTGGCTGTCGTGGAACGTCAACGCCATCTTCTACGGCGGGGCCTTCGCCACCGAGATGGAGATCGCCTGGCGTTCGCGCGGCGCCCCCGATGTGGACGAGACCTCGGCCGAGGTGGTCAGTCTGTCGGCGCGGCGGGCGTCTCGACGGTGATCGCCAGGACGCCGTCGGTCTCTTCGACGCCGATCACCGACCCGCCGAGCTGATCGATCAGGAAGGGCGCGTCGATCCGCGCCATCGGATCGGTCGCCAACAGGGTCAGCCGCGCGCCGGGCGCGGCCGTTTCCATCGCCTTGCGCAGCCGCAGGGTCGGCACCGGGCATTTGTGGCCGCGTGCGTCGATGACCGTCGCGGCGATCACCCCAGCCGCTCCAACAGCATCACCAGCGCCTGTTCGACGCTGGCCCGGCGCACCGCCTCGCGGTCGATGTCGCCGAACCGGCGCTCGACGTGAACCAGGCCGCCGTCCGGTCCCGCCGTGGCGAAATGCACCAGGCCCACGGGCTTGTCGGCCGAGCCGCCGCCCGGCCCGGCCACGCCGGTGATCGCCACGGAGATCGCCGCGTCCGACTGTTCGACGGCGCCGCGCGCCATCTCCAGGGCGGTTTCGCGCGACACCGCGCCATGGGCGTTCAGCGTCGCCTCGGCCACGCCCAGCATCCGCGCCTTGGCGGCGTTGCTGTAGGTGACGAAGCCGCGATCCAGCGCCGCCGAAGATCCCGCGATCTCGGTGATCGCCCCCGCGACCAGGCCGCCGGTGCAGCTCTCGGCCGTGACGATCGTCAGGCCGCGTTCGGTCGCGCGGACGACGACGCGGCGGGCCAGGGATTCGATCTCTTCGGGAAACATCTTGGGCTATCCGCAAGCGTGGCGAGTCGGTCTAGCGTCCCATGATGGGCGCTGTCGACCGCGCCGACGCCAGGGGACCCGAATGACCGACGCCGTCGTGACCGCCGCGCCCGGAAAGGGCGACCGGCTGACGCCCGCCCTGTTCGCCCTGGCCATCTTCACCTCGGCCTCGCTGGTCTTCGTGGTCCAGCCGATGGTGGCCAAGCTGGTCCTGCCGATGCTGGGCGGATCGCCGTCGGTGTGGAACACCTCGATGGTCTTCTTCCAGGCGGCGCTTCTGGGCGGCTACGCCTATGCCCACGCCCTGCAACGGATCGGCTCGATCCGGGTGCAGGTGGGCGTGCATCTGGCCCTGTTGCTGGCGGCGGCCCTGTTCCTGCCGCTGCACATCTCGGGCGCCCTGGGCGAGCCGAACCCTTCGGCCCCGATCGGCTGGCTGTTGGCGACCCTGGCGCTGTCGGTCGGCGCGCCCTTCGCGGTGCTGTCGGCGACCGCGCCCCTGCTTCAGGCCTGGTACGCCCGTGTCCGCGCGGGGCATGAGGACGGCCAGAACCCCTATGTCCTGTACGCCGCCTCGAACCTGGGCAGTTTCCTGGCCCTGCTGTCCTATCCGCTGCTGATCGAGCCGCTGGCGACCCTGGGCGGTCAGCGCGGCGGCTGGAGCCTGGGATATGGCGTCTTCATCCTGATGGTCGCGGCCCTGGCCGTCGTGGTCTGGCGCAGCCGCGACGCGGCCGAAGAGCCGCCGCCCCTGGCCGTCAGCGCGCCCATCCCCTGGCTCGACAAGCTGAAACTGGTCCTGTTGGCCGCCGCGCCGTCCAGCCTGATGCTGGGCGTCACCGCCCATCTGTCGACCGACGTGGCCTCGGCGCCCTTTCTGTGGGTCGTGCCGCTGGCCCTGTATCTGCTGACCTTCGTCATCGCCTTCCAGAACAAGCCGGTCATCCCGATCTGGCTGACGCTGATGCTGCAAGGCACGCTGACGGCGGCCTGCATCATGCTGGTGGCCTTCCGCACCGGCTATTGGCCGATGTTGTTCGCCATCCATCTGGCGACCTTCTTCTTCACCGCCCTGATGTGCCATCAACTGCTGGCCGAGCGGCGGCCCGCGCCGGATCGCCTGACCGAATTCTATCTGCTGCTGTCGCTGGGCGGGGTGGTCGGCGGCGCCTTCACGGCCCTGCTGGCGCCGGTGATCTTCGATACGGTGTGGGAATATCCGCTGGTGCTGGTGCTGGTCGGCCTGGCCCGGCCGATGAAGCGGACCCCGGTCGAGAAGTCCGAGATCATCACCTTCGTCGTCGGCCTGCTGATCGCCGCGACGCCGCCGATCCTGTCGGCCGCCTTCCAGGCCGACTGGGACCTGGCCTGGGCCTTCAACCGCCATGTGCCGTGGGACATGCAGCAGTTGTCGATCGCCATCCTGGGCATGGCGGCGATCTGCGCCTTCCTGTTGCGCGACCGGACGCCGGCCTTCGTCATCCTGATCGCGGCCATGGCCCTGTCGTCGCAATACATCGCGCGCGGCTATGAGGCGAAACTGTCGGATCGCAGCTTCTTCGGCGTGTTGAAGGTGGCCGAGACCCAGGACCCGCGCATGGGCGGCGCGGTCCATGTGCTGATGCACGGCACCACCCTGCACGGCGCCCAGCCGCGCGATCCGGTGATGCGCTGCAATCCCACTCTCTATTATGCGCCGTCCACGCCGATCGGGCAGGTCAGCCTGGCCCAGCGCGACAAGCCCGGCGCCGTGATCGGCGTGGTGGGCCAGGGATCGGGCGCCCTGGCCGGCTACAAGCGCGCGACCGACACCCTGACCTTCTTCGAGATCGACCCGCTGGTGGACCGCATCTCGCGCGATCCGAAATGGTTCACCTTCATCTCCGACTGCGCCGACGGGCCGGTGCGCACCGTGCTGGGCGACGCGCGTCTGACGCTCGGCAAGGAGGCCAAGGGGACCTATGACCTGTTGGTCATCGACGCCTTCTCATCGGACGCGGTGCCCACGCACCTGCTGACCGAAGAGGCGATCAAACTGTATCTCAGCCTGCTGAAACCGGACGGCGTCGTCCTGTTGCACCTGTCGAACCGCAACCTGGAGATCACCCTGCCGGCCCAGGCCGCGGCCCAGGCCCTGCATGTCCCGGCCCTGCATCAGATCTATCGCGAAAGCGACCGTGCGCCCGAAATGGCCGAGGCCTCCACCGAGGCCCTGATCCTGTCGCCGACCGAGGCCGGGCTGGCGCGCTATCGCGACGACCCGCGCTGGAACCAGTTGCAGCAGACGCAGGTGCGGCCGTGGACTGACGACTACGTCAATCTGATCGGTTCGCTGTGGCGCCACATCACGCAGTGATTTGATCCGTCACCCTCGGGCTTGTCCCGAGGGCCTATCATTCCACGTCGCTCGACAGCGGATGGGAGAGACCGCTTTGCGCATCATCTTCGGTCCAGAGTGAAGTCGGCATGGGTCCTCGGGACAAGCCCGAGGATGACGGAGTTTATGAGATCGCTGGCAGTTCCACCGTCGCCACGGCCTGAGCCGCCAGGCCCTCGCCGCGCCCTGTGAAGCCCATGGCCTCGGTCGTGGTGGCCTTCACGCTGACGGCCGACAGCGGCAGGTCCAGCAGGGCGGCCAGCCGTTCACGCATCGCTTGACGGTGCGGCTTCACCTTGGGCCGTTCGCAGATCAGGGTCACGTCCACATTGACGATCCGCCCGCCGCGCGCCGCCACCAGACCGGCGGCGTGGGCCAAGAAGCGGTCGGAAGACGCCCCCTTCCATTGCGGGTCGGTCGGCGGGAAGTGATCGCCGATGTCGCCGTCGCCGATGGCGCCCAGGATGGCGTCGGTCAGGGCGTGCAGGCCCGCGTCGGCGTCGGAATGGCCGATCAGGGTCTGGTCGTGCGCGATCTCGACTCCGCACAGCCAGACCGAGCCGCCCGGTCCCCAGCGGTGGGCGTCGAAACCCATGCCGACGTGGGTCCGGCGCGCGATCAGGGCCTCGGCCATGGCGAAATCCTCGGGATAGGTCAGCTTCATCAGGCGCGGATCGCCCGCCACGGCGACGATGCGGGCCCCGTTTGCGCGCACGGCCTCGGCCTCGTCGGTCGGCGGCTCGGCGCCGGTCCAGGCGGCATGGGCGGCTTCGACCGTCGTGCGGCGAAAGGCCTGGGGCGTCTGGGCGCGGACCAGGCCGTCGCGGGCCACGCTGTCGCCGACGGCGCCGTCATCGACTTTTCGCAGACTGTCGGCCACGGCCAGGCCGGGCAGGGCGCCGTCGGCGGTCTCCAGCGCCGCCAGCAACCGCGCGATCACCTCGTCGGACAACAGGGGCCGCGCCGCGTCATGGATCAGCACCGGCTGGTCCGGCCCGCACGCCAGGGCCGCCAGCCCCGCGCGCACCGAGGCCGCCCGCGTCGCGCCGCCGGTCACGGCCCGCCAACCGCCCAAGCCGCTCAGCGCCGCGTCCAGCGCCGCCTGCGCCCCCGGTGCGATGACCACGATCACCTCGTCCGCCCCCGCCGCCGCCAGCGCCTCGACCGACCAGCGCACGACCGGACGTCCGGCCAGCGGCCGCCACTGTTTGCCGCCCCCGGCGCGAGACCCGCTTCCGGCGGCGACGATGACGGCTGAGAACTGCATGAGGCGCTTCTAACGTCCGGCTTCGCTCGTGACGAGGGGGCCTCCCGCACGCTTTACAGCCGTCCTGATCGCGCCCAGCCTCCGCCTTCCTGGGGGGAAGCGCGATGATGGAATCCATATTGGCGCCGGTGACGGCCCTGGTGCTGTGGTCGCTGGTCATCTGGGTGTGGATGTACGCCACGCGCCTGCCGGCCATGTCCCGGGCGCGGATCAAGCTGGATCCGACCCTACCGTCGGGACAGTTGCTCAGTGGACTGCCCCCCGACGTGCGCTGGAAGGCCGACAACTACAACCACCTGATGGAGCAGCCGACCCTCTTCTACGCCACGGCCCTGACGCTGGCCGTCGCCGGGGGCGGTCTGGACGCCGTCAACATCGGCCTGGCCTGGGCCTATGTCGGTCTCAGGGTGGCGCACAGCCTGGTTCAGACTACGGTCAATGTGATCGCGGTGCGGTTCGGGCTGTTCGTTCTGGCGACCCTGACCCTGGCGGCCCTGGCGCTGCGGACGGCGCTGGTCGTCTTCTGAGGCGTGGACCGGGGCGGGCGGACGCCCTATCTGGCTGCGGCATGAGCCGTGACCTTCAGATCGGAGACGTGACCATTCCCGGCCGGGTGCTGGCCGCGCCCATGACGGGGATCACCGACCTGCCGTTCCGTCGGCTGGCGGCGCGGCTGGGCGCGCCCTATGTCGCCACCGAAATGGTGGCCTCGGCCGAGCTGGCGCGCGGGCGGCCCGACGTGGTGCGGCGCGCGGCGGTGGGGCAGGGCCTGCCCCTGACGGTCATCCAACTGGTCGGCGCCGACGCGGGCAAGATGGCCCAGGGGGCGCGCATGGCGGAACAGGCGGGCGCCGACATCATCGACCTGAATTTCGGCTGCCCGGCCAAGGAGGTCACCGGCGCCGCCTGCGGTTCGGCCCTGATGCGCGACCCCGATCAGGCCTGCCGCATCATCGCGGCGGTCGTGGGCGCGGTCAGCCGTCCGGTCACGGTCAAGATGCGCCTGGGCTGGGACGAGACCACCCGCAACGCCGCCGACATCGCCCGCCGGGCCGAGAGCATCGGCGTCGCCGCCGTCACCGTGCACGGCCGTACGCGCAAGCAGTTCTACACCGGCGCCGCCGACTGGGCCGCCGTGGCAGAGGTCAAGGCGGCGGTCGGCGTTCCGGTCATCGTCAACGGCGACATCCTGAGCGCGGATGACGCGCGGGCGGCGCTGGCCGCCTCGGGCGCCGACGCCCTGATGCTGGGCCGGGGCGTCTATGGGCGGCCGTGGCTTCCGGCCTATCTGGAGCGGGCGCTGGCCGACGGGACGATGTTGGAGGAGCCGGGCAGGGCGGATCGCCTGGCCATCGTGATCGACCACCTGCGCGCCTCGGTCGCCTTCTACGGCCTGCCGCTGGGCCTGAAGATGTTCCGCAAGCATCTGGGCTGGTACGTCGAACAGGCCCCCTGGCCCGCCGATCCGCTCGAACGCCGCGCCGCCAAGGCCAGCCTGTGTCGTTTGGACACGCCGGACGAGGTCGAGGCGGCCCTGGAAAGCCTGTGGTGCGGGAGCGTGACGCAAGGCTGCAACTCCGGTGTTGATTTGTCGTCACAGTCGAGAGAAGCTGCCGTGGCATGACCGCCACGCCCGCCGCGCTGGAAGCCTCGGAACCCGCCGCCTCGCGCTGGGCGTGGCTGACCAGCAGCCGCTCTCGCGCGGCCTTCGGTCTGGCCTATCTGGCCGCGGTGCTGATCACCTGTTTGGCGATCTGGCTGGTGGCCGTGGCTCCCGGCGACACGACGGGCGGCGCGCGCGCCCAGGCCAGCCGCGCGGTGCTTTACATTCTTCTGGCCAATCTGGTGGTCATCGCCGGTCTGGCGGTCGTGGCGGCGCGGCGCGTGCGCCGTCTGGTGCGCGACAGGGCCGATCCCGGCGCGCGCCTGCACCTGCGGTTCGTCGCCATCTTCTCGGCCGTGGCCCTGGCGCCGGCCATCCTGATCGCCTTGGTGTTCGGTGTTCTGGTCAATCGAGGCGTCGACCAGTGGTTCAGCGACAATGTGCGTTCGGCGGTCGACAACGGCGCCGAGATCGGCCGCGCCTATGTCAACGACGTCGGCTCGGGTCTGGAGCGCGACCTGGACGCCATGGCCAATGAGCTGGGCGGCGTTCGCGGCGTCTTCGGCAACCGCATCCAGTTCTCCAGCGCCCTGATCCAGGTGGCGGACTTCTTCGGCTATCCGGCCGTCTATATCCTGGACAGCCGGGGGACGGTGCTGGCCCAGGGGACGCTGCCGGGCGCCCCGCCCTATGTCGCCCCGCCGCACGAGGCGTTCGAGACGGCGGCCCAGGGCGAAAGCGCGCCGGTCGAGGTGACTGAGAACCCCGACGTCATCCGCGCCGTCTATCCCTTGCCCGACTATGGCGACGCCTATCTGTACGTCGTGCGGCCGTTGGCGCCGGGCCTGGTCGCGCGGATGCGCAACGGCGCCGATTCCATCGCGGCCTATCGCGAGGCGACCGAAAGCCGCGCGCGCATCCAGACGGCCTTCGCGCTCAGCTATCTGGAGACGGCCCTGCTGGTCCTGGTCGGCGCCGTGTGGCTGGGTCTGTCGGCGGCGGGGGCGATCTCGGCCCCCATCGCCCGCCTGGTCAAGGCGGCCGATCAGGTGGCGGGCGGGGATCTGACCGCGCGGGTGGACGCCCAGAACGATCCAGGCGAAATTGCCGTCTTGTCCAACGCTTTCAATCGTATGACAGGCGATCTTCAGGCTCAGCAAGAGGCGTTGCGCGCCGCCAGCGACGACGCCCAGGCCCGCAGCCGCTTCATCGAGACCGTGCTGTCCGGCGTCAGCGCCGGGGTCATCGGCCTGGACCGCCGGGGCCGCATCTCGGCCATCAACGACAGCGCCCTGCAACTGCTGGCCATCTCCGAGACCGACGTCCACGGCAAGGCCCTGGCCAAGGTCTCGCCGGAACTCAGCGATCTGGTCGGCCGGGCCGAGGCGCATATCGAGGAAGACATCGACGTCAGCCGCGAGGGCGAGACGCGGCGCCTGCGTGTCCGCATCGAGGGCGGCCTGGGCGGCGAGATGGTGCTGACCTTCGACGACATCACCCGCCTGGTCACGGCTCAGAGGAACGCCGCCTGGCGCGACGTGGCCCGCCGCATCGCCCACGAGATCAAGAACCCGCTGACCCCGATCCAGCTTTCGGCCGAACGTCTGCGCCGCAAATACCGCGCCCGCATCGCCGACGACGTCGACACCTTCGACCGCTGCACCGAGACCATCATCCGCCAGGTCGGCGACATCGGCCGCATGGTCGATGAATTCTCGGCCTTCGCGCGGATGCCCGCGCCGCGTTTCGCGCCCGAAAATCCCGCCGAACTGCTGCGCCAGGCCGTCTTCGCCCAGCGCGTCGCGGCGCCCGAGATCCTGGTCGAGATCGCCGAACCCCTGCCCAAGGCGGTGCTGAACTGTGACGGCCGCATGGTCGGCCAGGCCCTGACCAACATCCTGAAGAACGCGGGCGAGGCGGTGGCCGCGCATCGCGCCGCCAAGGGCATGAGCTTCGACCGCGCCCATCCGGGCGTCATCGCTCGCCTGGAGGTCGAGGACGGCGTCGCCGCCTTCGTCATCGAGGATGACGGCGTCGGCCTGCCCGCCAAGGACCGCGACCGCCTGACCGAACCCTATGTCACCACGCGCGAGAAGGGCACGGGCCTGGGCCTGGCCATCGTCAAACGCATCTGTGAGGACCATGGCGGCGAGCTGCGGCTGGCCGACGCCGCACGGCTGGGCGGCGCGCGAATTTCTCTGACCTTCCCCCTGCAACCGACCGTCAAGGCCGGCCGCGACGAGGCGTCCAAGGGCGCCGGCGCGGTCGCCGCCGAATAGCGAGCGAACCCATGCGATCCACTGGAGCCGACATTCTGGTCGTCGACGACGAGGCGGACATCCGCGATCTCGTCTCGGGCCTATTGGAGGACGAGGGCCACGCCGTGCGCACGGCCTCGAACTCGGACGAGGCCCTGGCCGCGATCCGGGCCAGAAAGCCCTCGCTGGCCGTTCTCGACATCTGGATGCAGGGCGGCGGCCTGGACGGGCTGGAGCTGCTGGACGTGGTCCAGGGGCTGGACCCGGACCTGCCGGTCGTCATGATCTCGGGCCACGGCAATATCGAAACCGCCGTCAGCGCGTTGAAGCGCGGGGCCTATGATTTCATCGAAAAACCGTTCAAATCCGACCGTTTGGTTGTGGTTATTGATCGGGCGCTGGAAGCCGCCTCGCTGAAGCGCGAGAACCGGCGTCTGCGCGCCCAGGCCATGGCTCCGGTGGGATTGATCGGTAAGTCGGCCGCCGCCCAGCTATTGCGCACCACCATCGCCAAGGTGGCCCCCGCCAACAGCCGCGTCCTGGTCTCCGGCCCGCCCGGATCGGGCAAGGAGCTGGTCGCGCGCCAGATCCACGAGGCCAGCCCGCGCTC
This sequence comes from Brevundimonas sp., assembly GCF_036732845.1. Classification (GTDB taxonomy): domain Bacteria; phylum Pseudomonadota; class Alphaproteobacteria; order Caulobacterales; family Caulobacteraceae; genus Brevundimonas. The sequence goes on along the minus strand of NZ_DAINBO010000012.1, from coordinate 23,096 downwards.
GCGCGGCGAGTTCGTGGCCATCTCGGCCGCCGGCATGACGCCCGAACGCCTGGACGTCGAACTGTTCGGCGAAGAGGGGGCCGACGGCCGCCCGTCCAAGATCGGCGTGTTCGAGCGCGCCCACAACGGCACCCTGTATCTCGACGATGTCGCCGACATGCCGCGCGAGAGTCAGAGCCGCATCCTGCGCGTTCTGGTCGAACAGCGCTTCCGCCGCGTCGGCGGCGAACAGGACGTCCAGGTCGATGTGCGGGTCGTCACCTCGACCTCGCGCGACCTGAAGATCGAGATCGCAGAGGGGCGGTTCCGCGAAGACCTGTTCCACCGGCTGAACGTGGTGCCCATCCGGGTGCCGCCGTTGTCGGAACGGCGCGAGGACATCTCGGACCTGATCGACTATTTCATCGACTCCCTGGCGGCGTCGCAGGGGCTTCAGCGTCGCCGCGTGGGCGAGGACGCCATCGCCGTGCTTCAGGTCCACCCCTGGCCCGGCAACGTCCGCCAGTTGCGCAACAACATCGAACGGCTGCTGATCCTGTCGACCGGCGACGCGGATGAGGCGATCACCGCCGACATGCTGCCGCAAGAAGTCGCCACCGGCGGATCGCCGGGCATGCTGGGCGCCGAAAGGATCATCGCCCTGCCGCTGCGTGAGGCGCGCGAAGTGTTCGAGCGCGAGTATCTGGCCGCCCAGATCATGCGTTTCGGCGGCAACATCAGCCGCACCGCCGCCTTCATCGGCATGGAGCGGTCGGCCCTGCATAGAAAACTGAAGTCGCTGGGCGTCTCGCCCGCCCGCGGCGGAGAGGATGAGGATCTGGCCTGATGTCGCGCGTCGCCTATGTGAACGGCCAATATGTTCGGCACGGCCAGGCCGTGGTCCATATCGAGGATCGCGGCTTCCAGTTCGCCGACGGGGTCTATGAGGTCTGGTCGGTGTTCGACGGCCGCCTGGCCGACTTCGACGGCCATCTGACCCGCCTGTGGCGCAGCCTGGACGAGCTGCGCATCGACCATCCGATGAGCCGCGAGGCGCTGGAGACGGTGCTGAAGGAGACCCTGCGCCGCAACCGCATCGTCGAGGGGCTGGTCTATATCCAGGTCACGCGCGGCACGGCCCGGCGCGACCATCCGTTCCCGGCCGAGGGCACGCCGCCCAGCGTGGTCATCACCGCCCGCTCCCTGCCGCTGTCCAAGGGCAACGCCCAGGCGGCCAAGGGCGTGGCCGTCATCACCCAGCCGGACATCCGCTGGGGCCGCTGCGACATCAAGACGGTCGGCCTTCTGCCCAATGTCCTGGCCAAACAGGCGGCCAAGGAACGCGGCGCGGCCGAGGCCTGGATGGTCGACGAAATGGGTCTGGTCACCGAAGGCTCGTCCACCAACGCCTGGATCGTCGATGAGAACGGCCGCCTGCGCACCCGCGACGCCCAGTCCAACATCCTGCGCGGCATCACCCGCGCCGCCGTCATCGCCCTGATCGCCGAACAGGGGCTGGAGCTGGAGGAGCGCGCCTTCTCGGTCGATGAGGTCAAGCGCGCGAAGGAGGCCTTCTACACCTCGGCCACCGGCTTCGTGATGCCGGCCGTCTCCATCGACGGGGCCAAGATCGGCGACGGCAAGCCGGGTCCGATCGCGACCCGTTTGCGCGCCCTGTATCTTGAAGCGGCCGAGCGCGACGCCATCTAACGCATTGCGGGCGCGGCGGGGGGCTGTCTAAAGTCTCGGTCGCACCCGCTCCTCCCGGCGCGAACAATCAAAAGAACAGGGGCCAACCCGCCATGTCGCAAGACAAACGCCAAAACCTTCAGGACGCTTTTTTGAACAGCGTCCGCAAGACCAAGACGCCGCTGACCATCTTTCTCGTCAACGGGGTCAAGCTTCAGGGCATCGTCACCTGGTTCGACAATTTCTGCGTCCTGCTGCGTCGCGACGGTCAGTCGCAACTGGTCTATAAACACGCCATCTCCACCATCATGCCGTCCGCGCCGGTTCAACTGTACGAGCCGGACGCCGACGAGGACTGAACGCCCTCCATCGCGCTCCATCCCGATTAAACTCCGTCATCCTCGGGCTTGACCCGAGGGCCAGACGCGGATGGAAGCCCAGCGTCGGAAGATGGCCCTCCGGCCGGTGTGCGCCTATCTCTGTCCGCTCACCAGATAATCTGATCCTCGGGTCAAGCCCGAGGATGACGGTTTCAATGAAAGCGTATTCCTCCATTTGACCCATCTCATCGACCACGCCGTCCCCCTGATCCGGGCTGTCGTCGTCCACCCGGACGGCCGCAGCGACAGCCCGCGCCAGGCGCATGAGCGGCTGGAAGAGGCCGTGGGTCTGGCCCGCGCCCTGGACCTGGACGTGTGCGCCGAAGAGATCGTGCGCTTGCGAAAACCTGCGCCCGCCACCCTGTTCGGCGCCGGCAAGGTCGAGGAGCTGGCCGCCCTGGTCCGCGCCGCCGAAGCGGAAGCCGTCGTCGTCGACGACCAACTGACCCCGGTGCAACAGCGCAATCTGGAGAAGGCCTGGGACGCCAAGGTCATCGACCGCACCGGCCTGATCCTCGAAATCTTCGGCCGCCGCGCCCGCACCAAGGAGGGCCGGCTTCAGGTCGAACTGGCCCGTCTCGACTACGAACGCTCGCGCCTGGTCCGCACCTGGACCCACCTGGAGCGGCAACGCGGCGGCACCGGCTCGACCGGCGGCCCCGGCGAGACCCAGATCGAGATCGACCGCCGCCTGATCGCCGACCGCATCGTCAAGCTGAAGACCGAGCTGGAGGAGGTCCGCCGCACCCGCGGCCTGCATCGCAAACAGCGCCAGAAGGTCCCGTTCCCGACCGTGGCCCTGGTCGGCTACACCAACGCCGGCAAGTCGACCCTGTTCAACCGGCTGACGGGGTCCGAGGTGCTGGCCAAGGACCTGCTGTTCGCCACCCTGGACACGACCCAGCGCACCATCCGCCTGCCCCAGGGGCGCCCGGCCATCGTCGCCGACACCGTCGGCTTCATCTCCGACCTGCCGCACGAACTGGTCGAAAGCTTCCGCGCCACGCTGGAGGAGGTGGGCGAGGCCGACCTGATCCTGCACGTGCGCGACATCGCCTCACCCGACACCGCCGCCCAGGCCGCCGACGTCGAGGCGGTGCTGAAACAGATCCCCGCCGTCGAGGGCAAGACCCGGCGCGTGCTGGAAGTCTGGAACAAGATCGACCTGCTGGACGACGATGCGAAAGCCGAGGTCGTCGGCGTCGCCGAACGCCTGTCGCACGACGGCCGCGCCGTCGCCGTCTCGGCCTGGACGGGGGAGGGGATCGACGCTCTTCGCCACGCCATCACCGGCCTGATCGACGACGAACCCGAAAGCGAGATCGTGCTGGAAGCCCACCAGGGCGAGGCCCTGGCCTGGCTGTACGAGAACGGCCGCGTCACCGGCCGCGAAACCGACGACCAGGGACGCTTCCACATCACCGTGCGGCTGCATCCGGCGGCGCTGGGGCGGTTCGAGCGGCGGTTTCAAGCGGGGTAGGAAGGTTCGCGAGTCAGGTCGGAGACGTCTGCTTTCGGAGCGATGCCTGATGCGGCTTCCGCTCCAATGCTGTCATTGACCAGCTAACGTGTTGCCGTCGTATGCTCCCCCTTTTCGTGAGGGTCGAAATGAGTAACGCCCACAAAGACGTAGCGGAAGGATTGCGCCTGATCTTCGAGGGGATAAGGCATCTCCAAGGCAATTGCGGCACCCGGCACCGCTTCACCATTGATGGTCGTCTTGTTGGCGATATCGGCGAACTGATCGCCGAGCGCGAGTTTGAAATTCGTCTCGATGAGGTGAGCCGCGCAGATTACGACGCAGTTACTGAGCGGACTGGGCAGAATGTTCAAATAAAAGCGGGCTTTAAGAACAGCCTAACATTCAAGAAAATCCCTGAGCTATACCTTGGCCTACGCCTGAATGAGGACGGTTCGCACGAGGTCGTATTCAACGGACCGGGTGAGGTAATTGCCAGGGAAATCAAAGCTCGAGCGGGCTTCGGTGAAAAGTTGCTCTCTGTTTCGATGTCGAAGCTGCGGGCATTGAATGCTCAGGTTGAGCCAAGTCAGCGCATCTCAGCCCGTAGATCGTGCTGACGAAGCCGATTGGCTGTTGATTTTGACTATTGGCGCAATCGCGATTGCAGCCTTTGCGGCTTGATCGGTGAACGCCTTTAGCCGTTCCGCGAACTCATCCAAGAGTGACGACCCAACAGTCTTCCAACCAGTTTCCTTCTCGATCTTCAACCGAAGCTGCTCGATTCCCTTCAGGTCGAACGCACAATGTAATGTCCTCTTGTTCCCAACCGTCACCCCCGTCCGCTCCTGACGCACCCGCATGCTAAGCGCCCCGCATGCCCTCCAACACCCAACTCGATCCCGTTGATCTCGACGACTTCGGCGGAAACCTCTGGGACCACGCCCGGCGCGAATATCTGGCCGGGGTGACGGCGGTCAGCATCTGTCAGCGGTACGGCGTGTCGCTCAGTTCGTTCCGGCTCCATGCGCGGGTCGGCGGCTGGCGGCGGATCGACCAGCCCGCCAGCGACATCGCGCCCGAACCCGGCGAATATCACCCCGATGACAATGTCAGCTTCGCCGACCTGGCCGAGGAGGCCTTCCTGAACATCCGCCGCGCCCTGGGCACGGGGCGCGCGGCCGAGGCGTCGAGCTGGATGCGCCTCTATGACAAGCTGGCCGACCGCGCCCGCGCCCAGGTCATGGCCGACCTGCCCGACCTGGCGCCGCCCCGGCTGGCGTTTAAACGCGAGCCGCTGAGATTGGCCGCCGTCGATAATGCGAACATCAACGATTTAAACGGGATGGCTGAAATTTTTGAAACTGAACCGCAACAATTGGACTCCTTGCACCCTGTTTTTTCGCAGTCCGATCCGTAGTCCAGCCTCCCTCTCCCACGGGGAGAGGGATCACGATCCCATCGCCGTCCCCGATCGCTCCGCCGCCTTGGCCGCGTTCCACAGGGCGTCCATCTCGGCCAGGTCCGACTGCTCCGGCGTGCGCCCGTCCTTGGCCAGTTCCGCCTCTATGAAGGCGAACCGCCGCACGAACTTGGCGTTGGTCCCGCGCAGGGCGTCCTCCGGCTCGACGTTCAGCTTGCGCGCCAGATTGGCGACGACGAACAGCAGGTCGCCCATCTCCTCGCGGGCCTTGTCCAGGTCGCCGGCGGCGATCTCGGCGCGCAGTTCGGCGACCTCTTCGGCCAGCTTGTCGAACACCTCGTCGGTCGAGGGCCAGTCGAAGCCGACCCGACCGGCGCGTTCGGTCAGCTTGGCGGCCCGCGCCAGGGCGGGCAGGCCCACGGGCACGTCGTCCAGCACCCCGTGCTGGGACCGCGCCTTGCGCTCCTCGGCCTTGATGTCCTCCCAGCGGGCCTTCTGCGACCAGGCGTCGGGCCTGGCGTCCTCGACCCCGAAGACGTGCGGATGGCGCCGCTCCAGCTTGTCGGCGATGGCGTTCGCCACGTCGTCGAAGGCGAACAGCCCCTGTTCCTCGGCCATGCGGGCGTGGAAGACGACCTGGAACAACAGGTCGCCCAGCTCGGACCTCAGCTCGTCGAAGTCGCCGCGCTCGATGGCGTCGGCGACCTCATAGGCCTCCTCCAGCGTATAGGGGGCGATGGTGGCGAAGGTCTGCTCCACGTCCCACGGGCAGCCGCCGACGGGGTCGCGCAGCCGCGCCATTATGGCCTTCAGCCGGTCGATGGGCGTCATGCCGCCTCGCCGTCGCGGGCGGCCAGTCGGGCGCGGACCTCGGCGTGCCGCTCGGGCGTCAGCGGATAGATCCGCAGCACCAGGGCCGAGACCAGCAACAGCACCACCGGCGCGGCGATGAACAGCCATTGCAGACCCAAGATCACCCCCGGCGCATTGACCGCCCCCGGCGCGGCGTCGAAGCCGATCCACTCCAGCACCGCGAAGGCGCCGACCGAGACGGCGTAGCCCATCTTCGACGTCGCGTTCAGGATCGAGAACAACAGCCCCGTACGATCCGCCCCGTCATCCAGCCGCACCGCGTCGGACGCATCGGCCATCATGGCCCGCAGCAACAGGTCCGCCGCCCCGAAGGCCAGGCCGGTCATGAAGATGGCGCCGATGGCCGCCGGGAAGTTCCCGGCCGGGACCAGCAGGGTCGCCGCCGCGAAGCTGACGGCGAAGTACACGCTGCCGACCGCCAGGGCGCGGTGCTTGCCCATCCGCGTCGCCAGCGCCGCCCACACCGGCGCGCCCACCAGGCCGGCGACGAAATAGACCAGCAGCAGGATCGAGGTCTGCTCACGCTCGAACCCCCGCGCCTGCTCGAAGAAGTAGAAGAACAGCACCCCGATCAGGCCGCGCGCGGCGCCCAGCATCAGGTCCGAGATCAACAGGCGGCGCAGCACCGGCTTGGCCACCATCTTCAGCGTCGCGCCCAGTCCGCCGTGCGGCGGCGGCGTGACGTTGCGCGGCTCGGGCGTGAACAGGAAGGTGATCAGAAGGGCGACGGGCAACAGACCGACGATGAAGCCGCCCTGCATCCGCACCGCCTCGACATAGGAATGGCCCATGGCCTGGGCGGCGACCGGGATCAACAGAACCGCCAGCACGCCCAGGATGTTGAACACCTGCCACCAGCCATAGATGCGCGACCGCTGGTCATAGTCGGGCGACAGCACGGCGGCCCAGCTCATCTGGCTGAGCAGGCTGATGGAATAACCCAGGTACATGACCACCAGCCACACCGCCAAATGGGTCGCCGAAGCCCCCTGGGCCACGAAGAACAGCATGGCGACCGACAGCATCAGGATCGGCGCCCCGATCGCCATCCACACCCTGTACCGGCCCCATCGAGTCGAGGTGCGGTCGATCACCATGCCCAGCACGGGATCGACCACGATGTCGGCCAGCCGCACGATCAGGAAGATCAGGCTGACCGCCGCCAGCGGCACCCCCACGTGGCTGGCGTAGAACTCGGGCAAGGTCACATAGACCGGCAGGCCCAGGGCGGCGTAGGGCAGGCAACTGGCGGCGAAGGCGGCCAGGGTCGCATTGCTGCGTCGACCCGTCGGCGTGGCGGCGTCGGACATCCCAGACTCCCTGACATCAACCGCCCGAGTCGGTCGGCGATCCACCCTGCCAGCAATCGTCAGGCGATGCAGCCTTGCCGTCGCCGCAAGTCCGGGGTCTCCTGCCGTCATGCGCGCCATCTGGCCCCTGCTGAGTCTGTTCGTCGCCCTGTTGGCGGTCTCGCCCGCGGCGGCCCAGACGCGCGACCGTTGCCAGGACGGCGAGGAGCAATGGGCGGGCCAGGCCTTCGCCAACGCCATTTCGGTCTATTCGCTGGAATGGTCGCCGTTCGGGTCGCAGGAATGGGGCTGGGAGACCTATCTGCCGCTGATCCAGAAGGAGCTGGGCACGGAGTGCGCGCCCACCACCCCAGTCTTCGCCGAGGCTCTGTCACGGCTTCAGGCCCGCTACAACCTGCCGGCCACCGGGGTGTTCGATCAGCCGACCTTCCAGGTGCTGCGCGGCGTCTGGCAGGAGCGGCGGCCCTTCATCATGGCGCGGGTCAACGGTGGCCCGTGTCCTGATCCGCCGCCGCTGAACCAGTTGGGCTATCTGGTCGCCGAGGAGGAGCACGCCGACCGCCTGACCCGCCTGTTGCGGCGCGACGTGCTGGACGCCTACCGCCGCATGGTCGCCGCCGCCCGCGCTGAAGTGCCCGAGGTCGCGCGCGATCATGAGCTGTTGCAGATCTTCTCGGGCTTTCGCGACCCCGAAGCCGACGCGGCCCGCTGTGCGGAACAGGGCAATTGCGACGGCGTGCGCCGCGCCGTCTGTTCGCCGCACCGCACGGGCACGGCCATCGACCTCTATGTCGGCCAGATCGAAGGCCTGGGCGTCGATTCCACCAATCCCGCCAGCCGCCAGCACATGACCCGGGGCGCCGCCTATCGCTGGCTGGTTCAGAACGCCGGGCGTTTCGGCTTCGTGCCCTATGTCTATGAACCCTGGCACTGGGAATGGGTCGGCGAGCGGTGATCCGCGCCCTGACCGAGGGCGAAAAGGCCCTGGCGGCCGAGGTCTTCGCCGACGACCTGAACCTGGACGACATCCGCATCCTGAGCGCGCCGTGGCCGATCGCGCGCGTCTTCGTACCCGGCCGCTGGTTCAGGCTCGACTGGATCGTCTGGCCGCGTGGAACCCTGGTCCCGGACATCGCCGCCGCCGACCTGAACCGCCAGGCGACCTTCATTCACGAACTGGTCCATGTCTGGCAGGCGCGGCGGGGCGTGAACCTGTTGACCGGCAAGCTGAAGGCCGGGGATCGGCGCGAGGCCTATGTCTATGCCGTGTCCGACGACTGCGCCTGGGCAGGCTTGAACATCGAGCAGCAGGCCATGGTGGTCGAGCACAAATTCCGCCTGTCGCGCGGCGCCGCCGTTCCCGCCGATCCGGCCTTCTATGATCGGGTGTGTCCGATCGGGCGGCGCATGGAAATCTGACCAAGGGTCTTGCGGCGGACGGATGCGGCGCCATGTTCGCATCCGAACCTGTTACAGACAGGCGACACGCATATGGAGGGCGCCATGCCGAAGATTCTGGTCCTTTATCATTCCACCTACGGCCACATCGAAAAGATGGCCGAGGCCGTCGCCGAGGGCGCGCGGTCGGTCGAGGGCGCGGTCGTCGACATCAAGCGCGTGCCCGAACTGGTGCCCGAGGACCTGGCCAGAAAGAGCGGCTACAAGCTCGATCAGGCCGCGCCCATCGCCAAGCCCGAGGACCTGGCCGACTATGACGCCGTCATCATCGGTGCGGGCACCCGCTACGGCACCGCGGCGTCGCAGATGCGCAACTTCCTGGACCAGACCGGCGGCATCTGGATGAAGGGCGCCCTGGTCGGCAAGGTCGGCGCGGCCTTCACCTCCACCGCCACCCAGCATGGCGGCCAGGAGACGACGCTGATCGGCCTGATCCAGACCCTGTTGCATCACGGCATGCTGATCGCGGGCCTGCCCTACGCCTGGGCCGGCCAGACGCGGTTGGACGAGGTCACCGGCGGCAGCCCCTATGGCGCCACCACCATCACCGGCGGCGACGGCAGCCGCATGCCCAGCGACAACGAACTGGACGGCGCCCGCTGGCAGGGCCGCTATGTCGCCGAAACGGCCAAGAAGCTGGCCGTCGGATCGTGACCCAGCCGGCGATCTTCTTCGGCCACGGCTCGCCCATGAACGCCCTGGGCGGGCCGTTCGCCGACGGCTGGCGCCGCGTCGGCCAGGCGATGGACAAGCCCCGGGGCATGGTCATGGTCTCGGCCCATTGGGAGACGCAAGGGTTGGGTGTGACGGCGATGGAGCGCCCCGAAACCATTCACGACTTCGGCGGCTTCCCGGCCGAGCTGCACGCTATGCAGTATCCGGCGCCCGGCTCGCCCGAGTTGGCGGCGCGCGTCTCGGACCTGACCGGGGCGACGCCGACGGATCAATGGGGCCTGGATCACGGGACCTGGTCGGTGCTGGCCCACGTCTGGCCCCAGGCCGACGTGCCGGTCGTGCAATTGTCGCTGGATCGACGCCTGGACACGCGCGGCCACTACGACCTGGCCCGGCGGCTGAGCGCTCTGCGCGACGAGGGCGTGGTCATCGCCGGCTCGGGCGACTTCGTGCACAATCTGCGGACCTGGAAACGGGCGGGCGGCGATCCCTATCCCTGGGCGACGTCGTTCAACGAGGCGGTGAAGGCGGCCTTCGCGCGCGGCGATCACGAGGCCCTGATCGACTGGGTCGGCCTGGCCGAGGACGCCCAGCTCAGCGTGCCGACCGACGAACACTATCTGCCGCTGCTCTACGTCGCCGCCCAGCAGCGACCGGGCGACGACGTGAGCTTCTTCAACGACGTCATCGAGGGCGGCTCCATCTCGATGACGGGGGTGCGGATCGATTAGGTTTGGTCGGTGTCGCCGCCGCAATGCGTGCAGTAGCGGCCAGGCAATTGCGTCCAGCCCCTCATCTCGATCGCGCCGAGCGTCAACCGCGGTCTTACGATGGCTTCGCCACAATACGGGCAGCGGAATTGTAGCGAAAGGAACGGTGAAGCCAGCGCCGTTATGTAGAAAAGGGCAACGAACCAGCCGCCGAAAACATATGGGCCGACGAGAAACAGAAACAGCAGCCAGACGATAAGGCCGAGAAGGAAGACGTAGTAGCGTTTGCGCATACGTCTTCCTCTATCACGACCTGATCAGCCCTTCTTGCCGATCATGTTGTCGACGGCCCAGGCGCCGGGACCGGCGGCGGCGATGTACAGCCAGACGAAACAGTACAGGGCGATGGTCTCGCCGCCGTTCTGGATCGGCATGAAGGACTGCATCCCGTGCACGGCCCAATAGCCCACCGCACAGAAGCCCGAGGCCAGGAAGGCCGCCGGACGGGTGAACAGGCCCAGCACCAACAAGGCGCCCAGCACCAATTCAAACGGCCCGGACAGGCCGCCCAGGCTCAAACCGGGCGCGGGCAGGCCCTCGATCGCGGGGAAACCCAACACCTTGGCCGTGCCGTGGCTGACGAACAGCAGGCCGGCCATGATCCGCAACAGCGACAGCAGTTGCGGCTGATAACGCGAGAACGACGCAAACATCGAATCCCTCCTCCCAAGGTTTCAGGGAGGGGGAGGGTGGAACAGTAACCGTTCCAGTTCAACCGCTAAGGGTCAGGCGGCCTTGTCCATCTCGGCCATCTGCTGGATGGCGACATAGTCGGTCTTGCCCGTGCCCAGCACCGGCACCTCGGCCACCCGCATGATCTTCTTGGGCACGGCCAGTTCCGGTGCGCCGTGGCTGCGCGCCCATTCGGCCAGGCGGCCGACGTCGGCGTCCTCGCGGTCGGTGACCAGCACCAGCTTCTCGCCCTTGCGGGCGTCGGCGATGGAGACCACGGCGTGGCGCGCCTCGGGCCAGACGGCGCTGGCCAGGCCCTCGACGGCGGTCAGGCTGACCATCTCGCCGCCGATCTTGGCGAACCGCTTCACCCGACCCAGGATGGCGACATAGCCGTCGCGGTCCACGTCGACGATGTCGCCGGTGTCGTGCCAGCCGCCTTCCAGCGGCTCGATGACCTCGGGATCGTCGGCCGACAGATAGCCGCGCATGACGTTCGGCCCGCGCAGATACAACCGCCCGCCCGTCTCGATGCCCGGAACCGGCGTCAGCTTCCATTCCATGCCCGGCAGCATCTGGCCGACCGTGCCCGGCCGGTTGCGGTCGGGGTGGTTCACGGCCACGACCGGCGCGGCCTCGGTGGCGCCATAGCCTTCCAGCAGCTTCAGCCCGCCGAACTTGGTGTTGAACAGGTGATGGGTCTCGTCGCGCACGCGTTCGGCGCCCGCCACCACGAACTTCAAGGTCGAGAAGTCGTCCGGCCCGGCGACGCGGGCGTACTGATTCAGGAAGGTGTCGGTGGCGAACAGGATCGAGGCCTTCACCTCGGGCAGCAGCTCGACGATCTGTTTGGCGTGCAGCGGCGACGGATACTGGAACGCCTTCATCCCGCACAGAAGCGGCAGCAGCACCCCGCCCGTCAGGCCGAAACAGTGGAAGGTCGGCAGCGGATTGAACATCACCCAGTCGGGGTTCAGGTCGATGTGGGCGGCCACCTGGCGGACGTTGGCGGTCAAGTTGGCCTGGCTCAGCACCACCCCCTTGGGCGCGCCGAAACTGCCCGAGGTGAACAGGATGACGCCGGGGTCATCCAACTTCGTCCGCACACGGAACCTGCGCGGCGCCATGCCGGCCAACAGGCCGTAGATCTTGTCCTGAAGCCCGATCGTCTTGCGCACATCGTCCAGCCAGACGATTTCGGCGACCTTCGACAGGTCCTCGACCAGGCCTTCCAGCTTGGCCTGCTGGATGAAGCGTTTGGCGGTCAGCACCTTCTTGACGCCCGCGGCCTTGATGGCGGCCTTCAGGTTCCGCTCGCCCGAGGTGAAGTTCAGCATCACCGGCGTGCGCCCATGGGCGTGCAGCCCATAGAAGGTCACCACCACCCCGGCGCTGGACGGCAGCAAAATGCCCACCCGCTCGCCCGGCTCGGTCATGGCGGCCAGCTTCCTGCCCAGGACGAAGGCGGCGCGGATCAGGCCGGTGTAGGTCAGGGGCTTGCGGTCCTGATCCTCCAGAATCTCCTTGTCGCCGAACCGATCGCGCGCGCTGATCAGCGCGTCGAAGATCGGTTCCTGCCCCGCAAGCAACTCAGCCGAAACGCCCAAGCCGTTCCTCCATTGCGGGTCTTGGCCGCCCGCGTTCTGATGGGTGAAACTAAAGGCCCAATGCGCCGAAGAAAAGATGCGTAACGCGCCGTGATGTTCGCTGGGGTCGTCCGTCCTCGGCGCAACTTGCCTTTGCGGCCGCGAAAGCCGACATAGCGGGCGAAATGGTCACCCTGATCGACACGCTCAAAGCCTCTCCGGCCACGCTCCGCCACCCGGAGAAGCAGAACCGCCCCGACAGCCCGGTGCTGCGCAAGCCCGACTGGCTGCGCGTCAAGGCGCCCGGCTCGGGCCAGTACAACGCCACTCGCGCCATCGTGAAGGAAAAGGGCCTTCACACCGTCTGCGAAGAGGCCGCCTGCCCGAATATCGGCGAGTGCTGGAGCCAGAAGCACGCCACCCTGATGATCATGGGCGACACCTGCACGCGGGCCTGCGCCTTCTGCAACGTCAAGACGGGCCTGCCCCAGCCGTTGGACCCCGAAGAGCCGGCCAAGGTCGGCCTGGCGGTCGGACAGATGGGCCTGAACCATGTGGTCATCACCAGCGTCGACCGCGACGACGTCGATGACGGCGGCGCCGCCCACTTCGCTGAGGTGGTGCGCCAGATCCGTCTTCAGGCCCCCAACACCACCGTCGAGATCCTGACGCCCGACTTCCTGCGCAAGGACGGCGCGGCCGAGGTGATGATCGACGCCAAGCCCGACGTCTTCAACCACAACCTGGAGACCGTGCCGCGCCTGTATCTGAAGATCCGGCCCGGCGCCCGCTACTTCCACTCGCTGCGTCTGCTGCAGATGGTCAAGGAGCGCGATCCGAACCAGTTCACCAAGTCCGGCATCATGGTCGGCCTGGGCGAGACCCGCGAAGAGGTCATGCAGGTGATGGACGACATGCGCTCGGCCAACGTCGATTTCATCACCATCGGCCAGTATCTCCAGCCGACCCGCAAGCACGCCGCCATCGACCGTTTCGTCACGCCCGAAGAGTTCAAGGCCTACGAAGCCATCGCCCGCGCCAAGGGCTTCCTGATGGTGTCGTCCAGCCCCCTGACCCGCAGTTCGCACCATGCGGGCGACGACTTCGCCCGCCTGAAGGCGGCGCGGCTGGCGCAATCGGGTCGCTGAGCCGCATTTGGCCGTCCATCGCGTCACCAAGATCCTGCCCTGGACGCCGCGGCAGTTGGCGGCCCTGGTCGCGGATGTGCGCGCCTATCCCGACTTCGTGCCCTGGATCACCGCGATGCGGGTCTGGAACGAACGAGAAGAGGCGCCGGGCGTCAGCCTGCTCGACGCCGAGGCCGGGGTCGGTTTCGCCATGTTGAAGGAGCGGTTCGCGACCTGGGTGCGCCATGACACGAACCGTCAGGTGGTCGAGGTCGGCCTGATCCGCGGGCCGTTCAAACACCTGAAGAACCGTTGGGAATTCCATACTGATCCAAAGGGAACACGCGTGGAGTTCATGATCGACTTCGCCTTCAAGTCGCGCATCCTGGACGCTATGCTGCACGCCAATTTCGACCGCGCGGTCGAACGGCTGATGACGTGTTTCGAGACCGAGGCGAGGCGGCGACATACATCTGACAACCCTCTCCCATAGGGGGTAGTTATATACTTGACAAAGCAGCCTCCTGATATAGGGTAGCTGCATGAACCTCACCGACCCCATCTTCGCCGACGCCGACAAAGCCCGCGCCCATCTGGAGAAGACCCGCTGGCCCCATGGCCCGGTCTGCCCTCACTGTGGCGTGGTCGATGAAGCGACCGAACTGAAAGGCCGCGCGCACCGCGCTGGCGTCTATCAGTGCAACGCTTGCCGCGACCAGTTCACGGTCACGGTTGGGACGGTGTTTGAGCGCTCCAAAGTGCCGCTGAACAAGTGGCTGCTGGCCACCTACCTCATGTCGTCGTCAAAGAAGGGCATCAGCGCCCACCAGATCGGTCGCACCCTTGACGTGACCTACAAGACCGCGTGGTTCATGTGCCACCGCATCCGCGAGGCCATGACCGACCGTGGCGGCACTCCCATGGGCGGCGAAGGCAAGTTCGTCGAAGCCGACGAAACCGTCATCGGCGGCAAGGAAAAGAACAAGCGCCTGTCCAAGCGCAATCCGAAGAACATCGGCGCAGTCGGCAAACAGGTCGCCTTCACTCTGGTTGAGCGCAACGGTCGCGCCCGCTCGTTCCATGTCGCCAACGTCACCGGCAAAACCCTGCGTCCGATCATCGTCGCCAATGTGGACCGCAAGTCCGCCCTGATGACCGACGACGCTGGCCAGTACCGCCCCATCGGCAAGGAGTTCGCCAGCCACGAAACCGTCAATCACGGCATTGAGGAATACGTGCGCGGCAACGCCCATTCCAACACCGTTGAAGGCTTCTTCTCCATCCTCAAGCGCGGGATCAACGGCGTCTATCACCACGTCTCGGAAGCGCACCTGTCGCGCTATCTGGCCGAGTTAGACTTCCGCTATTCCAACCGTTCAGGCCTTGGCGTCAGCGACACCATGCGTACGGACGAAGCCCTCCGCATGATCGCCGGGAAGCGCCTGATGTATCGGCGGGCTGACGAAGCCGCGTACGCTTAAGCAGAAGGTCAGGCGTTTGCTGGTGCTGCGTCGCCGCGATCCGTCTTGAGCGCTGGCGACGACCCAAGGTCCACATAGCGACCGACGGCCTGAATAGATTGAGCGCCCGCCAGCGCCATATCATTGACCCTCCGTAGAAGGGTCTGACAGCCCGCCACATCCAGCTTGCCGTCGAGGGATTGGCTTACCGCAAACGCGTTATTCTGGAACCGCTGGAGAATACGGCGCTGGTCCTTCGGCAGCATCGCCGCTGTTTCGATGATCTTCCAGTTCAGCTTCGCCAACGTCTCACGCGCTTTGGTGATGTTCTCTTTTGGCGCTTCGCCACCCGCCGCCACCGCATAGTTGATCGCGGTGACCTGCACATAGACTTCCGAGATCAGTCCGTTCAACTCGCGCAAGTTCGCCAGAACATACTCCGAGCGCATGCGCTGGCGCTCGAACTTCTCGGTCACGATAGGCGACAGCCACGCCGCCGCGACCGCCAGTCCCACGGTGACGATTAGGGGCGTCTCGGCCCTCCAAAGGAGGTTCCACAGTTCGAGAAAACCGTGGCCGATCCATTTTCCAGCGAACTTGATGGATTGGGAAAGGCGGTTCATCGCCTGACCTGAGCGGGCGGGCGCATTCCGAGCTTCCTGTTAGCCTCTGTCGCTTGCGACTCCGCTCTTGCCAAGACGGCGCCTCCCGCCGACTGGCCGGCCATGTTGATCATGTCCGTCAACTCTCCTGTCGCAGGGTCGTTTGGCGCCTGACTATTCGTGAACTCGACATGATCACCGGCGCTACACGCCGTCAGCGCACCAGCCATGGCCAAGGCCACAAAGCCGTTGATGAACTTAGCGAGCTTGGCGTCCTTGTCCTTGAGATTGTAGCGCCCCGGCGACGCAAACCGAAGCTGGGCCTCGGCTAACGCCTCTTCATCGTAGAAGCGTGTGATGATCTCATCGTACGTCAGACCGGAAATATCGGCCTTGGCCTCCATCGCACGGTACAGAGCGACGGCGAGGGCCAGCAACTGTGCAGGGGGGACGAGGCTCAGGAAATCCGAGCCATCATAGCGCGGCGCGTCCAGCGATACCCACGAGCGGCTTGCTGTGCTGTACGCATTGTAAGCGAAATCGAAGAAGCCTTCGGAGAACCTATCCCGCCCAACCTCGGCAATCGCCGGGGGCTTCTCAAAATACCGTACGAGGTGCGAAGGCAGGTCGAGCTTTGATCGCTGTTGAAGCCATTTTACCCGGCGAACTGGCGTATCCGCATAGGGCATCCCCGGCGCCCACACCGTCTGCTGCGGGAAGAATGAACCCTCGATCTCTCCGAAAAGAACCAGTCCTCCGGCCCCACGGCCCGGAACAATCACCAGATCGCCTTCGGTCATTCGGGACGTAAGGTGCTTGACGGTCCGCAGGTGAACCGAAACGTCCGTTCCGGCTCCTCCGTGAAAATCGGCGAGGCGAATGGGCGACCCGTCATCCCTCGTGACGCCCTTGTTGGCCTTCACGGCGATAGACTGCCGAATCCGTTGCCTCAGAAGCGTGTCGTCTTCGATGATCTCGGGACGCAGCGAAAGCCCCGGGAACTCCAAAAAGACCGCCCCCTCAGCAGCGAAAGTGTCGATGTGGCTGCGGTTTCTGCCCGGATGAACGATCCAGATTCTCTGGTCGGGCAGAATGACCTTTGAGTTGAGATCAACCGTAATTGTGGCCATGCACGTCCCCCGTCGGGGCCAAGTGCTACAGCCGAGCTACGGCGTTGTCTAATTTTCGCGCTTAGGCTGTTCGCGTGGCTGCTTTTCGTTGTGCGGCTTGTGAGACGTGTTGACGAGGTTCCGCAGAACCCGGTCAAACTCTTCGTCTGCTTTCGGCGAATCCGGCTTGGGGTCTTCTGCCATGAACACCGCTCCAGACGTCATCTACGACTTCGATCCGGGCAACCTACCACCCGAACTGCTGCAAGCCATCGGGCGAATGGCCATGTGTGCCGCTCAGACGGAAAGCGTCATGCAGTCCTTCATCGGTGCGGTTCTCGAAATCGACAACCTGGAAACGGTCGCCCTCACAGCCCACATGGCCGCTCCGCTGAAAGACCACGTTGCCCGCGCGCTGATCGAACTCAACGGCGCCAACGTCGAAACCATCGACTTGGTGGATGACCTGCTGGACGCCATCTCGACCGCCGCCGAGAAACGAAACGTCGTCATCCACAACTCTATTCTGCGCCACCCCCAGACCGGCGAGCTTTTCAGCTACCGCCAAACGGCGAGGGGAAGCCTTCAGGTCTCCCTACAGCCGGTCAGCGTTGAGGAGATCGAGAAGGATGCGACGCTGATCTATGAAGCCGGGATGGATCTCGTCCGCTTCATGATCCTCAACAATATCACGCCCAACAACCGAACCCGTCCCGTCCGCCGTCCGGTCAACCGCCGGAAGAAGGCTAGAGAGGAACGCATTCAGCGTCGAAGGTCCGCAAGAGCGGGGTAGCACCGGCCTGTCAGTCGGAATATCCGATTCGGGCGGCTGCTTTGTCAAGTATATAACTCTCCCCATAGGGAGAGGGCTTGAGGCTCGCAGAGCGAAGCGATGCGCCAGCCGAAAGGGTGAGGGGTTCAGGTCTCACCGTTTCGCACCGAAACCCCTCACCCTTTCGCGCAAGAACGACGGCTGTCGCCGCCGTGCGCTTAAGCCCTCTCCCAACGGGAGAGGGATCACGGGCGCGGAGGCTTGGCCTTGTATTTCGGCTTGCCCTTATCGGCGTTCGACGAAGGCTTCTTGGCCCACGGCTTGTCGCCGCCTGCCTTCTTCGCCCACGGTTTGTCGCTGTCCGGCTTGGGTCCGCGCGGGCCCTTGCTCCACGGCTTGTCGCCACCGGCCGGGGCCGCGTCGTTGCCGCGCGACTTCTTCTCCCAAGGCTTCTTGGCGCCGTCGAACGATCCGCCCTCGGCCCGGGGTTTCTTCTCCCAGGGTTTCTTGGCGCCGTCATAGGACCCGCCCTCGGCGCGCGGCTTGAAGGGCTTGCGGTCGTCACGGCGATCGTGGCTGCGGGCCTCGGGCGGCGGACGATTGCCGCGCGGCGGGGCCGTGCGCTCCTTGGGCGCCGGGGCCACGGTCGGCTCGATCTTCATGCCGTCCTCGGCAGGGACCTGGATGGCCTGGGTGAAGCGTTCGACGGCCGAGCGGGTGATCTCGAACTTGGTGTCGCGCTCGAAGATGCGGATCGCGCCGATGTCGCGCTTGGTCACATGGCCCAGGCGGCAGATCAGCGGCAGCAGCCATTTCGGATCGGCGTTCTTCTCGCGGCCCAGATTGATGCGGAACCAGTCGCAATCGGCGTCGCGGGCGAAGTCGACGAAAGGCTCGTCCTTGGTCCGCACCTGATCGCGCTTCATGCGCTCATCGTCATAGACCTCTTCCGGCTCGGGCATGCCGGCCTTGCGGGCGCGGATCAGCAGGGCCGCGATCTCTTCGGCCGAGCGACGGGTCAATAGGTCGCGGGCCAGCGCCGTCTCTTCGTCCGAGAAGGTCTCGGCCGCCGTCAGCCCGTCCAGCAGGCGCGCCTTGTCCTTTTCGCGAATCTCCTCGGCCGAAGGCGGGCCGCTCCACACCGCGTTCAGCCGGGCCTCGGCCAGCATCCGCTCGACCTTGCGGCGGCGGGCGTAGCTGACCAGCAGCACCGACACCCCCTTCTTGCCCGCCCGGCCGGTGCGGCCCGAACGGTGCAGCAGGGCCGCCTGATTGATCGGCGGCTGGGCGTGCACCACCAGGCCCAGGTCCGGCAGGTCCAGCCCGCGCGCCGCTACGTCGGTCGCCACGCACACCCGCGCGTGGCCGTCGCGCAAGGCCTGCAGCGCATCCGACCGCTCGCGCTGGCTCAGTTCGCCCGACAGGCCCACGGCCTGAAAGCCGCGCTCGCGCAGGGCGGCGTGCAGATGGTTCACCGCCTCGCGCGTGTTGCAGAAGACGATGGCGCCCGGCGATTCGAAATAGCGCAGCACGTTGACGACCGCGTGCTCCATGTCGGTCGGAGCGATGCGCATGGCGCGGTATTCGATGTCGCCGTGAGGCGTGCCCTTGGACGTGGCGTCGATGCGCAGGGCGTCGCGCTGATAGGTCTTGGCCAGGCCGACGATCTCACGCGCCAGGGTGGCCGAGAACATCAGGGTGCGGCGATCCTCAGGCGTGGTGTCCAGGATGAACTCCAGATCCTCCTTGAAGCCCATGTCCAGCATCTCGTCGGCCTCATCCAGCACGACGACGCGCACGGCCGACAGGTCCAGATTGCCGCGCTCGATATGGTCGCGCAGGCGGCCCGGCGTGCCGACCACGACATGGGCGCCGAAATTCAACGTCCGGGCTTCTTTGCGGGCGTCCATGCCGCCGACGCAGGACACGACCCGCGCCCCGGTCTCGGCGTACAGCCAGTCCAGCTCGGTCTGGACCTGCAAGGCCAGTTCGCGCGTCGGGGCGATGACCAGGGCCAGGGGCGCGTCCGCCTTGTCGAACCGTTCGGCCTCGCCCAACAGGGTCGGCGCCGCCGCCAGACCGAAGGCCACCGTCTTGCCCGATCCGGTCTGGGCCGAGACCAGGAGGTCGCGCCCCAGCGCCTCATCGGCCAGCACGGCCAGTTGCACCGGGGTCGGCGTCTCATAGCCGCGGCCGGCGATGGCGCGGTCCAGAGAGGGGTGCGAGGGCGGAAAGGGCATGACGACAGGTCCGAAACGGCGAGGGCGCCATGGCCGAGGTCGGCCGGGGCGGATAAGACAGGCGAAAGAGGAAGGCGAAGCGACGGCGGGCGGGACGGGCGGTTGAAGGACCGCGGTTCATCGTCCGTGGCGGCTCATACGCCCTTTGCCCGCCTCTGAGGGTTTTTTCTGGGCAGGATGCGGGGCAGGGCCGGATGAGTTTCGATTTCGACGCCGTTGTGGTCGGGGCCGGGGCCGTGGGCCTGGCCTGTGGGCGCGCCCTGTCGCGGCGCGGCCTGTCGGTGCTGGTGCTGGAGGCCCAGCCGCATATCGGCCAGGGCGTGTCGTCCAGGAACTCCGAGGTCGTCCACGGCGGTCTCTATTATCCGACCGGTTCGCTGAAGGCCCGGTTCTGCGTCCAGGGGCGGCGCACCCTCTACGCCTTTCTGGACAGTCACAAGGTCGACTACCGCAAATGCGGCAAGCTGGTCGTGGCGACGGAAGAGGGCGAGGTTTCGCGCATCGAGGCCATCTTCAACCAGGCCGTGACCAACGAGGTCGAGAACCTGGAGCACCTGACCGGCGCCCAGGCGCGCGCGCTGGAACCCGCCCTGAACGCCCACGCCGCCATCCTGTCGCCCGAGAGCGGCGTCTTCGACAGCCACGGCTATATGCTGGCCCTGCAGGGCGAGATCGAGGACGCGGGCGGTTCGGTCGTGGTCTCCACGCCGTTCGAGCGGGCCGAACCATTGCCGGACGGCAGCTTTCGCGTCACGGCGGGCGGAGAGGGCGGGGCGGTTCTGACCACGCGCCTGCTGGTCACCGCGCCAGGCCTTCAGGCCCAGGCCGTCGCCGCCCGCATCGACGGCTATCCGGCGAACGACATCCCCGCGCGTCATCTGGGCAAGGGCGTCTATTTCCGCCTGACGGGAGCGGCGCCGTTCGACCGGCTGATCTATCCGCCGCCCATCGCCGGGGCGCTGGGCACCCACTATCGCCGCGACCTGGGCGGGCAGGGGGTGTTCGGTCCCGACCTGGTCTATGTCGAAACCGAGGACTATTCGGTCGATCCGGCCAAGCGTGACGAATTCGCCCGCTACATCCGCCGCTTCTGGCCGGGTGTGGAGACCGAGCGGCTGACGCCCGACTATGCGGGCATTCGGCCCAAGCTGCATGGACCGGGCGAGCCGCAGCCGGACTTTCAACTATGGGGCCGCGACGTTCACGGCCTGGACGGTCTGGTCGCCCTGTTCGGGATTGAAAGTCCGGGCCTGACCAGTTCACTGGCGATCGGAGAGGCCGTCGCGGGGATGTTGGCGCATGATTGAGGTGATCTTGCGCGAGGCGGCGTCCGACGACATCCCGGCCCTGCACGCCCTGGTCGAAAGCGCCTATCGCGGCGAAGCCTCTCGCGCCGGCTGGACGACCGAGGCCGATCTGTTGGACGGCCAGCGCACCGATCCCGAAGAACTGGCCGAGATCATCGCCGACCCGGCCCAGGCGTTGCTGACCGCCTGGCGCGGGGAGGCGTTGGTCGGCTGCGTCCAGATCGCCGATCACGGTCACGGGATCGGCTATTTCGGCATGCTGTCGGTCAGCCCGACTGTACAGGCGGGCGGATTGGGCCGCCGCCTCGTGGCCGCGGCGGAAGCCGAGTTGGCGAGCCGATTCGGCGCCGCGCGCGTTCGCCTGACGGCCTTCCCGCAGCGAGAGACGCTGCGCGCCTGGTATGAACGGCTGGGCTATCGCGACACCGGCCGGACCCTGCCGTTCGACTATGGCAATCCTCGCCTAGGACTGCCGCTGTGCGAGGGTCTGCATTTCATCGTCATGGAAAAGGAGATCGCCTGACATGCGGATCGAGACAGCCCGGCTGGTCCTGCGTCCCGCCCGTGAAGGCGATCTGGACGGCATGCACGCGGTCCTGTCGAACCCCCAGGCCATGCGCTGGTGGTCGACGCCCCCGCACGACGCGTTGGACCAGACGCGCGAATGGCTGGGAGCCATGATCGCCGGGGGCGGTCCCGGGCTGGATCTGGTGATCGAGCGAGAGGGGCGGGTGATCGGCAAGGTCGGATTCTACCAGCCGCCGGACCTGGGCTATATCCTGCACCCGGATCACTGGGGTCAGGGGCTGGCGACCGAGGCCCTTTCGGCGGCCTTGGATCGCCTGTTCGCGACGACGGACCACGCCCAGGCCACCGCCGACATCGATCCCGACAACGCCGCCTCTCTGCGCCTGGTTCAGAAGCTCGGCTTCATCCGCACCGGCTTCGCCGAGCGCACCTGGGACGTCGGCGGCGAGTGGAAGGACAGTGTTTATTACGCCCTGCCGCGTGAGGCGTGGCTGGCGCGCACGCGGCCTTGAAATCGCCCACGGCTTCATGCATAAGCCCGCGCTCGCGTGGCGGCCCGACCTGGCCGCCGCTACTGTTTTCGCGCCCGACTGCGGCGCCCGACCTAAGAAGATTGAGACGGACATGGCCGTTCCGAAGCGCAAAGTATCTCCCTCGCGTCGCAACATGCGCCGCGCCCACGACGCCCTGGGCACGAACGCCTATGTCGAGGACAAGGACACCGGCGAGCTGAAGCGCCCGCACCACATCGACCTGAAGACCGGCACCTATCGCGGCCGCCAGGTCCTGACGCCCAAGGAAGACTAAGGGCTTCAGAATTCGTCACCCCGGTCCAGGCGGCGCGCTGCGTCGCCGCCGAACCGGGAAACATTTGACGGCGCGCGACTGGGTCCGCGCGCCGTTTTCGTGCGTTATGGCGGCTGGACCTGCACGAGGAGCCGCCATGATCCGCCGCCTGCTGCTGACCGCCGTCGTCGTTTCACTGACCGCCTGCAATGCGCCCGAACCGGCCCAGCCCGTTCCGGGGACGCCGTCAGGGGAACAGTCCGCCCCGACCGTCCCGGCCGGCGACAGGCTGACGGCCAACGGCTTCGGTCCCTTGCGCATCGGCATGACCAAGGCCGAGGTCGAGGCGGCGCTGGGTCTCGATTCCGACCCGAATTCCGTCGGCGGTCCCGATCCGGCGAGTTGCGACATGTTCCGCCCGACGCGTGCGCCCGAGGGCCTGCTGGTCATGCTGGAAGGCGGGGTCCTGACCAGCATCTGGGCCACCCGAAACGCGGTGCTCGAAACAGACCGCGGCCTGAACATCGGCGATTCCGCCGACGAGGTTCGGCGCGTTTACGGTCCCGTCGTCGTCTCCGAACCCCACAAATACGTCGAAGCCCCGGCCGAGTATCTGACGATCTGGTCCACGACCGATCACGCCAGTCCGGCGGCGCGCGGCGTGAAGTATGAGATCGACTCGGACGGCAGGGTCCAGTCCATCGCCGTCGGCGGCCCGTCCATCGAATATGTCGAGGGTTGCGCCTGACGGCCCGAGGTTGGCGATTCGCCCTCGGCTCGGCTAAATCGCGCCCAATCCTTTAACTCGCCAGACCGAAGGCCCCGCCATGACCGACATCGCCGACATCGTCGCCCGCCAGATTCTCGACAGCCGGGGCAATCCGACGGTCG
>NZ_DAINBO010000011.1:0-85112 GCF_036732845.1 Brevundimonas sp. | reverse complement strand
CGCCGCACGCCAAATTCATCTTCGCCACCACCGAGATCCGCAAGGTGCCGGTGACGATCCTGAGCCGCTGCCAGCGGTTCGATCTGCGCCGGGTCGAGCCGGAGGTGCTGGTCGAGCATCTGGGCCGCGTCGCCGACAAGGAGGGCATGCGGATCGAACAGGAGGCCCTGGCCCTGATCGCCCGCTCGGCCGAGGGGTCGGTGCGCGACGGCCTGTCGCTGCTGGACCAGGCCCTGGTCCAGGGCGAGCGCGGCGACACGGTCAAGGCCGAGGTGGTGCGCGACATGCTGGGCCTGGCCGACCGCGGCCAGACCATCCAGCTTTTCGAATCGATCATGGCCGGGCGCACGCCCGAGGCGCTGGAGGGGTTCCGCACCCTCTACGGTTTCGGCGCCGATCCGGTGCAGGTGACCAACGACCTGCTGGAGCACTGCCACGCCGCCTCGGTCGCCAAGATGCTGGGTCCCCAGGCGACGCGCCTGCCCAACGACCAGGCCCAGAAGCTGGCGGCCCTGGGCGCGGCCATTCCGGCCGGAACCCTGTCGCGGACATGGTCGATGCTGTTGAAGGCGCTGGAAGAGGTGCGGCGCGCGCCGAACCCGGCGGACGCGGTCGAAATGGCCATCGTGCGTCTGGCCTACGCCGCCGACCTGCCCGGACCGGAAGAGGCGCTGAAGCGTCTGCACGCGGGCGAACCGGTCACCGGCGGTCCCGGCGGCGGCGCGCCGCGCGGCGGCGGCGGGGCAGGGGGCGGCGCCTCCGCCCAGTTGGCCGCGCGGCCGGTCGCGGCGCCCGCCCTGCCGGATCCTCAGACCTTCGACGCCGTCGTGGCCCTGATCGGCCACAAGCGCGAGATCAAGTTGCAACTGGACGTGCAGCAGCATGTGAAGCTGGTCAGCTTCAAGCCCGGCGCCATCGTCTATGAGAGCGGACCCAGCGCCCCCGCCGATCTGGCGCGGCGCCTGTCGGGGCGGCTCAAGGACTGGACCGGCCGCACCTGGCTGGTCGCCGCCAACGGCCAGGGCGGCGGCGAGACCCTGATCGAACAGGAACGCCGCGGCCGCGCCCAGGAACGGGCCGAGGTCGCTGCCGACCCCTTCGTCCTGTCGGTGCTGGAGGCCTTTCCCGGCGCCAAGATCGGCGAGGTGAAGACCCTGGCCCCGCCGCTGGAGCTGCCGACCATCCCCGACGAGGCGGACGAAACCGAAGACTGATCAGGCTTCTCCCTCCCCCGGAGTGGGGAGGGTGTCTGAGCTGAAGGCGAAGACGGGTGGGGGCGAGACGCCACGCTCGGTTCCTGTTGGAATAGGCACGACCGTCCCGACGTCGGAGCGCGCGGTTTTCGTCGTCGCGGCGTATACGCCGCTCCTCCACCCCACCCGTCCGCTTCGCGTCCACCCTCCCCATCAAGGGGAGGGAGAACCGCACCCGGCCTGACGAAACCTGTCAGCACGCCCTGCGGCCCTCGCGCATCCGCCCGCGTCATGGCCTGATGCGGATGCGAACGCACAGGGGGACGTCATGCGCCATCTCACCATCGCCCTGGCCCTGGCGGCCGGGCTGGCGTCGGCCGACCCGGCCGCGGCCCAGGAGCCGACGGCCGAACCGCCTCTGGCCGACCAGATATCGGACATCTCGCGCCAGCTCCTGGACAAGCTGCGTCCCCTGGCTCAGGCCCTGGGCGTGTCCTTTCCCGATGTGCGCGACCGGATGGAGCCGTTGATCCGCGCCGCCGTGCCCACGCCGCCGCCGGCCGGCGCCGACTGGGCCTTTGACATGAGTTTCGACAACACGACCTCGGTCACCGGCGACGGCGCGGCGCCCGAGGAAGGCCGCCAGTCGGTGTTCAACGACGCCCAGGCGTGCATCGCCCGTTTCCCCGACCGGGGACCGGTCGTGCATTTCCGCCGCATCCGCCAGGGGGGCTTGCGCGGTCATCAGTGCGTCCTGGCCGGGGTCGCGGGCGATGAGGCCGTGCTGTTCTCGGAGACCTATGTCGAAGGTCCCGACCGGCATCTGACCGCCCGCTATACGGCGGCGGCGACGGTCGCGGGGGATGCGGCCGCGACCCTGGCCCTGGTCGATCCGGTGGTCGAGACCAACATCGCCCTGGCCGCGGCCATCGCCCAACTCAGCCTGGACGGCCTGCCGTCGGCCAGAGTGCGCGACGGCGACTGAATTCAGACGATCCGGGCCGCCTCGTCGAACGTCAGCCGGGGCGAACGCGGGAACAGATTCTCGTCCGTGCCATAGCCCAGATTGACGATGAAGTTCGGCTCGACCGCATCGCCGGGGAAGAACTCCCGCTTCACCCCCTCGGCGTCGAAGCCCGACATGGGACCGACGTCCAGGCCCAGGGCGCGCGCCGCGATCAGCAGATAACCGCCTTGCAGCGAGCCGTTGCGGAACGCGGTCTCGCGCCGCGCCTGGGCGTCGGGGAACCAGTCGCGCGCGCCCGGCGCGTGCGGAAACAGGGTCGGCAGGGTGTCGTGGAAATCCACGTCATGGCCGATGATCACATTGACCGGCGCCTGCAGGGTCTTGGCGCGGTTGCCCTCGCTCATCAGCGCCGCCAGCTTGGCCTTGGCCTCGGGCGAGGTCACGAACACCAGCCGCGCGGGCGTGGCGTTCAGCGCCGTCGGGCCGAATTTCGTCAGGTCGTACAGTTTGCGCAGCAGGGCCTCGGGCACGGGCCGGTCGGACCAGGCGTTGCGCGTGCGCGCCTCGGTGAACAGTTGCCCCAGGGCGGCGTCGGACAGGGCGGCGTCCCGGCTGGACACGGCGTCGAAAGGCATGGCGGCTTCCCTCAATCAAAACTGCAACAGATGCGGATATCAAATAGGGAGCATCTTCACGGCGTCAAGACCTCGCGGCGCTGATGGATCGTCGATCCAGACCTGTCGCGAGGCGGCGGATCGCCCTATCTAGGGGGCATGAAAGACCTCAATTCCCTGATGCAGCAGGCCCAGGCGATGCAGCAAAGGCTGCAAGACGCCCAGGCCAGGATGGCGGACACCACGGCCGAGGGTTCCTCGGGCGGCGGCTTGGTGACGATCGGCCTGAAAGGGCCGGGCGAGATCACCGCGATCCATATCGACCCCAGCCTGATGGTCCCCGGCGAGGCCGACATCCTGGCCGACCTGATCCAGGCCGCCCACGCCGACGCCAAACGCCGCCTGGACGAGATCAACGGCGCCCTGATGCGCGAGGCCGCCGGGCCGATGGCGGGGATGAACATCCCCGGAATGCCCAAACTCTTCTGACATGGCCGCCTCCGCCGGACCCGAGATCGAGCGCCTGATCGGCCTGCTGTCCAAGCTGCCGGGCCTGGGTCCGCGTTCGGCCCGGCGCGCGGCCCTGGCCCTGCTGAAGCGGCGCGAACAATTGCTGGAGCCGCTGGCGGCCTCGCTGGCCGAGACGGCGGCCAAGGTGCGGTCCTGCGGGGTCTGCGGTGCGCCCGACACCCGCGATCCCTGCGCCATCTGTTCCGACGACGCCCGTGACGGCGCCCTGATCTGCGTGGTCGAAGAAGCCGGCGCCCTGTGGGCCATGGAGCGGTCGGGCGCCTTTCGCGGCCGATATCATGTGCTGGGCGGCCTGTTGTCGGCCCTGGACGGCGTCGGTCCCGAGGCCCTGCGCGTCGCCGAACTGGTCCAGAGGGCGGGCGCGGGAACGCGTGAGGTGGTTCTGGCCCTGCCCGCCACCGTCGACGGCCAGACCACGGCCCATTACTTGGCCGAACGCCTGGCGGGATCGGGAGTGGAGGTCACCAGCCTGGCCCGCGGCGTCCCCGTCGGCGGCGACCTGGACTGGCTGGACGACGGCACCATCGTCCAGGCGCTGCGGGCGCGGCGCCCGGCGTAATTCCTCCCTCTTCCCCGGGAGAGGGTGACCGCACCCCCGACTCCCGCTAGGAACACAGCATGAACACGCTTGAGCTGATCCTGCTGGTCCTGGCGGTCGTCGCCACGGCGGGTTTCCTGTGGGCCTTCGCTGCATGGCAAAGAACCAAGGGCGACCTGCGCGCGACCGAGGCCCGGCTGGAGACGGCCGAGGACAGCCGCGGCGCCATGGCCGACTATCTGAAGGCCCAGGCCGGTCAGACCGCCGGCGCCGTGGCCGAAGAGGTGCTCAAACGCGCCGACGAATCGCTGCGCCAGCGCGACCTGCTGGCCCAGCAGAAGCTGGAAGCTCAGTTGAAGCCGATGACCGACAGGCTGACGGCCTTCGCCGAACACGTCGCCAAGGTCGAGGAAAAGCGCATCGCCGACGGTGCGGGGCTGAAGACCCAGATCGAACAACTGATGACCGTCTCGGCCGCCACCCAGGACGAGGCTCGGAAGCTGTCCAACGCCCTAAGGCGGGGTGCGGGCATTCAGGGACGATGGGGCGAACAGATGCTCCGCAACGTCCTCGAATTGGCGGGGCTGCGCGCGGGCATCGACTTCGACGAACAGGTGTCGGTCGGCGGCGATGACGGCCGCCTGCGTCCCGATGTCGTGGTGCGGCTGCCGGGCGGCGGGCTGTTCGTCATCGATTCCAAGGTCTCGATGACCGACTATCAGGCCTCGCTGGAGGCGACCGACGACCTGACCCGGGAAGCGGCGCTGAACGCCCACGCCGACTCGGTGCGGCGGCACATCCAGAACCTGTCGTCCAAGGCCTATTGGAACGCCTTCGACAAACCGCCGCACAGTCGTTCTCCCGATGTCGTCGTGCTGTTCATGCCGCTGGAAAGCGCCTTCGCCTGCCTGGCCGAACGTCAGCCCCATCTGGTGGCCGAGGCCTGGGAGAAGCGGGTCGCGGTCGTCACGCCGATGGCGCTGTTCCCCCTGCTCAAGGCCGTGGCCTATGGGTGGCGAGCCGAAGATCAGGCCGCCAACGCCCGCGAGATCGCCGATGCGGGCCGCGAGCTGCACAAGCGAGTGTCGGTCATCGCCAAATACGCCCAGGACCTAGGTTCGGCCCTGGACCGGGCGGTCGAGCGCTACAATGATTTCGCCGGGTCGCTGGAGCGGAACGTCCTGACCCAGGCGCGTCGGTTCGAGGGGCTGTCGGCGTCGTCGGATCGGGCCATTCCGGCGCCGGACGACATCGTCACCCAGGCCCGCCCCCTCAGCAAGCTCGCCGCCCCGACGCCGCTCGATCCGCCGATCTGAAGCCGCGCCCGACGGTCGGACCAGAAAAGCTCGCTTGTCGTTTTGACAAAGACGCTTGACACAAACGCACCAACGCAAGTAAAGCTCACTTGTCAAAACGACAGGGGTGTTTTCCATGAGTTGGCAACGTGCACGATCGTTCATCGCCCGGGGGGGAGGGTTCATCCTGCTGATCCTGGCGCTGGTCTTCGCCCGCATCGGCGCCCAGAACGACGGGGCCATGTGGGTCGCCGCCGTCCTGGGCATGCTCAGCGCGATGTGGATCGGCGGCGCCTGGATGGCGTCGATCGACGAGGCGGCGCAGGAGGCGCACAAATGGTCCTGGTACTGGGGCGGCAGCGGCGGCATGGCCGTCGGCGGGGTGCTGCTCATCCTGGCCATGACGCCGACGGGGCGCGGCTGGACCGTGCCGGTGCTGCTCGAACCGGCGTCCCCGGCCGGTTACGCCGCCACCGGCGCCATGGGCATGCTGCTGCTGATGGTCACGGGCTATCTGCTGGCCTGGGGCCTGTGGTGGCTGCGGCATCGATAGGGGGTCATGACATGAACAACCGTCTCAAGGTGCTGCGCGCCGAACACGACTGGAGCCAGGCCGATCTGGCCGCGCGGCTCGGCGTCTCGCGCCAGACCGTCAATGCGCTGGAGACCGGCCGCTATGACCCGTCCCTGCCTCTGGCCTTCAAGATCGCCGCCGTCTTCGGCCAGCCGATCGAAGCCATCTTCTCGGCCTGACCGGCCATACAATCCTCTCAATCCCACCATCGGAATGCGTATCATGAGCCTGACTTCCTTCTTCTCCGCCACGGTCGTCCGCGCGGGCCGCGCCATCGCCGGGACCGCCCTGGGCCTGGCTCTGACGGCCGCCGTCGCCCTGCCGCTGCTGACGCCCGCCCCGGCCCATGCGCAGGACGCCGCCCCGGCCCTGTGGGTCGTGCGCGACGCGGATTCGACGATCTATCTGTTCGGCACCGTCCATGTGTTGAAGCCCGGCACCGACTGGACCAGCGCCCGCGTCGACCAGGCCTTCGACAGCGCCCAGGACGTCTGGTTCGAGATCGACAACCCCGACGACACCGCCGCCATCATGCCGCTGATCCAACAACACGGTCTCTCGATGGACCGGCCGCTGTCGTCGCTGCTGACGGCGGACGAGATCGCGCATCTGGACGTCGCCGCCCGCGCCATCGGCGCCTCGGCGGCCCAGATGGACCCGCTGCGTCCGTGGTTCGCGGGCCTGACCCTGTCGATGGCCCCGCTGACCAAGGCCGGCTACGACCCCGCCTCGGGCGTCGAACTGACGCTGCTGGCGCGCGCCAAGACCGCGGGCAAGTCGATCCACTCCTTCGAGAGCCTGGAGCAGCAGGTGCGCATGCTGGCCGAAATGCCCGAGGACATGCAGCTCGGCTTCCTGCGTTCGACGCTGCACGACTATGACCGCGCCGCCGAGATGCTGGACGGCATGGTCGCCGCCTGGCGCGCGGGCGACACCGAGGCCCTGGACGCCGTCATGGTCGAGGAGATGGCTCGCGACTATCCGGCCCTGTACCGCATCATGCTGACCGACCGGAACGCCGACTGGGCCAACCAGATCGAAGAGCGCCTGAAAGGCTCGGGCGTCACCTTCGTCGCTGTCGGCGCCGGCCATCTGGTGGGCGACACCAGCGTCCAGACCTTCCTGGCGCGCAAGGGCATCACCGCCAACCGCGTCGAATAGGGTCTCGCGGCCCTGATCGAGGACAGGCCCGGCCGATGCGATCCGCTCGACCGGGCCTGTCCGTTCAAGATCCGAAGGCGAACCGCAACGACGGTTCGTGGTCGCCCTCATCGTCGATCGCGCCGTCCTCGAGCACGTCGATCGTGGCCTGGGCGACGGCCAGGGCCAGATCACAGGGAACGGCGTTGCCGATCTGTCGATAGGTCGCGGATCGGCCGCCCGCGAAGTCATAGCCCTCGGGGAAGGTGTGCAGGATGCGCGCCTCTTCCAGGGTGAGGCGGCGGATATGCCCAGGCGCCTCACGCAGGGTGGAAGGCGCGCCGCCCGTCATCAGATGGGCGTGGTAGGTCTCGATCCAGCTCGTTCCGTCACCGAAGAACTGCCGCTCGTCGATGATGGGCGTCTTGTTCCC
This sequence comes from Brevundimonas sp., assembly GCF_036732845.1. Taxonomy (GTDB): domain Bacteria; phylum Pseudomonadota; class Alphaproteobacteria; order Caulobacterales; family Caulobacteraceae; genus Brevundimonas. Next base: position 77,827 of record NZ_DAINBO010000011.1, on the reverse strand, counting down.
GCCCATGGAGGCTGGAAGCGTGGCGCATGGAGCGTGCGGGTTCAGGGGCCGCCCCAGTCCGTTGAACATCATTCCCGCATAGGGGCTGCGTCGCAGCACCGGTCGCTCGGCGATGGTGATCACGGCGTTGCAGGTCTTGGGGTTGGCGGCCGTGCCCTGCGGCCCGGTCTTTCGCAACGCTTCCAGCGTGGTGATCGGCGCGCGGCGATGCTTGCGGATACGGTCCTCGAACTGAACCGGCTCCGCGTCCAAAAACCCGACGAAGAACACGCGCTCGCGGGCCTGGGGGACGCCGAAATCCTTGGCGTTGAGGATGTGCAGCTCGGTCCGGTAACCCAGTCTGTCGGCGCTGGCGCGCAGGTCGTCCCGAACCGGTTTGAACTTGGCCAGCGTGCCCAGGGCCTTGACGTTCTCCATGACGAAGGCGCGCGGCCGCACAATCTCGACGGCCCGCATGAAGGACCTGACCAGTTGGCTGCGGGGATCGTCCGGCGCCATCTTTCCGGCCACGGAGAAGCCCTGGCACGGCGGCCCGCCGAACAGGCAATCCACCCCGGCGAACCGCGACAGCGACGACAGGTGATCCTCTATGTCGCCCCAGACGATGTGGTCGCCGAGATTACGGCGGTAGGTCTCGACGGCGACCTTGTCCAGATCATTGGCCCACAGGATGTCGAAGCCCGCCTGACGAAAGCCGACGTCCATGCCCCCGGCGCCGGAAAACAGCGAGACCGCGCTGGGCCTGGCTTGAACTTCCGTTCGCCGGTTTCCACCTCTGGTTAGGTTGACGACCGGGTTCACAGGAAAGCTCCGAGTGCCGATTTACGTTGATAGCGCGCAGGCCCGGCGAGTGCTCGCCGAGGCGACCGATCTGGCCCGAACCGGATCATACCGTCTCCCTCGCGATATGGAGACGATGATCGAACAAATCATCGGCCATACGCACCGAACCTATCGCTACATCCTGCTGACTGGAATGCTAGCGAAGGCCGTGAATCCCGACACCGATCCGCTGGCGCTTCAGGCGGGCGCGCCCTTGGCCGGGGCGTTCGACGCCCGCACCCTGTGTCATGCCGTGGTCGTTCCGTTTGAACAGGCCGCGCTGGAAAAACGGCTGGGCGGATCGAACGAGCCGTTTTTGAACAAGCCGGCGCGCTACACCCATCTGAGCGTCGATAACGCCGTCCGGCGCGGCAGGGACCGCCAGACGCTCGAACGGCTGATCGCCGTGTTCGAACGGGTCAATGCAGAGGATAACGGCAAGGACGCGCTGATCGCCGTCCTGGCCCGGATTCTCAAGCTCGAAAGCCGGGTGATCACGTTTGATGAGACCCGTTTCGACGCGGTCGTCAGCAAGCGCGCGCTCGAGCAGCTCTGCGACCGCCTTCTGGCGCGGTCGTGCGAGGGCGAGAGCCTCGCACTGGTGGCGGCGCTCCTGTTCGAACTGGTCTCCAGGTCTCAGGGCGGAACCCTCAAGGTCGCCTCCCATCCCGCCAATCAGAGCGGCGCCTCCTCCAATGAGGTTTCGGACGTCGATGTCTTCGAGGCCGACGGCAAGACCCTGCGCTATTGCTGCGAGGCCAAGGACAAGTCCTTCACCCGCGCGGCCGTCGATCATGCGGTGACCAAGGTGAGAAAGAAGGGCGGTTCGACCATGCTGTTCGTCTACGGCCCGAACGGAGGCGCCCAGGAATCCCTGCCCGCGATCGTTCAGGACTATGAGACCAAGGGTTTCGACCTGACCTTCGTTTCGGCCCGGGATTTCGCCGCGGGCGTCATCGCCCTGGCCCCGCCCATCGCCTGGGCCGAGGTGACGCAGATCCTGAACCAGCACCTGGGGCTGATGCGGGCCAAGGATGACACGGTCCAACACGTCAAACAGGTCCTGGCCGACGCGTGAGAGGTGTGCGCCTCCGGGCGTCCGCCGGGGGCTGGAGCGGGCAGCGGGAATCGAACCCGCACGAGCAGCTTGGGAAGCTGCCAGGCTACCACTACATCATGCCCGCGATGGCCCGGGACCTGATCTATCCCACCCCTCGGACGCGCTCAAGCGCGGGGCGGGCAGGGCGCGTATGAATGGAAGGCGGGCCGGATCGATCCCGGCTCCAAGCGTGGTCCTGGAGGCGCCGCGAACCCTGGCGTCCGTATCCGGCGCAGACGCCTGTTAAGCGTGCGTCCGAGCTGGCTCGAACGTCCGTCAAAATCGACTCGATAGACTCGATAGACCCCGTTTTTTTCCAGACGGCTCGGCGTGGCCCTCAGGCCGCGCGGGCCTGGTCCGCGGGTTCCGCCTGTGTCGTCGGCCGCCGGATCGGCAGGTCGAACGACACGGTGGTGCCTTCGCCGGGGCGGCTTTCCATGTGCAGGGTCCCGCCGTGCATCTCGATCAGAGACTTGGTCAGGGCCAGGCCCAGGCCGGTGCCTTGCGTGGTCTTGGAGTGCTGGCCCTCGACCTGTTCAAACGGCCGCGCCAGCCGGGCCAGGTCGTCGGCGGCGATGCCGATGCCGGTGTCGGCCACCGCCACCCGCACCCTGTCGTCGCCCAGCGGCGCCAGCCGCACGGTGATCGAGCCGCCCTCGGGCGTGAATTTGATGGCGTTGGACAACAGGTTCAGCATCACCTGCTTGCAGCCGCGATGGTCGGCCTCGATCTCGGCCAGGTCGGCGGGCGCCTCGACGGTCAGGGTCAGGCCCGCGTCCTCGACCTTGCCGCGCATCAGCCGCACCGCGTCGTCGCAGACCTCCTTCAGCGACACCGCCTCATAGTGCAGCCGCATCTTGCCGGCCTCGATCTTGGCCATGTCCAGGATGTCGTTGATCAGGCTGAGCAGGTGCTGGCCCGAGCGGTGGATGTCGGCGGCGTAGCCCTTGTATTTCGCATCGCCCAGCGGGCCGAACATCTCGGCGGCCATGATCTCGGAAAAGCCGTTGATGGCGTTCAGCGGCGTGCGCAGCTCGTGGCTCATATTGGCCAGGAATTCGGACTTGGCCTGGTTGGCGGCCTCGGCCCGGGTCATGGCGATCTCATATTTGCGGGCCAGCAGCGACAGCTTCTCCTGGCTGGCCTCCAACTGATCGACCATGGCGCGCAGATTGTCGGACGCCCTCTGTCGCTCGGCCTCTTGAAGCTTGATGGCGGTGATGTCGGCGGCCGTGACCACCGAGCCGCCGTCCGAGGTGAACCGCTCCATCAGTTGCAGCCAGCGCCCGTCGTTCAGCTCGACCTCGCGTGCGCCGGCCCGGCCGCCCGCGCCGGGGTGTTCGGCCGTGATGGCCAGGGCGGCGATGCGGTTCAACTCGTCCTTCAGCGCCCCGCGCTGCACCACGCCGGGGGCGAAGCCGAAGGCGTCCTGGAAGGCCTGGTTGCACAGCAGCAGACGCCCCTGTTTGTCGAACAGGACGAAGGCGTCCGACACGCTCTCGATGCCGTCGCGCAGGCGGCTCTCGGCGGCCTGGGCCTGGGCGCGGGCGCGGCGGGCCTCGGTGATGTCCAGGGCCACGCCCAGGATGGAGCTGAACCCCGTCTCGCCCCGGTCGCCGCGCGCCTGGCCCCGGGCGTCGATCCAACGCACCCGTCCGTCCTCGCCCTGGACCGGAAAGGTGACATCGAAGGCGCCGAAGGCCGCGGCCTGGCGCAGGGCGTGATCGACCTGGGGGCGATAGCGGGCGTGGATGCGGGCCATGAAGGCCTCGGCCGACACGGGTCCGCCCTGGGGAAAGCCCATCAGAACGGCCATATAGTCCGACAGATCGACCTCGCCGCCCTCGGCGTCCCATTCCCAGACGCCGCAGCGCGCGGCCTCGACGGCGACGCGGAAACGCCGTTCGGACGCCGCCCACTGGCGGCTGATCCTGGCCTGACGCCAACGGTTCAACAGCACCAGAAACAGTACGGCCACGCCCAGCACCAGCGGCGCGGCCAAGACCCAGGCGTCGTTCAGCAAGGCCGCCGCCTCCGTATCGACCGGGGTGGAGGCCACCGCGAAGACGCCGCCGCCCGCCGCGCCGACGGCGGTCATCAGACTATGTTCGTCCACCGCGACGGTGCGTGCCGGACTGCCCCCGACAAGGGCGTCAGGCGTCAGGCCGACGGCCGTCAGCGGCCGACCGGTGCGCGCGGCGTCGGTCGACGCCAGCACGCCCGAGGTCGAAACGAGAGACAGGGTCGGCCTGGGGCGTCCGGCCACGTCCACCTGGAGCACGGGCGGGGCGATGCGGGCGACCAGGCGCGGCTCCGCGCCCTCGGCCGCGATCAGCACGCCGGACTTGTCGGGCGCCGCGCGGGGCGCCTCGGCGGTCACCGCGGCGAAGGCGCCGGGCGCCGCCCCGGCCGCGGCCGTCGCCGCGCCCTCGACGTCCAGCACGGCGAAGGCGCTGTCGGGCGCCAGGGTTCGGGCGGTTTCGACGGCCTCGCTCGGCGTCGCGCCCAGGTCCAGCGCCGTCTGTCCGGCCGCCAGGCCCGCGCGGGCGGCGGTCAGCCGGGTCTCGAACCGCGCGGCCAGCAGGTCGGCGTCGCTCTGGACCGCCGCCTGACGCAGATGGTCGGCGTCGCGCGCCGGGCGGGCGATCTCGCGCGCGAACAGCAGCACATAGGCGGCGACGCCCAGGGTCACGGCGAGCAGCAGGATGCGCGCCCAGGCCGGTGGGGCCTTGAGGCGGTCCGAGGCGCGGCGACCCGACCCCTGAATCCGACGTTCCCTGGGCCGCTCGTCCGCGGTCAAGGCGCTCTCCCGTGCGATTCGGCGAACCGTGGGAATCTAGGCTGCGTCGCGGAATCCTGTCGAGGCGCAAGGTCGCCGGTCAGGCGGCTTTCACGGTTCGCGGCGCGGGGGCCTCGGTCGGCGGGGCCAGGACGTCGGTGACGCCGCGCAGAATCTCACGCGCCTGCCGCGCCAGGACCAGGGCCTCGGCCGGGGCGTCGTCGGGCGCCTCGCCGACCATGTCGGCCAGGGCCTGGGCCAGGCCCATCAGGCGCGGCGCGGCGGCGATCAGCCGGGCCTGGAACTCGATGCGCTCGGGATCGCGGTCGTATTCGGCGCCCGGCACGCGCCATCCGCCCCAGTCGGCCGGATCGGTCACCACCACCGGATAGGTGCCGGGAAAGGGATGGTGCGGACAATCCTCGGCCATCTGCCATTTGTTGCGCGCACGCAGCAGCCGCCAGTCGCCCATGTCGCCGTTCGCCGCCTGGTCCTCGACCGGCAGCATCAGCTCATTGCCGGTGAATTCACGGCCCAGGCCCACGTCATAGGTGACGCGCACGGGTTCCTCGAACCCCTTGGCCCAGACGGGCTGGACCTTTTCGATATTGGCCCAGGCGCCCACGCACTCGACCCAGACCTTCTGGCCTTTTTGGAATTGCGCGCGCGCCATTCTGCACCCTCCGCTGACGGTCACAATGCGCCCGCGAGCATTGACGCCCGGTCAAGCGGAAGGGTGAAGCGGGGGTTAACCCGGAACCGCTTTCGCTCTAAGGCCAAGCCCAACACGGGGAAGACGCACATGACCACCGCGGCGAACGAGGCGAAGGCCATCCTGGACCGGCTGGGCGTTCCCGCCTCGGCCTGGGACCCAGGTTCGGGCCAGGGCCTGGCGACGCGCTCGCCCATCGACGGCTCGACCGGCGCCCAGGTCGCGGTCACGCCGGATGTCGACGCCGTCATCGCCCGTTCGGTCGCCGCCTTTCAGATCTGGCGCCGCCTGCCCGCGCCGCGCCGGGGCGAACTGGTCCGCCTGCTGGGCGAGGAGCTGCGCGCGGCCAAGGACGACCTCGCTCGCCTCGTCACCCTCGAAGCCGGCAAGATCGTCTCCGAAGGCCTGGGCGAGGTGCAGGAGATGATCGACATCTGCGACTTCGCCGTCGGCCTGTCGCGTCAGCTCTACGGCCTGACCCTGGCCAGCGAACGTCCCGGCCACCATATGCGCGAGACGTGGCAGCCGCTGGGTCCCGTCGGCGTCATCACCGCCTTCAACTTCCCGGTCGCCGTCTGGGCGTGGAACGCCTGCCTGGCCTTCGTCTGCGGCGATCCGGTGATCTGGAAGCCGTCCGAAAAGACGCCGCTGACGGCCCTGGGCGTCCAGGCCGTCTATGACCGCGCCGCCGCCCGCTTCGGTTCCGACGCGCCCCAGGGCCTGAACCAGCTTCTGATCGGCGGACGCGAGGCGGGCGCGGCCCTGGCCGCCGATCCGCGCGTGCCCCTGGTCTCGGCCACCGGTTCGACCCGCATGGGCAAGGCCGTGGCGGCGACGACGGCGGCGCGGCTGGGTCGGTCGTTGCTCGAACTCGGCGGCAACAACGCCATGATCGTGACGCCCTCGGCCGACCTGGACATGGCCGTGCGCGCCATCGCCTTTTCGGCCGTCGGCACCTGCGGGCAACGCTGCACCACCCTGCGCCGCCTGTTGGTGCATGAGACCGTCGCCGACGGTCTGGTCGAGCGGCTGGCCGGCGCCTACGCCACCTTGCCCATCGGCGATCCGCGCGACGCCGGGACCCTGGTCGGTCCCCTGATCGACGAAGACGCCGGCGCCGCCTTCGACCGCGCCCTGGCCCAGGCGGTGGACCAGGGCGGCCGGATCGTGGCGGGCGGAACCCGTGTCCAGCACGCGGGCGGCGTCTATGTGCGCCCCGCCGTCGTGCGCATGCCCGCCCAGACCGAGGTGGTGATGCACGAGACCTTCGCTCCCATCCTCTATGTCCTGACCTGGAGCGATTTCGACCAGGCGGTGGCGCTGCAGAACGCGGTCCCCCAGGGGCTGTCGTCCTGCGTCTTCACCGACAGCGTGCGCGAGGCCGAGACCTTCCTGTCGGCCTGGGGATCGGACTGCGGCATCGCCAACGTCAACATCGGTCCCTCGGGCGCCGAGATCGGCGGGGCCTTCGGCGGCGAAAAGGAGACCGGCGGCGGCCGCGAATCCGGCTCGGACGCCTGGAAGGCCTATATGCGCCGCCAGACCCAGACGGTGAATTTCAGCGCCGCCCTCCCGCTGGCCCAGGGGGTCAGGTTCGAGGTTTGAACCTCAAGGCTCCCGCCGCTCCGGCAGGGTCGCGGCGGCCCGCGCCAACTGCACGAACTCGGCCCGGTCGCCATAGGGGTCGTCGCCGCGCGCGCCCTGGGCCAGCTCGACGATCCGGTCCCAGCCGAAGTCAGGCGCCATCCACGGATCGCCGCGCAGCTTCTGGCCGAAGGCGGCCACCGCCAAGGCCCAGCGCGTCGCCTCGCCCGGCCGCCCCAGGGCGTTGGACACCCCCTCGCGGATCGGGTGCTGGATCAGGCGCGACATCGCCTGGCCGGGCGGTTTGTAGCGGATCTGGACGAAGGCCAGCTCGTTTCCGGGCGCGCCCGGCGCCGCCTGCGGACGGGCGGATTCATAGCGTCGGTCGGGAACCTGGGGCGGCCCGCCGACGGGGGTGATCTCATACAGGGCCGTGACGCTGGCGCCCGATCCGACCTCGCCCGCGTCGACGCGGTCGTTGGCGAAATCCGCCTCGTTGAGCAGCCGGGTCTCATAGCCGATCAACCGCCATTCGGCGACGCGGGCCGGGTTGAACTCGACCTGGATCTTCACATCGTCGGCGATGGGAAAGGCGCCTCGGTCGAAGGCTGGGCCGAACAGGCGGCGCGCCTCTCTCAGTCCGTCGACATAGGCGGCCGTGCCGTTCCCGGCCTGGGTGATCGCCTGCATCCGCGCGTCCTGATAATTGCCGCGCCCGAAGCCGTAGACCGACAGATAGATTCCCGTCGCCCGCTTGTCGGCGACATAGTCCTCCAGCCGCTTGTCGTCTGTGACGCCGACGTTGAAGTCGCCGTCGGTGAACATCAGGATGCGGTTGACCCGGTCGCGGGCGAAGTTGACCTGGGCCTGGTCATAGGCGTTGGTCATGCCGGTCGCCCCGGCTGTGCCCCCGGCGGCGCGCAGGCTGGCGACGGCGCAGCGGATCCTCAGCTTGTCCGTGCCCGGCGTCGGCGCCAGGGTCGTGCCCGCTCCCTCGGCGTAATAGGTCACGGCCGCCGTGTCCTGGGGTCTCATCCGGTCGATGATCAGGTTCATCGCCTGTTTCGCCAGGGCCAGCTTGTCGGGCGAACTCATCGAACCGGAGACATCGACCAGAAAGGTCAGGTTCAGCGGCCGCCGCTCGGCCGTCGGCAGTTCATAGCCTTGCAGCCCGACATGGACGATCTGGCGGCCCGGCGCCCAGGGCGAGGGCGCGACCTCGGCCGTCACCGCGAACGGTTCGTCCGCCCGTTCGGGCCGGGCGTAGCCATAGTCGAAATAGTTGATCATCTCCTCGACCCGCACGGCGTCGCGCGGCGGCGCCCGGCCCTCGTCGATGAAGCGGCGGACGTTGGCATAGGCGGCGGTGTCCACGTCGATCGAGAAGGTCGACACCGGCTGGTCGGCGGTTCGCCTGACCGGATTGGGCGTGGCGTCGCGATAGCGTTCGGTGTCGGCGGCGGACGGCAAGCGGCCCATGACGTGCGAGCCGCTGACCACGACTTCGTTCAGGACGACGGGCGCGCCTGACGGCGGCGGCGGCGGCGGAGGCGGCGGCGCGTAGGGGACGCGCTCCTGCTTCTTCGTCGGGGGAATCGGCCGGGCCAGGGGCGGCGCGGTTCCGCCCACGGCGGGCGCGGCGGCATAGGCCCGCTGGATCGGCGGCGCCGGCGGCTCCAGCTCGAACCCGTAGGCGCGGCAGGCGGCGGGTGTGGCCTCGCCGTCTCCGTTCGTGGTCTGGGCCAGGGCCGATGAGGGGACGGTTCCCGCCGGGGCGCCGATGCTCAACGCCGTCAGAACCGCCAAACCGGACTTCAGCACGCGCATGCCGCTTCTCCGTTCGCCCCCCGGGATCGCCAGTGATCCGTGATCTTTCGACCAAACTGTGGCGATCGGCGCCGTCTCCCCCTCGCAAACGGTCTCGCCCGCCCCCAATATGGGCGTCGGATCGAACGGGGGAACATCCATGGCCGACGGCGCGACGGGACTGCAATTGGGCCATGCGGCGGTGCTGCTGGCGGCCGGCGTGGCGGCGGTGCCCCTGTTCCGGCGGCTGCAACTGGGTTCGGTGCTGGGTTATCTGGCCGCCGGCCTGGCCATCGGTCCCTTCGGCCTGGGCGTGTTCCGTGAGCCGGAGACCATCCTGCACGTCGCCGAGTTCGGCGTGGTCATCTTCCTGTTCATCATCGGCCTGGAGATGCGGCCCAGCCGATTGTGGAGCCTGCGGCGCGAGATATTCGGCCTGGGCGCGGCCCAGGTGCTGGGCGCGGGCTTTCTGCTGACCCTGACCGGCATGGCGGCGGGCCTGTCGGTCGCGGTGGCCTTCATCGTCGCCATGGGCTTCGTGCTGTCGTCCACCGCCGTCATCATGCAGATGCTGGACGAGCGCGGCGAGCTGGGGTCCCCGGCCGGTCAGCGGGCGGTGTCCATCCTGCTGTTGGAAGACCTGGCCATCGTGCCGCTGCTGGCGATCGTGGCGGTCATCGCCTCGGCCACCGGCGTGGCGTCCGAGGCCGCACCGCCCCTGTGGCAGACCGTCGGCCTGGCGGTCGGCGCCCTGGCGGTCGTCTTCCTGGCCGGGCGTTATCTGATGAATCCGGTGTTCCGCATCCTGGCCCGCTATGGCGGACGCGAGGTGATGACGGCCGCCGCCCTGCTGGTCGTGGTCGGGGCGGCCTGGTTGATGGACGCGGGCGGCCTGTCCATGGCCATGGGCGCCTTCCTGGCCGGGGTGCTGTTGTCGGAATCGACCTTCCGGCATCAGTTGGAAGCCGATGTGGAGCCGTTCCGCGCCATTCTTCTGGGCCTGTTCTTCCTGTCGGTCGGCATGTCGCTGGATCTGGCGGTGGTGGCGGTCGACTGGCGGGTCGTGGTCGGCGGGGTCATCGCCTTCATGGCGGTCAAGGCGGTGGCCATCTATGGCGTCGCGCGCCTGTTCAAGGCCTCGGAGCGTGAGGCGGTCGAGCGCGCCGTCCTGTTCGCGCAAGGGGGCGAGTTCGCCTTCGTCCTTTATGGCGCGGCCCTGACGGCGGGGGTGTTCGATCCGCGCATCGCCTCGGCGGCCACGGCCATCGTCATCCTGTCCATGGCCCTGACGCCCCTGACCAGTTTGGCCGCGCGCCGCCTGCTGCCCAAGGAGACCAGCGATCCCGACGGCGCCGAGGGCGTGGACCGGGCGGTGAACCTGCGCGAGCGGGTGCTGATCATCGGCTTCGGCCGCTTCGCCCAGGTCGTGTCCCAGCCCCTGCTGGCCCGCGACGTCGATGTCTCGATCATCGAGAACGACGTGGAGATGATCCAGGCGGCCGGAAAGTTCGGCTTCAAGGTCTATTACGGCGACGGCTCGCGGCTGGACGTGCTGCGCGCGTCCGGCGTCGAAAAGGCCGAGACGGTGCTGGTCTGCGTCGACAAGCCCGAGGTCGCCGACCGCATCGTCGAATTGGTCAAGGCCGAGTTTCCCCTGACCAAGCTGTTCGTGCGCGCCTTCGACCGCGGCCATTCGCTGCGCCTGGTCCAGGCCGGGGTCGAATATCAGATCCGCGAGACCTTCGAGAGCGCCCTGGTCTTCGCCCATCAGGTGCTGATCGACCTGGGCTTCAGCCACATGGAGGCCGAGGAGACCATCCGCGACCTGCGTGCGCGCGACGAGGAGCGGTTCACGCTCCAACTCGCGGGCGGCGACATCAGGGCCGGCGTGCACCTGATGCGCGGCAACATGGCCACGCCCCAGCCCGCGCCCTACGTCAAACCCCGCCACGAGGGCCAGGCCCTCAACGAGGAGGCCGCCGAGGCGCTGGAGGAGGAGGACGCCTGACGGTCGCCTGCCGACCCCGCATGGTGTAAAGGCCGCGCCCCATGACGTTTTCTCCGCACCGCCTGTCGGTCGCCCCGATGATGGACTGGACGGACCGGCACTGCCGGGCGTTCCACCGCGCCCTGACGACGCGGGCGTTGCTGTATACGGAAATGGTCACGGCCCCGGCGGTCATCCACGGCGACCCGGAACGGCTGCTGCGCTTCGACGAGGTCGAACATCCGGTGGCCCTGCAGCTGGGCGGGTCCGAGCCGGAACAACTGGCCCAGGCCGCCCGCATCGGCGCGGCCTTTGGCTATGACGAGATCAATCTGAACGTCGGCTGCCCGTCCGACCGGGTCCAGTCCGGCCGTTTCGGCGCCTGCCTGATGCGCGAGCCGGAACTGGTCGCCGACTGCATGGCCGCCATCAAGGCCGCGGTCGCCGTGCCGGCCACCGTCAAATGCCGCATCGGCGTCGATGACCAGGACCCGGCCGTCAGCCTGTTCGCCACGGTCGACGCCTGCACGGGCGTGGGGATCGACACCTTCATCGTCCATGCGAGGAAGGCCTGGCTGAAGGGGCTGTCGCCCAAAGAGAACCGCGACGTGCCGCCGCTGGACTATGCCCTGGTGCGCCGTCTGAAGCGCGAGCGGCCGCACCTGACGATCTGCATCAACGGCGGGATCGCCGATCTGGACCAGGCCCAGGCGCATCTGGACGCCTCGGACGGCGTGGCCCTGGATGGGGTCATGCTGGGTCGCGCCGCCTATCATGAGCCGGCCCTGCTGGGTCAGATCGACCGCCGTCTGTTCGGCGCGGCGACGCCCGACGTCGACGTCTGGTCCGCGCTGGAGCGCTACCGTCCCTATATGGCCGCGCGGCTGGACGAGGGCGTCCACCTGCCCGCCATGACCCGGCACATGCTGGGGCTGATGCACGGCCGCCCCGGCGCGCGGGCCTTCCGCCGCATCCTGACGGTCGAGTCCATCCGCCCCGGCGCGGGGCTGGAGGTCGTCGATCGCGCCGCCGACGCCGTGCGCCAGGCCGAGGCGCGGCGCGAGGCGGCCTGACAGGGTTTTCTTGGCTGAACCCGCCTTGAGCATCGGCGCTCCATCCACCGTTTCCCCGGCGAACGCCGGGGGCCAGGTCCAACCTCGATCTCTGGGGCCAGGACCAGGTTGGCGTCGGCAGGCGACGGAGACTCCCCATCTGGACCCCGGCATTCGCCGGGGACGCGGAGAAAACTCAGTCGTCGATCTTGAACGAGAAGACAGGCCTTTCTTAATCGAATCCCCCGGTCATGGTCCCGACCTGGGGGAGCTGTCCATGATCCGAACGGCGATGTTGAGCCTGGCCCTGACGTGCGTCGCGGGGGCGGCCTCGGCCCAGACGGCGGCGTCGGTCCACGCCGGGACCCTGGGCGTCGGCGCCGAGATCAAGCTGGCGCTGAGTCCGGCCTTCGTGGTGCGCGGCGGGATCGACCGGCTGAGACACGATTTCGACCAGACCTACAGCGGCGTCGACTATGGGGCCGAGCTGGATTTCGACACCGTCGGCGGTTTCATCGACCTGCATCCGTTCCGCGACGCCTGGTTCATCTCGGGCGGGGCCTATCTGGGCGCGCGCGAGCTGCGGCTGGAGGCCGAGCCGGTCACGCCGGTCGAGATCGGCGGCGCGATGTTCACGCCCGGACAGGTCGGCAAGCTGACCGGGGCGGCGACCCTGCCGGAGGTGACGCCCTTCGTCGGCCTGGGCTTCGACAACACCTTCACCGGCCGCTGGCGGGTCGGCGTGCGCGCCCTGATCGGGGTGGCCGTCGGCGACAGCCCGGACGTGACCCTGAACGCGCAAGGCGGGAGCCTGTCCAATAGCGCCGCCTTCCGCCAACGCCTGGACGCCGAGGCCGAGCGGATCAAGGAGGAGGCGGACTTCAGCCTCTATCCCGTCGCCCAGATCGGTCTCAGCTATCGCTTCTGACCCGGTGTCGGCCTAAGCCGGAACCATGACCGGCCTGCCCCTGTCCGAGCTGTTGCTGCTGTCGGCCGCCATGATCGGGGCGGGGGTGTTCGCCGGGCTGATCGCGGGCCTGTTCGGCGTCGGCGGCGGCACGGTGATCGTGCCGGTGCTGTTCTACGCTTTTGAACTGCTGGGCGTCGGCGGTGAAGGCAACCTACACGTCGCGGTCGGCAGTTCGCTTTTGACCATCGTCGGCACCTCGTGGCGATCGCTGGCGGCGCACCGGAAACACGGGGCGGTGGATGAGGCGGTGCTGAAGGCCTGGACCCCCTGGGTCGGCATCGGCGCCCTGGTCGGCGCGGCCGTCGCGGGCTTCACCTCGATGCAGGGGCTGGCGGTCGTCTATGGGGTCTGTCTGGCGGGGATCGCGGCGCAGATGGGGCTGGCGCCGGATCACATGACCCTGCGGCGCGATCTGCCGACGGGCTGGACGCGGCGTCTCGTCGGCGGCGTGATCGGCGCCCTGTCGGCCATGATGGGAATCGGCGGCGGCAGTTTCGGCGGCATGCTGATGACCCTGTGCGGCCGACCGATCCACCAGGCGGTGGCCACGGCCTCGGGCTTCGGCATGGTCATCGGCGCGGCGGCGACCCTGGGCTTCGTCGTCTTCGGCTGGGACGCGGCCGGACGGCCGCCCTGGTCGCTGGGCTACGTCAACCTGCCCGCCGCCGCGATCATGGGGATCGTGACGACGCTGGTCGCCCCTTACGGCGCGCGGCTGGCGCATCGGCTGGACAAGCGGGTGCTGAAGAAGGCCTTCGCCGCCTATCTGGCCCTGACCGCCCTGTCGGTGGTGGCGAAGGCGCTCTAGGGCCGCAGCGTCAGTCCCGTCGGCGTCGCCTCGAAGGCCGACAGCCGCCCCAGATAGCTCATGCCCAGAAGCGAATGCGGCAGGCCGTCCTGCAACACCAGGGCGTCGACGCCGCGCACCTCGGCCCGGCCCACCGACACGGCCTTCAGCCGCACCGGCGCGGCCGGAACCGGGCCGGAGGCCGTGCGCACCGTCCGGGTGAAATCGGCCTCGTTCGGGACCACGCCCAGGCGGGCCGCGTCGTCCAGCGTCAGGGCCACGACCGTCGCGCCGGTGTCGATCATCACCCGCACGGCGCGGCCGTCGATGCGGGCGTCGGCCCAATAGTGGCCGTCCGCGCCCTTCACCACCTGGGCTGCCGATCCCGTGGCGCGCGCGTTCGGGGCTGGGGCGGCGACGGCCTGGGGCGCGGCCTGGGCCTCGCCCGGCCCGCCCAGCCGGTTCAGCCAGAAGGCGGCGCTCAGCGAGGTCGCCATGGCCAGGCTCACGACGGCGACGGAGGAGGCGGCGAGACGGATCATTCAAACCCATGCGTCACACGGACGCCTTTTGCGTCCAGCGACCGTCATAACCGGGGCCGGTTGGAATGCCGTGAAGCGACGTGGTTGACGGCCCTTAACCTCGCAGAGTCGGGTCGATGCGCTCTTTCCGCCCGGGCAGTTCGGCCATGACCGCCGCGCGCCGTTCGTCCGTCAGCCCGCTCCAGCCGCCGATCTCCGCCAGGGTCCGATAACAGCCCAGACACAGGCCCGAGGCGCCGTCGACGATGCAGACCTTGACGCAGGGCGTGGCGATGGAACGGGGCGGGGTGGAAGAGTCCAAGATGACGACCTTGCGAAAAACAATCCGGCGCCGGAGCGAAAATCTTGCAATTTTCGGCCCGATCAACTATCTTACGCCCTGACGCGAAACGACTATGAGGGTGAGACCCCCGAACAGCACGACGTGTCTCTTTTCATCGTTCTGCGAAAGGAGACGCCAAGAATGAACGACAAGGAGCGCAACCTCCAGCACGCCATGATGTCCTTCGCCCTGTGGGGCGGGATGCTGGTGAACACCAAACAGGCGAACGCCGGGCGCGTGGTCAGCCACCCCTCGAACTTCGTCCCCATCGAGATCAAGAAGCGCCGCTAGGGCCTGCTTTCCCTTGATCCCCAACGCCCCGGCCCTGAATAAGGCCGGGGTTTTTCAATTCTGGAGCGGGTGATGAGCGGATTGATCCGGCGCGAACGGCGCGGCGCCGTCGAGATCTGGACCCTGGACCGGGCCGAGCGTCTGAACGCCCTGCCGGATCTGGGCGACGAGACCGCCTTCGCGGACGCCTGCGCCGCCGTGAACGCCGACATGGACGTGCGCTGCGTCGTCCTGACGGGCGCGGGCCGGGCCTTTTCGGCGGGCGGCGACCTGAAGGCCATGCGCGACAAGACCGGCCTGTTCGCGGGCGGCGAGACCGAGATCCGCGAGCGCTACAAGGCCGTGGTCCATCGCATCGTGCGGTCGCTGTACGCGCTGGAGGTCCCGCTGATCGCGGCTGTCAACGGCCCGGCCATGGGCCTGGGCTGCGACATCGCGGGCCTGGCCGACATCCGCATCGCCTCGGATCGCGCCGTCTTCGGCCTGCCGTTTCTGAAACTGGGTCTCGTGCCCGGCGACGGGGGCGGCTGGATCACGCCGCGCTATGCCGGCTACGCCCGCGCCGCCGAACTGTTGTTCACGGCCAAGACCATCGACGCCGCCACGGCCGCCGACTGGGGCATGGTCGGCCGCGTCGTTCCCCATGACGCCCTGATGGACGAGGCCCTGGCCCTGGCCGGCCAGATCGCGGTCCAGCCCGCCCAGGCCCTGCGCATGACCAAGGCCCTGTTGCGTCAGGGGCGGGAAGCGCCGATGGATCAGGTGCTGGACGCCACCGCCGCCCTGCAAGCTGTTGCTCATCTGAGCACGGATCATCAGGAAGGCGTCGCCGCCGCCCTGGAGAAACGCCAGCCTCGCTTCTGATCTGGCATACCGATTTGTAATTGCGAATTGCACATAAGTACATTTCGATAGTTTAATGCATATATACTGTATCTGAACGCATCGTAACTTGCGGATAGGTAGAGATGGAGAGGTAATCGCGACCGGGAACATTTCGGTTCCCGAGGAGATCGCCATGAGCCTGCTCGCCGTTTTCGCCGCCCTCGCCCTGTCCACCGACGCCGCCTCGGTCGCCACGGATCGGGACTATGTCCAACTGGCCCGCTGTTCCGGTCTGGCCGCCGGCGCGGGTCAGGACGCCTCGGTCTTTGAAGCCCGCATGGGCGACCGCGCCGCCAAGCCGATCCAACTGCGTCGTCAGGCCGACCAGGCCCGCGACCAGGCCCGGTTGATGATGCGTCGCGGCGACGAGACCGCCCGCGCCCCGCTGCACGCCGAGCTGACGGGCCGCTGCGCCGCCCTGACGCGCTGAGGATGGCGCGCTGATCCGCGTCGCCCGACCCTGAAACGACGAAGGCCCCGGCGGATCGCCGGGGCCTTTCTCATGGGGCGGACCTCATGGGACGAAGGACGGGGCGGTCAGCCCGCCTTGGCCGGCGCCCGCATGGCGCGGTCGGGACCGACGCCGGCCGTCGCGGCGCGACGGGCGCCCGCCGTCTGGCCGGGCTTCATGAATTTCACCAGCACGCGCTGGCCGATCAGCAGGGGGGCGTCCCCGGCCGAGACGACCACCTCGACCACCCGCTCGTCCGAACGCTGGCTGGGGTCGTCCGAGGCCAGTTTGCGGGCGCCGAACACGGCGGCCCGGCGCAGCACGGCGCCGACATAGGTCTTGGACGGATCGCCCTCGGGCTGGATTTCGACGGCCTGGCCGACGGTGATGTTGGGGATGTCGCTCTCGACGATCTCGGCGCGGACGATGCGCGGGGCGTCCGGCTCCAGATCGAACATGTTCGACACGTTCAGGGTCGAGGCGCCCGCGCCGGGGTTGGCGTAGCGGCGCACGATGCGGCCGCTCATCGGCGCGCGGATGACCGTAAGCTCCAGGTTGTAGGCCGCCTCGCTCAGACGCGCGCGGGCGGTCTGGACCGAGGCCTGCTGCGCGGCCATGCGGGCCTGGGCCGAGGCGACGGCGTCGCGGGCCTGGTCGACGCGCTGGGCGGCGACGAAATTGGTGTCCACCAGGCGTTGCAGACGCTCCAGCTCGCGCTGGGCGGTGTTGATGTCGACGCGGATCGAGGCCAGTTGACTCTCGGCCTGGGCCACTTCGGCCTGGGCGCGTTCGACGCCCAGACGCGGCTCGTCGTCTTCCTGGCGGGCCAGGATCTGACCGGCGGTGACGCGGTCGCCTTCCTGCACATAGACGGCCTTGACCACGCCGCCGCGGCGGGCCGCGACCTGGATGATGCCGCCCTCGACGTCGGTCTTGCCGTTGGCGACCGCCGCATAGGGGCTTTCCAGCTTCTCGGCGGCGGCTTTTTCGTCCGCCTCCTTCTTCTTGGCGGCGTTGCCTTGCATGACCGTGAAGCCGCCCAGGGCGACGACGATCAGCACCAGGCCGATCCAGGTCCATTTGCTCTTCAGGAAGGCGGGCATGACGGAATCCTAGTGCAAATCAGTGCGACGCCAGGGCGGCGTCGGGGTTGGGGGTGCGGCGCTGATCGTCGGTGATGACGCCGTCCTCGATGTGGATGACGCGGTCGGCCCAGGCCTCCAGGCGCGGGTCGTGGGTCACGCAGACGACGGCGGCGCCGTGTTCGGTGGCGGCGCGGCGCAACAGGCGGATGACCACCTGGCCGTTCTCGCCGTCCAGGGCCGAGGTCGGCTCGTCGGCGTAGAGAATCTGCGGGTCCTTGGCCAGGGCGCGAGCGATGGCCACCCGCTGCTTCTCGCCGCCGGACAGGGCCGCGGGCCGTTGGTGCAGGCGATGGCCCAGGCCCACCTCCTCCAGCGCCAGGGTCGCGCGCTTCTTGGCCTGGTCGGGGGTCAGGCCCTGGAATTTCAGCACCACCTCGACCTGTTGCAGCGCCGTCAGGGCCGGGAACAGGTTGAAGCCCTGGAAGATGAAGCCGCAGTTCTCCAGTCGGAACCGGTCGATCCGGCCGGGCGACAGCTTCCACAGATCATCGACGTCCAGGGTGTCGACGCGCCCCTCCTCAGGCCGCAGCAGGCCCGACAGGGCCGCGATCAAGGTCGACTTGCCCGAGCCGGACGGTCCCATGACCATGGTCAGGTCGCCGTGGCGGGCGTCGAAATCCACGCCCTTCAGCACCTCGACGAAGCCCTTGCCGGACTTGAAGCGCTTGACCAGGCCCTTGGCCTCGATGGCGAAATCGCCGTGTTTGCCGTGAGACTTGGTCGCGCTCATCGCAGCAGGTCCGCCGGTTGGCTGTTCTTGAGGACGCCGAGCGACAACAGGCCCGACAGCATGGCGATGACGATCAGTCCGCCGCCGACGATGATCAGCAGGCTGACGGGCAGGGCGATGATCACCGCATTGGCCATGGCCAAAAGCGAGATCAGCCAGGTCAGGATGATGGCCGCGGCCACGCCCACCACCCCGACCCAGAAGCTCAACTCCAGCACGATGCGGTTCAGCGAACCCATGCCGACGCCCAGGGCGCGCAGCGAGGCGAACTCCTTGATGTTGGCCATGATGGCTCCGCGCAGGGTCTGCCAGGTGATGGCCACGCCGATGATGGTGCCCAACACCACGCAGCCGCCGATGATGATCACCAGAATGCCTTCCTCGAACATGGCGCTGGCGTTGGCGTCGGCCAGGCCCTGGCGGGTCCAGGCCTTCCATTGGCCGTTGCCCATGGCGTTGATCTCGGCGGCCACGCGATCGGCGTTGGCGGGGTGGCGCAGCTTGACCATCAGGGGACCGACGCGCGGGCCGGTGTCGGCCTGGCCCAGCATCCGCAGGGTGTCGCGCGACATGACGATGGTGGCCTGCATCATGTTGGGATAGCCGCGCGTCACGCCGACGACGGTCACCGTCTGGCCGTTGTACAGCGCCCGTTCGCCCAGTTTGACGCCCAGTTTCGGCAGGGCCGTCTCATCGACCGCGACCGTATAGGGTTGGCGCAGGGCCTCGACCAGTTCGGTCGAATAGTCGGTGGGGATGGTGACCGAGCCGGGCGTGGTGTCGATCACCATCGACTGCACGAACTGCTGGCGCGGCGCGTCCTGGCGGGCGCGGTCGGCCTGGCTCATGGTCGGATCGACGTTCTTGACCGACTGGAAACTGCCCCCGGCGCCGTCCAGAGGCTGGATCTCGACCACCTCGGGATGGTTGTAGACCAGGGGGATGAAGCGGCGCGGCACGCCCGACGGCCCGCCCATCAGGCTCTTGGCGCCGGGCTGCATGACGATGACGTCGGCGCCCGACCGTTCGATGGTGGCGGTGAAGCCCTTGCCGATGCCGATGAAGACGCCGGTCATCGCCAGCACCAGCAGGCCGGACAAGGCCAGGGCCATGACCGCCGCCATATAGCGCCGCCATTCAAACAGCAGGGTGGAGAGGGCCAGGGACATGGTTCGGACGCTCGGGGAAGGGTCGTCGCTATGTGACGGGCCGCGGCCTTGCGGCCAAGTTAAATCGGGGTAAGCCAAATGATGACGTACGGGTTGGCAAATTCCTCAATCGGGCCAAGGTCTGGACGCGGCGTGGCCTTGCCGGGTAGCTAGGCGGAACCGGCCGACGCCTTCGTCGGCGTCGAGCGCCCTGCATGATCCCGGGTCGTCCCCTCAGCGCGATGCTCGCGGCCGCGGCCGTGATCGGCCTGTTCTGGCCGTCGGCGCCGGCGCGCGCCGAAGAAGGGATGTGGACGTTCGAGACCTTTCCCCTGGCGCGCGTCAACGCCGCCTACGGCCTGCGTCTGGACCAGGCTTGGCTGGACCGGGTGCGCGGTGCGGCGGTGCGGCTGAACGGCTGTTCCGGCTCGATCCTGTCGCCCGAGGGGCTGGTGCTGACCAACGCTCACTGCGTGGCGCCCTGTCTGCAAGATCTGACGGAACGGCGCCAGGCGGACATGGAGACCGGCTTCGCGGCGGCCGCGCGCGACGAGGAGCGGACCTGCCCCGGCCAGACGGCCGATGTGCTGGTCGACGTCCAGGACGTCACCGACCGCATGACGGCCGCCGCCGCCGACCAGGACGGCGCGACCCTGCTCCAGGTCCTGTACCGCACCGAGGAGGCGATCAAGCAAGAGGCCTGCGGCGGCGACGCCCGCTTCACCTGCCAGGTCGTCGACTTTCATCACGGCGGCCGCTACGCCCTGTACAAATACCGCACCTATCGCGACGTGCGCTTGGTGTTCACGCCCGAGCCGAGCGTGTCGTCGTTCGGCGGCGATCCCGACAATTTCAACTTCCCGCGCTACTCGCTCGATTTCGCCTTCCTGCGGCTCTACGACGACGACCGTCCGGCCGCGACGCCCCAGAATCTGCGCTGGTCGTCGGCGGCCCCGCGTGAGGGCGAGCCGACCTTCGTGGCGGGCAATCCGGCCATGACCCTGCGCCAGTTGACGTCGGCCCAACTGCTGCGTCAACGCGATCAGGGCCTGCCGATCCTGGTCGGTCAGTTGGCCGAACTGCGCGGGCGGCTGCTGCAATATTCCGAGACCGGTTCCCGTCAGGCCGAGGCGGCCGCGACCGCCCTGGCGGGGGTCGAGAACTCCTACAAGGTCGTCAACGGCCAGTTGTCGGCCCTGCTGGACGACGACCTGATCCAGGCCAAGCGGGCCGAAGAGGATGAGCTACGCCAGGCCGCGGCCGCCGACCCGGCCTTGGTCGACATGATGGATGATCGCCGGGGCGATCCCTGGACCGTGATCGCCCGCGCTCAGACGGCGGCGCGCGACCTGTATCCGACGTTCCGCCAGTTGGAGGCGGCCGCCGGCAGCGGGTCCGGCCTCTACAGCTACGCCCGGGTCATCGTCCGCGTATCGCAGGAACGGGCCAAGCCGCCCGAGGAGCGGCGGCCGGGATACAGCGACGCCTATTTCGCCGCCGTCGCCCGCAAGCTGGCGATCGACAAGCCGATCCAGTCCGACCTGGAACGTCTGAACCTGACCTTCTGGCTGCAAAAGACGCGCGAGCTGCTGACGGTCGACGATCCGAACGTGCGCGCCCTGCTGGGCGACGAAAGCCCCGAGGCCCTGGCCGAGCGGCTGGTGAAGGGCACGCGCCTGGACGATCCCGACATGCGCGTCGCCATGCTGGCCATGACGCCGGACGAACTGGCGGCGACGGGCGACCCGATGATCGCCTTCGTCATGGCCAACGACATGGCCGCCCAACTGGCCCGCACCGAATGGGAGCTGGCGGTCGAGGCCCCCGTGACCCGCGCCCAGGAACAGATCGCCCGCGCCCGCTTCGCCGTGTATGGCGACGAGGTCGCGCCCGACGCCACCTTCACCCTGCGGCTGTCCTACGGAAAGGTCGCGGGCTGGACCCAGGGGCGGCGCACCGTCGAACCCTTCACCCGCGTCGCCGGTCTCTATGACCGCGCCACCGACGCCGCGCCGTTCCGCCTGCCCGAAAGCTGGGTCGAGGCGCGCGAGACGATGAACCCCCAGACGCCGTTCGCCTATGTCACCACCAACGACATCGCCGGCGGCAACTCCGGCTCGCCGGTGCTCAATGCGCGCGGCGAGGTGATCGGCACGGCCTTCGACGGCAACATCCACGCCATCGCCGGAACCTTCGCCTATGACGAACGGCTGAACCGCACCGTGGCCTTGTCGACGACGGTCATGACCGAGGCCCTGCGCGACGTCTATCACCAGACCCACCTGCTCAAGGAACTGGGCCAGCGGTGAGGTTGACCCGCCCGGCGCCCTAAGGGCAGTTTGCCGCGCCCAAGTCATCCGCACCGGAGCATCCCATGCGTCATCACGCCCTCGTCACGGCGGCCGTTTGCGCCGTCCTCGCCGCCGCTTCGACGGCCCGCGCCGAAGAGGGGATGTGGACGCTGGACAACTTCCCCACCGCCCGCGCCAACCAGACGCTGGGGACCGCCATCGACCAGGGCTTCCTGGATCGGGTCCGGCTCAGCGCGGCCAAGTTCGGCGGCTGTTCGTCCGGTTTCGTCTCGGGCGAGGGGCTGCTGCTGACCAACCATCACTGCGTCAGAAGCTGCGTCGCCAATCTGTCGACCCCGGCGACCAACTACACCGAGACCGGCTTCACCCCCCGCACCCGCGAGGAAGAGCTGAAATGCCCCGGCGCGACCGTCGACGTCCTGACCGACATCACCGACGTGACCGTGCGCATGCAGGCCGCGGGCGCGGGCCTGACCGGCCAGGCCTTCACCCAGGCGCGCGACGCCGAGGCGGGCCGGATCGAGCGCGAGGCCTGCGGCGACGCCCAGGACCGGCGCTGCCAGGTCGTGACCCTGTACCGGGGCGGCCAGTTCAAACTCTATGCCTACAAACGCTATTCCGACGTGCGCCTGGCCTTCGCGCCCGAGAACGACGCGGCGGCCTTCGGCGGCGACCCCCTCAACTTCAGCTTCCCGCGCTACTCGCTCGATGCGGCCTTCATCCGCGTCTATGAGGACGGCCGTCCGGCGGCGACGCCGAACCATTTCACCTGGAAGGCCGACCGTCCGGTCGAGGGGGCGCCGGTCTTCGTGGTCGGCACGCCCGGCGCGACCCAGCGTCTGCTGACCCAGGATCAGTTGGCGACTGTCCGCGACGTCTTTTTGCCGCTGGACCAGATCCTGAACTCGGAGCTGCGCGGGCGGATGATCCGCTTCTCGCAAGAGAGCGACGAGAACGCCTTCATCGCCTTCGCGCCCCTGGCCTCGGTCGAGAACAGCTTCAAGCGCGGCATGGGCCGGATGACGGCCCTGGTCGATCCCGGCTTCATCGCCCAGCGCGAGCGGGCCGAGGCCGACTTCCGCGCCCGCGTCGCCGCCGACCCCGCCCTGGCCGCCCGCGTCGGCGACCCTTGGGCCGCCTTGGCCGCGGTTCAGGACGACTATCGCGACCTGTTCCCCGCCTACCATATGCTGGAAAGCAAGGCGGGCGGCGGCGCCGACCTGTTCGGCTGGGCGCAGACCCTGGTGCGCGGCGCGCAGGAGCGGGCCAAGCCCTCGGACCAGCGTCTGGCCGAGTTCGCCGACAGCCGACTGCGTGCGGTCGAGTCGGGTCTGCTGGCCGACAAGCCGACCTATCCGGCGTTCGATCAATTGCGTCTGGAATGGTGGCTGTCCAAGACCCGCGAGGTGCTGACCGCCGATGATCCGCGGGTCGAGAGTCTGCTGGGCCAGGAGTCGCCGGAAGGCCTGTCGGCGCGTCTGGTCGAGGGATCGCGCCTGGCCGATCCGGCCGTGCGCCGCGCCCTGTGGCAAGGCGGGCTGGAGGCGATCCAGGCCTCGGACGATCCGATGATCCGCTATGTGCTGTCGATCCAGCCGACCACCCGCGCCGCCCGCGCCGCCTGGGACGAGCGGGTGCAGGGACCGACCGACCGCGCCTCCGAAGCCCTGGCCGCCGCCCGCTTCGCCGCCTATGGCGACACCGTCTATCCCGACGCCACCGGCACCCTGCGGATGAGCTACGGCCTGATCGAAGGGTCGGACGTTCCGGGCCAGAGGTTCGCGCCCTTCACCACCTTCGCCGGCCTGTGGAAACGCGCCACGGGCGCCCCGCCGTTCCAGGCGGCGTCGCGCCTGCTGGCGGCCAAGGACCGGATCGATCCCGACACCGTGCTGAACATGACGGTCTCGTCCGACACCATCGGCGGCTCGTCAGGCTCGCCGGTGATCACCGAGCGGATGGAGATCGTCGGGGCCAATTTCGACTCGACCGTGATGAGCCAGCGCAACGCCTATGGCTATGACCGCGACGTCAACCGCAGCGTGATCGTGACCACCCCGGCCATCACCGCCGCCCTACGCCACGTCTACGGCATGGAGCGCCTGGCCGAGGAGCTGGGGGCGGACTGACGGGTGCTTTCGATCCTCCCCCGTTCTCGACGGGGGAGGGGGACCGCGAAGCGGTGGAGGGGGCAACCCCACACACCGGCGCTTGAACCCATCCCCTCCACCACCCTTCGGACGGTTCCCGCCACGCGGGGGGCGCCGCCCTCTCACCCCATCTGCCGCCGGGCCTCGTGGAAATACTGCCAGCCGGTCCAGACGGTGATGATCGCCGCGATCCACACCAGGCCGTAGGCGAAGGTCGAAAAGGCCTCCAGCCATTCCAGCGGGAAGCCGAAACCGTCCCACAACAGCACCAGTTGCAGCGCGGCCAAGGCCACCATCTGCAAGGTGGTCTTCCACTTGGCCAACAGGGTGACCGGCAGTTTCACCGAACCGGCCACCGTCTCGCGCAGGGCCGAGACGGCGAATTCGCGGAACAGGATCAGGCCGCACGGAATGGCCGCCTGCGGCACCGAACCCCAGGCCAGCACGCCCAGGATGGCGCCGGTGATCAGCACCTTGTCGGCGATCGGGTCCAGGATGGCGCCCCAGCGCGTCGTCGCCCCCCAGCGTCGGGCCAGAAAGCCGTCGACCCAGTCGGTCGAGGCGGCGATGACGTAGATGAAGAAGGCGTTGCGCCCCAGCCGGAACTGATCGTCCGGCGACAGATATTCCGACAGGAACGGAATCCCCTGCGGCGCCGCCCCGGCCAGGATCAGGAACATCACCACCCCGGCCACGAGCCGCAGGCCGGTCAGGATGTTGGGGATGGGGTTGGCGTGCGGATTGGGGGTCATGGCGGCCTCATCTAGCGGTCCCGGTGTCGCATGGTTCCCGCCGGGAGGTCGAGAGCCTCAGGCCAAGGGTTCAAACCTCGCGGCGTCCGTCAGCGCGCTCAACGCCCCGTCGGCGATGCCGAAATGCAGCCCCGTCAGTCTCAGCCGCCCCGCCGCCTCGCGCTCGGCGATCCAGGGGAAGGTGCGCAGGTTCTCGATCGACAGCCGAACCACCGCCTCTTCCGAGGCGCGCTCGACATCGGCGGGGAAGGTTTCGCAGGCGCGACGCACGGCCGGCACGCCCTGCTGAACCCAGGGGGCGACGAAGTCGGCGCAGATGGCCGGCGCGCCCGTCCGCATCGCCGCCACGCCGCCGCACAGCGCATGGCCCATGACCACGATGCGCGACACCTCCAGCACCTTGACCCCGAACTCCAGCGCCGCCGACACCCCGTGCAGATGACCGTCGGGCTGATAGGGCGGGGCCAGATTGGCGACGTTGCGGACCACGAACAGCTCGCCCGGCGCGGCGTCGAAGATCAGGGCCGGATCGGCGCGGCTGTCGGAACAGGCGATGATCAGGGTGTGCGGCTTCTGCCCCTTCTCGGCCAGGGCCTCATACTCGGCCTTCGCCTCGGGCCAGCGTTCCTGGCGAAAGCGGTGATAGCCGGTCAGCAGCGGATCGTTCGGTCCTTGGGTCATGGCCGGGTTCTAGCGACGCCCCGATCCCCCCTCAATGCGACAAGTTTGACAAGGGTCAGATCAAAGTTCATATAATAACGAACTTCGCTGGAGAAGCGCCATGACCTCACCTGAAGCGCGCGCCCGCTCGGTCCTTACGCTGCTCGATCTGCAAGCCGCCACGCGTGCGGCGAGCGGCCGATACCTTCGATCCGTGCCGGTTCGGCCGGGGGTCCGGTATTGGGCCACGTCCCAGCCTCGGTCCCGCAAGGACCTGCTCGGCGTCCAATTCTATGGCGAGGGGCTGGCCGAGGCCCGCCGTCTGAGCGCGCGGCTGGAGCAGGCCGGTTTCGAGGCGCGTTCGCCCCAGACGGGGCAGGCGACCTTCGCCAAGGCGGCGCCCTTCTCGACGGACGATGCGCTCGACGGTCCCGCGCTGCGTCTGCTTCGGCGCGAACTGGACGCCATCTTGGCGCAGGGAGAAGGCGCGGGCGTCGCCGAACCGGCGTGGTCGTTCCGCGACTTCATGCTGGCCTCGCCCCTGGCCGATCAGGAGATTGCGCTTCCGGCGCGCACCGGCGACTGGCGCGAGGTCGGCTGATGTGGCTGTTCGACACCGTCGCCCTGTCCGAGGCCGCCAAGCCGCGCGCCAACGCCGGGTTCGTCGCCTGGCTGGAGGAGGTGCGCACGCACGACATCCACACCAGCGTCCTGTGCCTGGGCGAGATTCGTCGGGGGATCGAAATGCTGCCGCCGGGCGACAAGCGTGACGGTCTGGCGCATTGGCTGGAGACCGACTTGACGGCCTGGCTGGGCGCCCGCGTCCTGCCGGTGGACGCCGTGACCGCCCAGGTCTGGGGCCGCCTCGGCGCCCGAGGCAAGGTTTCGCCGGTCGATGCGCTGATCGGCGCCAGCGCGGTCTCGGCCGGTCTGACGGTGGTGACCCGCAACGCGCGCGACTTCGACGGCCTGGGCGTGGCGGTCGTCAATCCCTGGACCTGACCCTCAGCCCTTCCTGAAGAAGGCGTGGATGCGTTCAGCCAGGGCCTGGTTGATCCCCTCGATCTTGACCAGGTCCGCCACATCGGCCCGCGACACCCCCTTGGCCGAGCCGAAGGCGTGCAGCAGGGCCTTCTTGCGTCCTGGCCCGACGCCCTCGATCTCGTCCAGCGGATTGCGCTTGATGTCCATCGACCGGCGCTTGGCGTGGGCGCCGTTGGCGAAGCGGTGGGCCTCGTCCCTCAGCCGCTGGAGATAATAGAGGGCGGGCGATTTCAGCGGCAGCATGAAGGGCGGCTTGCCGGGCATGAAGAAGCGTTCCAGCCCCGCGTCCCGATCCGGTCCCTTGGCCACCCCGACCACGGCGACGTCGTCGACGCCCAGATCGGCCAGAACCTCCAGCACCTCGGCCAACTGTCCCGCCCCGCCGTCGATCAGCAACAGGTCGGGCCGCTCGACCGTCTCGCCCTCTTCCTCGTCCCTGACCAGGCGGGTGAAGCGGCGACGCATGACCTCGCGCATCATGCCGTAGTCGTCGCCGGGGGTCAGGTCGGCGCCCTTGATGTTGAATTTTCGGTACTGGGATTTGCGGAACCCCTCGGGTCCGGCCACCACCATGGCGCCGACCGCGTTGGTCCCCTGGATGTGGGCGTTGTCGTAGATCTCGATCCGCTCGGGCCGCGCCTCCAGGCCGAAGGCCTCGCACACCTCGTCCAGGATCTTGCCCTGCGCCGAGCTTTCGGCCAGCCGCCGCCCCAGGGCCTCGCGCGCATTGGTCAGGGCGTGGTCGACCAGGTTTTTCCGATCCCCCCGCCGGGGCTGTTCGATCGACACCACGCGCCGTCCGTCCGCCAGCTTGGCCTTCAGCGAAAAGGCCTCCTCCAGCAGTTCGATCTCATGCGGCCGCACATTGGTCAGGATCAGGCGCGGAACCGGCTTGTCCTCGTAGAACTGGCCCAGGAAGGCGGCTAGGATCTCGGGGTCGGCGTCCATCTTGTCCACGCGCGGGAAATAGGCTCGTCCGCCCCAGTTCTGGCCGCCGCGATAGAAGAACACCTGCACGCACGCCTGCCCCCCCTCGGCGTGCAGGGCGAAGACGTCGGCCTCGGCCAGGCCCTCGGCGCTGACCGAGTTCTCCATGCTGATGGTCGACAGCGCCCGGATGCGGTCGCGCACCCGCGCGGCCTGCTCGAAATCCATGGCGTCGGACGCCGCCTGCATCTCGGCCGACAGCCGGCCGATCACCGCCCGTGACTTGCCGCGCAGGAAGTCCTCGGCCTCGGCCACCAGGGCGCCATAGGCCTCCAGCCCGATCAGGCCGGTGCACGGCGCCGAACAGCGCTTGATCTGGTGCAGCATGCAGGGCCGGGTGCGCGTCTCGTACACGCTGTCCGAACACGATCTCAGCAGGAACGCCTTCTGCAGGGTGTTCAGCGTCCGGTTCACCGCCCAGGTCGAGGCGAAGGGTCCGAAATAGTCGCCGGGAATCGTATGCGCCCCGCGATGCTTCCTGACCTGGGGCGCGCGGTGGTCCTTCCTGATCATCAGCTCGGCGAACGACTTGTCGTCGCGCAGCACCACGTTGAAACGCGGCTTCAGCTTCTTGATGAAGTTGGATTCCAGCAGCAGGGCCTCGGTCTCGGTCGCCGTGACCACCAGCTCCATCGACCGCGTCAGCGACACCATCAGGCCGATGCGCTGGGTGTGGAACCGGCCCTGGGCGTATTGCATGATGCGCTTCTTCAGCGACCGCGCCTTGCCGACGTACAGGCAGGCTCCGTCCTCGCCGTACATGCGATAGACGCCCGGCTTGTCGGGCGCGCGCCGGGCCTCGTCGCGGATCAGGTCCGCCGCTTGCAGCTCTGTCGATTCGGAAGACGGCGTGCTCACCGGCCCGATATAGGCCCGGACCGTGCCGCTCGGAACCGTCTGTCGCCTGACGCTGGACCGAAATCTGAGCCGAGCTGGGCTGCGCCCATCTCAACCGATTTCGGTCTAGGGTGTGCCCCCTGATCGGGTCAGAGTTCCGACAAGGCCTTCCAGGCTCCGTCACCCTCGGGCTTGTCCCGAGGGCCTATCCTTGCGGCGTCCTCGAACGCGGATGGTTCTCACCAGCGGTTAGAACGGTCCTCCGTCCAGCCTACAGCCGCCATGGCTCCTCGGGACAAGCCCGAGGGTGACGAGTTTCAGGGGTTCACGCCCTAGCGCAGGCTGGCGATGAACCGGGCGGCGCGTTCGCCTTCCGTATCCCCGGGGCGGCCGAATTCGCCGTTGATGTCGGCGTGGCTGTCGCCGGGCGCGGCGGCCACTTCGGCTCGGCCGCCGGCGGCGATCAGGGCCTGGGCCAGGCCCTGGCTCTGCACCGTGGAGTCTTCCCGGCTGACGACATGGAAGATCAGGAACGGCGGATAGCGCACGCCCGGCCGAACCCTCAGGGTCGGCGAAAGCTCGGCCCTCTGATCGCCGAAGGCGTCGTCATACAGCCGCTCCAGATACCGCCCCGCCGGTCCCGGCGGGCGCGGCAGGGTCGCGTCAAAGGCCGCGCTGTCCAGGGGAATGACCCCCGCCAGGTCGCTGGGCGCCAGGCCGTGCGCGCCCAGATATCGGGTGTCCGTCCCGACCAGGGCCGCCAGGTGCGCGCCCGCCGAATGGCCCAGCAGCACGATCGGCCGGCCCGGCCGATCCTGACGGACCCGTGCGATCGCGGCGGCCAGGTCCTGGGCCTGTTCGCGCGCCGTGACCTCGGGAACCAGGCGATAGTTGACCGAGACCAGCGTCAGGCCGTGGCGCCGGGCATAGTCGGGCAGGTCATGCACCATCGACTTGTCGCCCCGGCTCCAGCCGCCGCCGTGCACGAAGACCAGCACCGGCCCGGTCGCCCCGGCGTCGTCATAGACGTCAAAGGCCTGTCGCGGGTTCGGGCCATAGGCGACGGCGACATGCGGCGCGTCCGACACGCCCTCGTCGCCGCCTCCGCGACGCCGGCTGAGTCGTCGATCCTGGCCCAAGGCTGGACCGGCCAGGGCGATGATCAGGCCCGAGAGAACAAGCGCGCGACGATCCATGACATCACTCCGAATGGGGACGTCTCAATCCAACGCCGCCCGACCGGACACTCCGTCGCTTCAGAACCGACGCACCATCACCACGCCGACGATGACCAGGACCACCCCCGCGACACGGCCCAGGTTCAGCGGCTGCACCGGCTGACCGAAGGCGCCGAAATGGTCCAGGATCAGCCCGACCAGAAGCTGGCCGGCCACCATCAGGGTGATGGTCAACGCCACCCCCAGGCGCGGCACGCCCCAGGTCGCCGCCACCACGAAGATCGCGCCGTACAGCCCTCCGACCCAGGCGTACCAGGGCAGGGCCTTGGCCGCCGTCATGTCCGGCCGCGCTTGCATGACCAGGGCCAGCGCGCCCAGGGCGACCGTCCCGATGGCGAACGACACGAAGGCGGCGTTCACCGGCGACCCGACGGCGGTCATCAGCCGGGCGTTGGTCGGCGCCTGCAAGGCCGTGGCCCCGCCCGCCAGGACCACCGCGACCAGGGAAAAGAGCATGGGGTTCATGTCGCTTGGCTAGCACCTTGCGAGGCGTCACGCACCGCCCCCCGTCGCGCGGCCGAGACCGATTGATTGCGGTTCGTCGCCATGCCCGGCATTTAGGGGGCATGACTTCCGGCGATAAAACCGTCCGCGACACCCGGAACCTGGCGCGCCGCATCCTGGCCCGCGCCCGCCGCCAGGTCGATCACGGCGATGTGGCCCAGAACGTCTATGACAACGGCGGGCTTAGCGGCCGCTATCTCATCATGTCGGTGATCTCGGCGGCCATCGCCATCCTCGGCTTGATGCTGTCGTCGCCCGCGGTGGTCATCGGGGCCATGCTGGTGTCGCCGATGATGGGACCAATCGTGGCCCTAGGCTTCTCCCTGGCCCTGCTGGACTTCGGCGAGTTGAAACAGGCGCTCCAGGCCATTGTCGTCGGCCTGGGCGTGGCCCTGCTGGTGTCGGTCATCCTGACCCTGGTCTCGCCGTTGAAAGAGCCGACAGCCGAGATTCTGGCGCGCACGCGACCCAATTTCTTCGATCTGCTGATCGCTGTCTTCTCGGGCGTGGCGGGCGCCTACGCCGTCATCAAACAGCGGGGCGAGACCATCATCGGCGTGGCCATCGCCACGGCCCTGATGCCGCCCGTGGCGACGGTCGGCTTCGGCATCGGCACGGGGGATTTGCGCATCGCCGGCGGGGCCTTCTTCCTGTTCATGACCAACCTGGTGGCGATCGCCCTGGCCGCCACCCTGACGGCGGGCTTCTACGGCTTCCGGCCGCGCCTGGGCGAACGTTCGGGCCAGGCCCGTTGGCGCGGTCTGGCGGTCGTGGTGGTGTTCGCCCTGCTGTCGGCGCCGCTGGTGCTGTCGCTGCGTGCTATCGGTCTGGAGAGCCGGGCCATGGCTGAGACTCGCCTGGCGGTGTCCGAGATCTTCAAAGGAGCCGACTCGCGCATCACCGTGCTGGACGTTCGCAGCGACCACGACAGGATTGACGTCTCCACCCTGGTCAGCACCCGCACCTTGGTCGCCGACGCCGAGAGCCGTCTCAACGACCGTCTGACCGCCGCCTTGCACACCCCGGTCCAGGCCCGTCTAGACCAGATCGTCGTCGCCGACCCGCGCGCCGCCGCCCGCGCCGTCCAGGTCAGTCAGGGCGCGGCCCCCGACCCGATCGCGGCCCTGCGGTCGCGGCTGATCGAGGCGGTGCCCTTCGCCACCGACGCCGTCATGCTGGATGGGTCGGGAAGCCGCGCCCTGATTCTGCTGCGGCCGGATTCCGGCCTGGACCTCAACAGCGCCTACGCCTTGGAGAAGGCGCTTCAGGGTCGGTTCCAGGGCATGGCCGTCTGGGTCGCGCCGCCCCTGACGCCGTTCGAGGCGGTGGACCTGGGCGATCCGGCCGCGGTTGAACGCGCCGCCTGGGCCTTGGCGCGTTGGCGGGCCAGTCCAGCGGTCAGTTTCTGCCGCCCGGCCCCCGCGCCCGCGCTTTCGCCCGACGCGCCCGCCGAGGCGCCCCCGCCCCAGAGCGACCGGGAGCGTTTCGTCGCCGCCCTGGCCGTCATGGGGGTGCTTCCGGCTTCGACCGCCGGTCCCGCCTGTCGGCGCGGCGATGTCAATCTGGCCCGGATCGCCCTGGGTTGAGCCGGTCGGCTTGAACCCCGCGCGTCCTCGCTCTATTCCCGCCACACCAACCGGAGTTTCCCCATGCTGGCCATCGCCATCATCCTAGGTTTCGTGGCCGTCATGGCCCTGATCAACTTCGTCGAGTTCGGCCGGGTTGACTGATCCCGCCGTCCGTCGCGGCGCGGCCCTGGTCACGGGCGGCTCGCGGCGCATCGGCCGGGCCGTCGTCCTGACCCTGGCGCGCGCCGGGTGGGACGTCGCCGTGCATCACCGCGATTCGCCCGCCGACGCCGCCCAGACGGCCGCCGACGCGCGCGCGTTCGGCGTTCAGACCGCCGTCGTTCAGGCTGATCTGGCCGACGAGGCGCAGGTGCGCGGCCTGGTCGACCAGGCGGCCCAGGCCCTGGGTCCCCTGTCGGTGCTGGTCAACAACGCCTCGGTGTTCCAGGACGACCGCGTCGGCGCCCTGGACCGCGCCGTCTGGGACCGGCACATCGAAACCAATCTGCGCGCGCCCCTGGTGCTGGCCGAAACCTTCGCCGCCCAGGCGCCGGACGGGGCGTCCATCATCAATCTGCTGGATCAGCGGGTGCTGAAGCCCGATCCCCGCTTCATCTCCTACGCCCTGTCGCGCAACGGCCTGTGGTGGGCCACGCGCACCCTGGCCCAGGCCTTGGCGCCGCGCATCCGCGTCAACGGCGTCGGTCCCGGCCCGACCCTGCCTTCGATCCACCAGACGCCCGAAGACTTCGCCGCCGAGGCCGCCGGAACCCTGTTGCAGCGCCCCGGCAGTCCCGAGGCCGTGGCCCAGGCCGTGTTGTGGCTGATTGACGCCGACATGGTCACCGGCCAGATGATCGCCGTCGATGGGGGCCAGCACCTGGCCTGGCGCACCCCCGACATCCTGGAGTGACCCGCGCGTGAGCCAGCCCGTCGCCGCCTTCCCCGCAACCGCGCCCCGGCCCGAGGCCCTGACCGTCTTCGTGCGCGGCCTGACCATCCAGGCGGGCATCGGCGTGCACGACCACGAACTGGGCCGGTTGCAGACCCTGATCCTGTCCGTGGCCCTGACGCTGGAGCCGCATGCGGTCGCGCGCCTGTCCGACACGGTGAACTATGAAGGCGTGGCCGCCGCCGCCCGCGCCATCGCCGCCGAGGGCCACGTCGGCCTGGTCGAGACCTTCGCCCAACGTCTGGCCCTGGCCTGTCTGGACGATCCGCGCGTGCGCCGGGTCGAGGTCACAGTCGACAAGCCGGGCGCCCTGGACGGCGCCGAGGCCGCGGGCTGCAGCGTCGCCTACGTCCGCTAGACCCAAATCGGCCGAGCTGGACGAAGTCCAACTCGGCTCAGATTTCGGTCCAGCATCATGCGAGAGCCTGATTCACGGCATCGGAGGAAACGCGAAGCGATTCCTCCTCAGCCGATCAGGCTCTGACGGTTGCGCCGAACGGCGCGCGCCGCCATTGTCACAGCGCCGCACGCGCGGCCTAGAGGAGCCAGATGGCCGAACCCGGCGATCCGAACCGTCCCGACGACGAAGAGGCCGCCAAGGCCCCGCCCGCCGGTCACGCCTGGGACGACGACCATGTCGGCTTCGCCACGCCCGCGAGCCTGACGCCCCAGCCCGTGCGCCGACCCGAACCGGAGCCGACGCCTGAACCCGCGCCCGAACCGACGCCTGAGTCGATCTTCGCCGCGCCCGCGCCCGATCTGTTCTCGACGCCGACGCTCGAACCGGCGCCGGTCCCGACGCCTGACTGGGCCGTCGAGACGCCCCGGCCCGACCGCACCCCGCCGAACGTCACCGGGTCCCTGAACCTGTACGCCAACTACGCCCTGATCCTGTTCGCCGTGCCGACCCTGGGCGTTTCAGCCGTGATCGGCCTGCTGGCCGTCACCGGACGCGAGGCCCCGGCCGATCCGGTGGCGCGCAGCCACTTCATCTATCAGCAGCGCACCCTGTGGACCGGCGCCGTCGTGGCCCTGCTGGGGGCCATATTGATCGTCGTGAACATCGGCGTCTTCGTGCTGTTCGCCCTGGCGCTGTGGATGCTGGCGCGCGGCGCGGTCGGCGTCTTCCGCCTGAAGGCCGGGCAGCCGATCTCCCACCCCCGACACTGGTTCATCTAAAGGGTCCCCATGACCGACGCCCAACCCCGTCTGCAGCGCGGCCACGAGAGCGAGGGCAAGGCCGCCGCCATGATCGCCTGGGCGCTCTACATCCTGTCGATCCCCAGCGTGAACACCCTGGTGCTGGTCGGCCTGGTCGTGGCCTATGCCGCGCGCGGATCGGCCACGGGCCTGGCCCGCGCCCATATCGACGCCCAGATCGCCCTGTTCTGGTCGGTCTTCTGGTGGACCGTCGGCCTGTGGATCCTGGTGGGCGTCAGCTTCGTGTCGATCATCGGCATTCCGCTGGGCTATGTCTTCCTGCTGCTGCTGTTCGTCCTCAGCATCTGGTTCACGGTGAAGAGCATCTTCGGCCTGCTGGCCCTGGCCGGCGGCCGCGCGCCCTAGCGTCGGGTTCAGCGCGCGGGACGCGGCGCCTCCATCTTGGACGCCATCTCGGCCATCTCCAGCATGTTGAACTTCATGCCGCCGGGAATGATCATGTCGCCCGGCTTCATGTCGGAGGGGCAGGGACCCTCATAGGCGCCCTGGCCCGAGACCGTCACCGTCCGGTTCATGTGCGCGACCTGGGCGCCGGTGGTCGTCACCGTGGTGCGGCTGGAATAGCCGCTGGTCAGATCGCCGGTCATCACGCCTTCGCTGACGCTGGTCCCGCCGCCCAGGGCCGAGTGGTCGCAGACGGTGCGATAGCGCCAGCCGCCGCCGGGGTTCGGCGAGGTGGTCGTCTGCTGGCAGGCCCCGGCCGAAGCCTGGGCGCCGACCACGTTCAGTCGGGACTGCACGGCGTCGTCCAGGCACATGCGGGCCACGCCTTCCGGCCCGTCGCCGGTGGTGGTCACCCGCCACAGGCCCGCGCGCAGTTTCGGCGTCGCTGCGGGCGCGTTCGCGGCGCCGGGCGCGGCGGGCGTCGCGGCCGAAGGGGCCTGGCCCGCCTTGTCCGCCTGTTTCTTGTCGCCGCAGGCCGCCAGGGCCAGAACGGCGGCGCCGACCGTCAGAACATGGACTGCACGCATTGTTTTCTCCCCTCGCGCGATCGTCATGCGCCGTCATGGAACGGTTGGCCGCGCTCGCGGTTCAATAGCCGACACTAACCCAGGACGCCGCCATGACCACCCAGTTCCGAGACGTCGCCGCCGCCCGGCGCTTCGAGCAGGGTTTCACCGACGCCGACGGCGAGTTGCGCACCGTCTTCGCCGACTATGAGGCCCAGGGGAACGTCCGCCTGATCCTGCATGTCGAGGCCGATCCGCATCTGCGCGGCGCCGGGGCGGCCGGGCGGTTCATGCAGGCGCTGGTCGATCACGCGCGGGCCGAGCGGCTGAAGCTGGTCCCGCGTTGCAGCTACGCCGTCGCCTGGTTGCAGCGACACCGCGAATACGACGACGTCCTGGCCTGAGCGCCGCCGCCCCAGCGATGACGGCCCCGGCGATGACCGCTGGAGCCGCGCGCGTTTCCGGCGCAGTCTGCGGATCATGGACGTCCCGCCCCTGACTGCGCTGAACACCTGGGTCCTGCCCGCCCTGCTGGGGCTGGGGCTGGCCTCGGCGACGGGGCTGCGCACCTTTCTGCCGCTGCTGCTGCTGGCCCTGGCGGCCAAGTTCGAGTTCGCGGGCGTGCGCCTGAACGACCAGATGGCCTGGCTGGCCGGTTGGCCCGCCATCTCGGCCCTGGCCCTGGCCGCGACGGTCGAGTTCGCGGGCGACAAGATCCCGGCCGTCGACCACGCCCTGAACGCCCTGGGCTTCGTCACCCGGCCGATCGCCGGGGCGGTGGCGGCCGGCAGCGTCTTCTGGGGCGTGGACCCGATGGTCGCGGCCATGGCGGGCGTCATCGTCGGCGCGCCCACGGCCCTGGCCTTCAATGCGGCGCAAGGGGGAATGCGCGTCGCCTCCAGCGCCACGACCGGCGGCCTGGGCAATCCGGTGGTCAGCCTGGTCGAAGACGTGCTGGCGCTGTTCACCGTGATCCTGTCCCTGC
Organism: Brevundimonas sp.; assembly: GCF_036732845.1. Taxonomy (GTDB): domain Bacteria; phylum Pseudomonadota; class Alphaproteobacteria; order Caulobacterales; family Caulobacteraceae; genus Brevundimonas. The sequence goes on along the minus strand of NZ_DAINBO010000011.1, from coordinate 42,555 downwards.
TGATCCCGATCCTGGTTCCGGTTCTGCTGGTCGTTCTGGCCGTCGTGGTCATGCGCATCGGCAAGCGGTTGAAGCGGGGGCGCGAGGCGGCCTGAGCCGATCAATCGCGCGGCGCGATCGCGTCCGCCTCGTCGAACATGGAGGCGAAGGGTTCAGGCAGGGTCTCGCCGCGCGACAGCATCCGCGCCAGTTCCAGCGCCAGGGTGTGGACATAGCTCATCTGCACCGCGCGACGGTCGGCCTGTTCCTTCTCCAACCCTTCGGGATCGCAGTCGTGATCGCTGATCGGCCAGTCGAGGCGGCGGTCCAGTTCGGCGATCTGCTCGGCCGCGCGGATCAGGCGCATGGCCCCCAGGCCGTCGCGCGCCATCAGCGCCGCCGAGGCCGAGCGCAGGGCCAGCCGCGCCAAGTCGCTGTGATGCGGGACGGCCGGGGGCACGGCCATGACCGCGTCGCGGGCCAGGTCGCGCAGATGCGGCGGCAGGCCGGGCGGGATCAGAGCGGGATCGTCAGCCGGATCGGCCTCGTGCGCCCGAGTTGCGGCGGCGCGGGTCCAGCCGCCGCGCTGGGCGCGCTTGCGGATGGAATTCTCAGTGACGCCAAAGGCGCGGGCCAGGGCGCCGGCGGTTTCCCCGGCCGCGAACCGCGCGTGAATCGCTTGCCATTCGCGAGCGCCGAGCCGATGCGGGGCGCCCATCAGGCGGTTTCCAGAGCCGAGGCGCGGGCCGGAACCGCGCGGGCCGCCGTCAGGCGGCGGTCGATGTCCTCGCCGTGACGCAGCAGGCGGTGCAGACGGTCTGTGTCACCCTGCCGTTCGGCCCAATTAATTGCGATCTGTACCCGTACAGAACGGGCCTCAAGCGTCTTGACCTCGCATGGCGCAGAGCCGGTTTCGGCCCGCGCGCCCGGCGCGACGCCGAACCCGTGCGGCGCCCCGCCCCAGCCGCAAAACCCCGACCCGCCGGGGTTAAAGGGGGTCAGCCGGTCGGCGGGAACAGAGATGGACATGGACGCCTCCTGAAGATGGGGGAGGAGTCTAGGGCGGGTGTGAACCCAGGCGTGGTGATTGTGGCAGGGGGCAGGGGTTGTTGTGCGGCGTTGGGAATCCGTTGCATCGTGTGACATGGCTGAAACTGACGATTTTGAAGACGAGGTCTCGCGGGATGAGATCGCGCTGGAGCCAAGTGAAGCGGCGGACCCACGTGAACTCGTAGCGCAGATGATCCCTACGGATCTGATGGAGAAGTATGAGGTCTACAGCTATCGCAGTGCGGCGACGATCCTCAGAATGAGCCATAGCGACTTGTTTGAGGAGCTGTGTCAGGCGCTTCGGGAGTTTTCCATCGATGAAGCAATGATCCGCACGGCAGGGGGCAATGAATCCGACATTCCCAAGCTGATCTCGGCAAACCTTCGACCCAAGGATTGGCGCGAAACAATCATTCGCGGCGACCTAGAAGTTCAAAAGATCGCCAAGCGGTACGTGACCGCCAGCAAAACAGGTAAGCCGCTCAAGAAGCCAAAATACGAAAAGATGCCTCCCGAGACTATCACGCGAGAGAAGTACTTAGATGGTCACAAAGTTGACTATGTGAAGGGGAAGGTTGCATTCGATCTTGAATGGAACAGCAAAGATCAGACGTTCGACCGGGACCTATATGCATTCTCGGCCTTCGCCCAAACAGGGGTAGTGGACGTCGGTGTTCTGGTGACGCGCGGCACCGAGATGACCGATTACATCAAGGGCTTGGGACCCGCCCTGACAAAGAGTGGTCAGATTGAGATGAAGGACGGGAAGCCGCGAACCACAGCCGCCAAGTACGGTGCCAGCACCACATGGATGGGAAAGTTGCTCTACCGCCTCAACGCGGGCCGAAACGGAGCCTGCCCCGTACTGGTGTTCGGGATCACTCCACGCTGTGTCCAGGACTGATCGTCCACAACCATCTGGACATTTCGCCAAGAACAAAGCAAGAACGAGTGTGTGATTTGTATGCCGTGCGGTTACATTGGGTAATGCGCGCGGTTGATTCCATCTGCGGCAAGGGGCTGTGGAAATGGCTTACGACGCCAACCTGTCTGAAGCGGCTTGCGCTCTCCGTCGCTTCGCTGGCGACCGCCGCTTCAAGACCATCCTCGCTGATCCGCCGTGGCAGTTTCAGAACCGCACCGGCAAGGTGGCACCAGAGCATAAGCGGCTGAACCGCTATCCGACTATGACGCTGGAGGACATCTGCGGCCTGCCGGTGTCAGAGGTCGCGGCCGATACGGCTCATCTCTATATGTGGGTGCCGAACGCTCTGTTGCCCGAGGGACTAAAGGTCATGGAGGCTTGGGGTTTCCAGTACAAATCCAACCTCGTCTGGCACAAGATTCGTAAGGATGGCGGGTCTGATGGGCGTGGTGTCGGCTTCTATTTCCGCAATGTGACCGAGTTGATCCTGTTCGGCGTGCGCGGCAAGAACGCCCGCACCGAGCCGCCCGGTCGTAGCCAGGTCAACATGATCCAGACCCGGAAACGCGAACACAGCCGCAAGCCGGATGAGCAGTATGAACTGATCGAGATGTGCAGTCCGGGACCGTATCTGGAGATGTTCGCCCGCGGTGAACGACCGAGGTGGGCCGTGTGGGGCAATCAGGCGGACGAAACTTATGCGCCGACGTGGAGGACGTATGCCTACAACTCGGCGGCGGCGGAATGATACTTTTCGGATCTAAGAATTTCGGATCTAAGAATCAGGCATGTTTCCGCGCGCCAACGCCTTTTCATATAGCCACAAAGCATTCTCTAAAAATCTTTTATTTCCGCTGGCTCGTCTTCTGTCTTCGATGTGCGGAATAATTTGGGATACGCCATTTATTACGGCGGCGTCATAAAGTATAAGAAAATCATCTTCGTTTAGAACGCCTATCTGGCAGCAGTGTCCGACGGTTTCTAGCCAATAGGGATATCTCATAATATCCATATATTCTTCAGTTGGATTTTCATACAATTTCAATTTAGGTTCAAATATTCGGGCTTTCTTCCAGATTTCTGTCAAGTGACCCGATACAAGTTGGGTGTTTTCCGTGCTTCTGTCTACATAAGGCGGCGTGACACCTGTTCTTTTGCGCGAAATAGAACGCGATAAAGAAAAAAGTCTCTGCCTAGAGGCGGCAAGCGCAGGCTCCTCAAATTCACGATCTATATCTAATATGATTTTCAATCGTTCCAAGCGATTTGAATGAGCTTCCACTTCATTAGATTTACGAAGAGCTTGAAGTTGATAGATGATCGATACTAGGCCTAGCGCTGCTGTCAGGGCTACGACCCAGTCTGGCACCGAACCCCAATCAAGCGCGGTCGCTGCGCTAATGAATCTTTCAATCTTCATTGTGTTGTTAAATGCCAAAGGGAGTCCTTCAGGAAGTTAATATATTACCCACAACTATAGGCTTTGGCCAGCGCTCTACTTTTCCTCTTTTCACCGCCCCCGCCTTATCCGCTCCGCCTTCTCCGCCGCCGCCTCCGCCCGCCACCGCTTGGGCGCGGCCTTGTCCACCTCTTCGTCCGCGCCGGTCAGGGCTTCATTGGCGAACTCCAGGTCCAGCAGTTTCATTTTCTTGATCTCGTCGCGCAGGCGGGCGGCTTCTTCGAACTCCAGGTTGGCGGCGGCTTCGCGCATCCGGCCTTCCATGTCCTTCAGCGCGGCCTGGAAGTTGGAGCCGGTGAAGGGTTTGGCCTCTTCCGCCACGCCGGGGCGGGTCAGCCGGTCCAGGGCGCGGCTCTCGTACGGACTGGCCAGAATCTCCTTGATGTCGCGGCGCACGGACTCGGGCGTGATGCCGTGGGCGGTGTTGTAGGCGACCTGTTTCTCGCGCCGGCGTTCGGTCTCGGCCATGGCCCGCTCCATCGAGCCGGTGATGCGGTCGGCGTACAGGATGACGCGGCCGTCGATGTTGCGGGCGGCGCGGCCGATGGTCTGGATCAGACTGGTTTCCGAGCGCAGGAAGCCCTCCTTGTCGGCGTCCAGGATGGCGACCAGGCCGCATTCGGGGATGTCCAGCCCCTCGCGCAGCAGGTTGATGCCGATCAGCACGTCGAACGAACCCAGCCGCAGGTCGCGCAGGATCTCGATCCGCTCCAGCGTGTCGACGTCGGAGTGCATGTAGCGGACCCGCACCCCCTGTTCGTGCATGTATTCGGTCAAGTCCTCGGCCATCTTCTTGGTCAGGACGGTGACCAGGCTGCGATAGCCGTTTCGCGCGACCGCCTTCACCTCGTCGATGACGTCGTCGACCTGGGTGCGGGTGGGGGTGGAGACGGGGCGCACCTGGACCGGCGGGTCGATCAGGCCGGTGGGGCGGATCACCTGTTCCACGAAGACGCCGCCCGACTGTTGCATCTCCCAGGTCTGGGGCGTGGCCGAGACGTGGATGGTCTGGGGCCGCATCGCCTCCCATTCGTCGAACTTCAGCGGGCGGTTGTCGATACAGCTTGGCAGGCGGAAGCCGTATTCGGCCAAGGTTGATTTGCGCCGATAGTCGCCGCGATACATGGCGCCGATCTGGCCGATGGTCACGTGGCTCTCGTCGACGAACAGCAGGGCGTCGTCGGGGATGTATTCAAAGAAGGTGGGCGGCGGCTCGCCGGGCGCGCGGCCGGTCAGCCAGCGGGAATAGTTCTCGATGCCGGCGCATGACCCGGTGGCCTGCATCATCTCCAGATCGAAACGGGTGCGCTGCTCCAGACGCTGGGCCTCCAGAAGCTTGCCGTTGGCGACCATCCAGTCGAGCGTCTCCTTCATCTCGGCCTTGATGCCGTCGATGGCCTGGTTCAGCGTCGGGCGCGGGGTGACATAGTGGCTGGCGGCGTAGACGGTGATCTGGTCCAGGTCGGCGGTCTTCTTGCCGGTCAGGGGGTCGAACTCCTGGATCGCCTCGACCTCGTCGCCGAACAGGCTGATGCGCCAGGCCCGGTCCTCCAGGTGGACGGGGAAGATTTCCAGGGTGTCGCCGCGCTTCCTGAACATCCCGCGCTCGAAGGCGGCGTCGTTGCGCTTGTATTGCAGCGCGATCAGATCAGCCCGCAGCTTGGTCTCGTCGACCGCGTCGCCGACCTTCAGATCGAAGGTCATCGCCGTATAGGTCTCGACCGAACCGATGCCGTAGATGCAGGACACGGACGCCACAACGATGACATCGTCACGTTCTAGTATAGCGCGTGTCGCCGAATGGCGCATTCGGTCGATTTGCTCGTTTATCGAGCTGTCTTTCTCGATGTAAGTGTCTGTTCTTGGGACATAAGCTTCGGGTTGGTAGTAGTCGTAGTAGCTAACGAAATACTCGACCGCATTGTCGGGAAAGAAGGCCTTGAACTCGGAATAGAGCTGGGCCGCCAGGGTCTTGTTGGGGGCCAGGATCAGGGCCGGGCGCTGGGTCGCCTCGATGACCTTGGCCATGGTGAAGGTCTTGCCCGAGCCGGTGACGCCCAACAGCACCTGATCGCGGTCGCCGGCCTTCGCCTGGGCGACCAGTTCGGCGATGGCGGCGGGCTGGTCGCCGGCGGGGGTGTAGTCGCTGACCAGACGGAAGGGGATGTGGCGACGCTTTTCGGGGCGCGACGGGCGGTGCGGGGTCCAGTCGGCGGGTGCGCCGGGCGCTTCCTCCGGCGTCAGACGCGGGCCGGAGACGGGCGCGAAGGGTGTGCCGGTTTCGGCCATGCCGGGGGCGGACCTGGATTTGCCGGAGGGAGAACGAGTCATGAACGGAATGTAGGTCCGCGGGCGCGTTTCCGCCATAGGGCGCGAACGGGCGGTGCGGTGGCCAGGCCAGCCGCTTGACTCGCTCACACAGTATGCGTCATACACTGTGTGTCACACACTATGTGACGACAAGTGAGGACACGCCGTGGGCGAGACCGATCTTTATGAGACGCTGCGGCTGGAGCTGAGGCGAGGGTCGCTGGTGATGGCGGTCCTGGCCCGGCTGCGAACCGAGCAATACGGCTATTCGTTGCGCGTCGCTCTGGGCCAGGACGGGCTGGAGATGGAGGAATCGACCCTCTATCCGCTGCTGCGCCGTCTGGAGAGCCAGGGGCTGCTGGTCAGCGAATGGCGCGAGGAGGAGAAGCGCAAGAAACGCTTCTATCGCCTGTCGGACGAGGGCGAGGCGGTGCTGACGCGCCTGCACGCCGAATGGCGGCGGATTTCGGATTCGCTGGAGCGGATCCTGTGAACACGGACAATCAACGAGGGGGCGGGGCCATGACCCTGATCGATCAATATCTGGCGGCGGTGGCCGCCCAACTGCCGCGCGACAAGCGTGAGGACATCACGGCCGAACTGCGCGACGCCTTGATGGAACGCGTCGAGGCGCGCGAGGAAGAGCTGGGCCGGTCGATGACCGAGGCCGAGACGGAAGGCCTGCTGCGCGAGTTCGGACACCCTCTCACGGTAGCGGCGCGCTATCGCGGCGGGGCCGAATATCTGATCGGGCCGGAGCTGTTCCCCTATTGGTGGTTCGCGGTGAAGGCGGCGCTGCTGATCCTGGGCGTCGTGGTCCTGATCGGGGCGGTCGCCAGCGTGGTGATCGGCGAGGCGGACATTCCCGACGCCATCGCCGACATCTGGCGCGGGCTGCTGAACGGCGGGGTGATGATCGTGGGCGCCGCGGCGGTGGCGGGCTTCATCATCGAGCGCCAGCCGAACAAGCCCGAGTTCATGACCGAATGGCGGGTGAAGGATCTGGAGGTCTTCCGGGTCTGGTCGCTGAACGGCGATGGGCTGAAGGAGACGCTGGGCGCGGCCTCGGCGGGGGCGGCTCCGGTTCGCAAGGACCGCAAGGGCGGCGTGGTGGCCGGCGCCCTGTGGCACGTGGCGTGGTTCGGCGTCTTCCTGCTGTGGTGGGTCGGGGCGTTCGAGCTGGGCGGTCTGAACCCGCAGCAACTGCTGGCGGCCTTCGGCTCGATGTTCCCCGGCGTGGACTATGGCGAGGCCCTGAGCGGTCTGGTGCGGCCGCTGTACTGGCCGGTGATCGCCTATTGCCTGGCGCGGATCGCGCTGGAGCTGGTGCGGGCGGCGGCGCCGGGCGCGGTGCGTCCCGCGGCGCTGGGCGACCTGATCATGGCCTTCGTCGGCGCGGGCTTCCTGTACTGGATCTGGACCCAGTCGGCCCTGGCCCCGGCGGCACAGATCGACAGCCTGGGCGGGCTGGTCGACCGGACGGTCGATCTGTTCCAGGGCCGGTTCGACCTGGCCCATGTTCTGGTGCTGATCCTGATCTTCAACGCGATGGACATCATGGGGCGGGTCTTCGGCGCCCTGCGGCGGCTCTCGACCGGCCGGGCGTAGGGACGGGACCGAAAACCGCGAGACGCGGCGGGCGGCGCGAGGCAGGATGGGGCGATGATCCCGCGCCTGACCCTGACCGCCCGCCCCAGTCCGATCGGGCCGCTGGCCCTGGCCTTCGACCCGGATCGGCGACTGCGCGGCGTGTCGTTCGGCGAAGGGCTGGAGCGGACGATGCGCCGCGAATATCCGGGCGCGGCGATGGAGGCGGGCGACGCGCCCGAGGAGGCGAGCGCCCTGATCGACGGCTATTTCGCGGGCGACCTGTCGGCCCTGGGCCGGGTGGTCTGGTCGCTGGAGGGCGCCGCCGGGGGCGACGGCTTCAACGGCCGGGTCTGGCGCTTGCTGGCTCAGGTTCCGGCGGGCGTCACCCTGAGTTATGGCGAGACGGCCAGGCGGGCGGGCGAGCCGGGCGCGGCCCAGGCGGCGGGCGTGGCCCTGAACCGCAATCCGATCCCGCTGGTTCTGCCGTGTCACCGGGTGGTGGGGGCGGACGGCGCCATGGTCGGCTTCGGCGGCGGACTGGAGCGCAAGACCTGGCTGTTGCGCCACGAGGGCGCATTGCTGCTTTGAAACAAACGGGCTTGACAGCGGTGTAACCCATAGGTGATATGTCACCCACAGGTGACATGGAGGCCGCCGTGGGCGATACGCTGGAGCAGAGGGAAGAGAAGCGCGAGACGCGCAACGGCCTGGGCCGTTTCGTCATGGGCCTGGGCGTCAGCCTGATGGCCGCGGGCGGGCTGATGCGGTTCGACGGCCCGGCGTCGCATCCGACGGCGGCCGTCTGGATGATCGGCGTCGGGGCGCCCGTCGCCCTGGTCGGCGCCCTATGGGCGTGGCGCAATCGGGCGGGCCAGGACGCGCGGACGCTGGGCGCCTCGACCGGGGTTGTCGAACGGGCGCACCGCAACCGCTCGATCATGCTGACCCTGTCGCCGGTGTTCATGCTGTTGTTCGGTCTCATCTCGATCGACGCGACCGGCAAGCTGCTGGCGGGCGAAGGCGACAACATGGACCGGCTGATGATCGGGGCGGTGATCGCCTATGCCTGGCTGGGACCGCTGATCGTCTTGGGCCGGGGCGGGCTGACGGCGTCGCAACGGCGGCTGCTGGAGGACGAGCTGACGCGCCATCACCGGGCCTTGGCGGTGGCGACGGGGCTGGTCGTGTTGATGGCCGGGGTCTCGGCGGTGATCGTGGTGGGGCTATGGCGGCCGGACTGGGGGGTGCGTCTGGCGCCCCTGGTGATGTGCGCGGCGGGGGCGGCGACGACCCTGAGGTTCGGCTGGCTGGATCGGAAGGCCGGTCAGGATGGGTGAACTGCGGCTGGGCATACGGCTGAAGGATGTGCGCACGGCGGCGGGCCTGACCCAGGCTGAACTGGCCGAACGGGTCGGCGTGTCCAGAAAGACGGTCAATACGGTCGAGAACGGCGTCTTCGTTCCCTCGACGCCGCTGGCCCTGGGGCTGGCGCGGGCGTTGGGGGTCAAGGTCGAGGACCTGTTCTGGCTAGAGGATTGAAAATGGCGGGATTGGACATGAACGGGTCGGAGCTGGAGCGCCAGGAGCGGGCGCGGCTGGGTCGGATGAAGGGCGGAATGCTGTTGCTGGCCGTCGGCGTGGCCGGCATGGGCCTGGGCGTGCTGGCGAGCGTCCGCGCGGTGACGGACGACACCTCGGCGGGCGTGATCACGGGCGTGGGTCTAGGCCTGGCGGTGATCGGCGTCTTGCTGACGTGGCTGTACAGGCCGGGCGATCAGGCGCGGCGTCTGGCCCAGGCCGGCGGCGCCAGGGACAGGGCGCAGCGTGACCGGGCGCGGATGCTGGCGATCGTGCCCTTCTCCATGGTCGCCTTCGGAGTCCTGGCCGTGAAGGCGGTCGGCGAGGTGCAGAACGGCACGGCGGGTCTGGGGGACGGGCTGATGGTGTTCTGCGGTCTGCTGTACGGCTGGCTGGGACCGCTGGTCGTCATGGGCTGGGACGGCCGGTCGTTGAGGAATCGCCGACTGCTGGAGGACGAGCTGACGCGCCATCATCGGGCGCGGGCGGTGATCCCGGCCTTCATCCTGTTGCTGACGCTGATGACCGGGCTGGTCGCCGTTGGGCTGTGGCGCAGCGACCTGGCGGTCCAGTTGGCGCCCCTGGCGATCTGCATCTCGGGCGCGGCGGCGGCCCTGCGTTTCGCCTGGCTGGAAAGACGGGCCGAGGCCGACGGCTGATCCGCCGTTTCTGGGGCATGATTTCGCGGTGGCGCGGCGAACGGCGTCCGCCTAGCCTGATCCGATGAACACCATGCCCCGACTCCGTTTCCTGCCGCCGCTGAGCATTCAGGTTCTGCTGGCCCTGGTCATCGGCCTGGCCGCCGGGGCCGCCGCCCAGAGCTGGGGCCTGCCCGGCGGAGAAGCGACGGCGGGGGGCGTCGCCGCCCTGGGCGCCCTGTGGCTGAACGCGCTGAAGATGACCATCGTGCCGTTGGTCTTTTCGCTGTTGGTCACCGGCATCGCCTCCATCGCCGACGCGGCGCGAACCGGGCGGCTGGCGGCCAAGGCCATAATGTGGTTCGCCATATTGATCACGGCGGCGACGATCTATGCGGTGCTGGCGAGTTTCGGACTGCATCAGATCTGGCCGATCGACCCGCAGGGCGGGGCGGCCCTGATCGCGGGGGCGCCGGCGACGCCCGAAGGCCTGTCGGGCGGCGCGCCGTTCAGCGACTTCGTCAAGACCATCGCCCCGGCCAATCCGATCCGGGCGGCGGCGGACGACGCCATTCTGGGGCTGGTGGTGTTCGCGGTCTTCTTCGGCTTCGCGGCCAGCCGCCTGCCCGAGAGCCAGCGCCTGCCGCTGGTCGGCTTCTTCGGCGCGGTGGCCGAGACCATGATCATCATCGTGCGCTGGGTCTTGCTGGCCGCGCCGCTGGGGGTGTTCGCCCTGGGCCTGGGCGTCGGCCTGTCGGCGGGTGTGGGCGCGGCCGGGACCCTGGCCCACTATGTCGCCCTGGTGGTGCTGGCCCAGGTGGGGCTGATCATCCTGATCTATCCGGTCGCCATCGTGTTCGGGCGGGTCAGCCTGGCGCGGTTCGCGCGGGCGGCGGCCCCGGCCCAGGTGGTGGCCTTCTCGACCCAGTCGTCGCTGGCCAGCCTGCCGGTGATGGTCGAGCGGGCGGTGGACTTCCTGGGCGTGGCGCGGCCGACGGCGGGGCTGGTGCTGCCGCTGGCGGTGGCCCTGTTCCGCATCACCAGCCCGGTCGCCAACCTGGCCGTGGTCATCTATTGCGCCCATCTGTTTGGGGTCGAGATTTCGATGGCGCACATCCTGGCGGGGATGCTGACGGCCATATTGGTCAGCATCGGTAGCGTCGGCCTGCCGGGTCAGATCTCGTTCTTCGTCTCCATCGCCCCGATCTGCGTGGCCATGGGCGTGCCGGTCGAGGTGCTGCCCCTGCTGCTGGCGGTCGAGGTCATCCCCGACATCTTCCGCACGGTGGGCAACGTCACCGCCGACCTGGCCGTGGCCCGCATCGTCCAGGGCGAGGATGCTGAGGCGGAGGTTTGACCTCATCGTCATCCTCGGGCTTGACCCGAGGATGACGGAGCTGGGGGACAGAGGCGTGCGTCATCACGGCGCGACGCGCCGTTCCCCTTCGACTCGCCCCTACCAGTTCGGGCTGGAATGCGCCGGGCCGCGGAAGACGGCGTTCAGGAACAGGCCCTTCAGCCCCTGAAGATAGCCGCGCGTGGTGATGTCCTGGGTGAAGGCGACGTATTGGCCGCGCCCGTTCTCGGCGACCATGGCGACCGGCTTGAAGGCCAGTTGACGCCGGTTCTCGGTCCAGAGCTGGCCCGAGGCCAACAGGGCGTCGGCGGCGACGAAGCGCACAGCGTTGACGCCCTGGTCGCGGCGCAGGGGCGTGTAGATGTCCGAACCGCCCGCCAGCACCGTCAGGCGCGGCGGCAGGCCTGCCCCCAGCCAGTGGTCGGGATCGACCGAGGCGTAGGCCAGGACGCCCGCGACGCTGTCGGGATTGCGGCGGTCGGAATGGATCTGCTCCAGATAGGCGGGTTCGGCCTCGATCAGGCCGCCGTCGACCACGGCCTTGTCGGACGGATCGTCGCCGCCCTCGCCCTCGATCACCGCGCGCTCGCGGCGGGCGGCCAGCATCTCGGCGCCGGGGTCGGCCAGCAGGCGGGTGGCCGAGCCGAGACTGATCAGCACGCCGCCGCGCGACACCCAGTCACGCAGATTGGCCACCCCGCCGTCGCCCAGCACGCCCTTATAGCCGCCGCCCGACGGCAGGATCACGACCTGGAAGCGCGACAGGTCGGCCTGGCCCAGGGTCTCGGTGCGGATGATGGTGATGGGATAGCCGTACTCGCGCTCCAGCATCCAGCGCACGGCGCCGGCGGCGGTGGGCGAGGCGGGGTTGTCCCAGGCCACGGCGATGCGGGGCGCGCGCAGGCGCACCACGTCGCCGCCGCCGAAGCTGGCCCCGGACTCGACCCATGAGGACTCGACGCCCGTGACGGCCGCGCCGGTCTGGGCCGCCAGCCGCGCGACGGTCGCGGTCAGGTCGCCCGGGTCGCCCGCGCGGGGCAGGATCAGGGTCCCGGCGGGCCAGGTGCGGCCGTTCTGGACGAAGGGCTTGTCGTTGGAGCGCACGTCCAGCCCGGCGCGCAGGGCCGCGGTCAGGAAATGCAGTCCGGCGTCGCCCGGCGCGACCAGATAGCCCCAGGCCGCGTCCGGCGCGGTCACCGGAACGGCGTCGAAGAACTCCGGTCCGCGCGCCTCGACGGCGACGGCGGGCGCGGCGGCGCAGCGCGGCGCCTCGATCCCGGCCATCAGCGGCAGGGACCAGGCGGTGACGTCATAGATCTCGTCGCCCAGGCCGCGCGCGCGACGACGCTCCTGTTCAGCCAGGAAGGCGGGGTCCAGCGGCACGTCGGGGTTCATCAGCACCTCGGCCATGCGGCGCTGGGGCTGGGCCAGGTTCACGACATAGTCGCCCGCCTGATAGGTCTTGCCGCAGGCGGCGAAGGCGGTGCGCGCGCGGCCGACCTCGACCCCCTGACGCACCAGCAGGCCCGCCAGACGGTCGGCGGCCGAGGCGTCGCCTGCGCGCGAGATCAGATAGGCCCCGCGTCCGGCCGCGCCGTCCACGTGATAGGCGTGAAAGTCGTTCAGCAGCCTTTCCCGATTTCTCGCGGCGGTCTCGATGGTGGCCAGGCTGGCGGTCAGGTGGCCGCGCACCGTGTCGGCATAGGTGAAGACCTCGCCCGAGGTGCGGCGCGCCGCCAGGCCCCGGCTGGACGCCTGCTCATAGGTCATGGAGACCGCGCCCAGATAGCCGGGCCAGCCGTCGCCATAGCCGGGATAGAAGGCGTCGAAGACCTTGCCGGTGAAATAGCCCAGGCCAGCCTGGTCGAAACGGGCGGCGGTGGCGCGGCCGAACAGGGCGCGGTTCTCCAGCGTGCGCGGATGGATCCACGGGTTCAGCGGCTGAGCCTCGGGCGGGAAGAAGAAGGTGTCGTCCGAACCCATCTCGTGGGAATCGACCACGACCTGGGGCCGCCAGTCGCGGATGGCGGCGGCGTGGCCCTGCGTTTCGGGCTGGGACTGGATGAACCAGTCGCGGTTCAGATCGAACAGGGCGTGGTTGAAGCGGCCGCCGGGCCAGTCCTGGTCACGCTCGACCGACAGGGGATCGGGATCGGGCGCCAGGCCGCGCGCCTGTTCAAAGCCGGCCAGGAAGCGTTCGCGCCCGTCGGGGTTCTGGGTCGGCACGAAGACCACGACCACGTTCTGAAGCCAGCCCTGGCCTTCGGGCGTGGTCAGCAGATGGCGGGCGGCGGCCATGGCGGCGTCGGCGGGGCTGATCTCATCGCCATGGACGGAATAGGCCATCCAGACGATGACGGGCATGTCGGCGATCAGAGCGCGGGCCTGGGCGGCGGGCGTCGCACGCGGATCGGCCAGGGCGCGCGAGGCGGCCTTGATCTGCTCCAGCCGGGCGATGTTGGCGGCCGATCCGACGGCGGCCCAGAACAGCGGGCGGCCCTCCCATGTGCGGCCGTATTCGCCGATGCGGACGCGCGCCGGATCGGCGGCGGCCAGGGCGTCGAAATAGCGCCGCACATCGGCCGAACGGGTGATCTCGGCGCCCGAGGCGTGACCGACGACGGTCTCGATGGACGGAAGGGTCTGGGCCTGGGCGGGCGCGGCGGACAGGATCAGGGCGGCGAGCGCCGGGACCAGCGACAGACGACGAAACATGGAGACCCTCGGATATGGGCGCGCACCCTAGACGGGGCGAAGCGGGGCGGGAAGGTGGGAGGCTGCTGGGGGCGTGGCGGAAGACTCTCCCTCCCCTTGATGGGGAGGGTGGCGCGAAGCGACGGGTGGGGTGAGACCACGCGCTCCGTCGTCGAAACCTTAGCCTGCGCCCAACTGAGAACCACCGCGCGCGAGGCTCGCCCCCACCCGTCTTCGCCTTCGGCTCAGCCACCCTCCCCACTCCGGGGGAGGGAGAAGGCGCGCGTGGTCTTCGTCGGCGCGGCGCAGTGCGCCGCGCCTCCATGTCCGAAAACCGCGAGACGAACCCGGCTTGCCCGCCTATCACTCCACCCATGGATACGACCGATCTGGATCAGGAGGCCTGCTATCGCGCCGTCGTCACGCGCGATGCGCGGTTCGATGGGCGGTTCTTCGGCTGTGTGAAGACGACGGGCATCTACTGCCGTCCGGTCTGTCCGGCGCGGACGCCCAGGCGCGAGAACATGATCTTCGTGGCCACGGCGGCGGCGGCCGAGGCGGCGGGGTTCCGCGCCTGCCTGCGCTGCCGTCCCGAGACGGCGCCGGACATGGGCGCTTGGCGCGGCACCTCCAACACCGTCAGCCGGGCGCTGTCCCTGATCGAGGCCGGGGCGCTGGACGCGGGATCGACCGAGGCCCTGGCCGACCGGCTGGGCGTCGGCGAGCGGCATTTGCGGCGGCTGTTCCGCCAGCATCTGGGCGCCGCCCCGGTCAGCGTGGCCCAGACCCGGCGCGTGCTGCTGGCCAAGGCGCTGATCCAGGAGACCGACCTGCCGATGGCCGAGGTCGCCCTGGCGGCCGGGTTCGGCAGCGTGCGCCGCTTCAACGAGACCTTTCAGGCCCTGTACGACCGGCCGCCCGGCGCCCTGAGGCGGCGCGGCGAGCGGGCGCCGGGGGCGGGGGTCAGGCTGAACCTGACCTATCGCGCGCCCTATGACTGGGACGGATTGATCGCGGCGCTGGCCGCGCGCGGCGACGCGGTGGCGGACGGGCGCTGGACCCATGTGCTGGACCCGGCGGTCGACGGCGCGAGCGGGTCGGTGGTCGTGGAGCGGGGGGCGGCCGATCCAGGGTCTGGCGGGCGGCTGGCGGCGACGGTCGAGGCGTCGGACCTGAAGGCCCTGCCCGGGGTGCTGGCGCGGGTGCGGCGGGTGTTCGACCTGTCGGCGGACCCCGAGGCCATCGGGCGCGACCTGTCGGCCGATCCGCTGTTGGCGCCCCTGGTCCGGGCGCGGCCGGGCCTGAGACTGGCGGGCCGATGGATCGACGACGGCGAGGACACGCCCAGCGACCGGGCGCCGAAGGACTGGAGCGCGGCCATGCTGGCGCGGGCGGAGAACTGGCGGCCCTGGCGGGCCTATGCGGCGGCGCATCTGGCGGCCGCCGGGATCGAGATCGAGGAGACGAGAGATGCGGCCTGAAATTTTGACCCTGGAACGCCTGCCGTCGCCGGTGGGCGAGGTGCTGCTGGTGACCGACGCCCAGGGCGCGGTGCGGGCGCTGGACTTCGCCGATTTCGAGGACCGGATGCGACGCCTGCTGGCCCGGCACGCGCCGGGGGGCGAAGTGGTCGAGGGCCGCGCCGACGCCAGGGCGCGGGCGGCGGTCGCGGCCTATTTCGGCGGCGACGCGCGGGCGTTCGACGGCGTGGCGGTGAAGACGGCGGGCACGGATTTCCAGGAGGCGGTGTGGGCGGCGCTACGCGCCATTCCGGCGGGCGAGACGCGCAGCTACGGCCAGTTGGCGGCGGCGGTCGGACGGCCCAGGGCGGTGCGCGCGGCGGGTGCGGCCAACGGCCAGAACCCGGTCGCGGTGCTGAATCCCTGTCACCGGGTGATCGGGGCGAACGGGACCCTGACCGGCTATGCGGGCGGGCTGGAGCGCAAGACGTGGCTGCTGGCGCACGAGGGGGCGGCGGTCGTCGCCGTTGTTGACGAGAGCGCATCCAGAGCGGCGTGATAGGCTCGCATATGGAGTAGATCGCATGACCAAGGGGTTCCTGGCGGCGGCCGCGCTGATGATGCTGACGGCGCCGTCGATCGCTTGCGCGCAGGACGACGACTGGGAGTTTCAGGAAGACCCCGCGCGGAAATTATCGGTCGCCGCCGTTCGGTACGAAGGCGGTCAGATGATTGTGCTTCAATGCGAAGACGGCAGGCTGAGATTGGCGGTGACCGGGTTGCCGCAATCGGATGCCCAAATCCACCTCACCGGGACACGGGTCGACGGCAGAAGCGCGGAGCAGGTCTGGGCGCCGATCGCGCCCGGCGTGTACCGCAGCGCCTCACCGGGTCGGGACGCGCGCTTTCTCCGTGGAGGCGGCGTCTATGCGATGAGGACAGGCCCGGATGCGACGACAGCGCTCAGCGCGAATTTCGACCTGCCCTCGGAGTCTGAAAACCTGGATCGGGTCCTGACCGCTTGCGGTTGGGCGTTGGAGGACGACCGCGACCTGTTGGAAGAGGCGGAGGAAATTCAGCTCGACCCGCCCCGCCGCGGCCGCGGCCCAGATGCATGGCCCTACCGACCGCCCGCCAATCCTGAGCATGAGGTCAGTTGCATCGTTCGCGGCATGCGTCTGCGGGATTGTCGCGCCGATCACCCTGCATACGTCAGGAACGACCACGTCAGGTCCCTCATCCGTTCGACGGAAGGACGTAAGGTGTATGTCGTGGAGGGCGTTGATGCGTCCGCGACCGAGGGCAAGGTCTTTCACGTCATAGCCAGCAACATGCTGCTGTTGGTGGCGCTCTCGTACGAGCCGTTATAGCGGATCGCCCCTTGCATCCCTCACCGATCAGCCTACATTCCTCCCGCTTATGCTAGATATGAGCATAAGGATTGAGCGGAGGCCGAGATGGCGGACGGAGGGTTTGGGTTCGGTGCGGATGTGGCCAAGGCCACCGATCACATCTGGCCCAAGGTGCGCGATCATGTGACGCCGCTGGAGTGGGCGCAAAAGGCCCCGCTGATCGCCGAGATCAACCGGCTGAAGGTCCAGCGCGACGCGGTCATCCTGGCCCACAACTATATGACGCCCGACATCTTTCACGGGGTCGGCGACTATGTCGGCGACAGCCTGGGGCTGGCGAAGGAGGCGGCGCGGTCGGATGCGAAGGTGATCGTCCAGGCGGGCGTCCACTTCATGGCCGAGACATCCAAGATCCTGTCGCCGGACAAGACGGTGCTGATCCCCGATCCGCTGGCGGGCTGTTCGCTGGCGGCCTCGATCACCGGGGCGGACGTGCGGCTGATCAAGGCGCGCTATCCGGGCCTGCCGGTCGTCACCTATGTGAACACCACCGCCGATGTGAAGGCCGAGACCGACATCTGCTGCACGTCCGCCAACGCCGTCCAGGTGGTGGAATGGGCCGCGCGCGAATGGGGCGTGGACCGGGTCATATTGATCCCCGACGAATATCTGGCGCGCAACGTCGCGGCCCAAACCGACATCGGGATCATCGCCTGGGCCGGCCGGTGCGAAGTGCACGAACGCTTTACCGCGCAGGATGTCGCCGAGATGCGCGCGGCCTATCCGGGCGCCCAGATCCTGGCCCACCCGGAGTGCCCGGAAAGCGTGCTGGAGGCGGCGGACTTCGCCGGATCGACAGCGGCGATGAACGACTATGTCGTGGCGAACCGGCCCAAGCAGGTGGTGCTGATCACCGAATGTTCGATGGCGGCCAATGTCGCGGCCGAGGCGCCGGAGACGAAATTCATCGGTCCCTGCAACCTGTGTCCGCACATGAAGCGTATCACGCTGGAGAACATCCGCGACGCGCTGTTGCACATGCGGTTCGAGGTGACGGTGGATGACGCCGTGGCCGAGCGGGCGCGCCGCGCCGTGCAGCGGATGGTCGATCTGCCGCCGCCCGCTGTTCCGGCGCGCTACGACCTGGTGCGGGCGCGCGGCCATCATCCGGCGGTGGAGCTGATCTGATGCACTATGTGGCGCCGGTGCGGGCGGTGGCGACGCTGGACCCGCGCACCCTGCGGCTATTGGCCCTGGCGGCCTTGCTGGTGCGGCCGATACGGCCCAGGTCAGGCAAATGAGCGAGATCGAACCCCCCGCCCGTCGCCCCGGTCCCTGGGATTCCCACCCGATGCGGCCCGCCCCCGCGCGCGCCGAACCGGTGCGCGAGACCGCGCCGTTGGAGGGTCCGCAGAACCCGGTCTGGGCGGTGATCTCCACCCTGCTGCTGGGCGGCTTCCTGTGGTGGGTGACGGGGACCTGGGTCGCGGCCCTGGCCGGTGTGTTCGGCCTGTTCGTGCATGAGTACGGCCATGTGCTGGCGATGAACCGGCTGGGCATGGGACCGGCGCATATCCATGTCGTCCCCTTCCTGGGCGGACTGGCGCGGGGCCAGCGCAATCCGGTCAGCGAATGGCATGGGGTGCTGGTGTCCCTGGCGGGACCGGCCTTCGGTCTGTTGGCCATGATCCCCTTCGTCGCGGCGTGGATGACGCTGGGCGGCGGGGCGTGGCTGTTCGGGGCCTTCTTCATCGCCATGATCAATCTGGTGAACCTGGTCCCGGCGTCGCCGCTGGACGGGTCCAAGGCCCTGGGACCGGTGCTGGCGCGGGCGCACCCGATGCTGGAGAAGGCGGTGCTGGTCGCCGTCGGCGGCGTGGTGGTGATCTGGAGCGTGATGACCGGCCGCTGGTTTCTGGCGACCTTCCTGGCCATCGCCGTCATCGGCCGCCTGCGCGGCGGCGGTCAGCGCTCGGACGAGGAGCGGCCGTTGACCGCGTCCGAGACGGCCAAGAGCCTGGGCCTGTATCTGCTGACGGCGGCGGCCTGTGCGGCGGCAACCGTCGCGCCCCTGGCGCTGATGAGCGACGGCACGATCATGGGCGGGATCGAGCTGGGCCTGGGCTTCATGGGTCTGAATTTCGCCCCGGTCGCAGGCGCGGCGGCATGAACCGCAGACGCCATGACGGCCCACTGATCGTCGGCGGTGGCCTGGCCGGACTGTCGGCGGCGCTGGAGGCGGCGCGGGCGGGAGCCAAGGTTCTGGTGGTCACGCCGGACACGCTGTTGAACGCCTGCGCCTCGGCCTGGGCGCAGGGCGGGATCGCGGCGGCCCTGAGCGCCGACGACAGCGCGGCGGACCATGCGGCCGACACGGCGGCGGCGGGCGCGGGCCTGGTCGAGGCGGCTGCGGCGCGGGCGCTGACCGAGGCCGGGCGCGAGACGGTGGATTGGCTGTCGGCCCTGGGCGCACCCTTCGACCGGGATGCGGACGGCGGCTATGCGCTGAGCCGCGAGGCGGCGCACGGGCGGGCGCGGGTGGCGCGGGTGGGCGGCGACGGGGCGGGGCGGGCCATCTTGTCGGCCATGGCCGCGGCGGCGCGGGCCGAGCCGAACATCGAGATCTGGGAGGACGCCCGCCTGCGCGGCCTGATGCAGGATGCGGCCGGACGCGTGACCGGCGCGGTGCTGGAGCGCGACGGGCGCCGGGCCGAGGTCACGGCCTCGGCGGTGGTGCTGGCGACCGGCGGGATCGGCGGCCTGTACGCCGTGACGACCAATCCGGCGGCCTTGCGCGGCGAGGGGCTGGCGATCGCGGCCTGGGCCGGGGCGACGATCATGGACCCGGAGTTCGTGCAGTTCCATCCGACGGCCCTGGACCTGGGCCTGGACCCGGCGCCCCTGGCGACCGAGGCCCTGCGCGGCGAGGGCGCGCGGCTGGTGGATCGTCAGGGCCGGTTCCTGCTGGGACCGGAGACCGACGCCGACCTGGCCCCGCGCGACGTCGTGGCCCGGGCGGTGCACCGGGCGCGGATGGAGGGGCGCGGCGCCTTTCTGGATGCGACGCGAGCGGTCGGCGCGCGGTTCCCCGATCACTTTCCCGCCGTTTTCGCGGCCTGCATGGGGGCGGGGATCGATCCGCGCTTGAACCCCATGCCGGTGGCCGAGGCGGCCCACTATCACATGGGCGGGATCGCCGCCGACGCGGACGGGCGCACCAGCCTGAAGGGTCTGTACGCCGTCGGCGAATGCGCGGCGGCGGGGGTGCACGGCGCCAATCGCCTGGCCTCCAACAGCCTGTTGGAGGCGGCCGCCTTCGGACGGCGCGCCGGGCGGGCGGCGGCGGCCGAGACGGCGCCGGCCGGCGAGGGTGCGGCGGATCGGATCGCCACGGATCTGCTCGAGGCGGACCTGGCCGAACTGCGCGCGGCCATGACGGCCCATGCCGGGCCGGTGCGGGACGCGGCGGGACTGATGAGCTTGCTGACGTTGATCGACCGGCTGGAGGCGAAACGCCCGGACGCGGCGGCGCTGACGGCGGCGCGGCTGGTCGCCCAGGCGGCGCTGGACCGGCGCGAGAGCCGGGGCGGGCATTGGCGCGACGACCGGCCCGAGACGTCGGACGTGGCGGCGCACACCCTTGTTCGACTGAATCGGCGCGAGAGGGCCGCGGCATGATGGAGTTTCTGATCGAACCGGTGGTGCGTGCGGCGCTGGCCGAGGACCTGGGCCGGGCGGGCGATCTGACCGGCCAGGCCTGCATCCCCGCCGACGCTCGGATGGACGGCGTGTTCGCCGCGCGCAAGGCCGGGGTCGCGGCGGGCGTGGACGCGGTGCGGATCGCCGTGCGGATGCTGGACGCCGAGGCCGTGGTCGAGACCCTGGTCACGGACGGCCAGGCCTTCGGCGCCGGGGCGGCCCTGGTGCGGGTCCAGGCCAAGGCCCGCGCCCTGCTGGCGGCGGAACGGACGGCGCTGAACATCCTGGGCCGGATGTGCGGGATCGCGACCCTGACCCGCGCCTATGTCGAGGCGGTGAAGGGAACCCAGGCGCGCATCGCCGACACCCGCAAGACCACGCCCGGCTTGCGCGCGCTGGAAAAACACGCCGTGGCCTGCGGCGGCGGGATGAACCATCGCTTCGGCCTGGATGACGCCGTCCTGATCAAGGACAACCACGTCGTCGTCTGCGGCGGGGTCGGTCCGGCGGTGCGGCGCGCGCGCGCGCACGTCGGCCACCTGGTCAAGATCGAGGTCGAGGTGGATTCCCTGGACCAGTTGGATCAGGCCCTGGTCGAACGGCCCGATGTGGTCATGCTGGACAACTTCAGCCTGGCGGCCCTGCACGAGGCGGTCGAACGGGCCAAGACCAGCCCCTTTGGCCGCCCGGTGCTGGAGGCCTCGGGCGGGGTGACGCTGGAGACGGTCGGCGACATCGCCCGCACCGGGGTGGACGTGATCTCAGTCGGCGCCCTGACCCATTCGGCGCCGGTGCTGGACATCGGCCTGGACGCGGCCTGAGGGATCAGGCGTGAGGGATCAGGCCGCAGCCGTCTCCATCTGGGGCTGAGGCGCGGGGCGGCGGCCGAACAGGCGGGCGTTCAGCACGCGCTGGATTGGGCTGTCGACGAAGCGGTCGTACAGGGCCGCGCCGATCACGGTGGCGACCAAGGCGCCGCTCCACATCGCCCAGCCCAGCACGGGACCGTCGGCCAGGGCCGGAACCAGGCGCGTGGCCAGGGGCTGCACCACGTCGAACCAGACCGCGCCGGTCAGGGTGTGGACCATGAACAGGCAGAAGCTGACCCGCGCGCCCCAGGCGGCGAAGGGCAGGGCGCGGGTGGTCGGCGAAGCGCCGCAGCCGATCATGACGGCGCAGATCGACAGGATGTTGATCATGTCGGGACCGGCCAGCACGGCGTTCAGCACCAGGACCGCGCCGCCGCCGAAGCCGATGACGCGCGCCGTCGAGGCCTTGAAGTCGGCGGTCTGCACCGCGCGCGCCAGGGTCAGGCCGACCAGGAACAGCGGTGCGGCGCGGAAAAAGCACCACTGGAACGGCAGGTTGAACTGTTCGCTGCCGAGCAGGGCGACGCTGAGCAGGTTCGAGACCGTCAGGATCAGCAGGCCCAGGCTGAGCGCGGAGGCCGGATTGGCGATGCGCAGCATGGCGCGCCACAGCACCGGGAAGAAGGCGTAGCAGATCAGCAGGGTTGAAATGGTCCAACTGGGGATGTTCCAGTGACCGCCGCCCAGGCCGAAGGCGTGCAGCAGCAGCACCTGGGCGGGCAGGCCGGACCAGTCGAAACGGCCCGCATTGTCCGAGGTGAAGCCCAGCAGGGCGCCCGCGCCGACCATGGCGGCCAACAGGGCCAGGGTGATCAGATGGGTCGGATAGCAGCGCACGAACCGCTTGGACCAGAACCGCCCCAGCGAGATGCGGTGCGCGGCGACCGCCGGTCCATAGGCCTTGGCCAGGACGAAGCCCGACAGCATCAGGAAGAAGTCGGTCGCCAGATAGCCGCGGCCCAGGAAGGGATGCAGTTCACTGAGGGCGACCGGCGCCTGGTCCCCGAAATGGAACACCACGACGAACAGGGCGGCGACGAAGCGCAAGGCGTCCAGCGCCCCGCCGCGCAAGGGGGTGGAGGATGTCGGGGACGAGAACGCGGACATGATCGAGGCCTCATCCGTCCCGGAGCGGGACGGTTGCCGATCAGACCCGCAAGCTCCGTTCCATGCTCGTCATGGACGGTGCGATACGCGGTGTCGGAGACGGACCCTAGGCGGGGTTTTTGGCGGCGGCGTCCTGAGCGGCGGCGGCAGTCGGCGCAGCCTGAGCCGTCGTCGAGACCTCGGCCGTCGCGGCGGGGCGGGCCTCCTGCGCCAGCAGCAGGGTGTAGGCCACGGCCTGACCGGCCTGGCGCGCGGTCTCGACCGGATCGAGACCAGCCTGGATCAACTGGCCCTGGTCGGTCGCGGCCGAGGGGCGCGCGGCGTAGGTGAAGGCCGCGCTGGAGCCGGAACGGCCGCCGAAGCGGTAGAACAGGTGCTGGCCCACCTGGGTCACCCGCACCAGAGAGTTGCGCCACGCCGGGGCGACGCCGGTGGTGTGGAAATGGGTGGCTGAACCGACCGGCGCATAGACGTAGCCGGACAGGGCGCGCGAGGCGATGTCGCGGGCGCGGTTCCAGGCGGCGCGGTTGACGCGGCCCTGCATGGAGCCGTCGCAGGTGAAGCTGAACTGGCAGCCGGTGCGGCGACCGGCGCCCTGGAACACCACGCCGCAGACGCTGTTGGGGAAGGCGCCGTGGCGGGCGCGGTTCAACACCACCTGGGCCACGGCCTTCATGCCGTCGGAACCTTCGCCGCGCGCTTCGTAATAGGCGGCCTGGGTCAGGCAATCGAGATCGCGGGATTCGTCGATGGCGACGCCCAGACGGAAGGGCTGGACCGTGGGACCGGTCAGGCTGACGCGACGCAGACCGGCGGCGGGGGTTCCGCGAAGCTGTTCCAGCCGCGCGGTCAGAAGGGCCGCTTGACGGTCCCGCTGGGCCGAGCCGGCGACGGTGTAGGGATCATGACGCCGGGCGATGGCCAGGGCGCCTTCGTCCAGACCCCCGGCGGCGGCCGACAGGGCCTCTTCGGTGAAACCGGCGGACGTCGCCGCCTGAATGCGCTCGGCCTGGCCGCGCACCGTGCTCGCCTTCGCCGCCGCGCCGCCCAGATAGGCGCCGCCGACGGCCAACCCGACCAGACCGCCGAACACGGCCGCCGTCGCCATGGGCCGCATACGGGCCACACGGTCGGCAGGCCTGAAGGCGCTCAGGCTGAGGGCATGGGACAAAGGCGTGGTCCTGTTCAGCAGGGCGGGAATCGTCGCCCTCGGGTCGTCTCGCCTGCCGAACGCCCGTCTCGGGGTTCGGCCGCGGAACCGGTGCTCGGCATGGGACCGGGCGTCGGGAAGGCGCGCCTATAGCCATCCGTTTATGGCGTCAATGTGGTTGATTCGCAACTTAATGCTGCGCCGCAACAAAAATGAGAAGATTTCGCGCGGTTGAGCCGTATCGTCAGATGTGGAGGCGTCATCGCTCTAGCTGTGCGGTGCAATACTGTATCCATCGTCTGAGCGTCTGCACAGCCATCGTCGAATCGATCCGGCGACGATTGTTCGTCAGGATTCACGGTGATCCGTTTCCCGTCGAAATCTGAAAACGACTGTGGCGAGGGAACCGCCGTTCGGGCCGGTTCGTTTCATCGGACGGACAGGAGACGCGAGAGCATGAGAGTTTCAAACAAGGCGGCGTCGTGCGGCCTGGCCGTGTTGATGCTGGCCGGTTGCGGCGCGACCATCGAACAGAAGGCGGCGACCGGCGCCGTGGCCGGGGCGGTGGTGGCCGGTCCCGTGGGGGCCGTCGTGGGCGGCGCGGCGGGCGCGGCGGTGGGCCAGGCGTCGAAACCGAACTGACGCGCGCGGCCGACGCGGGACGGCGACGTCAGGTCTCGACAGACGACGAAAGAGGTCCGAACCGCTCCAATCGGCGCAACGGAGACGCCGATGAAGACCGCCGCCCTTGTGCTGTTGAGCCTCGCCGCGCCCCTTGTCGCGCCCTTGGCCGTCGGTCAGGCGGCGACGTTGCGGCTGGGCGGGCTGGAGACGGCCTATGATCCCGCCGCCCTGCGGGTCGAACGTTTCGACGGCGGCCTGGTGCTGGAGGGCGACCGGACCTGGACGCGCACCGCCGCCTATGTCGAGGTGTCCGAGACCGAACCCTGTTCGCAAGAAGCCATGCGCACGGCCCTGGGGGAACGCGGCGACACGGGCGAGGACGCCGGGTCCCAGACCCTGGCCTCGGGGCTGACGCTGCACTGGGCCACGACCTGGACCGGATGCCGCGCCCTGACCGGTCGGCCGGTCGCCGCCTGCATCCGCCACGACGGCGTGACGACGCGGGTGCGGGGCCTGGATCTGGGCTGCCGGACGCCCGTGGATCAGGACATGCTGATCCTGACCTTGCTGCAAGGCGCGCGCCCCGCGGGCGAATCCGGCTAAGCGACCCTTGATTTTCGCCGCCGTTTGGGGTTCAGCGTGCGGCATCCCAAATGAAGACGACGGCGGTCGCCGTTTCGGCCGCGTGATGAAGGACACCCATACGCTCGCATGAGAGATCTGAAGAACACCGGCTTCACCGACCGTTTGACCGCCCAGCAGGAGGCCAAGAAGGCCCTGCTCGCCCGTTTCAAGCCCAAGACCGCCGCACCGGACCCTGAGTTCGACAAGCTGGCCGCCAAGCGCGCCGCCGAAAAGGAGGCCCTGCGCCAGCAGCACGAGCTGGCCAAGGCCGAGCGTCGGCGGGAAAAGGCCGAGAAGGAAGCGGCCCAGTTGGACGCGCAACGCGAGGCCCAGGAGGCGATCGACGCCGAGAAGCGCGCCGCCCGCAAGGAGCGCAAGCAACTGACCAAGGAAGAGCAGAAGGCGCGCCGCGACGCGCGCTACGCCGCCCGCAAGGCGCGTCGCTGATTTTTCGACATCGTTGAACGGACACGGCCGTCGGGGCGACCCGGCGGCCGTTTTCGCATCAGCTCGGCAGTTCGCCCTCGTCGAGGATGCGGCGCAGCCGGTCGGCCGAATAGGGCTTGGGCAGGAAGGGCCAGGGGGCGTCCTTCAACGCCTCGTCGACGTCGTCGCCCGCATAGCCCGAGGTCAGGACGATGCGCATGGCCGGATGCCGGGGCGCGACCCGGCGCGCCAGTTCGACGCCCGTCATGCCGCCAGGCATGACGATGTCGGTCATCATCAGGTCGAAACGCTTCTTCTTGAGCACGTTCAGGGCCTGGGGGGCGGTTTCGGCGATGGTGACCTCCAGGCCCATGGATTTCAGCAGGTCGGCCGCCACGGCGGCGACGGCGATGTCGTCCTCGACCAATAGGATGCGGCGGCCCGCGGGCGCGGTGGGCGAGGCGGCGCGGGCGCTTTCGACCGGCGCCTCTATGGTGCGGGTCAGAGGCGGCAGGAACAGGCGGACCTCGGTTCCGCGTCCGACCTTGGAGGCGATGCGCACGCCGCCGCCGGACTGACGCGCGAACCCGTACACCTGGGACAGGCCCAGGCCGGTGCCCTTGCCGACCGACTTGGTGGTGAAGAAGGGTTCAAACACCCGGTCCATGACCTCGGGCGTCATGCCGGCCCCGTCATCGGACACACCGACGCAGACATAGGTTCCGGCGGCCAGTTCAGGGATTTCTCCGGCGGCGACCGTGCAGTCCAGAGTCTGGACGGTGATGCGGCCCTTGTCGCCCACGGCGTCGCGGGCGTTGACGATCAGGTTCAACAGGGCGGCCTCGAACTGGGCCGGATCGACGTTCACCCGCACGCCGCCGCGTTTCAGCTTCAGCTTGAACTCGACCGCCTCGCCCACGGCGCGGCGCAGCAGAGGCTCGCCCTCGCGGATCAGTCCGTTCAGGTCGATGGCCTCGGGGCGCAGGGCCTGGCGCCGCGAGAAGGCCAGAAGCTGATGCGTCAGCCGTTCGCCGCGCCGGGCGGCGGCCAGGGCGGCCTCGCCCAGCTTCTTGCGCCGCGCGGCGTCCTCGGGCGCGCGCAGGATCATGTCCAGGGCGCCGATGACCACGGTCAGCAGGTTGTTGAAGTCGTGGGCCACGCCGCCGGTCAGACGGCCGACCGCCTCCATCCGCTGGGCGTGCAGCAGATCGGCCTCGGCCTTGGCCTTTTCGGCGAGCGCCTCGCCGACGCGCTCTTCCAGCAGTTCGTTGATGCGCTTCAGGTCGTCTTCGGCCCGCTTGGCGTCGGTGACGTCGATCGAGGCGCCGACATAGCCTTGGAACACGCCCGAGGCGTCGTAGCGCGGCACGCCCTCGGTGCGCAGCCAGCGTTCGCCCAGGCTGTGATGGGACATGCGCACCACGGCCTCGAACCGGTCGCGCACCTGATGCGCCGTGGCGAAGCCGGCCTCGAAGCGCGCCAGGTCCTCGGGGTGGATGCGCCGGCGCCAGGCGGGGGTCAGGCGGCTGTTCGAGCGGACGCCGAAGAAGGTCTTGTAGCGACGGTTGGCGAAGATGATCTGGAACTGGTCGTCGCTCATCCAGATCAGGGCCGGGGCGCTGTCGGCCACGGTGCGGAAACGGGCCTCGGATTCGGCGATGCGGTGCTCGGCCTCGACCCGGGCGGTCTCGTCGCGCAGGGTCAGGACCGCGCCCATGCGCGCGCCGTCGGGACCGAAGACCGGACGGGCGTTGCCGACGGCCAGCACCTCGACGCCGTCGGGTCTGCGGATGCGCCAGCGGGCGTTCAGCACGGTCTCGCCCTTCTCCACCGCGCGGGACAGCGGCAAGGTCTCCGGCGGGTGGGGGCGGCCGTCCTCGGTCAGCAGGCGATAGGTCTGGGCGTAGTCCTGCGGGGCGACGTCCAGCGTCTGCACCCCGTGCAGGCGGGCGGCCGCCTCATTGATGAAGATGATCCGGCCGTCAGGGTCGGTGACGATGACGCCTTCGGCCAACTGACCCAGGATGGCGTCGCGCTCGGCGGCGGCGGCGGCCAGCCGTGCGTTGGACTCGCGGATCTCGGTCACGTCGAAGGCCACGCCCACGAAGCCGGCCACGGGACCGGCCGGACCCAGGCGCGGGCGCGAAAAGGTCTTCAGCCAGCGGTATTCCCCGTCGTGGCGGCGATAGCGCGCCTCCATCGAGAAGGGGGCGCCGGCGGCTTCTCCGGCCTGGGATTCGGCGACGATCCGTTCGCGGTCGTCGGCGTGGATGATCGCGCGCCAGTCGGCCAGCCGCGCCTGTTCATAGGTTCCGCCGCTGAAGGCGACATAGGCCTGGTTCACGAATTCGCGCACCTGATCCCGATCGGTGACCCAGATCAGCACCGGGGCGGTGTCGGCGACGGCGCGGAAGCGTTGCTCGCTCTCGCGCACGGCGGTTTCGGCGCGGGCGCGCTCGACCTCGGTCCAGGTGCGCGAGGCCACGGCCTCGACCAAGCCGATCTCGTCCGGCGTCCAGTCGCGGACATCGGCGTCGTGGACATAGAGAAAGGCGCGCAGCCGGCCGCCGCGGATCAGGGGCGCGCGGATGATGGCGCGGGTCTGGATGGTCTCGAAGGCGTCGGCCACATCGGCGGTGCGCGGGTCCAGCCGTACGTC
Organism: Brevundimonas sp.; assembly: GCF_036732845.1. GTDB lineage: Bacteria > Pseudomonadota > Alphaproteobacteria > Caulobacterales > Caulobacteraceae > Brevundimonas. Next base: position 15,005 of record NZ_DAINBO010000011.1, on the reverse strand, counting down.
GGGGACGGCGGCCGTCCGACCCTGGGCCAGGTCCTCCATCAGGGCCTCGCCGAAGACGTGCAGCCCGAACGGTCCTTGGACGCTTGTGACGCCGGAGGTCCAGTCGGGGGTGTTGGCGACGACCCCGCGACGCGGGTCCAACTCGCCGTAGCCGACGCGATGAACGCCCAGTTCGTCGCCCAGGGCCTTTTCGACCGCGCCCATGATCTCGGTGGGATCGGACAGGTCGCGAATGCGGTCGCTGAGACCCAGAAGGAAGCTCTGGCGGCGCTCCTGGGCGGCCAGGGCGTCCAGGGCCTCGCGCGTGTCGGTGCTGTCGAAGGCCATGCCGACATAGCCCAGGAAGCCGCCTTCGGCGTCGCGCCGCGGCTTGACCGCGACCCGCATCCAGCGCCACGACCCGTCGGTGCGGGGAAACCGAGCCTCGAAGCCGTAGGGCGCGCGCGCGGGCCGAGCCTGGGCCTGGACGGCGGCGACGGCGTCCTGGTCGTCGGGGTGCATGACCCGCTTCCAGACGTGGCCCAGAATCCGTTCGACGGGACCGCCGAAGAATTCGATCAGGGCCGTGTTCGCGAACTCGATCTCGCCCTCGACGTTCGTCAGCCAGACGGGCGAGGGCGCGGTGTCGGCCATCAGGCGGAAGCGCGCCTCGCTTTCGCGCAGGGCGGCCTCGGCGGCGCGGGCCTCGGTGACGTCGGTGTTGACCCCGGCCATGCCCAGGAAGGTCCCGTCACGGGCGAAGCGAGGCTGGGCCTGGGTGCGCAATATGCGCCAGACGCCGTCGGCGCGCCGGTAGCGGGCCTCGGTGCTGAAGCCCTGGGCGGCGCGGGCGGCGGCGGCGCTCTCGGCCAGGACCCGGTCCCGGTCGTCGGGATGCAGGGTCGAGGCGAAGTCGAAGGTCGAGGGATCGTCGGCCACGCCCCAGAATTTCCGCTGGGCCTTGTTCAGATGGACGCACTCGCCCGCCGGGCCGCTCATCCACAGCAGGGCGGGGGAGAGTTCGCTGAAGCCGTGCAGCCAGGTCTCGGTCTCTTCGGCGCGGGCGTCCGAGACGGTCAGGGCGCGCAAGGAGGTCTCCAGCCGCATCACCGTCTTGCGCAGGGCGGCGGCGACGAAGGTGATGAAGACGCCGACGATGACGAAATTGACCGTGGACGCCACGCCCGCCCGGTCCCAAACCCCGACGCCCTGAACGTCCTTGCTCAGAACGAGCTGGGCCAGCAGAAGGCATCCGGCGGTGGCCGTGAACCCCGCGATCCGCCCCCCCGCCAGGGCCGCCAGGATCACGCCGGGCAACAGGATCATGAAGCCGCTGGACTGGCCGTACAGGCCCGAGGCCGCGAAACGCCAACCGATGGCCAAGGCCGCGCAGACGACGCCGATGAGCAGGCTCTGGAACGGAGACGTGACGGGGCGGCGCGCCAGACGCGACAGCGCGGTCTCGAAATCGAACGCCCGCGCGAAGACGTGGACGGCCCTCATTGCTCCCCCGAGTTTCGCCAGGACGCGAAAAACCGCAACGTTTGGGTCCGCTCGGGCGTTCCGTGCGGTCCATCACGATGAAAAACCATGAGTAGCGCCGCCGCGCGGACTTGGCGAAGGGTTTCACGCTTCCCACCTTAAGTCGTGTCGGACAGGCCGAAATTCGGAGACCCGCCCTTGATGAAGGCCGCGATCATGACCGGCGTGGACGGGATCGGCGCGGGCGCAACCGCCTGGACGATCGGGCGTTTCACCGTCGATGAAAAGACAACGGGATGTTGCGCGCGGCCCCGGACGGGCGCTAAACCGCGCGCCGACCGCCGATATCCGGTCGTGAAACGGCCGCATCGGGCCGCTTAAAGGATGTCCATGCACCGCGCCCGTTGGAACCGGCTGAAAGCTTTGGCGGCTCGCGGCGTCGCCGCGGCTCCGGCCGTGCTGGCCGCCCTGGGCGTGGCCATGGCCGCCGGATCGACGCCCCGGCCCGACATGGACCGCACGGCCGAAGCCGTGGCCCGCCTGACCCACGGCGACCTGTCGGAAGACGGCATGGCCGCCGTGCGCGGACGTCTGGACCCGGCGCAACTGGCCCTGGCGCGACGGCACGATCCGCTGTTCCGACAGGCGGCCCTGTATGGGCTGACGCCGGGCTGGGAGAGCCTGACCCTGGCCGGAAAGCCGGGGCTTGAACTGGGCGCGACGGGCCTGGAGGCGCAGAAGCTGAACGCGGCCATGCCCGCAGCCACGAACGCCCTGCGCCCCGCCCTGGCCTTCAAATTCGCGCCCAAGACGGCCGAGGATCGCCGCCGCGCCCTGCGTTGCCTGACCCAGGCGGTCTATTACGAGGCCGCGCTGGAGCCTTCGCTGGGCCAGGAGGGCGTGGCCCAGGTGGTGCTGAACCGGGTGCGCGATCCGAACTATCCGAACAGCGTCTGCGGCGTGGTGTTCCAGGGCGCGGAGCGGACCACGGGCTGTCAGTTCAGCTTCACCTGCGACGGCTCCTTGGGCCAGGCGCCGGTGGGCTGGGCATGGGAGCGAGCGCGGCGGACGGCCGAGCGCGCCCTGGCCGGCCATGTGAACCAGAGCGTCGGCACCGCGACCCATTACCACGCCGACTATGTGCATCCCTGGTGGTCGCCGACCCTGGCCAAGATCACCCAGATCGGGGCGCATATCTTCTATCGCTGGAAGGGGGTCAGCGGCGAGACGGCGGCCTTCCGTCAGGCCTATCTGGGCCGCGAACCCCTGATCGACGAGGCCCGGTTCTCGCGGCCGCGTCTGCTGACGGCCGTCGATGTCGGCGCCACGGCCGATCCCGACAGCGTCGAGGCCATCGCCAGGGCCAACGGCGTGGAGATGCGCACCGTCCAGATCGACGGCCAGACCCGCGTCGTGGGCGCGGCCAGCCTGGGCGGACGCCGTCTGCCGACGCGTGAAGAGGTCGCCGAGATCAACGCCCGGCTGGACACCTTCCAGGCCCAGCCGCCGCGCGCGGCCGCGCCGCCGCCGCCCGGGGTGACGGCCATGGCCGTGGAAGAAGTCGGCCGTCCGGCGGCCTGACCGGGCCTTCGACTAGGGTCTCACCAGACCCCGATCTTCTCGGCCTGTTTGTGGCTGATCGGATGGCCGGCGGCCTTGTGGTCCTCCTCGGCCAGGAAGCGGGCGGCCTCCAGGGCGGCCATGCAGCCCATGCCGGCGGCGGTGACGGCCTGGCGATAGACGTCGTCGGTCACGTCGCCGGCGGCGTAGACGCCCTCGACGGCGGTCGAGGTCGTGCCCGGCTTGACCACCAGATAGCCGCCCGTCTTGGTCTGCAACTGACCGGCGAACAGTTCCGACGAGGGGGCGTGGCCGATGGCGATGAAGACGCCGTCGGCGTCGATCTGACGCGTCGCGCCCGTGCCGACGTCCTTCAGCCGGACGCCGACGACGTTGGAGCCGCCGTTCTCGGTGACGCCCAGGATCTCGTCCACGGCGTGGTTCCAGATCACCTCGATCTTGGGATGGGCGAACAGGCGGTCTTGCAGGATCTTCTCGGCGCGGAACTCGTCACGGCGATGCACCACCGTGACCTTCGACGCGAAATTGGTCAGGAACAGCGCCTCCTCCACGGCGGTGTTGCCGCCGCCGACCACCACCACCTGTTTGCCGCGATAGAAGAAGCCGTCGCAGGTGGCGCAGGCCGAGACGCCGAAGCCCTGGTATTTCGCCTCGGATTCCAGCCCCAGCCATTTGGCCTGGGCGCCGGTGGAGATGATCACCGTCTCGGCCAGAATCTCACCGCCCGAATCCAGCGTCAGGCGGAAGGGGCGGGCTGACAGATCGGCGCGGGTGACGATGTCGTGGATGACTTCCGTACCGACGTGACGGGCCTGGGCCTCCATCTGCTCCATCAGCCAGGGACCCTGGATGGTCTCGGCGAAGCCCGGATAGTTCTCGACATCGGTGGTGATGGTCAGTTGGCCGCCCGGCTGGATGCCGGCGATGACCACCGGGTTCAGCGAGGCGCGGGCGGCGTAGATGGCGGCGGTCCAACCGGCGGGACCGGAACCGATGACGGCGACGCGGACGGTGCGGGGCGAGATGCTCATGCGTCCTACTTAACGTCGATTCCGCCGGGGACCAGTGGGGCGCCCCCTTGCTCCACAGCCGAGACCGTCCGTCGCGCAAGTCGAACGCCGGACATGAGCGCCGACGCCCCCGTCAGATCCTGAGTGATTTCCGAACGAGAAGCGTCGCTTGGTCTCAGGCCGAGGCGAGGGTTAGGGTCGCCCAAGCTTTGGGAGGCGGAATATGGAACGACGCAGCTTCACCGGCATCGGCATCGCCCTGGGCGTCGCCATAGGCTCGGCGCTGGGCATCGCCATGGACAACCTGGCGCTGGGCATCGGAATGGGCATCGCCATCGGGGTGGCGATCGGCGCGGGTCTGGACGCCTCGCGACGGCGCAAGTCGGATGATCGCAAGCCCGACAGCTCGGACGGCGGCGACTAGCGCCGGGCGGCCATGGCCTTCAGCACCGCCTCGGCGGCGCGGTCGGTCTCGGCCAGGGGCGTATAGCGCCAGGTCTGCAACGGCGGACTGAACGGCCGCGCGGCGCCGTGGGCCGACAAGGCTTCGTGCAGGCGGGCGAATTTGTCGCCCGCGCCGGTGGCGGCCATCGGCAGGATGTGCACCGGCTTTCCGGTCGAGGCGGCCTCCGCGGCCATGTTGGCGCTGTCCTCGGTGACCAGGACGTGGTCGGCCGCCTCCAGGAAGGCGAACAGGGGATTGGGTCCGCTGCCGCGCCAGATCCAGCTCGGCAGGGTCCGCAGACGGCGGGTCATGATCTTGCGGGCGCTCTCGGGCGTGCGGCGCGAGAAGGTCATCAACAGAGAGCCGCCGGCCTTGGTCACCGTGTCGGCGATGCGCTCGGCCAGGGCCGCGGCGTGATCGTCGGTCAGGTCGAAGGCCTTGGACTTGCCGCCGATCATGGCGACGATGCGCGGATGCGGCAGGGCGCCGATCTGATCGACATAGACCGGCGCGGCCTCGGTCAGGCGATCGGGCGTGATGCGGTGCGGACTGCCGATGATGGACAGGACGTTGGCGCCCGTCAGTTCGTCGTGCGCCGGGGCGACGACCATGTCGAAGCGCGCCGGATCGAGGCGCGGGTCCTGGATCTGGACGACGAAGGGGCGGGGACCCGGACCCCGCCGCATCCATAGCGACAGGGGCAGGCTGGCGCGGCCGGCGGCGATCCACAGCTCGGGCGGGTCGCCGTCCAGGGCGTTGGTCACGTTGTCCAGCATGAAGCGCTGCTTCAGGTCGGCGGGCAGCCAGTCGAAGGCGCGCTTCCAGCGGACCTTGCGGTCCTGGATGCGCGCGGACGTGCGGCGGGCGACGGCCTCGGCCAGGCCCAGGGCCTGGTTGCGGATGCCGACGCGCCCGTCCGAGACGACGCGGATCGTCAGGAGTGGGGCGGTCGGAGACGATCCGGCCGCCGTCACGGGCTTATTTCCACTCGACCTTGGCGATTTCATAGGCCTTGACCCCGCCGGGGGTGTTGACCTCGACCGTGTCGCCGACGGCCTTGGAGATCAAGGCCCGCGCGATCGGCGACGCGACCGAGATGCGGCCCGCCTTCACGTCGGCCTCGTGCTCGCCGACGATCTGGTAGCGGCTCTTCTCTTCGGTGTCCTCGTCGATGACGGTCACCGTGGCGCCGAATTTGACCTGGTCGCCCGACAGTTTGGAGACGTCGATCACCTGGGCGCGGCTGATCTTGTCCTCGATCTCGGCGATCTGGCCCTCGATCCAGCCCTGGCGCTCCTTGGCGGCGTGATATTCGGCGTTTTCGGACAGGTCGCCGTGGGCGCGAGCCTCGGAGATGGCCGCGATCACGCTCGGCCGTTCGACCGACTTCAATTGCTTCAACTGATCGTCGAGGGTGCGATAGCCCTCGGCCGTCATCGGCACTTTTTCCATTGTGTCGTGAGTTTCTTGGTCGCCCTGGAGACTGGAAGTAGGTCGGTGGAAAGTGAATCCCGCCGCGGGGCGAGCGCGGCGGGGGACGAAAAGACTAGGCCGATGGACGAGAAAATTCAAGATCGCGGATAACGGTGCTCCGCCTCGGCCGGATCGCGCGCCCGTTCCGCCGCCGCGTCGGCCCGACCGCTGCGGGCGGATCGGCGCTCAGGAATAGGCGTAGGGACCGCCGCGCTCCAGCGCCCGCTGATAGGCCGGGCGGGCGTGGATGCGGTTCAGGAAGGCGTCGAGCCGGGGCCGGTCCTGGCGGCGGAAGGCGCGCTGGGCGCCCGCCTCGACCGGGAAACTCATCATGATGTCGGCGGCGCTGAAGGCGTCGCCGGCGAACCATTCGGACTGGGCCAGCTCCGCCTCCCAGAAGTCGGCGTGGGCCTTCAGTTGCGGGTCGATGAAGCCGGACTGAGCCTTGGCCGCGACGCCGTTGACGATGGGCCGCACCAGGCCGGGCGCCCGTTTGGGCAGTTGGCTGAAGATCAGTTTCAGCAGCAGGGGCGGCATGGCCGAACCTTCGGCATAGTGCAGCCAATAGGTGAAACGCCGCCCCTCGGGCGTACGCGGCGGCGGACGCAGGCGGCCGTTCCCGTGCGTGTCCAGTATGTGTTCGATGATGGCCCCGGTCTCGGCCACCCGCACATCCCCGTCGTCCACGACCGGCGACTTGCCCAGGGGATGGATCGCCTTCAGCTCGGGCGGGGCCAGCATGGTCTTGGGGTCGCGCTGATAGCGTTTCACCTCATAGGGCAGGCCCAGCTCCTCCAGCAGCCACAGGATGCGCTGGCTGCGGCTGTCGTTCAGGTGATGGACGGTGATCATGGCGCGGGTCTCCGACGGCGAGGCGGCAGCATGGGCGGTTGACGCGGCGGAGGTAAAGCCCCGTTGCGTTCGGGCGGTGTTGGGCTAAGCCGTCGGCATGGAGACGCCCGAACCCCGCCTGACCTCGCTCGCCCACGGCGGCGGCTGCGGCTGCAAGATCGCGCCGGGCCTGCTGCGCGAAATGCTGGCGGCGACGCCCCAGACGGCGGGGTTCGCCAACCTGATGGTTGGGACCGAGACCAGCGACGACGCGGCGGTGTGGCGGCTGAACGAGCGCCAGGCCCTGGTGGCGACGACCGACTTCTTCATGCCGGTGGTGGACGATCCGTTCGACTTCGGCCGCATCGCCGCGACCAACGCCCTGTCCGACGTCTATGCCATGGGCGGGGCGCCGATCCTGGCCCTGGCCCTGGTGGGCATGCCGATCAATGTGCTGTCGACGGCGACCATCGGCCGGATCTTGGCGGGGGGCGCGAGCGTCTGCGCGGCGGCGGGCATTCCGGTGGCGGGCGGCCATTCGATCGACAGCGTCGAGCCGATCTATGGGCTGGTCGCCCTGGGCCTGGTCGATCCCGAACAGGTGCTGACCAACAGGGGAGCGCGGCCTGGCGACGTGCTGATCCTGACCAAGGCGCTGGGCGTCGGGGTGCTGAGCGCGGCCTTCAAACAGGGGCGGCTGGACGCGGCGGGATACGCCGCCATGATCGCCTCGACGACGCAGTTGAACACCTTGGGGGCGAAACTGGCCGGGCGCGCGGGCGTGCATGCGGTGACCGACGTGACCGGCTTCGGCCTGCTGGGTCATGCGCTGGAGATGGCGCGGGGGGCGCAGGCGACGGTTCAGATCACGGCGGACGCCGCGCCGTTGCTGGCGGGGGTCGAGACCCTGTTGGCCCAGGGGGTGCGCACCGGCGCCTCGGGCCGCAACTGGGCGAGTTACGGCGAGGCGGTTGAGGGGCTGGAGGCGGGTTCGACGCGCGACCTGCTGACCGATCCCCAGACCTCGGGCGGCTTGCTGATCGCCTGCGCGCCCGAGGCGGCGGATGCGCTGTTGGACTTGGCTCATGCCGACGGTTTCGACCGCACCGCCGTGATCGGCCGGGTGGTCGAGGGGCCGGCGCGGGTGCGGGTCGCGTGATCCGCCGCACCCGCGATGTCGGCCTGGCCGCGCGCGACGCCTTCGACGCGATCATCGACGTGCGCAGCCCCGGCGAGTTCGCCCAGGACCACCTGCCCGGTGCGATCAACCTGCCGGTGCTGGACGACGCCCAGCGCGTGGTGGTCGGAACGGAATATGTGCAAGGCTCCAAATTCCGCGCCAGGCGTATGGGGGCGGCCCTGGTGGCGCGCAATATCGCCGATCATCTGGAGGGGGCGCTGGCGGATCGCGACGGCAGCTTCCGGCCGCTGGTCCACTGCTGGCGCGGCGGGCAGAGGTCCGGGGCCATGGCGGCGGTGATGGACCAGGTCGGCTGGACCGTGACGGTGTTGGACGGCGGCTATCGCACCTGGCGCCAGGCGGTGACGGCGGAGCTGTACGACCGGCCGCTGGCGCATCGGCTGGTGCTGCTGGACGGGCCGACCGGTGCGGGCAAGACCGAGGTGCTGGGGCGGCTGGCGGCGCGCGGCGTGCAGACGCTGGACCTGGAGGGCCTGGCCAATCATCGCGGCTCGCTGTTCGGGGCCATGCCGGGCGGCCAGCCCAGCCAGAAACTGTTCGAGAGTCGGATTTTCGCGGCCCTGGAACGGCTGGACCCCGCGCGGCCGGTCGTGGTCGAGGCGGAATCGAGCAAGGTCGGCGCCCGGTTGGTTCCGTCCCGCCTGTGGGCGGCCATGGGCGCGGCGCCCCGGATCGGACTGAGCGCCTCGGTCGCGGCGCGGGCGGCCTTCAGCGCACGAGCCTATGCGGCGACGGCGGCAGACGCCGAGGCCCTGGAACGCGCCTTCGCCCGGATGCCGCGCCATGTGTCCAAGGCGACGCTGGCTGAATGGCGCGCGCTGGCGGCGGCGGGCGATCACCTGGCCCTGGCGGCCGCCCTGATCGAGACTCACTACGACCCGGCCTATCGCCGCAGCGGCGGCGCGGCCGAGCGGATGGCGACGGTGGACGCGGGCGACCTGTCCGACGCGGCGCTGGAGGCGGCGACGGATCGGACGGTGGCGATTATCGTTTCGGCAGCAGGCTCATCGCGCTGAGCGTCATGGCTTCGACGCCGGTGGTGACGGCGGGGCGCGGCTCGATGCGGAAATGCGATGAATGGTGGGGCGCGGCCTCGGCCAGATGCTCGGGCGCGGTGCCGCCGACGTCGAAGAAGACCGCCTTCACCCCCGTTTCAGGCTGGCCGTACAGGGCGAAGTCCTCGGCTCCCATGCTGGTGCGCGGCGGCGAGACCAGCACATCGGCGCCCATGCCGTCGGCGATGACCTGACGCAGCCGCAGCGCCAGGGGGGTGTCGTTGATCACCGGCGGCACTCCGGCGCTGGGCTGGCGTACGATGGGCAGCCGATCCTCGGGCGCGTTCAGGGCCAGGGCCGTGTTGCGGGCGATGCGTTCGACGCCCGCGCGCAGATGGGTGCGCACCTCGGGACTGTCGGCGCGCAGGGTCAGTTGCAGTTCGACCTCATCGGGGATGATGTTGGCGCGGGCGCCGCCGTGGATCGAGCCGACGGTGACCACGGCGCCTTCCAGCGGGCTGATCTCGCGGCTGCGCAGGGTCTGAAGCGCCACCACGATGTAGGAGGCCATCACCACCGGATCGACCGTCATGTGCGGCGAGGCGCCGTGGCCGCCGACGCCGCGCACCGTCATGCTGAGGCTGTCGGAACTGGAATAGGCGATGGCCTCGGGCACCTGGACATGGCCCGCCGGCAGGCCGGCCTTCACGTGGAAGCCCAGGGCGTAATCCGGCTTGGGGAAGCGGGTGTAGAGACCGTCCTCCAGCATGGCGCGGGCGCCGCGCACCCCTTCTTCGGCGGGCTGGCCGATCAGGACCAATGTGCCCGACCAGGCGCCGCGCCGGGCCATCATCTGGCGCGCCGCGCCGATCAGCGCGGTCATGTGCACATCGTGGCCGCAGGCGTGCATGACCGGCTTCTCGACCCCGTCCGTATCGACCTGGGTGACGGTCGAAGCCCAGGGCAGGCCCGTCTCTTCGCGGATCGGCAGGCCGTCCATGTCGGCGCGCAGCATGACCGTCGGTCCCGGCCCGTTGCGCAGCACCGCGACCACGCCGTTGCCGCCGACGCCGGTGGTGACGTCATAGCCGAGCGCGCGCAGCTCCTGCGCCATGCGGGCGGCGGTCCTGACCTCCAGCGTCGAAAGCTCGGGGTTGCGGTGCAGATGCTCCCACAGGGCGCCCAGATTGGCGTCGTAGTCGGCGGCGATGGCGGCGCGCAGATCGGCGGGCGCCGAGGCCGGAGCCTGGGCCGCGGCCGGTCCCGACAGGGCGGCCACGGCCGCCGCCAGCAGAAGCATGGATCGCATCTTGGTCTTCCCCCTCTATCCCGGCGGGGACCTTAGAGCACCGCCGGGCCGACGCAATGCGGACGGCTTGTCATCGACGGCGGGGCGAGGCCCTATGGCCGAAAGAGGGAGACGCGCCATGACCATCGACCGCCGCCGCCTGCTGGGATCGACCGTTGCGCTCGCGGGCGCCGCAGCCCTGCCGTCCGCCGCCTGGGCGCGCCGGAACGACGAGGACGCCAGGCTGGACGCCCTGTTGACCCGCCAGTTCGAGGATTCGCTGGACGACGGGCCGGAGGGGGTGACGAACCTGGGCCTGGACGTCGGGGCGCGGGCCGGGCAGCGCGCCCTGTTGGACGACCGGTCCCCGGCCTTCTTCGCCGCCCAGCGCGACAAGGCGGCCGAGCGGCTGGCCGAACTGGGCCGCATCGACGTCTCGGCCCTGAGCGCGGACGGACGGTTGAACCATGACGTGGCCCTGTTCCAACGCCAGATCGCCGACGGCTATCGCCGGTTCGAGTGGCACACGCCCGACGGCTGGAAACAGACCCCCTATGGCGTGTCCCAGATCGGCGGCGCCTACAGCGACATTCCCGATTTCCTGGACAGCACCCACCCAATCAACGACGCGGCGGATGTGGAGGCCTTCCTGGCGCGGACGGCGGGCTTCGCCGTCGCTCTGGACCAGGACACCGAACGCACCCGCGCCAACGCCGCCATGGGGGCGATCGCACCGGACTTCATCCTGACCAAGACGCGCGATCAGTTGAAGGCGCTGAGGGCGACGCCGGGCGCGCGGCAGCCGATGGTGCTGTCGCTGGCGCGGCGGTCGCGCGACAAGGGGCTGACCGACCGTTCGGCCGAGGCGGCGGCTCTGTTCGACGGGCCGGTGGTCGCGGCCCTGGACCGTCAGATCGCCGAGATCGAACGCCTGCTGCCCCTGTCCAGCCATCAGGCGGGGGTCAAGCGCGTGCCGGACGGCGACGCCTATTACGCCTGGAACCTGCGCAATTTCACCACCACGGAATACACGCCGGACGACATCCACCGCATCGGCCGCGAACAGGTGGCCGAGCTGCAATCGCGCATCGACGGCCTATTGAAGTCGCAGGATCTGACGCAAGGGTCGGTGCCGCAGCGCCTGAAAGGTCTGCGCGAGGACCCGCGCTTCCGGTTCGCCAACACTGATGCGGGCCGGGAAGAGTTGTTGGCCTATGTCAACGCCGAGATGGCGGCGATCCGGGCGCGGATGCCCGAGGTCTTTCCCCGCATTCCGCGCGGCGATTTCGAGGTGCGGCGCGTGCCGGTCTCGATCGAGTCGGGCGCGCCCGGCGGCTATGCCCAGGGCGGCAGCCTGGATGGGTCGCGGCCCGGCATCTACTACATCAACCTGCGCGACACGGCGGAATGGCCGCGCTGGACACTGAAGACCCTGACCTATCACGAGGCGGCGCCCGGCCACTTGTTCCAGGGCCAGTTGGCGCGCGAGGCGGGCGATCTGCCGCTGTATCGCCGGGTCGGCGGCTTTTCGGCCTATAGCGAGGGCTGGGGCCTGTATTCCGAACGTCTGGCGGCCGAACTGGGGGTCTATGAGAACGATCCCTTCGGCGAGATCGGCTATCTGGAGAGCTTCCTGTTCCGCGCCTGCCGCCTGGTGGTCGACACCGGCCTGCATCACCACGACTGGAGCCGCGAGGCGGCCATCCGCTATTTCGAGGACAACATCGGCGACCCCAACACCGCCGAGGTCGAACGCTATTGCGCCTCGCCGGGCCAGGCCTGTTCCTACAAGATCGGCGAGACCTTCATGTCGCGGCTGCGCGACGATCTGCGGACGCGGCCGGGCTTCGACATCAAACGCTTCCACACCGCCATGATCGACGGCGGCAACATCCCCCTGACCGTGCTGGAGCGGCGGGTGCGGGCGGCGATGGGGTGAGCATCCTTCTCCCCTTGCGGGAGAAGGTGGCAGCCGAAGGCTGACGGATGAGGGGGCACGCCAGCCTCGCTGGTGAGATCGAGAGACCCCTCACCTGATTTCGCGGCCGATCGCCTTGCAGGCTCTCGGGCGAAATCTCCCTCTCCCACAAGGGGAGAGGGCCTCCTCAATCGTAAGCCTGGATCGGCCGCACATCCAGTTCGCCCGCGCGCAGGGCGGCGATGGCTTGGGCCGCCGCCAGGGCGCCGGCGGCGGTGGTGTAGTAGGGGATCTTCATCATCAGGGCCGTGCGGCGCAGGCTGAAGCTGTCTTGCAGCGACTGCTTGCCCTCGGTGGTGTTGATGACCAGTTGGACCTCGCCGTTCTTCATGGCGTCGACGATGTGGGGGCGGCCCTCCAGCACCTTCTTGATCAGGCCGACCTCCAGCCCCTGTTCCGCCAGATAGGCGTGGGTGCCGCCGGTGGCGATGACGCTGAAGCCTTGGTCCAGCAGGGTCCGGGTCGCCTCTAGAATGAAGGGCTTGTCGCTGTCCTTGACCGAGACGAAGGCCCGGCCCGAGGACGGCAGCACGGTGCCGCCGCCGATCTGGGACTTCAGGAAGGCGCGGGCGAAGGCGGGGGCCAGGTCGCTCTCGCCGTCGCGACGCCAGTCCAGACCCATGACCTCGCCGGTCGAACGCATTTCCGGTCCCAGCACGGTGTCGACCCCGGCGAAGCGGGCGAAGGGGAAGACCGCTTCCTTGACCGCGATATGGTCCAGGGCGCGGTCCTTCAGGCCGAAGGCGGCCAGGGGTTCGCCGGCCATGACCTTGGCGGCGATGGCGGCGACCGGCGCGCCCATGGTCTTGGCGACGAAGGGCACGGTGCGGCTGGCGCGCGGATTGACCTCCAGCACGAAGATGCGCGGCGCGTCCGAGTGCGGCTCCTCGATGGCGAACTGGACGTTCATCAGGCCGCGGACCTTCAGCGCCCGGGCCATGGCCTCGGTCTGGCGCTTCAGCTCGGCGATGATTTCGGGACGCAGCGAGTGCGGCGGCATGGAGCAGGCGCTGTCGCCCGAATGGACGCCCGCCTCCTCGATATGCTCCAGCACCCCGGCGACGAAGACGGTTTCGTCGTCGCACAGGGCGTCGACGTCCACCTCGGTGGCGCGGTTCAGATAGTGGTCGATCAGAACCGGATCGTCGCCCGAGACGCGCATGGCCTCGTGGACGTAGCGGTCCAGTTGTTCGCGGTCGTGGACGATCATCATGCCGCGCCCGCCCAACACGTATGAGGGGCGCAGCACGACCGGATAGCCGACCTGCTCGGCCCTGTCGGCGGCCTCTTCGGCGCTGCGGGCCAGGGCGTTGGGCGGCTGCATCAGGCCGATGTCGGTCAGCATGCGCTGGAACCGCTCGCGGTCCTCGGCCAGGTCGATGGAATCGACGCTGGTGCCCAGGATCGGCACGCCGTCGTCCTGAAGCGCATGGGCCAGCTTCAGCGGGGTCTGGCCGCCGAACTGGACGACCACGCCGATCAGCTCGCCCCTGGAGCGTTCGACGTCGATCAGCTCCAGCACGTCCTCGGTCGTCAGCGGTTCGAAATAGAGGCGGTCGGAGGTGTCGTAGTCGGTCGAGACCGTCTCGGGATTGCAGTTCACCATGATGGATTCGACGCCGATGTCGTCGAAGGCGAAGGCCGCGTGGCAGCAGCAGTAGTCGAACTCGATGCCCTGGCCGATGCGGTTCGGCCCGCCGCCCAGGATGACGGCCTTCCTGCGATCCGAAGGCTCGGCCTCGCACTCGGGAACCTGGCCCAAGGCGCCGGTCTCATAGGTCGAATACATATAGGCGGTGGCCGAGGCGAACTCGGCCGCGCAGGTGTCGATGCGCTTGAACACCGGGCGCACGCCCAGAGCGCGACGGGCGGCGCGGACAGCCTTTTCGGTCTGGCCGGTCAGTTGGCCCAGACGGGCGTCGGAGAAACCCTTGGCCTTCAGGCGGCGGAAATCGACCGCCTCGGTCGGCAGGCCCTGGACGCGGATGTGGCCCTCGGTGCGCACGATGTCGGCGATCTGGCGCAGGAACCACGGCTCATAGGAACAGGCGGCCTCGACCTCTTCCACCGTCAGGCCATGGCGGAAGGCCTGGGCGATGACGCGGATGCGGTCGGGCGTCGGCAGGCCCAGGGCGCGCACTACGGCGGCGCGGGCGCCCGCGTCGTCTTCCGCATTGGCCACGTCCTCGATCTCGATCTCGTCGAAGCCGGACAGGCCGGTTTCGAGACCGCGCAAAGCCTTCTGCATCGATTCTTGGAAGGTGCGGCCGATGGCCATGACCTCGCCGACCGACTTCATCGAGGTGGTCAGCGTCGGCTCCGAGCCGGGATATTTCTCGAAGGCGAAGCGCGGGATCTTGGTGACGACATAGTCGATCGACGGCTCGAACGAGGCGGGCGTGACCTGGGTGATGTCGTTGGTCAGTTCGTCCAGGGTGTAGCCGACGGCCAGTTTGGCGGCGACCTTGGCGATGGGAAAGCCGGTGGCCTTGGACGCCAGGGCCGAGGAGCGCGACACGCGCGGGTTCATCTCGATCACGACCATGCGGCCGTCCTTGGGGTTGATCGCCCACTGGACGTTCGAGCCGCCGGTCTCGACCCCGATCTCGCGCAGCACGTTGATCGAGCCGGTGCGCATGCGCTGATATTCCTTGTCGGTCAGCGTCAGGGCCGGGGCCACGGTGATGGAGTCGCCGGTGTGGACGCCCATCGGGTCCACATTCTCGATCGAGCAGATGATGA
>NZ_DAINBO010000010.1:0-86144 GCF_036732845.1 Brevundimonas sp. | reverse complement strand
CTGGGCATCTGCGGCGAACACGGCGGCGATCCGTCGTCCATCGCCTTCTGCGAAACCGTGGGTCTGGACTACGTCAGTTGCTCACCCTATCGCGTGCCCATCGCCCGGCTGGCGGCGGCCCAGGCCGCCCTGTCGGCCAAGAGCGGCCAGGAACGCGAAAAGGACAGATAGGTCCCCGCAGGCGACAGGCCTGTTCTGGCAGAGAATTCCCCGTTCGAGGCGCATCGGATTGTGCGCGACCGGATCTCCGTGTTAGCGGAAATTCGGGGGATGGCGGTGCGTATGAAGCCGCCGTCTAGGGAGTCTGTGGGCTTAGGGGACTGTGTACGATTTTCCGCTTTCCTCAGCCCTGTCCAGAGGGGCCGTAACGGAACGTACGGCGGCATCAGTCGAGCCGCCCCTGACCTTTGACGGCGTCGCGGGCGTCGCCCCGCCTCGCGCTCGATCCCGACATCGCCAAGGCCTCTATCTGCCGGTGTCGGCCAAGTTCGCCCTGGCGGTGGCGCTGGCCAGCCTCTGGGCGGCGTTGAGCATCTGGTTGTCGCAAGGCTGGCTGGCCGATCTGGCCCATCGGTGGGGATGGCTGTTCGCCGTCGGGGCGGTGACCTTCATCGCCTATGTGCCCGGCTTCATGAACGCCTTCATCGTCGCCACCCTGCTGAACGACAAACGGCCGCCCAGACGCGCCCTGGCCCGCTATCCCGGCGTCAGCGTCCTGATCGCCTGCTACAACGAAGAACAGAACATCGGCGACACCCTCGCCTCCCTGGCGATCCAGGACTACCTGGGCGAACTCGACATCCTGTTGCTGAACGACGGATCGACCGACGGCACCGTCGCGGCCGTCAGGGCGGCGGTCGCCAAGCTGAACTTCCCCCTGGGCCGCAGCATACGGATCGTCGACTTCCCCAAGAACGCCGGCAAGGCGTCCGTGCTGAACTACGGGCTGAAGGTCGCGCGTCATCCGCTGATCGTCACGGTCGACGGCGACTGCTGGCTGGTCAAGGATTCGCTGTCCCACATCGTCGAACGCCTGATGGCGGACCCGGCCGATACGGTGGCGGTGGCCGGGTCCGTGCTGGTCAAGAATTCGCGACACAACTGGCTGACCCGCGCCCAGGAATGGGACTATTTCAACGGCATCGCCGCCGTGAAACGGATGCAGAGCATGTATCACGGCACCCTGGTCGCCCAGGGCGCCTTCTCGCTCTACCGGCGCGAGGCGTTGGAAAGCGTCGGCGGCTGGCCGAGCTGCGTCGGCGAGGACATCGTGGTGACCTGGGCCTTGCTGAAGGCGGGCCACCGCGTCGGCTATGCCGAAGACGCCCTGGTCTTCACCAATGTGCCGCACACGGTGAGACAGTTCGCCAATCAGAGGAAACGTTGGTCCAGAGGCCTGATCGAGGCCTTCAAGGCCCACGGCGACCTGTTGCGGACGCGGCGGCTGACCACCCTCTTCATCTGGTGGAACCTGTGCTTCCTGCCGATCGATCTGGTTTACACCTTCGTCTTCATCCCCGGCTTGGTGCTGGCGCTGATGGGCGACTACATCATCGCCGGGCCGATGACCCTGCTGGTCCTGCCCCTGGCCCTGCTGTGGAATTTCTTCGTGTGCCGCCTTCAGCGCAGGATGTTCCACCGTCAGGGCCTGACCGTGCGCCGGAACATCGGCGGCTTCGTATTCTACGCCTTCGCCTACAGCCTGCTGATGCAGCCGGTGTGCGTGTGGGGCTATGTCGATGAACTGCTGGGTCTCAGAAAGACCTGGGGCACCAAGTGATTGTGCGCGTCGGCGCCTGACGCCAGTGCGGCGCATAAAGCAAGACTTGCCAATCCGTAAGTCATCATTCGCCGCATTTCAGTCCATCTTGGCGGAACGCCGTGTGTGTCCTTCATTCCACGGTTAAGTCCGCGTAATGAAACGGCCATGGAACGGCCGTGAACGCTTACCTATTTCTGCATCCGCCGGGGGCGGCGATGGCGATCATCAGAAATCGCCGCAACCAAAGGATACAGAACCCATGCGCAATCTTCTTCTCGCCGCCGCCGCCGTCACCCTGATCGCCGCGCCGGCGTCGGCTCAGAGCCTTTCAAACCCCTACGGCTCGATCGGCTACGGCAGCGTACAGGGCGACAACGCCGATCTGGGCGCCGTGACCGCCCGCGTGGGCGCCAAGCTGACCCCGTACATCGGCGTCGAGGGCGAGGCCTCGCTGGGCGTCAGCGATGACGACGTCGTCGGCATCCCCGGTTCGACCGCCGAGCTGGAGCACGACCTGGCCGCCTATGTGACCGGAACCATCCCCGTCGCCTCGAACCTGGAGCTGTTCGGCCGCATCGGTTACGGCACGACCAAGGTGAAGGTGGAATCGACCACCCTGTCCGCCTCCGACAGCGAAGAGAGCGTCAACTGGGGCGTCGGCGCCAACTACTTCCTGGACGGCCAGAACGGCGTCCGCGCCGACTGGACCCGTCGCGACTTCCGCAACGGCGGCGGCGACGCCGACGTCTGGTCGCTGAGCTTCGTGCGCAAATTCTGATCGCACGACGGCTGTAAGACGAAGGGCGCGCCCGGCGGGCGCGCCCTTTTCGTTTCCAACTCGATGCGGCGTCAGGCGACGCCTGGCTGCAAGGCCCAGCGCATCGAGCCTTCGCCATAGGGGCGGAAGAACAGGTCGCGGTATTTCTCGAACACCTCGACGATCTTGGCCGTCAGATCCTGGGCGACCTGTTCGCCGCGCTGGCGTTTCATGGCTGCGACGCAATCCACCACCACGGCCTGATGGGCCGATCCGCCCATGCGTTGCAGCACCAGGGCCACGTCGGCCGCCAGCGGGTCCAGCTTGCGGCCCCACGGGCCGACGTTCGTCGTGGCGTGTGTCATGCGGGCGCCCCCATCGGTCTTGGCGTACGAAAGAACGCCTCGCAAAGACTCGTGACGGATGCAAGCGCCAGCGCGGATTCGTGATCCGGGCGAGCCGGATTCAGGCCCGCTTTTTCACGAACACCGTGCCCGCCGAATAGCCCGCGCCGAAGCTGCAGATCAGGCCGACCTCGCCGGGCTGGAAGCCCTGGTGGTGCAGGTGAAAGGCGATGATCGACCCGGCGGACGATGTGTTGGCGTAGTCGTCCAGGATGATGACGTTCTCGCCCGGCGCCGGGTCGCGGCCCAGCACCTTGCGCCCGATCATCTCGTTCATGTTGATGTTGGCCTGGTGCAGCCACAGCCGCTTCAGGCCGGTCGGGTCCAGGCCCAGGTCGCCCGCATGATCGACGATCATCTCGGCCACCATCGGCACCACGTCCTTGAACACCTTGCGGCCCTGCTGGACGAACAGTTTGTCGGTCGGCCCGCCGGGCGTCTCGGGCGCTTCTCCCGTCGCCAGGGCGGCGGTGTTCAAGAAGCCGTAGTTGTTGCGGATGTTGTTCGAGAAGACGGTCTTCAGCCGCGTGCCCAGAATCTCCCAGCCGCCAGTCGCCTGATCCGCGGCCTCGACGATCACGGCGGTGGCCACGTCGCCGAAGATGAAATGGCTGTCGCGGTCGGTGAAGTTGAGATGCGCCGAACAGATCTCGGGATTGACCATCAGCACCGCCTTGACCGAGCCGGAGGCGATGAAATCGGCCGCCGTCTTGACGCCGAAGGTGGCCGAGCTGCACGCCACGTTCATGTCGAAGGCGAAGCCCTCGATCCCCAGGGCCTGCTGCACCTCGATGGCGATGGCCGGATAGGCGCGCTGCATGTTCGAGGCGGCGCACAACACCGCGCCGATCTCCGAGACCGGCTTGCCCCAGGCCTCGATGGCCTGACGCGCGGCCTTCACCGCCATCTCGGCCAGGATCGACAGTTCGTCGTTCGAGCGCTCCGGCAGGTGCGGCCGCATCCGCGCGGGGTCCAGCACCCCGGCCTTGTCCAGCACGAAGCGCGACTTGATGCCCGACGCCTTCTCGATGAACTCGGGCGACGACGGGGTGCGCGCCTCGACCTCTCCGGCCGCGATGGCGTCGGCGTTGGCGGCGTTCCACCGCTCGGCCCAGGCGTTGTAGGCCGCCACCAGTTCGGCGTTCGAGATGGACTGGTCGGGCGTGAACAGGCCCGTGGCGGCGATGACTGCGTTCGACATTCTGGTTTCCCTATCGCTCGGCGCGCGGCGCCTCTCTGCTTGAGGGAGGGTCCGTTCCTATGACGAACCCTCTCAGTAGGACGGCGGCGGCGTGCGGTCGAGACTGGCGCGAATTCCCTTCCACCAGCGGGCGATCTGATTGGGCGGCGAAACGGCCGGACGGCCGCGCGCGGCGATCAGGGCCTCAACCAGGTCCTCGGCCTCGCAGGGCCAGCCGGTCGGCCCGACATAGACCGGGTAGGCGATCAGCGCCGCGTGGACCAGTTCGTCCAGCGTGGCGCGGCGCGTGCGGCGCTGAAACGTCAGCCGGTCGTCCGTCAGGCCCCAGCCCGCATAGAAGGGCCGCCCATAGGTGGAGACCGCCTTGCCCCGCAGCAGGGCCTCGAACCCCGCCAGACTGGTCAGAGTCGCCAGTCGGTCGCAGGCGTGGATGCAGTCGATGACGTCCAGCCCGTCGGCCACGGCGTCGACGGCGCCCAGGGCCTGGGCGTCCAGCCTGCCGGGGCGGTTGCCCGCCAGCACGTCGGGGTGGTTGCGATAGATGATGAAGGCCTCGGGCCGGTCGGCGCGGACGGCGGCGATCAGGCCGGCGTTGGTGCGCACGCCCTCGCAGCCGGTCAGGATCGACTTGTCGTTCTCGACCTGGCCGACGACCAGCACCCGCTCTCGGTCGGTCGGCCAGTCGGTGGGCATGGCGGCGCCCACAAGGTTGTATTTCGACACCCCGGCCTCGACCACGCGGCCCTTCAGGCTGCGCGCGCGCTGGACCTGATCCGGCGTCAGGGCCGCCCCCTCGATCAGGGCTTCCAGACGGCTGGGACCGCGCGGGTCGTAATAGACCCCCAGATCGTCCAGGGCGACGGACAGGGCGCCGAAGAAGTCCGAACCCAGGCCCTGGGAGCGGATGAAGCCG
Source organism: Brevundimonas sp. (assembly GCF_036732845.1). Lineage (GTDB taxonomy): Bacteria > Pseudomonadota > Alphaproteobacteria > Caulobacterales > Caulobacteraceae > Brevundimonas. The sequence continues at coordinate 81,107 of NZ_DAINBO010000010.1, read as the reverse complement.
TCCTCGATCCGCACCGTCGGGCCGTCGAAGGCGGCGGCGGCGACGCGCACCGCCTCGGTCTCCTTGCCCGCCCACCAGGCCAGGCGGCCGCCGGTCGCGGAGGCGTGCCGGGCGGCGGCGCGCGGCGAACCGATGAAGTGGACCCGGCCCTTGGGGCTGTTCAACAGGCGGCGGATCGCGCCGCGCTTGGCCGGGGCGAAACCGGTCAAGGCCCAGTCGCCCGCCAGCCGATCCGCGCGGTCGCGCAGGGCGATCAGACGCTCCAGCGCCTGTTCGGCTTCACACCGACGGCCCGTGACGGGATCGACGTAGCGGCTGTAGGCGATCAGGGCGGCGGCGGCGACCTGTTCGACCGTCCGCGCCACGCCCCGGCGGCCGGTGTCGACGGCGTCCGTCGTCAGCCCCCAGCCGGAATAGAAGGGCGCGCCGAAACAGGCGACCGGCAGCCCGCGCAACAAGGCCTCGAACCCCAGCGCCGAGGTGACGCAATAGACCGCGTCCACGGCGGCCAGCAGATCGGCGGGCCGCACATCGGCGTCGATCAAGGTCACGCCCTCCAGATCGGCCGCGGCGATGCAGCCCTGCTTACGTCCGGCGGCCACGGCCGGGTGTCGTTTGACGATGATCTGGGCTTCGGGATTGTCGCGTTTGGCGGCGGCCAGCATGGCGCGGAAGCTGTCGGCGTCGGCCATGCCGTAGCCGATGGAGGCGTCGTTCAGCGTCTGATCCACCACCAGCACCCGGCGGCCGGGCCGCAGGATCGCCGGGTCCAGCGGCCCGCCCATATTGGTCTTGGACACGCCCGAGGCGACGATGCGGTCGATCAGGGCGCGGGCGCGGGCCGTCATGGCGGCGTCGCACCAGTCGTCGGCGGTCGTGATCAGCCGCTCCAAGCGGCTGGGCCGCGTCGCGTCGTAATAAATGCCCACGCCGTCGACCACCAGGCTGAGGCTGGCGGCGCCGGTCTCGCCCAGGCCGACCGAGCGCAGGAAACCGTCTTCCAGGGCGATATAGGGCCGCTTCTTGGCGGCGGCCCAGCGGCGGCCCGCCTGGGCCGTCGGCTTCATGCCCCAGCCCAGAACGGCGCGCACGCCGCCCTTGGGCAGGCGTCGCAGATCGTATTCCGACAGGAAGGCCGACAGGAACGGAACCTTCAGCACCCCAGGCGCGCAGACCCAGGCAGGGGTCCGTTTGGCGACGGCGGGCGCTCTGACGATCTTGGCGAAGGCGGGCGCTTTGGCGGTCATGCCCGGCCTGTGTAGGCCAAGCTCTACAACGCCGCCAGCAGGGCCGCGGCGGTTTCCAGATGCAGCCGCTCGACCATTTCGCCGTCGACGCGGATCGCGCCCTTGTCGGCGGCGTCGGGCGCGGCGAAGGCGGCGACGACGGCGCGGGCGAAGGCGACCTGCGCCTCGGTCGGGGCGAAGGCGGCGTGGCAGGGGGCGATCTGTGACGGGTGGATCAGGCTCTTGCCGTCGAAACCGTACAGACGGGCCTGAGCGGCCTCGGACGCGAACCCTTCCGCATCCTGAAAACGGTTGAATACGCCGTCGATGGCCAGCAGGCCGTGGGCGCGGGCGGTGGCGACCGTGGCGGCCAGCCAGGGCTTCAACGGCTCACGATCCGGCGACGGGCCGGTCCCCAAGGCCTTGGCCAGGTCGTTGACGCCCAACATCAAGGCCCGAAGCGGCCCGCCCGACGCCGCGATGACGTTCAAGGCTCTGAGGGCGCGCGGCGTCTCGATCATGGCCCACAGACGGGCCATTTCGGGCAGGCGCTCGGCCAGGGCGATGACGGTGGCGGCGCTCTCGACCTTGGGCGCGACGACGACGCGGACGCCGGTTCCGGCCAGGGCCGCCAGGTCGTCCGCACCCCAGGGCGTGTCCAGGCCGTTGACGCGGACGGCGAAGGGATGGGTCTTCAGGGCCGTAACGGCCGCCTTTCGGGCCTCGGCCTTGCGGTCGGGCGCGACGGCGTCCTCCAGATCCAGGACCGCCAGGTCGCAGTCCAGGCCGCGCGCCTTTTCGACCGCCCGCGCATTGTCGGCGGGCAGAAACAGGACGCTGCGAAAACGGCTCATCCCCTCCGCGCCCCTAGACGCGGCCGGTCACGGGAACCAACGCCCCGGTCACGGCGCGCCCGGCGGGCGAGGCCAGGAACAGGATGACGGCCGCCAGGTCGGCGGGCGCGACCCATTTCGCCGGATCGGCGTCGGGCATGTCGGCGCGGTTCTGGGCCGTGTCGAGGATCGACGGCAGCACGGCGTTGACGGTGACCGAGGTGGACTTCAACTCCTCGGCCAGGGCCTGGGTCAGGGCGTGAACGGCGGCCTTGGAGGCGGCGTAGGGACCCATGCCGGCCGCGGCCTTCAGCGCCGCATTGGCGCCGACGTTGACGATGCGTCCGTCGGACGAGGCCTTCAGAGGGGTCAGGGCCGCACGGCTGGCGTTCAAGGCGGTGGTCAGATTCAGGGCGAACATCCGGTCCCAGGCAGGCGAGGCGTCATCGACAGTCTGCCACACGAAGCCTCCGGCGATGTTCAACAGGGCGTCCAGACGGCCGAAATGGGCGACGGCCTTGTCGATGGCGCCCTGGGCCTGGCCCGGATCGGTCAGGTCGACGCCGCCGATCTCCAGCACGCCGTCGGGGACCGGTTGGCCCGCCGCATGGTCGATGACCGCGACCTTCAGCCCGGCGTCCAGCGCCGCCTGGACCACGGCCCGGCCCAGCACCCCGTGCCCGCCCGTGACCGCCACGACCCGTTCGCCCATGTCAGATCTCCCTGAAAAACGTCGCCGGACCATAGTCGGCGGCCAGCGTGGATCAACCGGCCGCGAAGACCTTGGCCATCAATCGCTCCAGGGCCTGGGCGTCCGTCGCGTCGAAGGCGGCCGGTTCGGTCGCGTCCACGTCGAAGACGGCGATCAGGGCGCCCGAGGCGTCGCGCACCGGCACGACGATCTCGCTGCGCGAACGGCTGTCACAGGCGATGTGGCCGGGAAAGGCGTGCACGTCCTCGACCAACTGGGTCAGGCCGGTGCGGGCCGCCGCCCCGCAGACGCCGCGCCCGAACGGGATGCGCAGACAGCCCAGCGTGCCCTGATAGGGACCGACCACCAGTTCGTCGGCCCGGTCGTCGGCGACGAGGTAGAAACCGGTCCAAAAGTACGTCTCGAAGGCGTCGGCCAGCATGGAGGCGACCGTGGCCATGCGCGCGGTTCGGTTCGGTTCGCCTTCCAGCACGGCCAGTATCTCGATCTCGACCTCGGCATAGCGGGCGGCCTTGTCGGCGGGACGGTCGGTGCGGGCGATATAGCTCATGACAATGATATAGGGCGTGACGCCCCATCCGGCGAGAGCGGGCGAAATCGTCTCAACCGCCTGAATGAACGGCGGAACTCGGCGGGAGTCACATTTTGGCCGCGCTGCGGCAACGCTTTGTCCTAATGAAACGTTAATCTTGACAGGGAGTTCGCTGGACCAGACGATCCAGGCGTAACATGGTTAACGCGCGCCCTGCTTTCCAAGGACGCGACGAAGGGTAGGGGATCATGCGCGACCGCGAGGGCATGGACGGTGATCGCGCCCGGAATCGGTCTCGCGCGCCCTTGGCCGCCGCCGCCACGGTGGCGGTCCTGGCCGTCGCGGCGCTGAGCATGGCCAGTTGCCAGGATCAGGGCGTGCAGTTCTGGCGCAAGGACGCCGCCTCGAACGCCTGTCCGCGCCCGCCGTCCTTCACAGGTCCCGAGTTCAACGCCCAAGAGACCGGCCTGCGCTATCTGCGGCGGGCGGCCTTCCGGGGCGACTTCTTCGCCCAGTTGGAGCTGGGTTCGCGCTATTCCGCCCTGCGCGCCACCGACAAGAACATCGAAGATCCGATCGAGAGCGCGGTCTGGTACGGCATGGCCCTGGCCAACGATCAGGGCTATGCGCCCATCAACCGGGTGGATCGCGGCGGCCTGGGCGGCTGGAAACCCCTGTCGCGCTATGACGACTGCCGGGCGTTCGAGCGGCACGTCGCCTATCAGCGGCTGGACCGCCTGCTGGGCCAGATGACCCGCGAGGAGCAGGAAGAGGTCCGCGACCGCGTCGTCTATGTGATGTCGACCCAGGACGCGGCCGGCTATCGCACCCTGGCGCGGCTGCACGACAGCCTCTACGGCCCGTTCGGCGAACCGGCCGACAACCGCCAGGCGCGCGAAGCCTGGGGCGGCGGCAACGGCGGGAACGCCGGTCAACGCGGAAATCGACGCGGCTATCGCGCCGCCACCGACCTGTTCCAACGCAATGACGTGGACGCCTATCTGTACAACTATCTGGCGGTGCAGACCGGCGACGTGGGCGCCTATGTGCTGCTGAAGGATTTTGAACAATCCTCGCCCGGCCGCAGCCAGTACGGCCGCTTCGTCGAGGCCAAGGCCCGCCAGTGGGTGCCGCCGTTCGAATTCTATCCCAACAAGGCCCCGGCCTCGGGCGTGCCCTTCTCGGACGAGAGTCGGCCTCGCGGCGACGCCTATGAATACGCCCTGTCGCGGATGGGCGCCGAACTGCCGTTCGTCCATGTCGGCCGGGCGATGCGCTATCTCGGCATCACGGAAAACGTCGCCACCCGGCCCGAGGACCTGTCCAAGCGCCAGGTCGAGACGCTGGAGGCCATGCTGGGCCATCCGATGGAGTCGCGGCTCAGCTATCTGGAGCGGGTGCGGGCCATCCAACTGGCGGCCATCAACGGCTCGGCCGAGGCGCAACTGGTGCTGGCGGTCATGTATTCCGAGGGCATCGGCGTGCCCGCCGACTACGCCCGCGCCTTCCACTGGTACGAAGAGGCCGCCAAGCAAGGCAGCCCCGAGGCCAAATTCGCCCTGTCGACCTTCTTCGCCCTGGGCGTCGCGGGCGTGGCCGATCAGGACAAGGCCGAGGCCGTCGTCCAACGCATCGAATCGGCGCTGTCGGGCTTCGGCCCGTCCGCGTCGCGCCTGCAAGCGGTCCTCGCCCAGGTGTCTCGCTCGCAACGCCGCTAGGAGGGCGTGAGTATGATCAGCCTCCGTCATTGCCTGACCGGCGCCGCCGTCTTGGCCCTGACCGCCGCCGCCGGTCTCGCCGCCCAGGCGCCCGAGGCCCGCGCCCAGACGGCCGCCAAGGTCGAAAGCCAGACACGTCCGAATTTCGGCGTCCTGCTGGACCCGCCCACGCGCGGCTACCGCTCGCGCAATCATCGCCGTTTCGACTACGGCCGACACAGGCCCGACTGGCGCCCCGGCCATCCGGGCGGTCCCGGCGGCCAGGAGGTCGTGCTGGTCGACTGCGGCGGCAATCCCGGCTCGGGCGCGGTCGAGGACGCCGTGCGCCGCGTGCGGCCGGGCGGCACCCTGGTCATCCGCGCCCGCGCGGGGGCCTGCGTCGGCTGGCTGAACATCGACAAGCCGATCACCATCATCGGTGAAAGCGGCTTCGATCCGCGCGACTGGACCCGCAACCCGACCCCGACGCTGCAAGCGCCCGACGGCCTGCCCTGCATCACGGTGGCGCATGGCGTCCGCGTCGAGATCCGCGACATGGTCTTCGCCTCGCCGCGCGCGGGCGACGCCGCCTGCCTGGTCGGCTACGGCGCCGAGATCATCATGAACCGCGTCGGCTTCCGCCATGCGGGCGACGAGGCGGCCCTGTACATCGACGGCGGTCTGCTGGACATCCGCAACATCGTCGTCGACGCCCAGACCGTGGCCCCGGCCATCGTCGCCGACGGCGCGACGGTGACGGCGCATGAGCTGACGGTCACCGGTTCGCAATCGGGCATAGAGCTGACGCCCGGCGCCGGGCCGGTCTCGACCCTGTCGGCCACCACCCTGATCGGCTCGGAACAGCCGGTGAATTTCGGGCCGCGCGCCATCGGCCTGCTGGTCCGGGCCGCGCGCGAGTACGGCCGCCTGGAGGTCACGAACACCAAGATCTGCGGCTATGTCGAGGGCGTGGTGGTGGAAGGGGCCTCGGTCTCCATCGACCAGAGCCGCATCTGCAAGGCCGACAAGGGCGCGGTGCTGTACAATGGCGAACTGAGCCTGACCGACAGCCGCATCCGCGCCGCCACAGTGGGCGTGGCCGCCGCCTCGGGCCGGGCCGTGGTCCGCGACAACAGTTTCGCGGGCGTGCGCGACGTCATCTACGCCGAGGACCGCGCCGTCATCGAGGCTAGCGGCAATCAGGTCTGGTCGCGCGACAGCATCTGCCGCCCGCGCTTCGACGCCCGTTATCGCGACCGCTACGCCCCGTCGTGGAACGGCCGGCCCGAGAGCGGCTGGGAATGCCAGAACCGGCCCTATCCGCGCGACTGGTGGGACCAGGACGAAGGCAGCCTGGGCCAGCCCTACTATGACGACGCCTACAGCCTGGAAGGCTACGACCGGTTCCAGCAGGGCTATGGCTGGTACGACCGCGACGGCCGCTACATCAACGCCGATCGCCCCACCGGCGACGCCCGCTGGCGCGGCGGCGGCGGTCTGTGGGGACGCTGAGACGTCGGTAGGCGCGGAGGGACTTGAACCCCCAACCAGACCGTTATGAGCGGTCGGCTCTAACCATTGAGCTACGCGCCCCCGATGACGACGCCTCGCCTAGCAGGCGCCGCGTCGGGCGAAAAGGGCGCCGTTTCGCCCCAAGGCTGAATGGAACCTGCCGACACGCCCGTCCATTCGGTTCAGACATGAACGGCCAAGGTCCGGCCACGGTCGCGCGCCACCCTGGCCCGGCCCCATCGAAGACGGAGACTCTCGACATGACCCGCACCCTGCCCGCCCTGATGCTGGGCGCCGCCTTGGCCGCCGCCGCCGCCCCGGCCGCCCTGGCCCAGACCCAGCCCCTGACCATCCAGACGGTGGCCGAGCGCCCGGCGCTGAACCTGTCGGCCTATGGCGAGGTGAAGGCCGCCCCGGACATGGCGACGATCAGCTTCGGCGTGGTCACCGAGGCCGCCACGGCCGCCGAGGCCATGGCCCAGAACGCCGCGCGCATGACCCAGGTCATGGCCGCCCTGCGCCGCGCCGGGATCGAGGATCGCAATGTCCAGACCTCGGGCCTGAACCTGTCGGCCCAGTACGATTACGTCGAGAACCAGCCGCCGCGCCTGCGCGGCTATCAGGCCAACAACCGCGTCACCGTGATCATCGACGACCTGACCAAGGTCGGCACGACGGCCGACGCCGTGGTCGCCGCCGGGGTCAATCAGATCGACGGCATCGGCTTCGGCCTGAAGGACCCGACCGCGGCCGAGAACCGCGCGCGCCAACTGGCCGTGCGGGCGCTGCAAGGCAAGGCGGCCCTGTACGCCCAGGCCCTGGGCGTCGAGCTGGGCGGCATCCGCTCGCTGAGCGAGGGCGGCGGCTACAGCCCGCGTCCGCCGGTCATGTACGCCCGCGCCGAGGCCATGGACATGGGCGGCTCGACCCCGGTCGCGGCGGGCGAACTGACGGTCCGCATCGACATCACCGGCGTTTACGACATCCGCTGACGACAAGAGGTCCCGCCGTCGAAGGACGGCGGGACCCGGCGGCGGCCTTCGCCCTCGCCCCGAGGGTTCAAGTCCGAAAAAAAGCGCGTCTATCGAGTCTATCGAGTCGATCTAGTCTAGATTCGTTGTCCCTTCCGCCGAGCTTCACTGGTCGCTCCATAGCGCGTGGCCGCGCCGAATGCGGACGCAGGGGATGGGCGGCGCATCACCCTATCGGGCCGTATGGCGTGCGGACCCTTAGTCTCCGCCCCTAGTCTCCGCCTCTGGCCAGCATCAGGCCGACGCCGACGTTCAACCCGTAACAGATGCCCAGGGCCGCCAGCTTGGCCACCGCGCCATCGTCGAGGATGAACAGCGGCAGGCTCCACGGCAGGCCCAGAAGCGTAGCGGGCAGGAAACTGACGCTCGCCCCGCCCTGCCCCAGCACCGCCAGACCCATCGGCGTGGCCGCCATCAAGGCCAGGGCGCCAGCCAGCACATAGCCGCCGAACAACACCCAGCGCAGACCTTTCAGGGTTCGCGTCATGGCCGGCTCCTCCGTCAGGGGATGGGACGGCCGATGATCAGCGAGGTCAAGCGCCTATTCAATCTCGAACGTAACACTGAGCCTTTTCTCGGCGGCGATCGGCGCGGGCGACAAGGAAATATCCACCGAGGGGCGAGCACGCGATGCCGTGACCACCACATCTTCGACTTCTCCGGTCTCAGTGACGCCGCCCATCCGATTGTCAGGGACTTGAACCCTGAGCACACGAACGATGCGCTGACCGGAAGCCGTCGAAATGACTTCCGCCTGGCGCCGGGCATCCACGAAAGCCCGTCGTCCAGCCTCCGCTTCGAGTTCACCGCGCTCGCCGAGGTCGAAAGCCTCGACGGTCACGGACTCCGCACCGCGCTCCGAAACCAAGGACATCGCATTCCCCGCTACAGATATGGGAGCGCCCTTGATGAAGAGGTCGATTGCGGCGATGTAACCGGTGATCGGGCAGTTGCTATCGTCGTAATGGTCTTTGCTACAGGCGAGATCATAGGTCGGAGAGACCGATGTTTGTGATGTGGTGACGACCAGGCCCGACAAGCCGTCAAGCAACTGGATACCGTCGGAGACCCGTCGCTGGGTTTCCGCCAACGCGCGCAAAGCCGAGACCTGGTCATCACCGCGGCCGTTTATCTTCGCGCTCATGCGAAATGTGTCCGGCATGGCCTCCGCTCGGCCGACGCCGATCACCGCAATGGTAGGGCGTTCCGTCGGTGCAGTTTGAGCGGCGGCTGGAAACGCCACGGCTGAAAAGGCCAGAAAGAGTATGGGCGTCTTCATCGTCTCATCTCCTTGATATCAGCAAAAGAGACGTGGGCGCCGGTTTGGTCAACCGGATCAGAGCGCCAGCACGCCGCCGACCAAGGCGCCCAGGACGGCGGCGAACACCGCGCCGCCGACCACGATGACCCAGCGGGGAATGTCGTCCGGCGTCGCCGATTCGATCTCGGCGTCGTTGGCGGCGCGGCCGTTGAAACGTTCGACCGGCGGCAAGGCCCAGGCGGCCGGCTCAGGCCTGGTGTTTGCGACCGGGCGGGCATGGCGAGGCGGCAGGATCAGCTCTTCCATCCGACGATAACGACGCCGGGCGCGGACGCGTTCCCGCCAGCCGCCGTCTCAGGCCGCGTCGGCCAGGCTCACCGGGTTCTGGGTGCAGACGAACAGATATTCGACATTGCGCAGGCGGCCGACCGCCCCGACCTTTTCCCCCCTGGGATTATGGATGCCGATGCGGGCGCCGACATAGCGGGGGCGGTCGATCTCGATCACCTGGACATGGCCGCGCGCCGACAGCATGGCCGTCAGGTCGTCGCGGCTCAGATAGCCCTCGTCATTGAACGAGACGATCAGGTTCGGCGCCTTCAGCCGCTCGATCACCGTCGCCAGGGCCGGGCCGATGCCGGGGCGGCTGTTGAAGGCGCTCTTGCGCGTACGACAGTCGATCCGTTTGTTGGCGACGCCATAGGTCTCGGGCCGGTCCCACAGGATCAGGCTTTCCCAGACGTGGTAGTTCGACAGATAGGAGTGCTGATTGTACGGCGGGTCCAGATAGACCAGATCGGCCTCGATCCGGTCGGCGATCTCGACCGCGTCGGCGCGGGTGGCGACACAGGGACCGGCGGCGACGGCGGGCTGCAGCGCGGGCAGCCGCAGCTCCAGCGGCTTCAACGCCCGCCGCGCCCACGACTTCATATAGGCCATCTGCAGACCGGCGGTGGAATCGACCCGGTCGGCCGCCTCCATCAGGGCGACCAGGACGACGGCCTTCAGCTCAGGTTCCAGATCCAACGCCTCGATCCGGTCGCGCATGGCGTCGATGCGGGCGCCGTTGTCCGGGTGGATGAAACGGGCGTCGGTGCAGAAGGTCTGGGTGAACCAGCCGGGTTCCGGCGCCACGGCCGACAGCTCGGCCAGGATGCGTTCGGCGGGGGCGGCCCAGCGCTCGCGGTCGGCCTGGACATAGCAGGCGGCCAGGGCGTGGGCGTAGGCGTTGTGATCATTGGACCAGACGCGGAACCCTGCGCCTTTCAAGGCATGGCCGACGCGGGCCGAGCCGGAGAACAGGTCGCACACGGTTCCCCCATCGGGCAGCAGCCCGCGCACGGCCGCCAGGATCGGGTCCAACAGGGCGCGCTTGGAGCCGATGTATTTGATCATGGGCGACGACCGGGATTCGGCATGGCCGTGAGGCTAGCACTCACAAGGCGGCGCAACCTAACCGTCCTTCTCCCCTTGCGGGAGAAGGATGACGGTCATCCCCCGATCAGGCCGAAGTCGGCGACCCGGCCCATGACGTCGCGCACCTGGCCCAGCAGTTTCAGCCGGTTGTCGCGTTCGGCCGGGTCGTCCGAATTGACCATCACCGCGGTGAAGAAGGCGTCCACGGGCGCGCGCAGGCGAGCCAGGGCCGACATGGCGGCGGCGAAATCTTCGGTCGCCAAAGCCGCGTCCACGGCGGTCGCGGCGTCCGCGACGGCGCCGGCCAAGGTGATCTCCTCGGCGGGCTGGTTCGGCAGGTTCGTGGCGACGTCCCCCTCGGGCAAAGGTCCCTTCTTGGCCTCGGCGCGCAGGATGTTGGACGCGCGCTTATAGCCCGCCAACAGGTTCGCCCCGTCGTCGGCGGCCAGAAACGCCTGAAGCGCCTCGACCCGCCGCACGATGCGCACGAGGTCGTCGTCGCCCAGCGCGAAGACGGCGTCGACGAGGTCGTGGCGCTTGCCCTGATCGCGGAGGAGGACCTTCAGACGGTCGGCGAAGAAATCTTGGACCTCACCCTCCAGCGCCCCCTCGTCGAGCAGGCGATGCCAATGTGGGCCGACCCGACCTTGAACAGCCTGAACCATGCTGATGGCATCGCGGATTTGTAGCCGCACCCCGTTCTCCAACACCAATCGGATCACCCCCAGCGCCGCACGACGCAGGGCGAACGGGTCTTTCGATCCCGTCGGCTTCTCATCGATGGCGAAGAAGCCGACCAGGGTGTCCAGCTTGTCGGCCAGGGCCACGGCCACCGTTACGGGCGCGGTCGGCACGGCGTCGGCCGGACCTTGCGGGCGATAGTGGTCGCGCACGGCGTCGGCGACGGCGTCGGGATGACCGGCCAGGCGCGCATAATAGCCGCCCATGATCCCCTGCAATTCCGGGAACTCCCCGACCATGCCGCTGGCCAGATCGGCCTTGGCCAGGCGTGCGGCCTCGGCGGCCTGATCCGGGTCGGCGCCGACCAGGGGAGCGATCTCGCGGGCCAGGGCCGTGATGCGCTCGACCCGCTCGGCCAGGGTTCCCAGCTTGGCGTGGAAGGTCACGCCCTGAAGCTTTTTCAGCCAGGCGTCGAAGCCGACCTTCTGGTCCTCGTCCCAGAAGAAGCGGGCGTCGTTCAGGCGCGCCGACAGGACGCGCGAATTGCCCGCCGCCAGCGCCTTGCCGCCGTCGCTCGCCTCGACATTGGCCACCACCACGAAATGCGGGGCCAGGCCGTGTTTGGCCGGATCGCGCACGGCGAAATATTTCTGGTGCGTCTTCATCGACAGACGCACCACCTCGGGCGGCAGGTCCAGGAACTGGGGGTCCATGTCGCCCAGGATCGGCGTCGGCCATTCCGCCAAGCCCGACACCTCGTCCAACAGGCCGTCGTCATCGACCAGGGCCAGCCCCTTGTCGGAACAGACCTTTTGCGCCGCCTCCAGGATGCGCAGCCGCCGGTCGGCCGGGTCCAGCAGGACGAAATGCCGTTCCAGCTTTTGGCGATAGTCCTCGAAATCGGCGACGCCGAACGGTTCGCCCGAACCGAGGAAGCGGTGCCCCTCGGTCACGTCGCCGCTTTCGATGCCGTCGATCTCGAACGGCACGACGGCGTCATCGAACAGGCACAGGATGCGCTTGATCGGCCGCACCCAGCGCAGGCTGCCCGAACCCCAACGCATCGACTTGGGCCAGGGGAAGCCGCGCACGATCTCATCGACCATGGCGGGGATCATGTCGGCGACGGCCCGGCCCTTTTGGCTGATGACCGCGAACAGCACGCCGTCGCGTTCGACCAACTGGTCCCGCGTCAGGCCGGTCTTGCGCAGAAAGCCGTCCAGCGCCTGTTCCGGGGCCGAGGTCTTGGGACCCTTGATCTCTTCCTCGCGGTCGGGCGTGGCGACGGGCAGGCCCTCGGCCACCAGCGTCAGACGGCGCGGCCCGGCATAGGTGGTCAGCGACCGCCACTCCAGCCCGGCGGCCTTCAGCCGCTCGGACGCCATCCGCTCCAGATCGCGCGCGGCCCCGGCCTGCATGCGGGCGGGGATTTCTTCGGAGAAGATTTCGAGGAGGAGCTGGGCCATCACGCGCGCCCCCGCTCTTGCTCGACCCACTCTGTGGCGCAGGCCTTACAGAGGTCCCGTATCCGGCCGATGTAGCTCTGACGTTCGGCCACGGCGATGGCGCCGCGGGCGTCCATCAGGTTGAACAGGTGGCTGGCCTTCAGCACCTGGTCATAGGCCGGCAGGACCAGGGCCTGGCCTTGCGGACCCTTCATGGCGAGGAACCGCGACACCTCGGCCACCATGTCCTCGAACCGGCGCTTCAGGCCATCGACGTCATAGCCGTGGAAATTGGCCTCGGACTGCTGGCGCTCATTCTCCAGGAAGACCTCGCCATAGGTCAGGCCGTCGTTGTTGAATTTCAGATCATAGACGTTGTCGACGCCCTGAACGTACATCGCCAGACGCTCCAGCCCATAGGTCAGCTCGCCCGAGACCACATCGACTTCGATGCCGCCGACGCCCTGGAAATAGGTGAACTGGGTCACCTCCATGCCGTCGCACCAGACCTCCCAGCCCAGGCCCCAGGCGCCGACGGTGGGGTTTTCCCAATCGTCCTCGACAAAGCGGATGTCGTGCAGTTTCGGGTCGATGCCGATGGCGGTCAGCGAGCCGAGATACAGGTCCTGAAGGTTGTCCGGGTTCGGCTTCAGGATCACCTGGAACTGGTAATAGTGCTGGAGCCGGTTGGGGTTTTCGCCATAGCGGCCGTCGCCGGGGCGGCGGCTGGGCTGGACATAGGCGGCCTTCCACGGGCGCGGACCCAGGGCGCGCAGCACCGTCGCCGGATGCAGGGTCCCGGCCCCGACCTCGATGTCATAGGGCTGCAACAGGGCGCAGCCCTGCGCGCCCCAATAGTGTTGCAGGGTCAGGATCAGGTCCTGGAAAGACAGGGGCGTTTTCTGGGGTTCGGTCGGTCGGGACAAGGCGGAATCCGGCGTTCGCAGGCGCGAAAAAATGACGGCGGACCCTAGGGCGCGCGGCCCCTGGATTCAACCGAGACCCGGCGGCTTATTTCGGCGCGCCCAGCACGCAGGGCCGCACCCACCAGCCGGGATGCGCGCTCGTCAGGGCCTGGGCCGCCGCCTCGGCGTCTTGCCCCGTGCGGCACAGGCCGAACACCGTGGCCCCCGACCCGGACATCCGCGCCAGGGCCGCGCCCGGCGTCGCCGCCACCGCGTCCAAGGCCCGGCCGATGACCGGCTCCAGGCCGATCGCGGGCGTCTGAAGGTCGTTCCTCTGATGCGCCAGCCAGTCGATCACCGCCTCGACCGACCAGTCCGCGGGCGCGGCCGGGCGGTCAGGCGCTGCGCCCGGCCCGGCGTCATAGGCGCGATAGACGGCGCCCGTCGGCGAGGGAACGCCGGGATTGACCAGAACAGCGGGCAAGGGCGGCAGACGCGGCTCGGGCGTCAGACGCTCTCCCCGGCCCTCGGCCCAGGCGGTGCGGGCCAACAGGCACATCGGCCCGTCGGCGCCGATCTCGGCCGCCACGGCCGCCAGCGCACCATCGTCCAGCGTCAGCCCCAGCGCCTCGCGCGCCAGCCTCAGCGCCGCCCCCGCGTCGGACGACCCGCCGCCCAGCCCCGCCGCTATGGGCAGCCGCTTGTCCAGGGTCACGGCCAGGGGCGGCTCGCCGATCCCCGCCGCCCGGCCCAGCGCCCGCAAGGCGCGCAGGATCAGATTGTCCCCCTCGCCCGCCAGACTGGCGCCGAACGGTCCCGTCACGGTCAGGGACAGTCGATCCGCCCGCGCGACCGTCACCACGTCGCCCACGTCGGCGAAGACGGCCAGGCTGGACAGCGGATGATAGCCGTCGGCGTCCACCGGTCCGACGTGCAGGAACAGATTGACCTTGGCCGGGGCCAGGACGGCGAACGTCATCCCCGGTCTCAGGGTTGGGCGCCGACGGGTTCCAGCCCCTGCTCCAGCTTGCGGCGGGCGCGCTCGGCCTGCTCTTCGCTGGGATCCAGCGTCAGGACCCGCGCCCACTGGAACTGAGCCTCGCGCCGCCGCCCGACCTGCCAATAGGCGTCGCCCAGGTGGTCGTTGATCTCGGGATTGGCCGGCAGCTTGTCCACCGCCGCCTCCAGCGTCAGCACGGCGTCGTCGTACTTGCCCTGCCGATACTGCGCCCAGCCCAGCGAATCCTGGATGTTGCCGTTGTCCGGCTGGGCGAAATAAGCCTTGGCCACCATTTCGGCGCCCTGGTCGATCCGCGCGCCGCTGTCGATCCAGAGATAGCCCAGATAGTTCAGGGTCGAGGGATCATCAGGCTTCTTCTGCAAGGCGGCCCACAGTTCAGCCTCGGCCTCGCCGGTGCGGCCCAGATTCTCATAGGCCGCGCCGCGCATGAAATGCACGTCGTACGTCTGGTCCGCCGTGTTCAACAGCGGCCCGTTCAGCAGCGCCAGGGCTTCATCGAAGCGCCGCAGTTGGTTCAACTGCCCGGCCAGCAGGCGGATCACCCCCGGATCGGTGGGAACGGCCGCGGCGGCGCGGCGGTAGGCGTCCAGCGCCTCGGCCGGTTGATCGGCTTCGTCCAGGCTCACCCCCAGTTGAACTTGGGCGGCGGCATAGAGGCTGGGATCTTGGTTCGACACGCGTTCAAACTCGCCGCGCGCGGCGGCGCCCAGACGGGCGCGGCCCAGGGCCTGGCCCAGGCGATAGCGCGTCTCGTCCGTCGGGTTCAGCTCCAGCGCCAGCCGCAGATAGAAGGCCGAGAACTCCTGCGAGCGTTCGGCGGCGGCCAGGGCGGCGGCGCTGATCAAGGCCGCGGCCGCGCCCTGGCGGAAATTCGGCGCGGCAGGCGGACGGGCGCCCGAGGCGACACGGGCGCGCGCCTGGCGGATGGCGACATCGGCCTGGTCGGCGGCGATGGCGGCGTCATACAGGGCCAGGGCCTCGTCGCGGCGGCCGCGCCGCTCCAGGAACTGGCCGTACGGCAGGCGGAACAGGGCGCCGGACTGGGCGAAGCCGGTCAGGGTCTTGAACTCCGCCTCCGCCTCGTCGAAACGGCCGCGCGCCTCCAGAATCAGGGCGCGATTCTGGCGGACGAACAGGGCGGTCAGGGCGTCGGCCTGGGTCGGAACTGGGGCCAGGGCGCGCGTCCAGTCGCCCGCCGCCGCCGCGATCCAGGGCGCGATCAGCAGCCCGGCGCGCGCATGGGGCGCCTGAACGGGGGTCGCGGCCAGGGCCGCATCGGCCTGACGCGCCCGGCCGTGGGCGAAGTCCTGGACCGCGCGCACCACCAAACCGGCCTGCGACAGGGTGGCGGTCGCCTCTTCGGCGGGCGGGGCCAGACGCGCGGCGTCGTCCAGATCGCCGCTCAGCAACAGGGCGGTGAAGGCGCGGTCGCGCACGGCGGGCTGTTCGGGAACCAGGTCCGAGGCGGCGGCCAGATAGGCGGCGCCCGTCGCTCCCTCGCCCCGCGTCAAGGCCAGCCGTCCGGCCAGGAACAGGCCGTAGGCGCTGCGTCCGTCCTCGTCGCGCGGCACCGGCGACCAGACGGTCGGAATGGGCGTGACCGGCGGCGCCTCGGGCGCGGCGTCCTCTTCGCCGGGTTCACCCTCGACAGGGGCGGCGGCTCCCGGCTCGGCCTCATGGGCCGGGACGGGCGTGGTCGGTTCCGCCGCAGGCGGGGTCTGGACCGGAGGCGCGGACGGCGGCTGCTGCGCCCAGGCGGCGGGCGCCAGGGCGGTCGAAGACAGGGCGGCCGCGGCGACGGCGGACAACAGAAGGGCGCGCGGGCGGGCGGTCGTCATCGCGCCACCTTGCCCGAACCCTGCGGCGCCGCAAGGGCGCGCGGGTCACATATTCGGATAGTTCGGCCCGCCGCCGCCCTCGGGCGTCGTCCAGACGATGTTCTGCGACGGGTCCTTGATATCGCAGGTTTTGCAATGGACGCAGTTCTGGGCGTTGATCTGAAAGCGCGGCTCGCCGCCGCCTTCGGGCGTCAGCACCTCATAGACACCGGCCGGGCAATACAGCCGCGCCGGTTCGCCGTATTTCGGCAGATTCACGCCGATCGGCACCGACGGGTCCAGCAGCCGCAGATGCGCGGGCTGGTCCTCGGCGTGGTTGGTGTTGGAGATGAAGACCGACGACAGCTTGTCGAACGACAGCTTCCCGTCCGGCTTGGGATAGGCGATGGCCTTGTGCTTGGACGCAGGCTCGGTCGAGGCCGCGTCAGTCTTGCCGTGCTTCATCGTCCAGGGGACGTTCAGGCGAGTGATCGATGAGAACCACATCTCGGCCACGCCCAGGGCGCCGCCCAGGGTGGTGCCGAATTTCGACAGATAGGGCTTGGCGTTGCGGACCTGTTTCAGCTCGCGCTGGACCCAGCTCTTCTCATAGGCGGCCTGATAGGCGTCCAGTTGGTCGCCAGCACGGCCCGCGATGACCGCATCATAGGCGGCGTCGGCGGCCAGCATGCCGGTCTTCATGGCGTTGTGGCTGCCCTTGATGCGCGGCACGTTGACGAAGCCGGCCGAACACCCGATCAGCGCCCCGCCTGGGAAGGCCAGTTTCGGCACCGACTGGAAGCCGCCCTCGGTGATCGCCCGCGCGCCGTACGAGACGCGGGTCCCGCCCTCTAGATGTTCGGCGACGGCCGGGTGGTGCTTGAAGCGCTGGAACTCGTCGAACGGCGACAGGAACGGGTTCTTGTAGTTCAGGTGCACGACATAGCCGATGGCCACGTAGCGGTCGCCGAAATGGTACAGGAAGGACCCGCCGCCGGTGTGTTCGTCCAGCGGCCAGCCGGTGCTGTGCTGGACCAGGCCGGGCTGGTGCTTGTCGGCCGGAATCTGCCACAGCTCTTTCAGGCCGATGCCGAATTTCTGGGGTTCGGCCGCGTCGGCCAGGCCGTGTCGGGCCATGACGGTCTTGGCCAGGGAGCCGCGCGCGCCCTCGGCGATGAAGACGTATTTGCCGTGCAGTTCGATGCCCGGCTGGAAGTCGCCGGTCGGCTTGCCCTCGCGGTCGATGCCGAAGACCCCGGCGACGACGCCTCGGACCCGGCCCGACGGTTCGTCCCAGACCACATGGCTGGCGGCCATGCCGGGATAGACTTCGACGCCCAGCGCCTCGGCCTGTTCGCCCAGCCAGCGCGTCAGATTGCCCAGCGAGGCGATGTAGCAGCCGTCGTTGTGCATCAGCGGGGGCAACAGAGGCATGGGCAGGCTGAGCTGTCCCTGCGGACCCAGGACCAGGAATCGGTCCTTGGTCACCGGCGTCTCCAGCGGCGCGCCGCGGTCCTTCCAGTCGGGGAACAGTTCGTTCAGCGCCTTGGGGTCGATCACGGCGCCGGACAGGATATGGCCGCCGATCTCGGCCGACTTCTCCAGCACGGCGACGGAGACGTCCTTGCCGTCCTTTTCCGCCCGCTGTTTCAAACGGATGGCCGCCGACAGGCCGGCGGGACCGCCGCCGACGATGACCACGTCATACTCCATGACCTCGCGCTCGACCCCCGCCAGAGCCTCGGCGGGCGGCAGTTTGTCGATCACCGCCTCTTGCCAGGCGTTCTGGGCGCCGCCTTCGATGGTGTCCTCGGCCATGGCTGATGTCCTGCGCAGCGCTTTGTCGTCGTCCGTTTATCGGGACGTGACGCGAGGGCGGTCAAGGCTTATCCCTGCGGGCATCCGATGACCGACGCCGTTCCCGACCCTCGTGCGCTGGAAAGCCTGCTCGCCTTTTGGCGCGATGCGGGGGTCGACGCCTGCTATGGCGATGCCCCAATCGACCACACCCACGTCAAGCCGACGCCCAGCCTGAAGGCCGTGGCCAAGATCTCGGCCGCCGTGGTCCCCGCCTCGCCGGGCGCGGATGTCGGCGAAGCCCTGGCCGAGGCGCGCAGGTTGGCGGCGGGCGCGGCGACCCTGCAGGACCTGGCCGGCGCGGTCGCGGCGTTCGAGGGCTGTCCCCTGCGCGCCATGGGGGCGACCCAGGCCGTGTTCGGGCGCGGCGATCCCAACGCCCCGGTCCTGATCATCGGCGAAGGTCCCGGTGCGGACGAAGACCGGCTGGGCCAGCCCTTCGTCGGCAAGGCGGGCCAGCTTCTGGACCGGATGCTGGAGGCGGCGGGCCTGACCGGGCGGGTCTTCATCACCAACACCGTCTTCTGGCGGCCGCCGGGCAACCGCACGCCCAATCCCCAGGAACAGGCCGTCTGCGCGCCCTTCGTCGAGCGCGCTTTCGCGATCCTGCGGCCCAAGGCCGTGCTGCTGCTGGGCGCGGCGGCCACGAAGTCGGTGCTCCAGACCGACGAGGGCATCATGCGGGTGCGCGGCCAATGGCGCGACTGGCGGCTGGCGGAAGGCGCCGTGTCCGCGCCGGTCATGCCGACCCTGCACCCCGCCTTCCTGCTGCGTCAGCCGCTGGCCAAGCGCCAGGCCTGGGCGGACATCTTGTCGCTGGCGGCCCGGTTGGACGCGGCCGAGGTTGAGTCCAAAGGTTAATTCCGGCATTCTGTTCGGCTGACGACCAGCGCCGAAGACCGCCCATCCTGAATCGAGACGGGCCTGAATCACCAGGTAATGGGGCGAGGACCGAGGGGGCCGCCGCGTATGCGTAATTTCCACCGCGCGATCCTCGCGCCGACGCTCATCCTGTTGCTCTGCGCCGTGGCGGCGGGCGCCTCTGCGGGTGAGGCGTCGGGCGAAATGGGCGGGCGGCCGCAGGCCCTGTCGAGCGCCGATCGCCTGTCCTACACCACCGCCTTCGACGCCTTGCGGCGCGGCGACCTGGAGCTGGCCCGCGCCTCGGCCCGCCAGGCCCAGGACCGCATCCTGCTGGGCCAGGTCGAGTTCGAGCGCCTGTTCCACCCCGACTACACCGCCACCTTTGAAGAGCTGTCGGCCTGGCTGGACGACTATTCCGACCTGCCGATGGCCCCGCGCGCCTATGCCCTGGCCCTGCGCCGCCGCCCGGACGGCGCGCCCGAGCCGAAACGGCCCGCCGGCGTCGGCGGCCGCACCTGGGACAGCGTCGTGGCCTCGGGCGGCGCGGCGGACGATCCGATGAAGGCGGCGCGCATCGCCTTCAACGCCGACGACCTGAGCGGCGCCTATCGCCTGGGCGCGGAGATCGGCGACTGGTGGACCGCGGGTCTGGCCGCCTGGCGGCTGGGCGAGTTTGCTGACAGTTTCCGCGCCTTCGAGCGGGTGGCCACCGATCCGACCGAGGACCCCTGGGTCCGAGCGGGGGCCGCCTTTTGGACCGCCCGCGCCGCCGGCCGCAGCGGACGCCAAGACCGGATCGACGACTATCTGCGCATGGCCGCCCAATGGCCCTCGACCTTCTACGGCCAGATCGCCCTGAGACAGTTGGGCGAAGAGCCGGAGATCCAGAACCAGGGACCGCGCCCCTATGACGCCGCCCCGGCGCGGCGCGGCGCGCTGCGCCAGGTCTCGATCCAGGTCGACGCCCGCGAAATGGCCGGCTTCATCGACGAGAACACCCAGGCACGCCGCACCCTGGCCCTGTTCGAGATCGGCCGCCGCGCCGATGCGGAACAGGCCCTGCGCACCGGTCTGCGCACCGCCGCGACCGACACCGCCCGCCGCATGTGGACGGCCATAGCCGAAACCATCGACCCGCGCCCGACCGGCACGGCCGACGCCCTGAAGATCGACGCCGACCGTTATCCGATGCCGGTGCTGGAGCCTGAGGGCGGCTTCACCGTCGAACAGGCGCTGGTCTATGCCGTGGCGCGCAAGGAGACGAGTTTCAACCCCCAGGCGCGATCCAGCGCCGGCGCCTATGGCCTGATGCAGGTGATGCCGACGACGGCGGCCGAACTGAGCGGGGACCGGGGCTTCGTCTCCGAGCCGGAGCGCCTGTTCCAACCGGCCGTGAACCTGCGGCTGGGCCAGGCCTATCTGAACCGGATGCTGCAACTGAACGCCTTCCAAGGCGACATCCTGCGCACCGTCGCCTCATACAACGCCGGGCCGGGACCGATGCTGGCGGCCCTGCGCAAGCTGGGACCGGACCCCGATCCCCTGCTGCTGATCGAGACGATCGACGTGCCCCAGGCGCGCGACTATGTCGAAAAGGTCGTGGCCGCCTATTGGATCTATCAGCGTCTGATGGGCCGTCCGTTGAACACCCTGGACGCCGTGGTCGCGGGGCGGTCGAACATCGGCATCGGCCTGGACTATGTCCCGCCGCCGCCCGCGCCCACGCCGGTCGAAGTGGCCGCCGCGACGACGACGGCGAGCACGAACTGAGTTCGCTTGTAATCCCCATACCCCGCTCATCCCCGCGAAAGCGGGGACCCAGTCCTTTGGGTGACGGCCGGCGGCAAGAACTCAACCCAACCATCCCGAGCGACGGCGGCAGGTGAGACTCTCACTGGGTCCCCGCTTTCACGGGGATGCTCGGAAGCGTGATTGAGACTTAAAACACGCTGGTCAGAAGGGTCGCCGCCAGGCAGCCGCCGATCAGCATCGCCAAGGCCATGCCCGCCAGGGGCGACAGGGGACGCGCGTCGTGTTCGATCGGTTCGGGCATCGCGCCGCTCCAACGACCGTTCTGGCCGATGGTCGGACGATAACAGCGATCCCTTAACCTCAGGTCAGCGGGTCCGGTTAACTGGCGTTCAGCTCCGCCTGGGCCATCGCCGTCCATTCCAGGAACAGGGGATCGTTCAACAGCGCGTCGCGATAGGCCGCCGCCACGCCGTCGTCGCCGAAGGCGGCCAGATCGACGCTCCAGTGCCGCATCCGCGCCGCCACCGGGGTGAAGAAGGCGTCGGCGATCGACCAGGCGCCGAACAGATACGGCCCATCCGCGCCGAACCGGCCGCGCATGTCCCGCCACAGCTCGACCATCCGGCGCAGATCGGCGTGCAGCGTCGGTTCGTCCGGCGTCTCGGCCCGGGCGTCGCCGACCATCGGATGGTCCGGTCCCATGCCCATGTGGGTGCGCAAGGCCATGAAGGCCGAGTGCATTTCGCACACCGCGCTGCGCGCCAGCCAGCGCGCCTTGGCGTCCAACGGCCACAGCTTCGCGTCAGGATACTGTTCGGCGCACCAGACGCTGATCGCCAACGAGTCCCACAGGATCTCGCCATCGACCTTCAGCACCGGAACCTTGCCGGACGGCGACACCGCCCGAACCTTGGCCTCATAGCCTTCACCGTAGAGCGGCACCTGGCTCAGCGCGAACTCGGCCCCGCAGCGCCTCAGCACCAACCAGGGCCGCAGCGACCAGGTCGAGAACGCGAGATTGCCGACAATCAGTTCAAGCTGGCTCATCAATCAGGCTCCGGTGAAATCGAAGGGGGTTTGCCGGTCCCGCCACCGGCCCTCGGTGAAGTCGGGGAAGTCGACGGTGGCGTTGTCCGCCGCGATGGAGGCTTCGGACAGGGGCGTGATCGCGCTCCAGGCCACGGCGTCATAGACGTCGATGGGCATGTCGCCGCCCGCCTTCAGCGCCTCGACGAAGACGTGGATGGCGAAGAAGTCCATGCCCCCGTGCCCGGCCCCCGCCGCCTGTTCCGCGAACTCGGACCACAAGGGGTGATCATAGCGGTCCAGCCAGCCCTGCGCCGGGTCCCACTGGTGGGCGGGGCTTTGGCCCTCGATGTGGATCGACTTGTTGACGTCCATCCACAGACCCCTCTCGCCCTGAACCCGAAAGCCCAGCGAATAGGGACGCGGCAGGTTGGTGTCGTGCGTCAGCCGCATCGTCGTGCCGTCCGCACAGGCGATCGAAGTCGTCACCACATCGCCCAGCCGGAATTTCACCCCGGCGTTGGGGTGCGTCTGGCCGCCCTCGGCCGTCACATAGTCGTGCAGCCCCCGCGCCTTGGACGCATAGCTGGTCAGGCGGGTGAAGCGATTGCCCCGGTGGATATTGGCCCATACGGCCATCGGGCCGATGCCGTGGCTGGGATACAGGTCGCCGTTGCGGTCGACCGAATGCTGGGTGCGCCAGCGCGCCTCGGACCAGCCCCGCGCGCCGAACTCGACCCCGCCGCCATAGGCCTGGCCCACGACGCCGGCGTTGAATTTCACATGACGCAGATCGTGCTGATAGCCGCCTTCCAGATGGATCATCTCGCCGAACACGCCCTCGCGGACCATGCGGGTGATCGCCATCACGTCGCGGCGGAAGCAGACGTTCTCCAGCAGCATATAGGGCGTGTTCGTCCGCTGCTGGGTGCGCAACACGGCCCAGTGGTCGTCCAGCGTAACGCCCGCCACGACCTCGCAGCCGACGGCGACGCCCGCCTCCATCGCCCCGATGGCCATCGGGGCGTGCCATTCCCACGGCGTGGCGATGACCACCGCGTCCAGATCGCCCGACGCCAGCATTTCGCGCCAGACCTGATCCGAGCCGGTCCACACCCGCGGCGACGGCTTTCCCGCCTCGACGAACTGTTTCAGCGCCTGATCCAGCGTCCATTGTTCGATGTCGCACAGGCCGACGACATCCACATCGTCACGCCGCACCAGTTCGCGCAGCAGCACCCGACCGCGCATCCCCACGCCGATCATGCCGATCCGCACCCGGTCGTTCGCCGACCGGCGGGTCCCCGCCCACACGGTCCCAGGAAGGGCGCTCGCCCCGCCGGCGGCCGCCGCTCCCACCAGAAGTTTGCGACGATTCACGGCATGGCCTCCCGGGTTCCAGACGCCGCCGTCGTGAACTGGAACGCCGACACGGGCAAGAGCGGCGGTTGACTTTGCAGACTGTCGGCACGACACCCCGCGCCCATGATCAGCCGCTATTCCCGCCCCGAAGCCGTCGCCCTGTGGTCGCAAGAGACCAAATACCGCATCTGGTTCGAGATCGAGGCCCATGCCGCGACCAAGATGGCCGAACTGGGCGTCATCCCGGTCTCGGCCGCCGAGACCCTGTGGGCCAAGGGCAAGGACGCGGTGTTCGACGCCGACCGCATCGACGAGATCGAACGCACCACCAAGCACGACGTCATCGCCTTTTTGACCCACGTGTCGGAAATCGTGGGCGACGAAGCCCGCTTCCTGCACCAGGGCATGACCTCTTCGGACGTGCTGGACACCTGTTTCGCGGTGCAGTTGGCGCGCTCGACCGACCTGCTGCTGGGCGGGGTTGATCGGGTGCTGGCGGCGCTGGAGACGCGGGCCAAGGAGCACAAATACACCGTCACCGTCGGCCGCAGCCATGGCATCCACGCCGAGCCGGTGACCTTCGGCCTGAAGCTGGCCGGGTACCATGCCGAGTTCCAGCGCGCGCGCCGCCGCCTGGTCACGGCGCGTGAGGAAATCGCCACCTGCGCCATCTCGGGCGCGGTCGGCACCTTCGCCAACGTCGACCCGGCGGTCGAGCAATACGTCGCCGACCAGATGGGGCTTCAGGTCGAGCCGGTCTCGACCCAGGTCATCCCGCGCGACCGCCACGCCGCCTATTTCGCCGCCCTGGGCGTCGTCGCCTCCTCCATCGAGCGCCTGGCGACCGAGATCCGCCATCTGCAGCGCACCGAGGTGCTGGAGGCCGAAGAATTCTTCGACAAGGGCCAGAAAGGCTCGTCGGCCATGCCGCACAAGCGCAATCCGATCCTGACCGAGAACCTGACCGGCCTGGCCCGTCTGGTCCGCTCAAGCGTGACCCCGGCGATGGAGAACGTCGCCCTGTGGCACGAGCGGGACATCAGCCACTCGTCGGTCGAGCGCGGCATCGGCCCGGACGCCACCATCCACCTGGACTTCGCCCTGCACCGTCTGGCCGGGGTGGTCGAACGGCTGAACATCTATCCCGAGAACATGCAGAAGAACCTGGATCGCCTGGGCGGCCTGGTCTTCTCGCAACGGGTCATGCTGGCCCTGACCCAGGCCGGGATCAGCCGCGAGGACGCCTATGCCGCGGTTCAAGAGAACGCCATGAAGGTCTGGCGCGGCGAAGGCCGGTTCATCGACTTCCTGAAGGCCGACCCGCGCGTCACCCTGCCGGGCGAGGACCTGGAGGCCCTGTTCGACCTCGGCTACCACACCAAGCACGTGGACACGGTGTTCCAGCGGGTGTTCGGGGACTGATCGGCGTGGCGGCGACCCGCAAGGCCGCCTTCGATCCCGTCGTCGACGCCGACGCCCGCGTCCTGATTCTCGGCAGTCTGCCAGGCGAGGCCTCACTGGCGGCGGGACGGTATTACGCCCATCCTCGCAACGCCTTCTGGCGGCTGACCGGGGCGGTGATCGGCCACGATCTGGAGGCCATGGACTATGAGACCCGGCTGACGGCCCTGCGTCGGGCCGGGATCGGCCTGTGGGACGTCATCGCCTCGGCCGAACGTTCCGGCAGTCTGGACGCCGCCATCCGCAGCCCCGAAGCGGCCGATCTGCGCGGCCTGGTCGAACGCCTGCCCGGCCTGCGCGCCGTGGCCTTCAACGGCGGGCTGGCGGCGCGGCTGGGCGGCCGCATCCTGGCGCGAGGACCGGCGGCCCTGATCACCCTGCCCTCGTCCAGCCCGGCCCACGCCCGGCCGTTTGAACAGAAGCTGGCCGACTGGCGAAAACTCTCCGCCTGGCTCGATTGACGAATTGCGTTTCGCCGCCGGAACCGGGCGCGGCGACCGTCGTTATCCCGATGCGCACGACGCGATTCCGGGCGGGGCCTTCCCCCGACGCCGCCCGAAGACGAAAGGGCCGCATCGTCCCCGATGCGGCCCTGAGTGCTTTCGACAGGCCTGAGAGACCTATTCGCCGGCGCGGATCTGATCGCGGGCGATCGAGGCCAGTTCGTCCATCTTGGAGCGGATCTCGCCTTCCGACACCGTCAGGCCCGCGCCCTTGAAGTCGCCGGCGATCTTGCGGAACACGTCTTCCTCGCCGGGCTGTTCAAAGTCGGCGCGCACCACGGCCGAGGCGTATTGCTCGACGCCGTCGGCGTTCAGGCCCATCTTCTCGGCCGCCCACAGGCCCAGCAGCTTGTTGCGACGCGCGACCGCCTTGAATTCCTGTTCCTGATCGAGCGCGAACTTGGTTTCAAAGCCCTTTTCCCGATCGTCAAAGGTGGTCATGGGCGTCAGAAGCTCCTGTCGCGGGTCCGGCCCGCCGTCGTCGCCGTCTATAGCCCGACGGCGGATGAACGCAACCTGAGTTCCGCCGCCCGTCACAAAGGCGGGCGTTTGTGTCGCGCACGCGCTTCCGCTAAAGGAGGCGGCGAACCCTCCTTCGCCCGTCCGATTCCGAAATCGCGCCGTCAGGACCCCGCTCCGGCCGCGCGTTTTTTGTTTTCCAGACGGCCAGCGCCCGCCACGGGACCCGACGATGAACGCCAAACGCAAGAAGCTCTACGAAGGCAAGGCCAAGATCCTTTACGAAGGACCCGAGCCGGGCACCCTGATCCAGTATTTCAAGGACGACGCCACCGCCTTCAACGCCCAGAAGAAGGCGGTCCTGGAAGGCAAGGGCGTGATCAACAACCAGATCAGCGAATTCATCATGTCGCGCCTGAACGGCATCGGCGTGACCAACCACTTCATCAAGCGGCTGAACCTGCGCGAGCAGTTGATCCGCGAGGTCGAGATCATCCCGCTGGAGGTGGTGTGCCGCAACATCGTCGCCGGCTCGATGAGCCAGCGCCTGGGCATCGAGGAAGGCACGCCCCTGCCCCGCTCGATCATCGAATTCTACTACAAGAAGGACGAACTCAACGACCCGATGGTGACGGAAGAGCACATCACGGCCTTCAACTGGGCCTCGACCCAGGAACTGGACGACATCCTGGCCATGACCGTGCGCGTCAACGACTATCTGTCCGGCCTGTTCGCCGGGGTCGGCATCACCCTGGTGGACTTCAAGATCGAGTTCGGCCGCATCTGGGAGAACGACTACAGCCGCGTCATCCTAGCCGACGAGATCAGCCCCGATAGCTGCCGCCTGTGGGACATCAACACCGGCGAGAAGCTGGACAAGGACCGTTTCCGCCGCGATCTGGGCGACGTGATCGAAAGCTACACCGAGGTGGCGCGCCGTCTGGGCATCATGAAGGGCATGCCGACGGTGATTCAGGGGGGATTGCACTGATGTCGAAGGTCAAGGTTCACGTCTTCCTGAAGCCTGGCGTGCTGGACGTTCAGGGCAAGGCCGTCGAGGGCGCGCTGAACGGTCTGGGCTGGCCCGGCGCCGCCAATGTGCGCGTCGGCAAGCTGATCGAGTTCGACTATGCGGGCGATGACGTCCAGGCCGAGGTCAAACGCATGTGCGAGACCCTGCTGTCCAACACCGTGATCGAATCCTATCGGATCGAGGTCGCGTGAGCCGGATCGGCAAGCTGTTGCTGGCCGTCTTCATCCTGATCGGCTGTCTGATCTTCGCCTCGGCCCTGTTCGGCGGCCTGATGGACGACCGCGCCTTCACCCCGGCGGCCAAGGAGGCGGCTCACTGAGCCGCGACTCATGCGTTAGGATGGCCGCACTCGTCCGACGGAGCGCGCCATGACCTTCACCCTGACCTCGAACGACCTCACTGACGGCGGCGTCCTGCCCGACGCCCAGGTCAAGGCCAGGGGCGATGCCTCCCCCCACCTGAAATGGTCCGGCGCGCCCGAGGGGACCAAGAGCTACGCCGTCACCTGTTTCGATCCCGACGCCCCCACCGGCTCGGGCTTCTGGCACTGGACCGTCGCCAACATCCCCGCCGACGTGACCGAACTGGCCGCCGGCGCCTCCGCCAGGACCATGCCCGCCGGATCGGTCGAGGGGCGCACCGACTTCGGCCCGTCCAGATTCGGCGGCGCCGCCCCGCCCCCCGGCCACGGCCCGCACCGCTACGTCTTCACCGTCTACGCCGTGGATGTGGAGCACCTAGACCTGACCCCGGACAGTTCCGGCGCCTTCTTCGGCTTCAACATGCATTTCCACGCCCTGGCCGAGGCGAAAATCACGGCGACCTATGAGAACCGGGGTTGAGCGTGGTGGAGGCGGTAAATCGGGAATATGCCCAGCGCATCCTGAGGCCTCCGCAACTCTTCGCCCAGCTCGCTGCCCAGCCCCTAACGCCTATCCGCGGGACGACCTTCCCGAGAACGTCCGCTATCTATGTCTTCTATCAGGATGGTGAGGCCGTCCACGTTGGACGAACCCGGAACCTTCGCCAACGTCTGCGGGGCCACGTCAGCAACAGCCACTACTCGGCTTCATTCGCCTTCAAGCGGGCGCGCAAGGCCACCGGGATCAGCGCCACCTATCGAAAAGGGGAAGGCCGGGCTGATCTCTTGAAGAATCCCATCTTTGAGGCGGCTTTCGCCCACGCACTGGCGGAGGTCCAGGACATGTCCATTCGCTACCTGCCTGTCGATGATCCAATCGATCAGTATCTTTTGGAACTCTACGCTGCGCTTGAGCTAGGCACGTCGCTCTCCGAGTTCGACACCCACTAGACGGCGCCCTGACATCCGCGCCGAAGCCTGCTAAACGCCCGCGCCATGAGCGCAGCCGTCATCGTCTTCCCCGGGTCCAACTGTGATCGCGACTGCAAGGTCGCCGTCGAACGCTCAACCGGCGAGCGGGTCGAGATGGTCTGGCATCAGGAAACCGAACTGCCCCAGGGGCTGGACCTGATCGTCCTGCCGGGCGGCTTCTCCTATGGCGACTATCTGCGCTGCGGCGCCATGGCGGCCCAGTCGCCGATCATGCAGGCGGTGATCAAGGCCGCCGACGACGGCGTGGCCGTGGTCGGCATCTGCAACGGCTTCCAGATCCTGTGCGAGGCGGGCCTGCTGCCCGGCGCCCTGATGCGCAATGCGGGCCTGAAATACGTCTGCAAGCCCATCACACTGGAAGTCACCAACGGCCAGACCCGCTTCACCTCGGCCTATCAGGGGCGCCGCGAGGTGGTGATGACCCAGGGCAACGGCGACGGAAACTATTTCGCCGACGCCGAGACCCTGGCCCGCATCGAGGGCGAGGGCCAGGTGGTGTTCCGCTATGTCGATAATCCCAACGGTTCGGTCGCCGACATCGCCGGCCTTCAGAACGCGCGCGGCAACGTCCTGGGCATGATGCCCCACCCCGACCGGGCCTTCGAGGCCGAGCTGGGTTCCGCCGACGGCGCCGACCTGTTCCGGTCGATCTACGCGGCGGCCTGAACCGGGTCAGGCGCGCGAATCCCGCCGCGACGCGAGACCCCGACCACCCTTCCTGTAACCTAGGATCACCCACGGCCCGTCTTCCGCGGACGCGAAGGCTGACACGCTGCCCTTCTGCCGCTAGAAGGCGCCCCCATGAGCGCTCCCCAGAAGACCATGGCCGAATTGGCCGCCGAATACGGCCTGGCCCCCAATGAATATCAGGTCGTCCTAGACCGACTGGGGCGAGAGCCGAACCAGGTCGAACTGGGCGTCTTCTCGGTCATGTGGTCCGAGCACTGCTCCTACAAATCGTCCAAGACCCACCTGGGCAAATTCCCGACCAAGGGACCGCGCGTCATCTGCGGGCCGGGCGAGAACGCCGGGGTCATCGACATCGACGACGGCGACGCCTGCATCTTCAAGATGGAGAGCCACAACCACCCCAGCTTCATCGAACCCTATCAGGGCGCGGCGACCGGCGTGGGCGGCATCATGCGCGACGTCTTCACCATGGGCGCGCGGCCGGTGGCCCTGCTGAACGCCCTGCGCTTCGGCGATCCCAGCCACGAGAAGTCGCGGCGGCTGGTCACCGGCGTCGTTTCGGGCATTGGCGGCTACGGCAACTGCGTCGGCGTGCCGACAGTAGCGGGCGAGACCAATTTCCACCGCGGCTACAACGGCAACATCCTGGTCAACGCCATGTGCGTGGGCCTGGCGAAAGCCGACAGCATCTTCTATTCGGCCGCGCCCTCGGCGGGCCTGTCGGTGGTCTATTTCGGCTCCAAGACCGGGCGCGACGGCATCCACGGCGCCACCATGTCTTCGGCCGAGTTCGACGACGAGTCGGAATCCAAGCGCCCCACCGTCCAGGTCGGCGATCCCTTCGCCGAGAAGCTGTTGATCGAGGCGACGCTGGAGCTGATGGCGTCCGGCGCCGTGGCCGCCATTCAGGACATGGGCGCGGCGGGTCTCACGTCCTCGTCCGTCGAAATGGCCGGCAAGGGCGGCGTGGGCATCGAGCTGAACATGGACGCCGTGCCCCAGCGCGAAGAGGGCATGACGGCCTATGAGATGATGCTGTCGGAAAGCCAGGAACGGATGCTGGCGGTGCTGAAGCCGGGCCGCGAGGACGACGGCCATCGCATCTTCAAGAAATGGGGCCTGGACGCCGCCATCATCGGCGTGACCACCGACACCGGCCGTCTGGTGCTGAAGCATCATGGCCAGACCGTCTGCGACGTGCCCCTGGCGCCGCTGTTCGACGACGCGCCCCTGTATGATCGTCCGTGGGTCCAACCCGAGCTTCAGCCGCGTCTCGACCCCAAGGCCGTGCCCGCTCCCGAAAGCTGGCCCGACGCCGTGTTGAACGTCGTCTGCTGCCCCGACATGGCTTCCAAACGCTGGATCTGGGAACAGTACGACCGCCACGTCATGGCCGACACCCTGCAGGATTCGGCCACCGGCGCCGATGCGGGCGTGGTGCGGGTGCATGGCACGGACAAGGGCCTGGCCGTCACCTCGGACTGCACCCCGCGCTATGTCCAGAACGATCCCTATGAAGGCGGCAAACAGTGCGTGGCCGAGGCCTGGCGCAACCTGACCGCCGTCGGCAGCCGCCCCATCGCCATCACCGACAACCTCAACTTCGGCAATCCGCAGCGGCCCGAGATCATGGGCCAGATCGTGCGCGCCATCGACGGCATGGCCGAGGCCTGCCGCGAGCTGGACTTCCCGGTCGTGAGCGGCAACGTCAGCCTGTACAATGAGACCAACGGCGTCGCCATTCCGCCGACCCCGACGGTCGGCGCGGTCGGCCTGTTGCCCAACTATGACGTGACGGCCGGTTTCGGCGGCATGGCCGAGGGCGACGTTCTGGTGCTGATCGGCGAGACGCGCGGCGAACTGGGCGCCAGCCTGTATCTGCGCGAAGTGCTGGGCCGCGAGGACGGCGCCCCGCCGCCGGTCGATCTGAAGCTGGAGCGCAAGACCGGCGACTTCGTGCGCGGCCTGATCGAGGCGGGCGAACTGACCTGCGTGCACGACCTGTCGGACGGCGGCCTGATCGGGGCGGCGGCCGACCTGGCCCTGGCGGGCGACTGCGGCGTCGAACTGGACGCCAGCAGCGAGGCTCACGCCCATGTCTTCCTGTTCGGCGAGGACCAGGCCCGCTACCTGACCGCCGTCGCCGATCCCGTCGATCTGATCGCCAAGGCCCAGGCGGCGGGGCTGCACGCCTCGGTCGTCGGCCGCGCCAAGGGCCGCGACTTCACCTCGACCGGTCCCAAGGGCGAGCTGTTCCGCATCCCGCTGGACCACCTGCGCGAGATGCACGAAGGCTGGATGCCGAACTGGATCGAAGGACGCGTCTGATGCGTCTCGTCCTGGTCGCTGTCTCCCTGCTGGCCCTGGCCGCCTGCGACGGCGGCGGCGATCCGGTACAGCAGGCCCTGCGCGACGCGGCGGCCGAGCGTCAGGCCGCGGCGATCCAAGACGGCGCCGTCTCCGGCCCGGCCCATGTCGAACACGCGCCCTCGCCCGGGGCGGGCGACGCCGCATCCGGCGACACTGTCGATGCCGCCTATATCGCCAAGATGATCGCCCACCACGAGGGTGCGGTGGAAATGGCCCGGGTCGCCCTGCGCGACAGCCGAGACCCCGAAATCCGCCGCATGGCCCAGGCCGTGATCGACGCCCAGACCCGCGAGATCGCCGAAATGCGCGCCTGGAAACCGGCGACGGACTGAGAGGCCCGCCGTCCGGCCGCCTATTCGCTGCGCTGGAACATCACGCCCAGTTCCTCGACATCCAGGTCGCGCTCCAGGCTGTGCAGCACCTCGTCCTCGATCAGGCCCTTGCGGTGCAGGTCGATCAGGGCCGCGCGGCCCGCGGCGATGCAGTCGAGCACCGCATCGAACTGGGGCTGCATGTCCTCCAGCTCGGTCTGGGCGTTCTGCGCATAGCGTTCCATGAAGGTCACCCGCCGGGTGTGCAGCTCCAGCATCTGGGGATGCCGCACCGTGCCGTCCGGCGCGTGGGCGAAGGCGTGGATCACGCTGTGTTTGGCCCGCGCGATGATCAGTTCGGCCTGGGCCATGCTGGTCTCGGCCTGCGGCTCCAGGTCGACGGGTCGGACCAGGCGGATCAGCCAGCCCAGGCTGGACCCCTGCAAGATGATGGTGACGAAGATCACCGCGAAGGCCGATATCAGGATCAGGTCGCGCCCCGGCATGTCGATCGGCGTCGTCAGGGCGATGGCCAGGGTGACGACGCCGCGCATCCCGGCCCAGCTCAGAACCGTGGCCTGACGCCAGCCCAGGGGGGTTCGCTTGCGCCCCAGTCTGTGGGCCAGGGTCAGAAAGCCGTCGGCCGCGAAGATCCAGACGAAGCGCGCCACGGCGACGGTCACCACCACGCCCAGCACGGCCAAGACCGTCGTGGTCTCCAGACCGCCCGCCTCGCCCATCCGCTCGATCACGCCGCGCAGGGAGAAGCCGATCAGGATGAAGACCAGCGCCTCCAACACGAAACTGGTCAGCTCCGCCACCGCGCGTCCTTGCAGACGGACCCCGGCGGGAATGACGGTGTGCTGATGCCAGCCCTGCACCAGGCCCGCGACGACCACGGCGATGACGCCCGACACGTGCAAGGCCTCGCCGGCCAGATAGGCCACCCAGCTCAACAGCAGGGTGGCGCCGATGATCAGCATGCGGTCATGCAGCCGCTGAACGATGAAATACCAAGCATAGCCGATCGCCAGGCCCACGATCACGCCGCCGACGGCCAGGATTGAGAAACTCCACGCCGCCTGGCCCAGGCTGAAGGCGCCGGTCAGGGCCGCCGCGACCGCGAAGCGGAACACGATCAGGCCCGTCGCATCGTTCAGCAGGCTTTCGCCCTCCAGCAATGTGGTCAGACGGCGGGGAATCGACACCCCCTTCAGCACCGCGCGCGCCGACACCGCGTCCGGCGGCGAGACGACGGCGCCCAGGGCGAAACACGCCCCCCACGGCAGGGATGGAACCAGCCAGTGCGTCACCACCCCGACCGCCAAGGTGGTGAAGATCACCGCCCCCACGGCCAGGGACAGAATGCCCGCCAAATGTCGCCGGAACCGCCCCAAGGCGGTGTGGAAGGCGCCGTCGACCAGCAGCGGCGGCAGGAACAGGGCCAGGGCCAGCGAGGGGTCCAGAACGACCTCCGGCAAGCCGGGCACGAAGGCGATGGCGCCGCCGCCGACCAGCAGCACGGTGGCCGGCGGCCACTTCAGCTTCAACGCCACCCAGTGCAGTGCGAACACCAGCGCCAGGAGGATCAAAATCACTTCAAAGGTTTCAACCGCGTGCATCCCGCCCCTCTTGCATCACGTCCTCAAGTCGCGATCCCGTTCAGCCGTCGCCGGGGCGGGGGACCGCCTGGCTCAGCCTTCCGCCCACGCGAATCGGCTCGATGCGCGTCGCCAGCCCCGTCCGGTCGTCGGTCTCGACATAGACGCCGCAGATGGTCGCCGGGCCGCTGGCCGGACTGTAGCGGCCGCCCGATATCCGCGTCGTGAACCGGCGCAGCGGCTCTTCCTTTTCGTTGCCGATGACGCTGTCGTAGTCGCAACAGCCCCCGGCGTCGGTCTGATAGGCCGTGCCGCCGGGCAGGATCTGGCAGTCCGCGGTCGGCACATGGGTGTGGGTGCCCACCACCAGCGACGCCCGCCCGTCGCAGAAATGGCCCATGGCCATCTTCTCAGAGGTCGCCTCGCAATGCATGTCGACGATGATCGCATCGGCCGCCAGGCCCAGCGGACAGGCCGCCAGCTCCTTCTCGACCGCGCCGAAGGGGTCGTCCATCGGGTCCATGTGCACCCGCCCCAGCACGTTCATGACCAGAACCGTCCGCCCCGAGTGGGTCTCGAACAGATTGGCCCCTGCGCCCGGCGCGTCCATCAGGCGCGGATAGTTCAGCGGCCGGATCAGCCGCGGCTCGCGCACGATATAGGTCAGGGCCTCGCGCTGGTCCCAGCTATGGTTGCCCAGGGTCAGACAGTCGGCCCCGGCCATAAACAGCTCATTGGCCGTCGATTCCGTGATGCCGAAGCCGCCCGCCGCATTCTCGGCGTTGACCACCACGAAATCGAGCTTCAGGTCGCGCTTCAGCCCCGGCAGGTGATCACTGAGACCATCCCTGCCCGACTTGCCGACCACATCGCCGAAGAACGCCAATCTCATAGGTGAGGTCCCGCAGGCCCGGCGGGCCAATCCTCGCAGCGGAGACCCGCCACGCGCTCGAATTCCCGCAAATTGCCGGTCACGACAATGAGTGATCGGCTTCGGGCATGACCGGCGATCAACAGATCATTGGCGCCGATCATCAATCCGCGTCGTTGCAGGTCGGCCTTGATGTCGGCCGCGTGATCGGCGGCGGAAGCGTCGAATTCCAGAACGGCCAACCGCGCCAACAGCGCCTCGACAGCCTCGCGATGCTCGGTGGGTCGACCAGACATCAGGGCGCCGTGCATCAGTTCATGACGCACGATCGAAGAGGTGAAGAGATCACCCGCATGGGCGTTCAGCCGCTCCGCCACAGCCCTCGAGCGGTTGCGCAACAGGCGCACGCAAATATCGGAATCCAGCAGATACACTCAGTCCAGCCTGATCGGCGCGGTGTCGTCGATCACATCTTCGGCGATGCGGATGTCGATGGCCGGTGCGGCGAAGAAATCGTCCCACAGGGCGTTCGTCGGCACCAGACGCAGCGTCTTACCCTCCTGGATGACGGTGACTTCCTTCACCCCGTCGGGAAAAGCCACGGCCTTGGGCAGGCGAACAGCCTGGGAGCGGTTGGACTTGAAAATGGTCGCCTTCAGCGGAGCGGTCATGCCCTGAATGTCCGCTCGCCGATGGTATATGTCAATGGGATATGCCGTCGTACGGCCTATAACCCGCCTCGGTCAGAACCCCATCCAGGGCCATGTCGTGCCGCTGCACCGGCAGGCGTTCGACCGCCTGCCCGGCATAGGCCAGGCCGATCCGCGTCACGTTCGGACGCGCGGCGAAGGTGCGGTCGTAATAGCCCCCGCCCTGGCCCAGCCGCCCGCCCCAGGCGTCGAAGGCCAGCAGCGGGCACAGGATCAGGCCCGGATCGACTGTCGCGCTCAGCGGCAGGGGCGCCGGACAGCCCGCCAGGTCCATCTCCAGCGGCTCGCCGGGACTCCAGCGCCGGAAGATCAACGGCGCGTCCCGCTCGATCGTCACCGGCAGACACAGCGACCGTCCGGCGGCCAACAGGGCGCGAGCCAGGGGCGCGGGGTCCAGTTCGGACCCGACAGCGACATACAGGGCGACGGGTTCACCTGACGGCAGGTCGGCGGCGTGATCCGCGACACGGCCCGCCGCCAATGGATCAGCCTGCGCCAGACGTTTCCTCAACGCCCGCGCCTCCGCCCGAAGTTCGGATTTGGAGATCACGTCCCGCCCTCTGCCCACGAGGCTCCGCGTGGCGCGAACTCGCGCATAGCGGCCCCTTCAAGCAGCGAGCGACCGCGTCGCGAGCGGTAGGGCAAAGAGGAGTAGGGCAAAGAGGAAAAGGGTTGGCGGCGCCGCGAGAACCGTGGAGGACTGTTCAATCCTCTCGACCTGGATAACCAGGTGGGCGCCGTGTGCCCAGACCCTCGGGTCCAGACAGGGACAGCTCCCTTCGAGTGAATTAAGGTCGCGAGGATAAGTCGCCTCCGACGAGAGCCGCAGCAAGACCCGCCGTCGGTCAAGATAGGCCCTGACCCGGGACGGAACAATGGCGGGCGCACACGGCTCATCCTCTTCCGATCATCCCCGCGAAAGCGGGATCCAGTCCTTTGGGCGATGTAGCCGTGCGTGATGTCCGCCAGACCTGCCCCACGATTGCACCTGCGGTTCTCACTGGGTCCCCGCTTTCGCGGGGATGAGCGGAGTCTAAAGGCTCTGCGCGATCTTCTCGATGCGCGCGGCCACGGCGTTCAGGGCCTCGGCCACGCCCGCCTCGCCGCCGTCGGTCGGCGCGGCGCCGTTCAGCGCGGGCGCCGCCGGTTGGGCTAGCCGCGCTTCTTGCAGTTCGTCGGCCAGCACCAGGGCGGCCATCAGGAACAGGCGGATGTCGCCGACATTGCCGACGTCGCGGCCGACCTGGCGCACATGGGCGTCGAACTGGCGCGCCAGGATGCGCACCCGCTCCTCCTGGCCGTCGGCGCAGCCCACGGCATAGGGGCGGCCGTTGATGTCGACGGTGACGGTCGCCATCAGCCTGCCTCGCCCAGCATGTCGCGCAACTCCTCGGCCGCTTGGGCCAACATTTCGGACGCCTCGCGCCCGGCGGCCTCCAGCTCGGCGATGCGGGTGGCGGCGGCGGGATCATGCGTGGCGAACAGGTCGCCGTCCTCGGCGGTCCCGACGGCGGCGGTGCGCGCCTTCAGGTCCAGCGCACGGCGCTCCAGCGCGGCCAGGGCGCGGTCGATCCTCTGTTTCGCGGCGGTCGTGGCGTCGGCCATCGGGTCGCTTCCTCCAGATTCCGTATAGAACCCGCCCGCGCGTCGGGGTAAAGCGGCGCGCCTCCCTTTTTCCGCCGTTCCCCGAAGGTCCCGCCATGACCAAAGCCGCCCCCGCACCTGAAAAGGCCACACCCAAACAGATGGCCGACGCGATCCGCGTGCTGGCGATGGACGGGGTGGAGAAGGCCAACAGCGGCCACCCCGGCATGCCGATGGGCATGGCCGATGCGGCCACGGTGCTGTTCTCGAAATTCCTGAAGTTCGACGCCTCGCGTCCCGACTGGGCCGACCGCGACCGCTTCATCCTGTCGGCCGGGCACGGCTCGATGCTGATCTACGCCCTGTTGCACCTGACCGGCTACAAGGCCGCGACCAAGGAACAGTTGTCCAACTTCCGCCAATGGGGGTCCAAGACCGCCGGTCACCCCGAGTACGGCCATATGCCGGGCGTGGAGACCACCACCGGTCCCCTGGGCCAAGGCCTGGCCAACGCCGTCGGCTTCGCCATGGCCGAGCGTCATCTGGCCGCGCGCTTCGGCGAGGATCTGGTCGATCACCGCACCTGGGTCATCGCCGGCGACGGCTGTCTGATGGAGGGGGTGTCGCAAGAGGCCATCGCCCTGGCCGGCCGCTATCGCCTGAACAAGCTGACCGTTCTGTGGGACGACAACGCCATCACCATCGACGGGGCCGTCGGCCTGTCGGACGCCACCGACCAGAAGGCGCGCTTCAAGGCCTCGGGCTGGGCGGTCAAGGCCGTCGACGGCCACGACATGAAGGCGATCAAGTCGGCGCTGCAATGGGCGACCCGTCAGGACAAGCCGACCCTGATCGCCTGCAAGACCAAGATCGGCCGCGGCGCCGCCACCATGGAAGGCAGCCACAAGACCCACGGCGCGGCCCTGGGCGCCGCCGAGATCGCCGCCACCCGTCTGGGCCTGGGTTGGAATCATCCCCCCTTCGAGCTGCCCGAAGCCATCGACAAGGCCTGGAAGAAGGTCGGCCGCAAGGGCGCCAAGGCCCGCAAGGCGTGGGAGGCGCGCCTGGCCGCCTCGAAACAGGCCGCCGACTTCACCCGCGCCATGAAGGGCGACCTGCCCGCCGACGCCTTCGCCAAGCTGGAGGCCAAGATCGCCGAACTGGTCGAGACCAAGCCCGCGCAGGCCACGCGCCAGTCGTCGGGCGCCGCGCTCGATGAGCTGTTCAGCGCCGTCCCCGAGATGGTCGGCGGCTCGGCCGATCTGACCGGCTCGAACAACACCTTCGTCAAGGGCACGCCGATCTTCGACGCGCCCGACTATGTGGGCCGTTACGTCAACTGGGGCATCCGCGAGCACGGCATGGCCGCCGCCATGAACGGCATGGCCCTGCACGGCGGGGTCATCCCTTACGGCGGCACCTTCATGGTGTTTTCGGACTACAGCCGCCCGTCGATCCGTCTGGCAGCCCTGATGGGCATTCGCGTCGTCCATGTGCTGACCCACGATTCCATCGGCCTGGGCGAGGACGGCCCGACGCACCAGCCGGTCGAGCACCTGGCCGCCCTGCGCGCCATCCCCAACCTGCTGGTCTTCCGCCCCGCCGACACGATCGAGACCATGGAGTGCTGGAAGCTGGCGCTGGAGCACAAGACCGCGCCGTCGGCCATGGCCCTGTCGCGCCAGAAGACCGCGGCGGTGCGCACCACGGCGGCCAGTGAAAACCGCTCGGCGCGGGGCGCTTATGAGCTGAAGGCCGCGAACGGGACGGCCAAGGTCACCCTGTTCGCCACCGGCACCGAGGTTCCCATCGCCCTGAAGGCCGCCGAGACGCTGGAGGCCGAAGGAACCCCGACCCGCGTCGTCTCGGTTCCCTGTTTCGAACTGTTCGACCGGCAGAGCGCGAAATACCAGGCCGAGATCATCGGCAAGGGCACGGCCCGCGTCGCCGTCGAGGCCGCCATCCGTCAGGGCTGGGACCGTTTCATCGGCGAGGACGGCGGCTTCGTCGGCATGGCCGGCTTCGGCGCCAGCGCCCCGGCCGAGGTCCTGTACCGCGAATTCGGCATCACGGCCGAGGCCGTGGTCGCGGCGGCCAAGGCGCGTTTGTGATCCTGCGCGTCCTGGCCCTGGCCGCCGCCCTGCTGCTGGCGCCGGCGACGGCTTCAGCCCAGACGGTCGTGTTCGAGGGACCGACGCCCGTGTCCATCGGCGACGGCTATCGCCTGACCAGCGCGGTGATGGGCCAGGATCGCGAGATCAACGTCTGGCTGCCGCCCAGCTATGCCCAGGGCCAGCGCCGCTATCCGGTCGTCTATCTGCTGGACGGCGGCCTGGTCGCCCAGGACTTCCATCACATCAGCGGCCTGGCCCAGCTCGGCGCCATCTCCGGCATGATGGACGAGGTCATCGTGGTCGGCGTGGCCTCGGGTGATCGTCGCAACGAACTGACGCCCCCGGCCTCCGATCCCGAGATCCTGGCCCAGATCCCGACCCATGGCGGCTCGGCGCGGTTCCGCCGCTTCCTGACCGACGAGGTCCAGCCCTTCATCGACGGCCGCTATCGCACCAGCGGCGAGACGACCGTGATCGGCGAGAGCCTGGCGGGCCTGTTCATCGTCGAGACCTTCCTGGTCCAGCCGACCCTGTTCGACCGCTATGTCGCCATCAGCCCCAGCCTGTGGTGGGATCGCCAAAAGCTGTCCAAGGACGCCGCCGCCCTGCTGGCCGCCCATCCCCAGGGCGACCGCACCCTTTTGCTGACCATCGCCGACGAGGGCGGCCAGATGCAGTCGGGCATGGACCGGCTGGTTCGCACCCTGCGGTCCTCGGCGCCGCGCGGCCTGGTGTGGGACTACCAGCCCCGTCATCACGAACAGCATTCGACCATCTATCACGGCGCGGCGATGGACTTCCTGCGCCGCCTCTATCCGGCCCCGACCCAGGACTGATCCCATGACCCGCATCGGCACCCCGCTTTCCGACACGGCCACGCGCGTCATGCTGCTGGGCGCAGGCGAGCTGGGCAAGGAAGTCGCCATCGAGCTGCAACGGCTGGGCGCCGAGGTCATCGCCGTCGACCGCTATCCCAACGCCCCGGCCATGCAGGTGGCCCATCGCAGCCACGTCATCCCCATGACCGACCCCCAGGTGCTGAACGGCCTGATCATGGCCGAGGCCCCGCACATCATCGTGCCCGAGATCGAGGCCATCGCCACCGACGCCCTGGCCGCCATCGAGGCGGCGGGCCTGGCGGTCGTCATCCCCACCGCCCGTGCCGCGCAACTGACCATGAACCGCGAGGGCATTCGCCGCCTGGCGGCCGAGGACCTGGGCCTGCCGACCAGCCCCTACGCCTTCGCCGGCTCGGCCGCCGAACTGGCCGAAGCCGCGCATCGCATCGGCCTGCCGGTCTTCGTCAAGCCGGTCATGTCGTCCTCGGGCAAGGGCCAGAGCGTCATCGAGGCGCTGGAAGACGCCCCCAACGCCTGGGCCTATGCGCAATCCGGCGGCCGCGTCGACACGGCTCGGGTCATCGTCGAGGGACGTGTCGATTTCGACTTCGAGATCACCCTGCTGACCGTGCGCTCGCTGCGGAACGGCGCCGTGGTCACCGACTTCTGCGACCCCATCGGCCACCGCCAGGTCCAGGGCGACTATGTCGAAAGCTGGCAGCCCCAGGCCATGACCCCCGCCGCCCTGACCCGCGCGCAAGAGATCGCGGCCAAGGTCACCGAGGCGCTGGGCGGCCTGGGCGTCTTCGGGGTGGAGCTGTTCATCAAGGGCGACGCGGTCTGGTTTTCAGAGGTGTCGCCGCGTCCGCACGACACCGGCCTGGTGACCCTGGCCACCCAGGTCCAGTCCGAGTTCGCCCTGCACGCCCGCGCCATCCTGGGTCTGCCGGTCGATGTGACCCGCCGCGACATCGGCGCCAGCGCCGTCATCTATGGCGGCATGGACGCCCAGGGCGTCGTCTTTGAGGGCCTGGCCGAGGCCCTGTCCGTGCCCACCGCCGACCTGCGTCTGTTCGGCAAGCCGGAAGCCTATGAACGCCGCCGCATGGGCGTGGCGACCGCGCGCGGCGACACCGTCGATCAGGCTCGGGAGCGGGCGCGTGAGGCGGCCGACAAGGTCAGGGTCGTCGCTTCCTGATCCCTATCCCGGCGGATTGTTTTCGGACAGCAACCGTATCGCCGCCTCCAACTGCGGATCGCGCCCCGCGCGCCGGTCCTCGGCCGTGCGGGCCACGATCGCGTCCGGCGTCAGGCCGTTCTTCTCCAGCCGCCGCCCGTCGCGCATGATCAGGTCGGCGCGGCTTAGGCTCAATCGCCCGCCGTCCGGCAGGCTGGTGTCCTGCGAAATCAGCACCGCCCCCGCCGTCCGCTCGCCCACCACAACGGCGCGCCGTGACTGTTGCAGGGCGGCGGGCGTCAGTTCGGCGGCGCTGCGGCTGGACCCGTCGACCAGCACGGCCAGGTCGTTGGCGACCGGCGTCGCGCGCCCGTCGCAGTCGGTCTCGGTCCTCAGCAGAACGACCCGGCCCGTCCGGCCCGTCCGGCGCGCCCAGTCCTCGCCACGCGGCAGGAAACAGGCCAGCACCGCCTCCACCTCCATCAGCCGCCCGCCGGGATTGCCGCGCAGGTCCAGCACCACATCGGTCTCGCTGGGCAGGCCGCGCAACTGTTCGGCCACCCAGCGGCCCAGCCCGGCCTCGAACCCTTCGGCGCGCAGCACCAGCACGCCCGGCCGCGACCGATCCGCGCTGAAGGCCGGAACCGGCTCCATGACCCGCGGCGTCACCACCGTCTCGCGCTCGGCGCCGGTGTCGTCGATCAGGGTCAGGGTCACCGGCCGCCCCTCGACCACATCGAACTCGGGACCCCAGTCCCGGCCGTCGACCGCCCGCAGCCGCCAGCCCAGACCGATGCCCGCCTCATCGGCCGGAGAGCCGGAGCGCACCTGTTCGACGCGATAGGTCTCGCCCTCCTCGCGCGCCAGGGTGAAGCCGATCACCGCCCGGCGCTGGCGCAGCCGTTCCTGGCGTCGCACCGAGGCCGGCGGCTGGGCGCCCGCATGGTCGTCGTCCAGCAGGTCCAGCATCCCCGACAGGGCGCGATACAGTCCGCGGTCGTCGACCGCCGCCAGGGCCTGAGGGC
Organism: Brevundimonas sp.; assembly: GCF_036732845.1. Lineage (GTDB taxonomy): Bacteria > Pseudomonadota > Alphaproteobacteria > Caulobacterales > Caulobacteraceae > Brevundimonas. The sequence goes on along the minus strand of NZ_DAINBO010000010.1, from coordinate 40,055 downwards.
GGTACCGGTCGCGCGCCGCCTGCCAGTCCACGCCGTGCAGATGCGGGTCGTAATAGGTGCGCCGCACCTCGTTCCACACCCGGTCGAACACGCGCTGGTTCATGCGCATCCGATCCGGCGACGGCGCCTGAGCCGAGACTGGTTGAGCCAGCAGGACGGCGAACACGCAAAGGACGGACGACAGACGCTTCATGCCCGCCAGTAAGCCGCGAAGACGCGCGGTCTCGCAAGCGTCCGTGTTTCACGAATGCGACGATGTTTGAAACAAACTCAGCCCAGGGCGATGTCCAGGAACATCATGCCCACCAGGCCGATCATCAGCCCCGCCATCGACCGCTCGTCCCGGGCGTTGGCGCGGGTCTCGGGAATGATCTCGGCGGCCACCACATAGATCATGGCCCCCGCCGCCAGCCCCAGGCCCCACGGCAACAAGGCGGGCGACCAGGCCACCAGGCCCGCGCCGATCACCCCGCCGACCGGCTCCACCATCCCGGAGGCCAGGGCCGCGCCGAACGCCGCCCGGCGCCCCCAGCCCAGCGCACCCATGGCGGCGGCCACCGCCAGCCCCTCGGGCATGTTCTGAATGCCGATGCCCAGGGCCGTCGCCAGGCCCTGGCTCATGTCGCCCCCGCCGAACGAGACGCCCACGGCCGCCCCTTCGGGGAAGTTGTGCAGAGTGATGGCGAAGACGAACAGCCAGATGCGCCGCGTCAGCCCCTTGGACCCCGCCGGGCCGATCGCCAGCATGTCCACCGGGGCGAACCGGTTCAACAGCCCCACCGCCATGGCCCCCAACAGCACGGCCATGGCCATGATCCCGGCCGCGAACGGCCGTGTCGCGCCGTGATCTTCCAGCACCGCGACGCCCGGCATGATCAGCGAAAAGAAGGAGGCCGCCAGCATCACCCCGGCGGCGAAGCCCAGCAGCACCCCTTGCGTCTGTTTCGACGGCGTCTTCATGACCAGCAGAGGCAGCGCGCCCACCGCCGTCATCAGACCGGCGGCCAGGCTGCCCAGGGTTCCGGCCGCGATGGGGGAAAGGGAATCCAGCATCGTCTTTCTGTGTGGCGGGCGACGCGTCGTCCGGCAAGCCGCTTCCGCCGAACGCCGCCGGGCCGTAGAGAGGGTCCATGTCCGACGCCTCCGACCTGCCCCGGCGGCCCGACGCCGCCTCGGCCCTGACCGAGGCCCGGCGCATCGTGGTCAAGATCGGTTCGGCCCTGTTGATCCAGGGCCGTGACGAAGGCGTCGCGCGCGACTGGCTGGCCGCCCTGGCCGCCGACATCGCCGCGCTGCGGGCCGAGGGACGACAGGTCATCGTCGTGTCGTCGGGCGCCGTGGCCCTGGGCCGCGCCCGCCTGGGCGTCGTCTCCGGGGGGCTGGAGGACAAACAGGCCGCCGCCGCCGTGGGCCAGTCGCTGCTGATGCACGCCTGGGAAGAGGCCCTGGCCCCGCACGGGCTGATCGTCGCCCAGATGCTGCTGACCCGCGACGACACCGAGCGGCGCCGCCGTTGGCTGAACGCCCGCGCCACGGTCGAGGCCCTGCTGGGTCACGGCGTCGTGCCCGTGGTCAATGAGAACGACACGGTGGCGACCGAAGAGATCCGCTATGGCGACAATGACCGGCTGGCGGCGCGCGCGGCCCAGTTGGCGCGGGCGGACCTGCTGGTGCTGCTGTCCGACATCGACGGTCTCTACACCGCCGACCCGCGCCGCGATCCGGCCGCCGCCCATCTGCCGCTGGTCGAGAGCCTGGGTCCCGAGGTCCTGGCCATGGCGGGCGGCGCTAACGCCGCGACCGGCGTCGGCACGGGCGGCATGGCGACCAAGCTGGCCGCCGCCCAGATCGCCCGCTCGGCCGGATGCTCGACCGTCATCGCCTCGGGCCTGACGCCGCATCCGCTGAAGGCCGTGGCCGACGGCGCGCGCGCCACCCTGATCGCCGCCCCCGACGAGCCGATGCAGGCCTATAAGCAATGGATCGCGGGCAGCCTGGCCCCCGCCGGAACCCTGGCGCTCGACGCCGGCGCCGCCCAGGCCCTGCTGAACGGCAAGAGCCTGTTGCCCAGCGGGATCACGGCGGTTCAAGGCGGCTTCGAAAAGGGCGACTGCGTGCGGCTGAACGGTCCCGACGGCGTGCGTCTGGGCGTCGGCTTGGCGGCCTATCCGGCCGAGGACCTGGCCCGCATCCGCGGCCGCCGCAGCGACGAGATCGAGACCGTTCTGGGCTATCGCGGTCCCACGGCCGCCGTCCATCGCGACGACATGGTGCTGGAGACCCGATGAGCGACCTGCGCGCAGAGATGCTGGACATGGGCCGCCGCGCCCGCGCCGCCGCCGCGGCCCTGGCCCAGGCGTCGGCCGACCGGCGCACCGCCGCCCTGACCGCCCTTGCGCAAGGTCTGACCCGCGCCGCGCCGGTCATCCTGGACGCCAACGCCCGCGACGTCGCCGCCGCCCGCGCGGCCGGTCTGTCCGAGGCCCTGATCGACCGCCTGGCCTTGAACCCCGCCCGTGTCGAGGGGATGACCCAGGCCGTGGCGGCCATCGCCGCCGTGCCTGACCCCCTGGGCGTCGAACTGGCCCGCTGGACGCCCGCCAACGGCCTGGACATCGCGCGGGTCCGCACCCCCATCGGCGTGCTGGGCGTCATCTATGAGAGCCGCCCCAACGTCACCGCCGACGCCGCCGCCTTGAGCCTGCGCTCGGGCAACGCCGCCATCCTGCGCTGCGGCTCGGACTGTCTCCAATCGTCCCTGGCGATCGCCGATGTGATCCGTGACGCCCTGGCGGCCGCCGACCTGCCCGCCGATGCGGTTCAGGTGATCGCCACGCCCGACCGTGACGCCGTCGGCCATCTGCTCAACGGCCTGGAGGGGACCGTCGACCTGTTGATCCCGCGCGGCGGCAAGAGCCTGGTCGCCCGCGTCCAGGCCGAGGCCAAGGCGCCCGTGCTGGGTCACCTGGAAGGCCTGTGCCACACCTATCTGCACCCGTCCGCCGACCTGGACGTCGCCCGCCGTGTGGTGCTGAACGCCAAGATGCGCCGCGTCTCGGTCTGCGGCGCCACCGAGACCCTGCTGGTCGACCGTGCGGGAGCCGAGCGCTTGTTGCCGCCGGTCGCCGCCGATCTGATCGCCGCCGGTTGCGAACTGCGCGGCGACCCCCCCGCCCGCGCCCTGGTCCCCGCCATGACCGAGGCGGTCGAGACCGACTGGACCACCGAATACCTGGCCCCGATCCTGTCCGTCCGCGTGGTCGACGACCTGGACGCCGCCGTCGATCACATCCGCCGCTACGGCTCGGGCCACACCGAGGCGATCATCACCACCGATCCCGAGGCCGCCGAACGGTTCACCACGGCGGTCGACAGCGCCATCGTGCTGGTCAACGCCTCGACCCAGTTCGCCGACGGCGGCGAGTTCGGCTTCGGCGGCGAGATCGGCATCTCCACCTCGCGCCTGCATGCGCGCGGCCCGGTCGGCGCCGAACAACTGACGACCTACAAATACGTCGTGCACGGCCAGGGCCAGACCCGTCCCGGCTGAAGGAAGGTTCGGCGTCGCGGACCTCGCGCCGACCCGTCCGACGTGTCAGGATCAGCCCGACCCCTATGGTCGGAGATGCTCACAGATGGCGGGTCTGAAGGACAAGCGCGGCTTCATCGACAAGGATCGGCTGGACCTGTCCGAGCGTCAGGCCGTCGAATACTGGATGAAACGCTGGGGCGTGACGCGCGACCAGATCGTCGCCGCCCACCGCAAGGTCGGCCGAATGACGAAGGACATCGCCGCCGAATTGGGCAAGAAGCGCTAACGCACCTCGCGTCGGCTCAGGCTGATCAGCATCAGGATCAGCACCAGCAAGCCCACGCCGCAGCCCAGAGCCAGCGCCGTCTGCCACCGCCAGGTCTCGGTCGCCAGCATGTTCACCGGCATCTGCCAGGGCAGGAAGACTCCCTGTTTGGCCGAGGTCGCCACCACCGCGAAGAAGGTCCCGCCGATCCCCACCGACAGGGCCGGAACGAAGCTGGCGAAGCGCAGCGCGACCCACAACTGGATCGCCGTCAGCAACAGGGCGGCCAGATACATCCGGCCCAGCACCACGGCCACGCCGGTCCAATCGATCACGCCGGTCGGCCGCACCACAGGCTTGATCGCCGCCGCCGTCTCCAGCGCCGCCCAGGTCAGAGTCGGCACGAGCACGGACATGATCGCGACCAGCCCCAGCACGCAGACCGCCTTGGCCGCATACAGCCGCCAGCGCGGAACCGGCAGGGCGCGCAGGTGATCCCAGCTTTTCGGCCCGTGCTCCATGTGCGCGACCAGGGCCGTCAGGGCCGTCACGCTCATCGGCAGCATGAAGAAGGCCCAGATGCCGGCGCCCTGCATCATCCACATCTCCCACGGCCGCGCCTCGTCCATCCGCAAGGCGCTGAAGAAGGCGAAGACGGCGATCAGACCCGGCGCCAGCCCGGCCAGGGCCAGGGCCAACGACCGTTTCAGCTTGGCGATCTCGACATACAACGGGGTGAGCATCAGGCGGCCTCCTTCCAGGCTTCGACGGCGGTGACCTGGCGGTACAGGCCCTCCAGGCTGCGGGCGCGTGGGCCGATGGCGACCACGTCGATCCCGGCCTGGACCAGGGCGCGGTTCAGATCGGCGCAAGCGGGTTCCGCCGCCTGGCCTGGTTTCAACGTCGCCACCACCTCCCCGTCCCGCGTCTCGGCCTTCAATCCCTTGGCGCGGACCAGGGACAAGGCCGCCTTCGCATCCGTCGCGCGCACCGCGATCTGCGCCGCCACCCCGGCGCGCAGGGTCGTCAGCTCGCCTTCCAGCACCAGCCGTCCGGCGTGGACGACACCGACATGGCTGGCCGTCTGTTCGATCTCGCCCAGCAGGTGGCTGGACAGCAGCACCGTGGCCCCGGTCTTGCCGGGCAGGTCGCGCAGGAAGCGGCGCATGTCGGCGATGCCGTCCGGGTCCAGCCCGTTGGTCGGCTCGTCCAGGATCAGAACCGGCGGCGCCCCCAGCATGGCCCGCGCCAGGCCCAATCGCTGCCGCATGCCCAGCGAATAGCCGCCGACCCGGCGGCTCGCGTCGCCCGTCATCTCGACCACCGCCAGCACCCGGTCGATCTCGGTCTTCGGCAGGCCCAGCAGCCGCCGCGTCAGGTCCATGTTCTCGCGTCCCGACAGATTGGCGTAGAAGCCGTGCGCCTCCAGCAGCGCGCCGACCTTTCGCGCCGCCGCGATCCGGTTCGTCGCCACGTCGATCCCATCGACCAGCGCCCGGCCTTCACTGGGCCGCAACAGGCCCAGCAGCATCTTCAGCGTCGTCGTCTTGCCCGCGCCGTTGCGGCCCAGGAAACCGTACACCGCCTGTTTCGGCACGGTCATGGACACGCCGTCGACGGCCAGCACTCGGCCGAACCGGCGTGTCAGGGCATGGGTTTCGAGGGCGGACGACATGGCGGGCGACGCTCCTTTTATTTAACTCAGGGATAAAGTTGCGCATGTCGTATTTTTAAGTCAAGATTAAAGAACCGTCATCTGATTCACCGTCGCTCGCCATGTCCCCAAACGATCTCGCCGCCTTCCGCCTGCGTTGCCGCCAGTTTCGTTGGCTGGCGGTCCTCATGGTCGTCAGCGTCGGCGGCCTGCTGGCGCTGATGTATCTGATCGCCCCCCTCGTGCTGGCCGCGCGCGACGGTCGCGCCTTGGGCGAGAGCTACTGGCGCGGCGTCATCATGGCCGCGCCCACGGTCTGCTACCTGTTCGGGGTCTGGTCGATCGGGGCGGCGATGAAACGGATCGCCGACGGCGCCCTGTTGCAAGGCGCGGTCGCCGACGCCCTGCGCCGGGTCGGGCTGGCGCTGGGGATCGGCGGGACGGCCAGCGTCTTTCTGGTCACCAACATCAGCCGCCTCATGGGCCTGAGCCATGGCGGCTATCTCTATTTCGACGTGCCGGGCATGACCCTGGGCATGATCGGCGGGGCCTTGTTCCTGCTGGGCCGGGTCATGGACCAAGCCGCCGCCGCCCAGGCCGAGCTGGACGAGATGATCTGATGCCCATCCGCGTCACCCTGGACGAGCTGATCGTCAAGAAAGGGATCAAGGCCCGCGACCTGGCGGCCCAGGTGGGTCTCAGCGAGACCCAGCTCTCGCTGTTCCGCTCGGGCAAGGTGAAGGGCATTCGCTTCCGCACCCTGGCCCGGCTGTGCGCCGCCCTGGACTGCCGCCCGCGCGACCTGCTGGACTATGACTTCGATCCCGCCGACCGCGAACCGCCGACCGCGCCGGAAGACTGATCGCCGCGATCGCGCCTGACGCCCGCCCCCGCAAATGCCGCTGGACAGGCGCCCGTTCCGGGTGTGTCCTGAACGGTCCGGCGCGGATCAAAAGAACAGCCGGGCTTGAGGCAGGAAACGCATGTCGTCCAATCGTCCCAGCCATATCCGGCTGAACTCCCACCCCGGCGAGGGAGCCGCCTCGCGCTTCCCGATCCGCTGGGGCGCCCCGACCGCGCGCGAACGCGGGCCGATCATCGGCTCGTCCACATCGGGCGGCGACCGCAACGCCATCGGCGCTCATGGCGGCGCCTATTCGCTGTACCGCGCCCTGGCCGTGGCCTCCGGCGCGATGAGCGCGAACAACCGCCCCGACCTGACCAACACCGCGCCGACCAATCCGATGGGACCTTTCCCTCAATGGTCCGATCCGGCCAAGATCGTCTCGCTGGACCCCTGGGGCGCCCGCGTGGCCGAGGACTTCGCCCCCGAACTGGCCGAGGGCGTCGATATCCGCCCCACCATCGCCGTGACCAAGGCCCGCCTGACCCTGCCCGAGATCGCGGAAGCCATCGCCGCGGGCCGCCTCAAGGTCGATGGGACGGTGGTGCATGAGACCGGCGACGTCTCCGTCACCAAGGCCGCCGTCGATCCGGTCTGGCATCTGCCCGGCATCGCCGAACGTTTCGGCGTCACCGAGACGGCCCTGCGGCGCACACTGTTTGAACAGACCGGCGGCATGTACGCCGACCTGGTGACCCGGCCCGACATCAAGGTCTTTTTGCCCCCCATCGGCGGCATCACCCTCTATGCCTTCGGCGACCCCGCCGCGATCGCCGATCCGAAGCGCCGCCTGACCTGCCGCGTGCACGACGAATGCAATGGCTCGGACGTCTTCGGCTCCGACATCTGCACCTGCCGCCCCTATCTGACCCACGGCATCGAGGAGTGCGTCAAGGAGGCCCAGGACGGCGGGGCCGGGCTGATCGTCTATAACCGCAAGGAAGGTCGGGCGCTGGGCGAGGTGACCAAATTCCTGGTCTACAACGCCAGGAAGCGTCAGCCGGGCGGCGACCAGGCCGCCACCTATTTCGAGCGCACCGAATGCGTCGCCGGGGTCCAGGACGCCCGCTTCCAGCAACTGATGCCCGATGTGCTGCACTGGCTGGGCATCACCCGCATCGACCGCTTCGTGTCCATGTCGAACATGAAGCACGACGCCCTGACGGGTTCTGGCATCGAGATCGGCGAGCGGGTGCCCATCCCCGATTATCTGATCCCGCCCGACGCCTCGGTCGAGATGGAGGCCAAGAAGGCGGCCGGCTACTTCGCCCCCGAAGGCGCCGCCTCCGCCGAGGAGCTTACCCGCGTGGTGGGCCGCGATCTTGGCAAGTTCTGAGGCCGCGCAGGCGAAAGGCCTGCTGAACCCCGCCGCCGTCCGCGACCGAGCCGAAGAGATGCTGCGCATCGGCGTCGAAGGCGGGCTGGAGCATTGGCGGGTCGATCTGGACCGCCTGCCCGAAGTCGCCCGTTATGTCGCCGATCTGACGCGCGAGCGGTACCCGACGCTGGCCGTGCCCTTCCACGCCCGCTGGCGTCATTTCGAGCTGGACGGCGTCGATCTGTGGGGACCCGACGCCGACGCCGAAGATTGGCCTGACGCCGCTACACGCGCCCGCGCCGAGTTCGATCTGGCTGTCGTCTCGGTCCTGCTGGACGCCGGGTCCGGGCCGGGCTGGTCCTACGTCGACGCCGCCACGGGCAGGACGTACACCCGCTCCGAAGGTCTAGCCGTCGCCTCTCTGCGGATGTTCCAGGCCGGAGCCTTCTCGGCCGATCCCGACGATCCGTGGCGCGCCGACGCGGTCAGCCTGACCCTGCTGTCCGCCGCCGATCTGGCGAAGGGCTTCCAGGTCACGGCCGACAATCCGCTGGTCGGGCTGGAAGGCCGCGCCGCCCTGCTGCGCCGCCTGGGCCGCCAGTGCCTGGCCCGCCCCGACCTGTTCGAGCTGGAGGACGGTCCACGCCCCGGCGGCTTGGCCGATGTGTTGTTCGAGCGCGCCGACGCCGAAGACCGCCTGCCCGCCCGCGCCATCCTCGAACTGCTGCTCGAAGCCTTCGGCCCGATCTGGCAGGACAGGCTGACCCTGGGCGGCGTCGATCTGGGCGACTGCTGGCGACACCCCGCCATGAGACGTGACGATGCTACGGACGGCCTGGTTCCGATCCACAAACTGTCCCAATGGCTCAGCTATTCCCTGGTCGAGCCGCTGCAGCGCGCGGGCGTCGTGGTCACCGACCTGGACGGCCTGACCGGCCTGGCCGAATACCGCAACGGCGGCCTGTTCATGGACATGGGCGTGCTGACGCTGAAGGACCCGGCCGACGCCGACAAGGCCTGGCCCGTCTCCGATCCCCTGGTCGTCGGCTGGCGGTCGATGACCGTGGCCCTGCTGGACCGGATCGCCCCCCTGGTGCGCGCCGAGCTGGGCGTCGACGCCGACCGCCTGCCGCTGGCCAGCGTGCTGGAGGCCGGGACCTGGGCCGCCGGGCGGCGCATCGCCGCCGAACGTCGAGCCGGAGGCGGCCCGCCCCTCACCATCCTCTCGGACGGAACCGTATTCTGATGGACAGAACGATCCTGGACGGCGTGACCGTCATCGACCACCCACTGGTCCGCCACAAGCTGACCATCATGCGCAAGAAGGAGACCTCGACGGCCCAGTTCCGTCGCCTGCTGCGCGAGATATCGACCCTGCTCTGCTATGAGGTCACCCGCGACCTGCCGCTGACGGCCACGGCCATCGAGACGCCCGTCGGCCCGATGCAGGGCCAGGCCATCGAGGGCAAGAAGCTGGTCTTCGTGCCCATCCTGCGCGCCGGCCTGGGCCTGGTCGAGGGGATGCTGGACCTGGTCCCGTCCGCCCGCGTCGGCCACGTCGGCCTGTACCGCGACCCCGAGACGCTTCAGGCGTTTGAATACTATTTCCGCGCGCCCGAGGACGTGGCCGACCGCCTGTGCGTGGTCATCGACCCCATGTTGGCCACCGCCAACACCGCCGTGGCCGCCCTGGACCGATTGAAGGAGCGGGGCGTGGACCGCCTGCGTTTCGTCTGTCTGGTCGCCTCGCCCGAGGGGATCGAGCGGCTGCGCGCCTTCCATCCCGACGTGCCGATCTGGACGGCGGCGATCGACGACGGCCTGAACGACCACGGCTACATCGTGCCGGGCCTAGGCGACGCCGGCGACCGGCTGTTCGGGACCAGATAGCGACGTCCTTCTCCCCCGAAGGGGAGAAGGATCAGCGCGCTACTCCACCGTCACGATGTTGTCGTCCGAGTCCCGGTCGATCCAGCGATTGTACGGATCGGCCCCGGCGAAGGCGGGCTTGCGCGCCGTGATGAAGCGGAAGGTCTGCACCCCGCTGCGCAGCGGCCGCCGCTCCATCAGCAGCACGTTCTTCTCGTCGAAGCCCTTGTCGCCCGGCTTGGCGCTGAACAGGCCGATGTCGAAGGTCTCCTCCAGCGGCGCCTCGGTCTCGACGCCCTGACCGTCCGCATACAGCTTGCGGGCGCTGACGGTCACCGTCACGTCCCAGCGGCCGTCGCCGCGGCGACGCGCGATCGCGCCGGTCGTCTCGACGTCGTACAGGGTGATCTTCTCGAACAGGTCGGTGATCAGGTCCTGCTTGTCCGCCGGGGCTTCGGCCCGGATGGCCTGGACCAGGTCGATCGAGCGCGGATAGGGTGCCGACTTGAAGGCGTATTGCGCCAGCACCCGTCGCAGGGCGCGGTTCACCGCCTGTTCGCCGATCTGATCGCGCAGCAGGTACAGCACCAGGCCGCCCTTCTGATAGTGGATGTACTGTTGGTTCTCGACCCGCATCAGGGGCAGTTCCTCCAGCCGTTCCGAACCCCGCGCGCGCAGATAGCCGTCCAGTTCCTGCTTCAGGAAACGGCGGATCTGGTCGCGGCCGTATTTGCGCTCCATCACCATCAGGGCCGTGTACTGGGCCAGGGATTCCGACAGCAGGGTCGAACCCTGCTGGTCCGAACCGATGATCTGGTGCGCCCACCACTGGTGCGCGAACTCATGCGCGGCGATGTAGGTGACGAAGTCGATCTTGTCCGGCTTCGACAGGTCGGTGATGAAGCCCAGCCCCTCGGACCAGGCGAAGGTGTTCGGCATCGACTGGGCGTAGCCGGCATAGGCCGGGAACTCCACGATGCGCGCCTGGCGGAACTGATAGGGGCTGAACTCGGTCCCGGCGTAGTCCAGGGTCGCCGCCAGGGCGTCCAGCATGGTCGGCACGTTCCGTTCGTGGCCGGGGTGGTGATAGACCACCAGTTCGACCCCGTTGTGCATGCGCCGCGCCTCGACATATCGAGCCGACTGCACCGACAGGAAGTTCAGCACCGGGCTTTCGGTGACGAAACGCACCGTGCGGCGGCCGTTCTTGATGACGTCCGAGACCTTGTAGCCCGGCGCGACCGGCGTCTGATCCGCGTCGGTGGTCACGGTGATGTCGGCCGTCACCCAGTCGGCGCCGACGTAGTTCTTGCCGCGCGCGCGTTCGTCTTCCAGCTTGGCCATGCGCAACTCGGCCGGCAGTCCGGCCTTGCGCCGCTTGGTGCGATCGGTCAGCAGGCCGTCGCGGTTCATGCCGATCGTCGGCGCGAACTCGGCGTTGTTGACGAAGGTCCCGTTGTCGACCAGCCGCGTGGTGTTGCCGCTGTTTCTGAAGCCCCGTTGTTCGCGCCATGACGAGAACCGCACCGTACGCCGTTCGCCCGGCTGCATCGGCGTGTCGAAGCGATAGATGCGATAGTCGAACTCGGGCCATTCACGCACCATTCGCGCGCCCTGGACCGACAGTTCGCGCATCTTCAGATCGCCGTCCCAGCGCAGGTGGATCTCGTTCAGCGGCGCGGCCGTCTTGTTCTCGACGACGATCTCGCCCTCGGTCTTCAGGGTCGGCGCGTGCGGGTGCAGATCCAGGTTCAGCTTGACGCTGACCGCCGACGGCTGGGGCGTGTTCTCATAGCGCAGCAGCGTCTTCTCATAGCGGGCCTGCAAGGCCTCGAGGTCGTTGCGGCTGACGTATTCGTTCCAGATGTTGGTGTTCACATAGACGAAGGCGCCCAGGCCCACGAAGGCCGCCAAAGCCCCGAAGCCGATGATCCCCGCCGGTCCCCGCATCCGCTGCGGAAAGCGGCGCAGGCGCGGCGCCAGGCGCGTCTCCGTTCCCCGCCGCCACAGGCCATAGGCCACGACCAGCAACAGCACCGCGAAGGCGCCCCAATAGGCGTTCAGCCAAGCCTGGAACGTAGCGAAATCGCCGCGCGCGTTCATGTCCGACAACGGCACGGCGGGACCCGCGCCATAGTGGTACAGCAGGTGGTCGAAGCCCAGATTGGCCAGCACCAGGGTCGAGATCAGGTACAGAACCATGATCGCCCAGCCGACGAATTTGTTCGGCGACAGCGCCTGAACAAAGATCGCCAGCACCGCCATCAGGATGAAGCTGATCGACTGCGGCGCCAGATACCAGGCCAGGTATTTGCCCAGTTCGAAATCGGTCACGCCCTTGAGCGCCTGCACCAGGATCCCGGCGCCCATCGACACGAACAGGGTCGAGATCAGCACCAGCGCCAGGGCCAGGGTCTTGGGAACCAGGAAGGTCCAGTCGGGCGTCGCGGTGGCGTCGACGATCTCGTGCATCCGCCGTTCGCGGTCACGCCAGACCAGTTCGCCGGAATAATAGATGGCGATGATCATCGTGATCAGGCCGAAACCGCCGGTCAGGCCGTCGATGGTCACGCGCGTGACCATGATGATCGGCGTCTGATAGATCTCGCCCTCGAACCACAGCATCATCACCGCGAAGCTGAAGCCCAGCAACAGCAGCACCACATAGGCCGGGCTGCGGAAGATCATCCCCATCTCGAACCGGGTGCGCGACCAGAGCTGGGTCAGGCCCGAAGCCCAGCCGTAGCGCGGCGCGGGCAAGACGCCGACCGGATGAGAAGCGGGCGCTTCCTGTTCGGACAGGGCGCGCAACGTCTCCTGCTTCTTCAGCTTGGCGCCACGCGCGGCCGGGCGGTGCAGCACATAGGCCAGGGCCAGGAAGCCCAGGCTGATCCCCACCCACAGCAGGCGGTTGTACAGCAGCACGCCTTCCAGCGCCGGCATCTGGGTGTTGCGCTCGGCCGTGGTCCAATATTCGGTCACCTTGCCGAAGGCGCCCGATCCGAAGGGCTCGGCCCAGGCCAGGGCGGTCTCGAACTCCGGCTTTTCGCCCAGCACCGAAGTGCCCGCCAGATAGATCATGAACATGGCGACGACGCCGACATAGGTCGCCATCATCGACCGCGTCACGGTCGCCAGGGTGAAGAAGATCGCCGAGCTGACCAGCAGTCCCGTCAAGCCGAAGACGGTGTAGGCGTAAACGTAATCCAGCGGCCGGAACGCCCCCAGGGTCTCGGCGTCGACCCAGGGCATCAGCGTGCCCAGGATCATGCCGAACGCGATGCTGAGGAAGCTGACGGCGACCGCGCCGAACGCCCCCAGGAACCGGCCGTACAGATAGTCGAACTTGCCGATCCGCGTGGTCTGGATCATCGGCCCGAAGCCGGACTGAGCGTCGCGCACGATGACGTTGGCCACGATCGCCGTGGTCGCCAGCATGTAGAAGACGGCGAACAGGAAGTGGGCCGCCGCCACGTTGAACGGCGAGTTCACGTGAACCGCGCCGCCGCCCGAGATGCTGATGTTCTCGCTGGCCGCCACCAGGCCGAAGCTCAGCAGGGCGAACAGCAGGGAAATGACCCAAAAGGCCGGCTGCTTGATTTGATAGCGGAACTCGAAGCCCGCGACATTCCAGAACATGGCGGCCTCAGGCGGCTTTCTTCGACGCGGCCAGCGTCGAGAAATAGACGTCTTCCAGTCCGCCCGGCGCCGGGTCGAAACCCTCTGGATGCTGATCCGCCAGCACGTGGATCACGGTGCGGCCGGCGAACAGACGGGTCGAGATGACCTGATGCTTCGCCTCGTATTCGGCCAACTCCTCCTTGCCGATGGTCTTCTGCCAGACCCGGCCCTTCATCTGGTCCATCAGGTCGCCGGGCGCGCCTTCCAGGCGGATCTTGCCGTCGGCCAGCACCGCCATGCGCGGGCACAGGTCGGCCACGTCCTCGACGATGTGGGTCGACAGGATGACCACCACATTCTCGCCGATCTCGGCCAGCAGGTTCAGGAAACGGTTGCGCTCCTGCGGGTCCAGGCCCGCAGTCGGCTCGTCGACGATGATCAGCCGGGGATTGCCGATCAGGGCCTGAGCGATGCCGAACCGCTGGCGCATGCCGCCAGAAAAGCCCGCCAACGCCTTCTTGCGCACGCTCCACAGATTGACCTGATGCAGCAGGTTCTCGACCGTCTCCTTGCGTTCCTTGCCGCCGGCGATCCCTTTCAGCACCGCCATGTGATCCAGCATGTCGTAGGCCGAGACGCGCGGATAGACGCCGAAATCCTGGGGCAGATAGCCCAGGGTGCGACGCAGGTCCTCGGGCTGTTTGATCACGTCGATCTCGCCGAACTGGATCGAACCCGAGGTCGGGGTCTGAAGCGTGGCGATCGAGCGCATCAGCGTCGACTTGCCGGCCCCGTTCGGTCCCAGAAGACCGAACATTCCGGTCGGCGCCTCCAGGTTCACATCGTCCAGGGCGCGGGTCCCGTTCGGATAGACATGGACGAGGTTCTTGATCGAAAGCATGCGGAATCCCCCTGGCGCGCAGTCACGCCAGACTGACGATCCGACCGGGCCGTTTCAAGTTACCCTTCAGTCAGACTGATCGGAATTATGCTTCCGAGGCCCGAACCAGCCTCAGGCCGTCGCCTTCCAGCACGTCCGGTCCCTGGTGCCGAACCCGCGCCAGGACCCGGCCGCGCTCATCGACGATCTCGATGACGCCCGAGACCACGCTCCAGCGCTTGGCGGCCTCCAGCCGCTGCCCGTGACACCCTTCCGCCAGCACCATCAGGGCGCTCGGTCCCGCCGGCGTCTTCGACAGAGAGATCAAGCACCGTCCCGGCGCGCCCACGACCCGCCACAGGCCGAAGCCGATCTCTCCGACATCCTCTTGCGCGGCGTCAGCGGTCGGATTCTGGGTCATGGCGGCGTCTCCGGCGCGGCAGGCGCCGCTCAGGCTCAAGGACAGAAAGGCGGCGGCGATCAGGGCGGCTTTGGTCATGTGGTCGTCCTTGCGGCTCCCTCGGTCCCTTATCAGGCCGGGCCGCGCCTGAACGCAACCTGTACGGCCGCCGAACCCCGGATGCGCCCCACGAGCGTGACGACTATCTCAAGCGCGGCCGCCGCTGTATTCTTGTCGGCCGCAGTCTCGCGGCGTCGCCTGGTTCGCCTTTGTTCAAGTCGCTGATCCCGACCCAGCCCGGAACCGAGCCTCTGGCCGAGGCCTTCCGCGCCTGCCGGACGCATTTCGTCTGGGCCATGGTGTTCAGCGCCCTGGTCAATCTGCTGTATCTGACGCCGACCCTCTACATGATGCAGGTCTATGACCGCGTCGTGCCGACCGGCGGGATCACCACCCTGATCGCCGTCAGCGCCGTCGCCGTCTTCGCCCTGGCCAGCCTGGCGCTGCTGGACTGGGTGCGCGCGCGCCTGTTGCTGCGCGCCGGTCTGCGGCTGGATCGCCTGTTGGCGGGCCGCGTGCTGGGCCGGGTCATGGACATCCAGGCCAAGGCCCCCAACACCCAGGCGCTGCGCGAGTTCGACAATGTCCGCACCGCCGTGTCCGGCTCGGGCGCCCTGGCCCTGTTCGATGCGCCATGGACGCCGATCTATCTCGGCTTCTGCTTCCTGCTGCATCCGCTGGTCGGGGCGCTGACCATCGTCGGCGGCCTGATCCTGTTCACCCTGGCCCTGCTGAACGAACGCGACAGCCGCCAGCGGCTGAAACGCTCCATCGACGCCTCCAACGCCGCCTACGCCGCTCAGGAACAGGTCGCGGGCCAGGCCGAGGTCATCCGCGCCCTGGGCATGCGCCGCGCCAGCGTCGCCAAACAACTGACCCAGCGCCGCGCCGCCACCGCCCAACAGGCCGACGCCCAACTGACCGGCGGCAAATACACCGGCGCGATCAAATTCGTGCGCATGACCCTGCAATCGGCGGCTCTGGGCCTGGCGGCCTGGCTGGCGGTCAAGGGCCAGATCTCGCCCGGCGCCATCATCGCCTCCTCGGTCCTGCTCAGCCGCGCGGTCGCCCCCATCGAACTGCTGGTCGGGGCCTGGCCCAGCCTGGTTCAGGGCCGGACCAGTTGGCGCGCCCTGATCGATCTGTTCGCCTCCACCGCCGGGAACGAGCGCCCGCGCACCCTGCTGCCCGACCCCGCCGGGCGGCTGAGGGTCGAGACCGTCACCGTCCGCTATCCCGACACCGAGACGGCCCAGTTGCGCGGCGTCGCCTTCGCCCTGGAGCCGGGCCAGACCCTGGGCGTCATCGGCGCCTCTGGCTCGGGCAAGACCACCCTGGCCAAGGTTCTGGCCGGGGCGCTGAAGCCGACCATGGGCGTGGTCCGTCTGGACGGGGCCGACTACGACGCGCGCGAGGGCGACGACCTGGCCCGCCACATCGGCTATCTGCCCCAGAACCCCAGCCTCTTCGCCGGTTCGATCAAGGACAACATCGCCCGCTTCGCCTCGGCCCTGGGCGTCGATGCGGCCGAGATCGACCGCGGCGCGGTCAAGGCCGCCCAGGCCGCCGGCGCCCATGAGATGATCCTGCGTCTGCCGCACGGCTACGACACGGTTCTGGGTCCCTATGGTTCGGGCGTCTCGGCCGGTCAGGCCCAGCGCGTCGCCCTGGCCCGCGCCCTGTACGGCGACCCGGCCCTGCTGGTGCTGGACGAGCCGAACTCCAACCTCGACCAGGAGGGCGAAAGCGCCCTGATGGCCGCCGTCATCGCCGCGACCCAGAGGGGCGCCGCCGTGGTCATCGTCGCCCATCGCGCCGGGGTCCTGGCCCGCGTCGACCGCCTGTTGATGCTCAGGGACGGTCTGGTCCAGATCGAGGGTCCGCGCGAGGACGTGCTGGCGAAACTGCGCGAGGCGCAGCCGGAAGGCGCCACCGCCCGATGACGGCCGTCCCTTCGCCCGCTCCCGCCGAGACCACCGATTCCCCGCGCCGCGAACTGGCCGTCGGCGCCGTGGTCGCGGGCCTGTTCTTCGTCCTGTTCCTGGGCTTCGCCGCCTTCTATCGCATGGACGCCGCCGCCTTCGCCCCCGGCCAGGTCATGGTCTCGGGCAACCGCCAGGCGGTCCAGCATCGCGAAGGCGGCACGGTCAGCGCCATGCACGTGGCCGAGGGCGACCGCGTCACGCGCGGCCAGATCCTGATCGAACTGGCCTCGGGCGAGCTTCGGGCCGAGGAGCGCGGCTTGACCGGCCAAGTCTACGCCCTGTTGGCCCAGCGCGGCCGCATGATCGCCGAACGCGACCGCCTGGGCGCCGTGCCGACCCCGCCCGAGTTCGCGTCCCTGACCGGTCCCGATCTGGCTCTGGCGAACGAGGCCTTGCGCCTGCAACGGCTTCAGTACGCCGCCCGCCGCACCGGCCGTTCGACCGAACAGGGCGTTCTGGGCCAGCGCGTTCAGCAGCTTCAGCAACAGAAGGAAGGCCTGGCCCGTCAGATCGAGGCCAATATCGAACAGCGCCGCCTGATCCTGGACGAACTGGCGGGCATCCGCTCCCTGGCCGAAAAAGGCTACGCCCCCCTGACCCGTGTCCGAGCCTTGGAGCGCGAGGCGGCCCGCATCGACGGCGAACTCGGCTCGCTGCGCGCCCAGTCGGCCCGCACCGACGAACAGATCGGCGAGACGCGGCTGCAATCCTCGGGCGTCGTCACCAAGCTGAACGAGGACGTGGCCGAACAACTGCGTCTGGTCGAGGTCCAGTTGAACGAACTGCGTCCCCGCCTGGCCGAGGCCCGCGCCCAGTTGGCCCGCACCCGCATCGCCGCCCCGGCCACCGGCCAGGTGGTGGGCCTGACCGTCTTCACCGCCGGCGCCGTGGTCCAGCCCGGCCAGCTTCTGATGGAGATCGTGCCCACCGACGCCAATCAGGTGATCGTCGCCCGCATCAATCCGGCCGATGTCGACAATGTGCGCGTCGGCATGGCGTCAGAGGTCAAATTCCCCGGTCTGCGCGAACGTGCGCCGCCGATCCTGCACGGCCGCGTCATGCGCGTCTCGGCCGACGCCTTCACCGACGAACGCACCGGCGCCAGCCACTATCGCGCCGAGGTCGTGGTGCCGGAAGCCGAGCTGGCCCGCCTGGGCGCCGCCTCACGCGACATCCGCCCCGGCATGCCGGTCGAGGTCCAGGTGCAACTGCGCAAACGCACCGCCCTGTCCTATCTGTTCGAGCCGCTGGGCCAGAGCCTGTGGCGCTCGGGCGGAGAGCAATAGCTCAGCCCTTCATCCGTCGCCTGAACGCGTGCAGCAGCGGTTCGGTATAGCCGTTCGGCTGGTCCGCGCCGTCGAACACCAGCGCCCGCGCCGCCTGGAAGGCCAGGCCGTCGAACCCCGGCGCCATCGGGCGATAGGCGGTATCGTCCGCATTCTGGGCGTCGACCTTGACCGCCATCCGCCGCAGCGCCGCCTCGACCTGGTCGGCCGTGCACACGCCGTGCGCCAACCAGTTGGCCATGTGCTGCGAGCTGATCCGCAACGTCGCCCGGTCCTCCATCAGACCGACATCATGGATGTCCGGCACCTTGGAGCAGCCTACCCCCTGGTCGATCCAGCGCACGACATAGCCCAGCAACCCCTGGGCGTTGTTGTCCAGCTCCGCCTCGATCTCGGCTTCGCTCCAGTTGCGCCCGCTCGCCAGGGGCGGGGTCAGCAGGGCGTCCAGCCCCGGCGTCTCCGCCTCGGCGA
Organism: Brevundimonas sp.; assembly: GCF_036732845.1. Lineage (GTDB taxonomy): Bacteria > Pseudomonadota > Alphaproteobacteria > Caulobacterales > Caulobacteraceae > Brevundimonas. The sequence continues at coordinate 21,810 of NZ_DAINBO010000010.1, read as the reverse complement.
CCTCGGCCTGCCGGGCGAAGACGTCGACCGCGTGATAGTGCAGCGCGTGCAGGGTCGCCGCCGTCGGACTGGGGACCCAGGCGGTGTTCGCCCCGGTCATCGGATGGGCGATCTTCTGCGCCAGCATCTCGGCCATGCGGTCGGGCGCCGCCCACATGCCCTTGCCGATCTGCGCCCGGCCCGACAGGCCGCAGTTCAGACCGATGGCGACGTTGCGCGCCTCATAGGCGGCGATCCAGTCGGCGGATTTCATCTCGGCCTTGCGCACCACCGGCCCGGCCTTCATGGCGGTATGAATCTCGTCGCCGGTGCGGTCCAGGAAGCCGGTGTTGATGAAGACGATCCGGTCCCTCACCGCCTGGATGCAGGCCGCCAGATTGGCGCTGGTGCGCCGCTCCTCGTCCATGACCCCGACCTTGATCGTATGCCGCGCCAGGCCCAGCAAATCCTCGACCGCATCGAACAGCCGGTTGGTGAAGCCGCACTCCTCCGGCCCGTGCATCTTGGGTTTGACGATATAGATCGAACCGGCCGCGCTGTTTCTGAACCGGCCCAGACCACGCAGATCGTACAGGCCGATCAGGCTGGTCATGACGGCGTCCAGCACCCCTTCCGGCGCCTCCGATCCATCCGCCAGCAGCACGGCGGGGGTGGTCATCAGATGGCCGACGTTGCGCACGAACAGCAGGCTGCGCGCCCTCAACACCGTCTCGCCCCCGTCCGGCGCCGTGACCCGCCGGTCGTCCGCCAGCGTCCGCGTCATCGTCCGGCCGCCCTTGTCGAAGGTCTCGGCCAGGTCGCCGCGCATCAGGCCCAGCCAGTTGCGCCACCCCGCCGCCTTGTCCTCGGCGTCCACCGCCGCGACCGAATCCTCCAGGTCGACGATGGTCGACAGGGCGGCCTCCAGCACCACGTCCGAAATCCCCGCCGGATCGGTTTTCCCGATCGGATGGTCTGTGTCGAACACCACCTCGATGTGCAGGCCGTGATGGCGGAACACGCGGCCCTTCGCCGTCGCGCCGACGTACTGTCCTGGATCACGCAGGGGGATGCCGTTCAGATGCGGGTCCTTCAGGTCGGCCCACGATCCGTTCGCCAGCGGCGCGGCCTGGTCCAAGAACGCCTTGGCCCGCGCCACCACCCGCGCCCCGCGCGCGGCGTCATAGGGTCCCGGCGGCGGCGGATCACCCAGGGCGTCGGTCCCGTACAGGGCGTCATACAGACTGCCCCAGCGCGCATTGGCCGCGTTCAGCACGAAACGCGCGTTCAGCGCCGGAACCACCAGTTGCGGTCCCGCCAGCCGTGCGACCTCGTCGTCCACACCCTCCGTGCCGACGGTGAAAGGCGCCGGTTCACCGACCAGGTAGCCGATCTCCTTCAGGAAGGCCTCGGTCGCCGTCGGATCGTGGGGCTGCCCCCGCCGCGCCTCATGCCAGGCGTCGATCCGCGCCTGCATCTGGTCGCGCACCGCCAGCAGGCGCCGGTTCTCGGGTGCGAACCGCGCCAGGATGTCGGCCACGCCCGTCCAGAAGGTCCCCGCCTCCAGGCCCAGGCCGGGCAGAACCTCGCCCTCGACCAGGTCGATCACGGGCCGGGCCACGCTCAGTCCGGCGCGGGCTTGATAGGTCATGGCGGCTCCCCGGCGCGCGGCATGGGGAGGGCGCGCCTGTAACATTGCGTGATCACCACACCATCCCCCGTCGAAGGCCGCAAGGCCCCTCGCCGATGACACCGGTGACAAGCGGGGCTAGCCTGTGTTCATGGACCGCCGCTCGCTGCTGATCGCCGCCCCTGCCCTGGCCCTGACGCCCAGCATGGCGCTGGCCGCCGACCATCCGGTCGCGCCGACGGTCAACGGCCCGGTGCGCGGCGTGCGCGACCATGGCGTCTTCGTCTTCAAGGGCGTCCGCTACGGCGCCGACACCGCCCCGCGCCGGTTCCAGCCGCCGGTCCCGCCCGCGCCCTGGACGCAGCCCCAGGACGCCTTCGCCCATGGTCCCGCCAGCCCCCAACCCGGCGTCGAGCCGAACCAGAGCGAAGACTGCCTGTTCCTGAACGTCTGGACCCCCGGCCTGGACGGCGCCCGACGGCCGGTCATGGTCTATGTCCACGGCGGCGCCTATTCGACCGGCTCAGGCTCCAGCCCGCTGACCGATGGCGCGCGCCTGGCCCGCCGCCGCGACGTGGTGGTGGTCACGCTGAACCACCGGCTGAACCTGTTCGGCTACGCCTATCTGGCCCGGCTGGGCGTCTTTCCCGACAGCGGCAATGCGGGCCAGCTCGACCTGATCCTGGCCCTGCGGTGGGTGCGCGACAGCATCGCGGCCTTCGGCGGCGATCCGGCCCGCGTCATGGTCTTCGGCCAGTCGGGCGGCGGGGCCAAGATCGCGACCCTGATGGCCACGCCCGCCGCCCAGGGCCTGTTCCACCGCGCCGCGACCATGAGCGGCCAACAGGTCACCGCCTCGGGTCCCGCGAACGCCACGACCCGCGCCCGCGCCTGGCTGGACGCCCTGAACCTGCCGCCCGACCGCGCGCACGAGGCTGCGGCCTTGCCCGTCGAGACCCTGCTGAAGGCCGCCGAGATCCGCGATCCGGTCCTGCCCTACGGCGGTCTCTATTTCGGGCCGGTGCTGGACGACCGGACCCTGACCCGCCATCCCTTCTATCCCGACGCCCCGGCCCAGTCGGCCGCCGTGCCGATGATGATCGGCAACACTCATGACGAGACCCTGGCCTTCCTGGGCGGCGACCCGGCCAATTTCGCCCTGACCTGGGACGACCTGCCCGGAAAACTGACCCTGGCCAACATGCGCGTCGACATCGCGCCCGAGCCGGTGATCGCCGAATACCGGCGTCTCTATCCCGACTATTCGCCCGCCCAGGTCTTCTTCGCCGCCACCACCGCCGCCCGGTCCTGGCGCGCCGCGATCATCGAGGCCGAGTTGCGCGCTCAGCAGGGTTCGCCCGCCTTCGTCTATCAGTTGGACTGGCCCTCGACCCTGGCGAACGGATATCGCGGCGCCCCGCACATGTCGGATATTCCCCTGGCCTTCGATACGATCCAGGCGCCCGGCGCCCTCGCCCAAGGTGCGACGGCGCAGGCCATGGCCGACCGGATCAGCGCCGCCTTCGCCGCCTTCGCCGCGACCGGCGATCCGAACCACGACGGCCTGCCGCGCTGGGAACCCTACGCCCTGCCCCGCCGTCAGACGATGATCCTGGACGACGCCTGCCGCATGCAGGACGACCCGAGGGGCGAGGAGCGCAGGCTGTTCGCGCGCGTGCCTTACGTCCAGCCAGGAACATAATCCCCTTCTCCCCTCGGGGGAGAAGGTGGCTCGTGGAGCGAGACGGATGAGGGGGAGGCCCGATCCGCACTCGTCATCAGCCCGTCAAAGCGTCTGGACACAGCCCCCTCATCCGAGCGCCTTCGGCGCCCACCTTCTCCCCCGAGGGGAGAAGGGATTACCTGACCGTTCGCGCGCCCGCTCCGGCCAGCAGCGCCTCGACCTCGGCCTTCGACGCCATGGAGCCGTCGCCCGGCGTGGTCATGGCCAAGGCCCCGTGCGCGGCGCCCCAGTCGACCGCCGTTTGCAGGTCGCGCCCATCCATCAGCGCCCAGGCCAGCCCCGAGACGAAGCCGTCGCCGCCGCCGACCCGGTCGAAGATCTCCAGATCGCGCCGCACCCGCGCCTCGACCGCCTGACCCTCGGCCCAGGCCGCCGCGCCCCAGTCGTTGCGTCCCGCCGTGGTCGGCTCACGCAGGGTGGCGGCGACGATCTTCACGTTCGGGAACGCCTTGGCGAAGGCCGGCGCCGCCGACTTGAACGGCCCGGCGTCCAGGCCCGACGCCCGAGAACCGGCGTCGAAATCCAATCCCAGACAGGTCTGAAAGCCATGCTCGTCGCCGATCATCACATCGACGCTTTCGGCGATCTGACGGTTCACGCGCCGGGCCGCGTCCGGGTCCGGGTGGGCGTTCCACAGGCTGGCGCGATAGTTCAGGTCATAGGACACGACCACGCCGTGCCGTTTGGCCGCCTGGACCGCCTCGACCGCCGTCTCGGCCGTCGACGTCGACAGGGCCGCGAAGATGCCGCCGGTGTGCAGCCAGCGCACTCCCTCCTGGCCGAACAGCCGATCCCAGTCGACCTCGCCCGGCCGCATCTGGCTGGCCGCCGAATTGGCGCGATCCGACACCCCCAGCGCCGGTCTCAGCCCGAAGCCCCGCTCGGTGAAATTCAGCCCCAACCGAGTGTCGCGCCCGATCCCGTCATAGTCGCGCCAGACGATGTGGCTCCGATCCACCCCGCCCTGGGCGATCAGGTCCTCGCACAGCAGACCCAGGTCGTTTCTCGGCAGGGCGGTCGCCACCGCGGCCCGCATTCCGAACCCCTTGGCCAGGGCGCGCGCCACATTGTATTCGCCGCCGCCCTCCCAGACGTCGAATGATCGGGCGTTGCGCACCCGCCGCTCGCCCGGATCGAAACGCAGCATCACCTCGCCCAGGGCGACGATGTCCCAGCGGCGGCCCTCGGCGGGCGGAATCTTCAGCGGTCGGGTCATGCGCGGAGCCTGAAGCTTCATCCTTGCAAAGAAAAGAGGCCGGAGCGGCAAGCCGCCCCGGCCCAGTCGGCGTTCAGGAGAGAACGTTCCGTCAGAACTTGTAGCGCGCGCCGAAATAGAACTGGCGGCCGGTGTGGTGATAGACCGAGGTGGACTGGCGGCTGTCGTCGCCGACCCACTGGTGGTTCTCTTCGTCGGTCAGGTTCAGCCCTTCAAACGTCAGGGTGACCTCGTCGGTCAGCTTGAAGGTGGCCGAGGCGTCGATGTTCATCGTGTCCATCTTGCCTTCGACCAGGTTGTTGTTCCGGCCGGGGACGTTTTGCAGATACTCCTCGCGGAAGGCGGCCGAGACACGGGCCGAGAACCGATCCGTTTCATAGTACAGGGTGCCGTTGTACGAGGTCGGCGACAGGTTGATCAGATCGTTGGTCACATAGGTCGCGCACAGGGCGTCGTTGCAGTAGTCGATCTCGGACTCGACCTTCGTATAGTTGGCCTGGACGCCGAAGTTGCTCAGGAAGCCCGGCAGGAAGGTGAAGGGCTGCTGATAGCTGATCTCGAACCCTTTCAGCGGCCCGCCCTCGGTGTTCACCGCGCTGGTCAACTGGAAGATGGTGGTCGATGAACAGACCCCGGTGCAGTAGGCCGGCGCGAAGGCCGACGGGTTCAGCGCCGTCAGTTGCTGATACTCCAGATCCTGGCGGATGATCTGGATGTAGGTGTCGATGTCCTTGTAGAAATAGGCGAAGGACAACAGGCCGCCGTCGCCGAAATACCACTCAACGCCCACGTCATAGGTGGTGGCGCGGAACGGCTCCAGGTTCACATTGCCGATGCTGGCGGTGAAGTTCGGTCCCGTCGTCGACAGCGAGGTGGTCGGCACCAGATAGTTGGTGCCCGCCAGGGTGTTGCCGATCTGCGGGCGCGCCATCACCTTGGCCACGCCGAAGCGGACGATGACGTCCTCGATCGGCTCGATGGCGACGTTCAAGGACGGCAGGGTGTCGTCGTACTCGTTGTTGCCGTACACCAGGGTGCCGCCGCCGGTCGAGCTGTAGCCCTCGGCGTACAGGCGGGTGTTCACCTGACGCACGCCCAGATTGCCGCGCACCGGCATGCCGCCCAGCACCAAGTCGAAGTCGGCCTGGAGGTAGTAGGCCAGATCGGTCTCTTCGATGGTGCGGTTGCCGCCGCGGGCGTTGCCGTTGGTGATGCTGGTCAGGGTGAAGTCCCCGCCCGCCACGCCGGTGTTGCAGTTGCAATAGATGTTGAACAGGCTGGCGATCGCGCCCAGGTCGGGCCGCACCCAGCCGGTGTCTCCGCCGTAGCTGAGACCCGAGCCGAAACCGCTCAACAGGTTCGAGATGTTCGCCACCGTCACGCCGCCCGGCAGGGTCGGAACCACCGTCTCATCGGTGCGGCGGAACTCGTAGGATTCCGACAGATAGGTCTTGTAGTTGATCCCGCCCTTCAGGGTCCAACCCTCGGCCAGGTCGAACTCCAGGTCGCCTTGCAGGCCGGTGAATTTGGTGTCCACGCCGTTGGGGCGGATGCGGATCTCCGAACGCGGCACAGCGGTGATGCCGGTGCCCAGGCTGACATCGCGCCAGGCCCAGTTGGCCGGGTCCGCGACGTTGAAGCCGTAGTTGATGACCGGCGTGTTTCCATTGCCCCGGAAGTCGAACGAATAACCCTGCACGTTCTGACGATCCAGGGTGACCGTCGTCTGGATCGGGTTGTTGTAGTTCGACGTGGCCTGGCCCGCATAGAAGCTGCCGCGCAGGCGATCCGTGAACTGATGGTCGGCGCTCAGGCTGACCTGGGTGAATTTGGTGGTCAGTTGGTCAAAGCGGCTCTCGGAGCGCACATCGACGTTGTTGAACAGGCCATAGACCAGCATGTTGTTGTCGACGGCGGCGTCCAGCACGTGGATCTGGGTCTGGCCGCCGGCGGCCGCGTTGCGGCTGAACGACAGGGCTTCCAGGAAGTCTTCCTGACGGGTCGAGTTCAGCTTGGAGTACAGCACGTCCAGGTTGATGGTCGTGGCGTCCGACGGACGGAACTGGAAGGCGCCGGTGACGCCCGTGCGCTCCTGGTGGTGGGTCAGGCGGCCGTAGCGCGGCAGGCGCGGAATATAGACGTTGGCCTGGTTGGCGATGTTGTAGGCGTTGACGTTCGCGGCCGTATTGGCCGGGCGCGCCACGCCGGTGGCGCAGTTGGCCGCCGACGAGCCGGTCGAGGAGCTGTTGGACGGGTTCTGGGTCGCCACGCCCAAGGGGCTGCAAAAGCCGCCCGAACCGCCCGTGCCCATGGCGTTGACCCAGCGCACCGAAGAGAAGCCCTCTTCGATCAGGTCGCGCTCGCTATAGGCGATCGACATCAGGGCGCCGAACATGCCGTCGTTGAAGGTGTTGGAGATCAGGAAGGCCCCGCGCGGGTTCCACTGCTCCGACAGGTCGTTGTAACCGCCCTGGATCGAGGCGGCGGCGGCGAAGCCGCGATAGTCGAACGGACGCGCCGCCTGCAGATCGACGGTGGCGCCCAGCGACCCTTCTTCCGTCTCGGCCGCGGCGGTCTTGCGCACCTTGATCGAGTTGAACAGTTCCGAGGCGAAGACGTTGAAGTCGAAACCCCGGCCGCGGTTGGCGCCGCCCGATGAGTCGGTGGCGCCGGTGGTGGCCTGGGCCTCCATGCCGTTGATGCGCGTGCGGGTGAAGTCCGACGACAGGCCGCGCACGGTGATCGAACGGCCCTCGCCGGCGTCGCGGTCGATGGCCACGCCCGGCACCCGCTGGATGGCCTCGGCCAGGTTCAGGTCGGGGAAGTCGGCGATGTCCTCGGCCACGATGGCGTCGACGAAGCCGGTCTCGTTGCGCTTGATGTCCAGCGCCGCGTTCAAACTGGCGCGGAAGCCGGTGACCACGACCTCATCGACCGTGGTCGAAGGTTCCTGCGGCGCCGTCTGCGCGGACGCGGCGACGGCGCCGACCGACAGGGCGATGGCGAGACCCGAGGTCCCGGCGATCAGCGAGCGGCGCAGCGCGCGGCTCCGCGAGCGAGTGACGTTCATCAATGCCTCCTCCCATTGGGCACAACGCCGGGATTCGCCCCGGTCTGTCATTTGTTGGAAGCGTCCCCCTCAGCGGCCGCCCCGACTTGACACCGGTGTCATCATCAAGCGGAATGCTTCCTGACACCGGTATCAATGCGAGCCTAACCTGATGACAGCCGATCTGGCAACCCTCGCTATCCGAGGCCTCGCCGCCGGACTCGCCGCCTTGACGGTCGCGGCGGCCGCTCCGCCCGCCAAGACCGCGCAGACTCTCGCTTTTCCCGGCGCGGAGGGGGCGGGGCGTTTCGCACTCGGAGGGCGCGGCGGCGCCGTGATCAGGGTGACCAACCTCGACGACGCCGGTCCCGGCAGCCTGCGCGCCGCCGTCGAATCGCGCGGTCCCCGCACGATCGTCTTCGACATCGGCGGAACCATCACACTGCGGTCGCCGCTGACGATCCGTCAGGGGCGGGTCACCCTGGCGGGCCAAACAGCGCCCGGCGGCGGAATCACCCTGCGCGGCCAGCCCTTGGTCGTGGCCGCCGACGACGTGGTCGTGCGCCACCTGCGCGTCCGCCTGGGCGACGAGACGGGGGTTCAGGAGGACGCCGTCTCCATCACGCGCGGCCGCCGCATCATCCTGGACCACATCTCCGCCTCCTGGTCGGTGGACGAGACCCTGTCGGCCGGCAGCCGCTATGATCCGCCCGAGCGCGGGATCTATGACGTCACCGTCCAATGGTCCCTGATCGCCGAATCCCTGAACGCCTCGAACCATGACAAGGGCCAGCACGGCTATGGCTCGCTGGTGCGCGGCGGCCACGGCGCGCGCATGACCTTCCACCACAATCTCTGGGCCGACCATCACGCCCGCATGCCGCGCCCCGGCAACTACAATCCGCCCGCCGCCGATCCCGAAGGGCCGCGTTTCGAGTTCCGCAACAACCTGTTCTACAACTGGGGCAGTTCGCACTCCGGCTACAACGCCGACACCGACAGCCTGTCGGCCTATGTTTTCATCGCCAACGCCTATGTCCCCGGCCCGGACTCGACCGGCCGCTGGGCCTTCGAGGAATCGAACCCCCTGGCCCGCGCCTGGTTCGAGGGCAACAGCATGGACGGCGCCGTCCCCGCCGATCCGTGGAGCCTGGTGAAGGACGGCGACCGGCCCGGCTATCGCCTGCCCGCCCGCCCCGACTGGGTCGACGCCGCGACCCAGACCGCCGCCGAGGCCGAGACCGCCGTCCTGGCCCATGTCGGCGCCCGGAACCGCGACGCGGCGGATCTGCGCATCCTCGACGGCGTCCGCGCCCGCACCGGCCGCATCATCGACAGCCAGGCCGCCGTCGGCGGCTGGCCCGACCTGGCGCCGGGCGAACCCTGGATCGACGCCGACCGCGACGGCCTGCCCGACGCCTGGGAGACCGCCCACGGCCTGAACCCCGCCGACGCGAGCGACGGCCCCCTCGATCCCGACGGCGACGGCTTCACCCATCTGGAAGATTGGCTGAACAGTCTGGCGTAACCGCCCCCTCTCCCGTCGGGAGAGGGCTTGAGCCTCCGGGAGCGTAGCGATCGGTTAGGCGAAAGGGTGAGGGGCTACGGTGCGGAATTCCCGCCGCCGGACGCCCTCACCCTCCCACCGCTTCGCGGCGGCTCCCTCCCTCTCCCCTCGGGAGAGGGTTCACAACTCACCGCGCCAGCCAGCCTCCGTCGACCGGCAGGATGGTCCCGTGCACATAGGCGGCCGCGTCCGAGGCCAGGAACACCGCCGCACCCGCCAGGTCCGACGGATCGCCCCAGCGCCCGGCCGGAATGCGGGCCAGGATGTCGCGGTTGCGGCTCTCGTCGGCGCGCAGGGCCTCGGTGTTGTTGGTGGCGAAATAGCCCGGCGCGATGCCGTTGACGTTGATCCCCTTGGCCGCCCATTCGCAGGCCAACAGCCGCGTGATCCCCGCCAGGCCGCTCTTGGACGCCGTATAGGACGGCACCCGGATGCCGCCCTGGAAACTCAGCATCGAGCAGATATTGATGATCTTGCCGCCGCGCCCCGCCGCGACCCAGGTCCTCGCCACCGCCTGGCTCAGAAAGAAGGCCGACTTCAGATTGGTGTCGATCACCGCGTCCCAGTCTTCCTCGCTGAAATCCAGGCTGTCGGCGCGGCGGATGATCCCCGCGTTGTTGACCAGGATGTCGACCGGCCCGGCCTGGGCCGTGACATCGGCGATCGGCGCGGTCGAGGACAGGTCGGCGCCGATCGCCTTGAACCCCCGGCCCAGCGCCCTCACGGCCGCCTCCGTCTCGGTCGGCGTCGAACGGCCCACGGCGACGATGTCGGCCCCGGCCTGGGCCAGGCCCACGGCGATCGCCTGCCCCAGGCCGGTGTTGGCCCCGGTCACCAGGGCGACGCGGCCCGTCAGATCGAAGGAGATGCTCATGTCGGCGCCGTCCGGGTCCGCTGTGAATTGCGCCCATAGGTAACCGGTGTCATATACCCATGCAAACGAGGAGCGGCCCGCCCCCTCGATCCGCCCCGAGAAATGTCCATGAAGATCGCCCTCATCACCGAAAACAGCCAGGCCGCCAAGAACGGGATCATCCATGACGCCCTGACGGCGGTGGCCGAGCCGCTCGGCCATCAGGTCTTCAACTACGGCATGTACACGCCCGAGGACAAAGCCTCGCTGACCTATGTGATGAACGGCCTCTTGGCCGGCATCCTGCTGAACTCCAAGGCGGCCGACTTCGTGGTCACCGGCTGCGGCACCGGCATGGGGTCCATGCTGGCCTGCAACACCATGCCCGGCGTCTTCTGCGGCCTGGTGATCGACCCGACCGACGCCTTCCTGTTCGGCCAGATCAACGACGGCAACGCCATCTCCATGCCCTACGCCAAGGGCTTCGGCTGGGCCGCCGAGCTGAACCTTCAGGACTGCTATCGCAAGCTGTTCGAGGGCGAGCGCGGCCTAGGCTATCCCAAGGAGCGGGCCGAGATCATGGCCAAGAACCGCGGCATCCTGAAATCGCTCAAGGCCGTGACCTGCCACGACATGCTGACGGTGCTGAACTCCGTGGACCAGGACCTGCTGAAGGCCGCCGTGGCCGGCGAACGCTTCGCCGAATACTTCTTCGCCAACGCCCAGGACGAGGGCATTCGCGACTATATGCGGGGCGTCGTCGGCGGCGCTTGAAACCCCGCCGTCATCCCCTCGCTCGCCGCCCGGCGACGTGAAAGAACGCCGCCGACACCAGCCACAGCAGCGCGAAACCGCCGCTGAAGATCAGGACCTTCGTCGGGCCGCCGGGCAGGTTCGCCGTCGACGGCGCCGTGGCGGTCAACCAGCCGAGCGCTGCCTGCATGGCGGCCGTCCCGACCATGGCCCTGGCCATCCCGGCGGGTTGGAACAGGGCCGCGAAACTCCCGACGCCCGCCGCCAGGATCAGCATGAGCGCCGCCGCGCCCGAACCGTCGTCGCGCACGATCGTCGTCCAGACGGTCAGAAGACACGCCGCCCCCGCCAGGGCCAGCCCCGCGCCGAAAGCCCATCCGCCCTGGCCTGATCGCGTCATCCGCCCCGCTCCTGTTCACGCTTCGGGGTCACCCCCTCGGCGGCGCCGCCGAATCGCGCACCACCAGTGACGGAATGATCTCCGGCTGATCCAGCGTCGCCGGGTCCAGGCCCCGGCTGCGCGCGGTCAGCTTCTCAGCCGCCATCCGGCCCATGTCGCGCACTGGCAGGCGCACCGTGGTCAGGTTGGGCCACACGCGCGACGCCATCGGCAGGTCGTCGAAACCGACGATCGACAGATCGAACGGCACGTCCAGCCCGGCGTCGCGCGCCGCCTTCATCACCCCGATGGCCATTTCGTCATTGCCGGCGAAGATGGCCGTCGGCGGGTTCGGCATCGCCAACAGGTCCGCCGCCGCCTCGACCCCGGATTCAAAGGTATAGGCCCCGCGCCGCACATAGGCCGCATCCAGCGTCAGTCCGTGCTCGGCCAGCCCCGCCGCGAACCCTCTGCCCCGCTCGTGCGACGACCGGAAGCTGTCGGGACCCGAGATGAAGGCCACCCGCGTATGGCCCAGTTCGGCCAGATGCCGCGCGGCCTCGGCGGCGCCCAGGCTGTCGTTGGTGACCACCATCCGCGCCGGTTCGTCCAGCGACACCGAGGCGATCCGCACATAGGGACAATCGGCCGCGCGCAGCAGGGCCACCACCCGCTCGTCCTCGGACACCGAGGGCGGCATGACCACGCCGAACAGCTTCTGGCGCACCACGAACCCTTCGACGTCGGCCAGGAAGTTTTCCGAGGCGCGATTGCACGGATGGACCACCAACTCCAGGCCCGAGCCGCGCACCGCGTCCAGCACGCCCTGCTGCATGTTCACGACATAGTTCGGGCTGGGGTTGTCATAGATCATGCCGACCAGGAACGACCGGCGAAAGGCCAATCCCCGCGCCTGGGGATCGGGGCTGAAACCCGCCTCGGCGATCACCGCCTCGACCTTGGCGCGGGTCTCCTCGCGCACGAAGGGCGAGTTGTTGATGACCCGGCTGACCGTCTTCTTGGACACGCCGGCCAGGCGCGCCACGTCATTGATGGTCGCGGGCTTGCCGCTGCGTTTCGGATCGTTCAAGCCGTCCGCCCTTTTCGTCGAGCGCCTTGTCTAGCCCCACGGCTGAGTCGTGTCAGGTCCCGCGTCTTTGGGCCGGGCGGTCCAGCACCGCATCGCGCAGAGGCGTCATGAAACGCAGGTCCCAGTCCTCGGGATTGAAGGGCTTGCGCGTCGGCTCGCCGACGGCCGGATAGCCGCCGACCTCACGCTCATTGTCGATGATCTCGCCGCGTCCCTCGGCCACTTCGGCGATCAGCAGCACGTCGCGCATGTCGCGGTCCCACGGCCGGGCGCCGACCTGGCTCAGCACCGAGACCTGCACCTCGCGGGCGGGCATGGGCGTCAGTCCGTCCCACCACACCGGCGGCCGTCGCGTCTCGATGATCCGCGCGCCCGTGGTCGTATAGCTGCCCGTCATCCGCATCGGCTGGCCCACCGGGTCCACGGCGATGTTGTCGCGACCATAGTATTCCAGGTCGCCCGCTCCGCCGATCATCAGGAAGGCGACCCGGTCCAGCGGCGTCGACGGCCCGGCGCGCAGCACATTGCCGATCGCCGTCATCTTGCCGACCTCATAGGGGTGGGCCAGCCATTCCTCGGGGGCCAGATTGTAGTGGATGGCGCGCGGGCCGGGGTCATAGATCAGATTGTTTACGATCACCCCGTGCACCCCGCCCTTGAACAGCGGGTTCCGCTCATAGTTGTGGGCGTACAGATTGCCGACGATCAGCAGGCCGGTGACGTTGTCGTGGATCAGCGACCCCTTGGAATGCTCGCCCTTGGAATGGGTCGCATAGGCCAGGCTCTCGCCGATCAGATTGTTCGAGAAGGTGATGTTGTGGCTGGTGCCCCGCCGCCACTCCTCGGGCGTGCTCCCGGTGAAGCGCGGGCCTGACGCCGACAGGTTCTCGTCGGTCGCCCAGGTCAGGCTGCAATGGTCGATGATGACGTTGTAGGCGGCGACAGTGGAGATGCCGTCCTCGTCCCAGCCGCTCATCCACTCGCCGCCGGCCGAGCCGGGGCGGATGCGGATGTGCTGCACGATCACGTCGTGGCCGGCGATGTCCATGCCGCCCCGGATCAGGGTGATGCCCGGCGAGGGCGCGGTCTGTCCGGCGATGGTGATGAAGGGGTTTTGCAGCTTCAGCGTCTTCTTACCCAGGTCGATGACCCCGCCGACCTCGAACACCACGATGCGCGGTCCCTCGGCCTCGACGGCGGCGCGCAGGCTGCCTTCGCCCTCGCTGTTCAGATTGGTGACGCGGATGATCCGTCCACCGCGCCCGCCCGGCGTCTGCGCCGCCCAGCCCAGGGCGCCGGGAAAGGCCGGCAGGGCCGCCTCGGCGGCGGGGGCCGCGTCCTGCGCCATCACGCGGTCGGCGGGCGCCAGCATCAGCGTGAAGACGGCGGCGGCGGTCGCCAGGGCGGCGAGAAGAGGGGTTCGGGTCATGGCGTCCTTCCTATCGCACCGCCGCCGTTCACCGCGACGTCTGCATGATGCGCCGATGAACCATGCCTCGGCGGAAATGAAATTGACACCGGTTTCCTTCCTGCGCAATCTCCCCGCCAACGGGAGGAAGCGTGAAACACGCCATCGTCAGAATTCAGGCTCCGGCTTCGGCTGGGCGAGGCGCGTCGGCATGAGCCTGCCCGCCGCCGATCCCCGCGCGTCCGCCGCCCAGACCGCCGCCGCCCTGGTGGCCGCGCGACGCGGCGCCTGGGCGGTCGAACCCTATCCCGGCGCCATGCCCGTCGACCTGGCGTCAGCCTATGTGGTCCAGGACGAAGCCATCGCCGCCTGGCCGGATCGCATCGCCGGTTGGAAGCTGGGCCGCATTCCGCCGCCCCATGACGCCGCCTATGGGGCGGGCCGCCTGGCCGGGCCGGTCTTCGCCGGCGCCGTCTGGCGAGCGGGGGCGGCGCCGACGTCCTTCGGCGTGATCGACGGCGGCTTCGCAGCGGTCGAGGCGGAATACGTCTTCGAAATCGGCGAGACCGCGCCCGACCGCGACGGCTGGACGGTCGAGACCGTGCGCCCCCTGATCGCCCGCGTCCTGACAGGGGTCGAGATCGCCGGCAGCCCCTTCGCCGGCATCAATGACAACGGCCCGGCCGTCACCGCCTCGGACTTCGGCAACAACGCCGGCCTGATCCTGGGCGACGAGATCCCGGACGGGCTGGACCGGTTGATGGACCTGCACTGCGCGATGCGCATCGACGGCCGCGTCGTCGGCGTCGGCGGGGCCGAGGTCATTCCCGGCGGCCCGCTGGCGTCCCTGGCCTTTCTGCTGAACCTGCTGCACGCACGCGGGCGGCGGCTGGAGGCGGGCCAGTGGGTGTCCACCGGCGCGGCCACCGGCGTGCATCGCATCTACGCCGGCCAGTCGGCCGAGGCGGATTTCGGGCCGGACGGAACCATCGCCTGCCGGGCCGCCAAGGCGGAGCCTGTGACATGACGCTGAACCGTCGCCTTCTCACCTTCGGCGGCCTGGGCGGCCTGTCCCTGCTGAGCGGCTGCGCCCCGCGCGCGACGTCCGGCGACGGCAAGACCGTCTTCAACGCCGTCGACGTCCATCCCGCCGACTATCCGACCGTCAAGGCGGTCAAATGGATGGGCGAAGAGCTGAGCCGCCTGACCGACGGCCGTCTGGGCATGCGTCAGTTCCCGGCCGGGCAGTTGGGCAATGAAGACGACTCCATAGGCCTGACCCGCTTTCGCGCCGTCGACATGTGCCGCGTCGCCGTCGCCGCCCTGAACAACGCCTTCCCCGAGACCCGGCTTTTGGCCCTGCCCTATGTCTTCCATTCGGTCGATCACGTCCGCAAGGTGGTCGACGGCGAGATCGGCACGGAGCTGCTGAACGTCTTCGAGGGACGGGGCCTGCTCGGACTGGCCTATTACGACGCGGCCCCGCGCTGCATCTACAACGTCCGCCATCCGGTGACCGAGCCGGGCCAGTTGCGCGGGCTGAAGCTGCGGGCGCCGATGTCCGACATCTTCATCGACACCCTGACCGCCATGGGCGCCAACGCCACGCCCCTGACCTTCGGCGCGGTCTTCTCGTCGTTGCAGACCCATCTCATCGACGGGGCCGAGAACAACTGGCCCAGCTATCAGTCCAGCCGTCAGTTCGAGGTCGCCCGATATTGGAGCCAGACCGAGCATTCCTTCGCGCCGGACGCCCTGCTGATGTCGAAAGCTAGTTTCGACGCCCTGACCCCGGCCGACCGCGAACTGGTGCGCGACGTCGCCCGCCGCTCGGTCCAGGTCATGCGCGCCGACTGGGACCGGCGCGAGGCCGACGCCCGCGCCACGGTGCTGGCCGCCGGAACCCAGGTGGCCCAGGTCGACAAGGCCGCCTTCGCCGCCGCCACCCGGCCCGTGCTCGATAAATATCTGAAACCGGCCCGTCTGCGGGCCTTGTACGAACGTATCGCGGCGGCGGGCTGAAGCTCAGCGCGACGCCTCGGCAGGGAGGGCGACATGACCGACGCTACCGGCGAGACCGCCGCGCGGACCCGGCGTCCGCTCGACGGCCTGGCGACGCTGATCCTGGGCTTGGCGGGCCTGGCCCTGGTGGCCATGGCCCTGGTCCAGGCCTGGCAGGTCTTCGCCCGCTATGTGCTGAACGCCAGCCCCGGCTGGACCGAGCCTGTGGCCCTGGTGCTGATGAGTTTCGCCGTCATGTTCGGGGCCGCCGTCGGCGTGCGTCGCGAAACCCATTTCGCTTTCTTGAACCTGCGCGAGGCCCTGCCCGGCCCGATGCAGGGTCTTCTGAAAAGCGTCAGCCGCCTGATCGCCGCCGCCGCGGGGCTGGGACTGACGGCCATGGGCGGGGCGCTGATGATCGACGACTGGTCCGTGCCCATGGCCGGCGCCCCGGCGCCCTCGGGCCTGCGCTTCGCGGCCCTGGCGGTCGGCGGCCTGCTGATCCTGATCTTCGCGCTGGAACGGCTGATCACCGGCGACCTGCCGCCTGAGCCTAGAGAGGACTGAGCGTGGAATACATCATCCTGTTCGGCCTTCTGGCGGTCCTTCTGGCCATCGGCGTGCCGGTCGCCTTCTCGCTTCTGGCCGCGACCATGGCCACGGTTCTGTACCTGTCCATCCCGCCGATCGTGGTGTTCCAGCAGATGGGTTCGGACATCACCTCGGTGGCCCTGCTGGCCATTCCGCTGTTCATCTTCACCGGCGAGTTGATGATGAAGGGCGGCCTGTCGGATCGAATGATCGCCCTGGCCTCGTCCCTGGTCGGCCACATGCGCGGCGGCCTGGGCCAGGTGACGGTGGTCGGCTCGACGCTGTTCGGCGGCGTCTCGGGTTCGGCCATCGCCGACGTCTCGGCCATCGGCGGCACCATGATCCCCCAGATGCAGAAGCGCGGCTATGACAGCGATTACGCCGTCAACGTCACCATATCGGCGGCCCTGGTGGCCCTGCTGGTGCCGCCGTCGCACAACATGATCCTGTATTCGGCCTCGGCCGGGGGCGGTGTGTCGATCTCGGACCTGTTCGCGGCGGGCGTCATTCCGGCGGGCATACTGGCTGTCGCCTTGATGATCACCGCCTATTGGGTGGCGCGCAAACGCGGCTACGCCTCCGAACCCTTCCCCGGCTTCGGCGCGGTGGCGACGCGGCTGGTCGCGGCCATTCCCGGCCTGCTGCTGGTCGCCATCATCTTCGGCGGCATCCGCGCCGGGATCTTCACGGCGGTGGAAAGCGCCTCGATCGCCGTGGTCTACGCCGCCGTCATCACCGGCCTGGTCTATCGCCACCTGAGCTGGAGCGCCTTCAAGGCCGCCTGCACGGGCGCGGCGCGGACCTCAGGCGCCGTGCTGTTCATCATCGGCTGCGCCGGGGCCTTCGGCTGGCTGATGGCCTATCTGCAGATCCCGACGGCCATGGTCGGCCTGTTGCAGACCCTGACGGACAATCCGATCCTGGTGCTGCTGTTGATCAATCTGATCCTGCTGGTCCTGGGCACCTTCATGGACATGGCGCCGCTGATCATCATCTGCACGCCCATCTTCCTGCCGGTGGCCAAGGCCTTCGGCGTGGACCCGGTGCAGTTCGGGGTCATCCTGCTGCTGAACTGCGGAATCGGCCTGATCACCCCGCCGGTCGGCTCGGTGCTGTTCGTCGGCTCGGGCATCGCCCGCATTCCGATGACGGCGGCGCTGAAGAGCATCTGGCCCTTCTACATCGCCTGCGTGGCGGTGCTGATGCTGGTGACCTTCGTGCCGCAGTTGTCGCTGTGGCTGCCCAGCCTGCTCAAATAGGCTGGGCCACGACGGCGGCGTAGGGACCCAGGCCGGTCCCGGCGCCGTTCACCGCCTCGACCGCACGCCAGCCCCCTGGCAAGGCCCAGTCGATCGTCCCGCCGGTCGGATTGAACACGCACAGCAGGGCGCCCGCCCCCTCGCCCCGCTCGAAGGCGATCAGCGGTCCCGGCGCATCGACCGGGCGATAGGCGCCGGTCCGCAACGCCGCGTGCGTCTTGCGCAGGGCGATCAGCCGCCGGGCCAGGGTCAGCATCGACCCCGCATCCCCGTCCTGCACCGCCACGCTCAGCCCCGGATGCCGTGCATCGACCGGCAGCCAAGGCTCGACCGTCGAGAACCCGGCCCAAGGGATCTCGCCCGTCCACGGCATCGGCGTGCGCGCGCCGTCCCGGCCCAGGGTCCGGGGCCAGTTGGCGATGGCCTCAGGGTCGACCAGCCGCTCGAACGGCACTTCGCCCTGCGGCAGGCCCAGCTCCTCGCCCTGATACAGAAAAACCACTCCGCGCAGACACATCAGCAGCAGGGTCATCATCCGCTGCATCGCCTCGCGATCCGCCTCGGGCGCCCAGCGCGACACGGCCCGCGGCGCGTCGTGATTGGAGAAGGCCCAGGCCGGCCAGCCCCCGCCCTCCGCTCCCGGCCATTCGGCCATCGCCGCATGCACCCGCGCCGCCGTCAGCTCGGGCGCGTACAGGAAGTCGAAGCCATAGGCCGTGTTCAGCCGACCCGGCGCCGTATAGGCCCGCCGCTCGGCCCCCGAATCCTCGCCCGGCACCTCGGCCACGGTGAACCGGCCGCCATAGGCGTCGGTCACGCCGCGCAGCCGTTCCAGGAACCCCAGGATCTGCGGCTGCGACTGGTTGTGAATGTGCTGCTGGAAGTCGAACGGCCGCGTGCGCGGCCACACCCCCCGCCCCTCCGGCTCGGGCGGATTGTCGGTCAGGGCCGGGTCGTGCATGGCGAAGTTGAGGGCGTCCAGCCGGAACCCGTCCACGCCGCGATCCAGCCAGAACCGCGCCGCGTCCAGCAGGGCGTCCTGCACCGGCCGATGGTGCAGGTTCAACTGCGGCTGCTCTTTCAGGAAATTATGCATGAAATACTGGCCGCGCCGTGCGTCCCAGGTCCAGGCCGGGCCGCCGAACACCGACTGCCAGTTCGACGGCGGCGACCCGTCCGGCCTGGCGTCGGCCCAGACGTACCAGTCGGCGTGCGCGCCCGTCCGGTTCTCGCGGCTGGCCCGGAACCACGGGTGCCGATCCGAGGTGTGGCAATAGACCTGGTCGATCACGACCTTCAGCCCCAGGCCGTGCGCCCGCTCCACCAGCCGGTCGAAATCCTCCAGCGTCCCGAACATCGGATCGACGCCGCAATAGTCGGCCACGTCATAGCCGAAGTCGGCCATCGGCGACGGGAAGAAGGGCGACAGCCACACCCCGTCCACGCCCAGCCCGGCGATATGCTCCAGCCGCCGCGCGATCCCGTTCAGGTCGCCGATCCCGTCGCCCGTCGTGTCCTGAAAACTGCGCGGATAGATCTGATACAGAACCCAGCCGCGCCAGTCGTCGCTCGCCCCTGCCGTCATGTCCGATCCTCCCGAGGCGATGCTGGACCGTGTCGTCCCAACGCGCCAGTGGCCGAATAAGACCCGCCGCCTCCCCGGCGAATGCCGGAGTCCAGATGGCAAGACTCAGAACCCCGCCATTAGGGGAATGACGCCAGCTCCACGGCCTCGGGTTTGTGATCTGGACCCCGGCGTTCGCCGGGGAAGCGGTGGCGAGTATGCCCTGGGCCAGGGAAACACCCACGTCTCACCATCCCTTCGCCATGATGAACGACCCGGCCGTACGGTGAAAAAGGCTTAACCGCGTTCGTGAACGGGACCGCAAGCGGAGCGGGCCTAGGGTCAGATCACGGACGAAGAAACGTCCGCGCCAGTCGGGTCCGCTTCATGCTGTTTCTTCTCAACGACGTCGTGTTCGATCTGGACGAGGCCTGCCCGGTCACGCCCGCCGACGCGCGCCGGTTCGAGAAGCTGGGCTTCGACTATGTGCTGGAGCTGGGCTGCGAACTGTTCGCCGAGGACCCCATGCTGCACGTCAACGATCCCGGCCGCGCCCGTCGTCTGGCCTGGCTGATCGCCGACCGCGCGCCCGAGATCAACGCCGCCCTGTTCGCCGCCGACGCCCCCGGCTGCGCGCCCGAACTGGTCGAGCCGCGCTTCTGCGCCCTGCCCGAGGCTGTGATCCGCCAACTGTCGACCAAGGCCCGGCGCGGCAAGCTGGACGCCGTCGCCGCCGACAAGGCCGTCTGGAACCGCCTGGCCGCCTGATCCCCGCACACCCCGCTTGCAGCCTCCGCCGCCCTCGGCCTAGGGTTGTCCAAGGGGTTGAGCGTTTTCAGGGGCGTGGTCGTGAAAGTCTGGAAATCCATGCGCGGCGCGGTCGCGGCCATGTCGGCGGCGATCGGCGTGGCGGCTCTCGCGGGACCGGCGTTGGCGGACTGGAAACGCGCCGAAAGTCCGAACTTCATCGTCTATTATCAGGGGTCGGAAACCGCCCTGCGCCGCTATGTGCGCAATCTGGAAGTCTATGACTTCGTGCTGCGCCGCCGTATGGGCCTGCCGATCAACCAGCCTGCGGCGCGCAAACTGCCGATCTATCTGGTGAGCAACCGCAGCGGCCTGGCCGAGATCAGCCCCGGCATCGGCCAAGCGGTCGCCGGCGTCTATTTCCCGCGCGAAGAAGGGATTTTCGCGACCGCCATCCATGACCGCGAGCAGGACTATCTGCTGCACGAATATTTCCACCACTTCAGCATGCAGATGGATGTGGTCTCCAACTACCCCGGCTGGCTCATCGAAGGGCTGGCGGAATATTTCATGACGGCCGAGATCGGCGAAGACACGGTCGTCATCGGCCACGTCAATGAAAACCGCGCCTCCTGGATCATGGGGTCGTCATGGATCGATCTGCGCGATCTTCTGACCAAGCGGCCCGGAGAGATCCGTGACGACACGGCTCAGGCGACCTACTATCCGATCGCGTGGCTGCTGACCCACTGGTTCATGAGCGACGAGACGCGGCGCGGCCAACTGCTGGCCTACACCCAGGCGGTCAGCCGGGGCGAGGATTCCATCGCGGCCATGGAGGCGGCGACCGGCATGAGTCTGGCCGACATCCGCCAGGCCCTGCGCCGCTACACACGCCAAAGACTGGTCGGCAGCGGCGTCCGGGGCGACCTGCCGCAACCGGACATCACGGTCACCGTCCTGCCGTCGGTGGCCGACGATCTGTTGCTGATCGGCCAGCGCCTGAAGGTCGGTGTGGCGCCGAGACGCCGTGAGGCCACCGCCGCCCAGGTCCGCCGCCTCGCGGCGCGGCATCCGAACGATCCCTTCGCCCAGCTTCAACTGGGACACGCCGAACTGCATTTCGGTGATCGGGCGGCCGGGGTCGCGGTCCTGACCCGACTGTTGGAGACGCAACCCGACAATGTCGAGGCGCTGCAACTCTTGGCCTCGCACCATATGTATATGGCGGGTGAAAACCCTGACGCCGCCGCCGCTCACATCGGCGAGGCGCGACGACTGCTGGCGCGCGCCTATCAGATCGATCCGGGCCACTATTACACCTTGCAGATGCTGGCCGAGACGCGCGTCGGCGCGGACGGCTACCCCAGTGAAAACGACCTGACGACTTGGGACCTGGCGTTCCGGGGCGCGCCGCAACTGCCGGGAATTCGTCTGGGCTATGCGCGCGCGCTGATGCTGGTCGGCGAACACCAAGAGGCGGCTGTGCTGCTGGAACCCCTGGCCAACGCCCCGCACGGCGGCGGGGCCTCGAAAACGGCCGCGGCCTTGCTGGAACGCGCCCGTGCGGGCCAACCGCCGCTGAGCGATGCAGAGATCCGCGCCGCGGCCGAGGCCGAGGAAGCCCAGCCCGATCAACCAGACGACGGCGACGACGAGGGCTAGAAGTCTCGCCCGTCGCGCCGAATCATCGTTCGTGAACCACTCGCCAGGACCGGGTCGAGACCAGGTTTCCGCGCGCCGTCCGTGACTTTCCGCTCGTCCCGCGCTAGGTCCGCGCGCCTTAAGGACGATCCATGAAACCGACCCTCGCAGACGAAGCGGCGCGCCGCAGGACCTTCGCCATCATCGCCCACCCCGATGCGGGCAAGACCACCCTGACCGAGCACATCCTGCTGGCGGGCGGCGCCATCCGCGCGGCCGGGGCCGTGCGGGCGCGCGGCGAGAACCGGCGCACCCGGTCGGACTGGATGAAGATCG
>NZ_DAINBO010000009.1:0-90220 GCF_036732845.1 Brevundimonas sp. | reverse complement strand
CGGCCGTGTCGCCGACCTCGGTGTGAACGGCGTAGGCGAAGTCCAGCGGCATCCCCCCGCGCGGCAGGGTGATCAGCGCGCCCTTGGGCGTGAAGACGAAGACCTGATCCAGGTACATCTCCAGCTTGGCGTGCTCGACCCAGTCCTCGCCGCCCTCGCCGTGCTCGATCACCTGCACGAGATGGCGCAGGTTCTGCAGCGGATCGCGCCCGCCGGCCTGCTCCATGGCTTCCTTGTCGAAGCCGTAGGACTTGTTCTTGTAGCGCCAGTGCGCCGCAACACCTTCTTCCGCCACGCGCTCCATGTCGGCGGTGCGGATCTGCATCTCGATACGCAGGCCGCCCGGCCCGACCACGGTCGTGTGCAGGCTGCGGTAGTTGTTGGACTTGGGCGTCGAGATGAAGTCCTTGAACCGCTCTGGCACCATCGGCCACTCGCGGTGGATGACCCCCAGGGCGCGGTAGCAGTCGTCCTCAGCCTCGACGATCACCCGAAAGCCGTAGATGTCCGACAGCGACGAGAAGCCCACCGACTTGCGTTGCAGCTTCCTCCAGATCGAATAGGGCGTCTTCTGTCGGCCATAGACCTCGGCCTTGACGCCCGCCTCGGCCAGAACCCGCTGCACCTCGGCGGCGACGCCGTCGGTGGCCCGGCCGTGCTCCAGCTTCAACGCCTCCAGCCGCCGCTCGATGGCGGTGCGGGCCGTCGGGTTCAGATAGGTGAAGGCCAGCTCCTCCAACTCGGAGGCGATGGAGTGGATGCCGATCGACCGGCCCAGGGGCGCATAGACCTCCAGGGTCTCGCGGCTGATCCGCTCGCGCTTCTCCGGCTTCACATACTGGAGGGTGCGCATGTTGTGCAGGCGGTCGGCCAGCTTGACCAACAGCACCCGCACGTCGCGGCTGATGGCCAGGATGAATTTGCGCAGATTCTCGGCCTGGCGCGTGTGCTCGGCCTGCAGCTCCAGCCGGCTCAGCTTGGTCACGCCCTCGACCAGGCCAGCGATCTCTTCGCCAAACATGGCGGCGATGTCGTCACGCGTGGCCGATGTGTCCTCGACCACGTCATGCAGCAGGGCGGTGACGATGGTGGCCGTGTCCAGCCGATAGTCGGTCAGTATGCCCGCGACCTGGATCGGATGGGCGAAATAGGGATCGCCCGAGGCCCGCAACTGCGAGCCGTGCATCTTCATCGCATAGACATAGGCCCGGTTCAGCAGGTCTTCGTCAGCGGTGGGATCATAGGCGCGAACCGCCTCGACCAGCTCGAACTGGCGCAGAATGGACGTGCGCTTGCCCGCCGTTTCGGCGGATGGCGGCGGGTCGTTTCGGTTCGCAGCCTTGGGTTTCGGCGCAGCCTCGGCAGGCCGCGCCGGCAGAATGGTGACGCCTGTGCCCGGCTCGGCCGTCAGTAGCGCTCCTCCTGGCCGCCGTCGCGGTCGCTTTGCAGGGCGCGGATCAGCTCCTGCTCGGCCATGTTCATGTGCTGCGGTTCGGCCAGCAGGGCCACCGTTTCGGCCTCGTCCTCGGCCTCGGTGCGCTCGTCGACGCGTTGCAGGGTGGTGATGATGTTCTCGCGCAGCTCGTCCGGCACGACGGCGTCGTCGGCCAGTTCGCGCAGGGCCACGACCGGGTTCTTGTCGTTGTCGCGATCGATCAGCAGCGGCGCGCCATTGGCGATGTTGCGGGCGCGGTGACCGGCCAGCAGAACCAGGCCGAACCGGTTCGGCACCTTCTCGATGCAGTCTTCGACAGTGACGCGAGCCATGAATTCCTCGGGAGGCGCGGGGAGTGAACCCGTCAAAATATAGAGCGAAGAGACATTGTGCAATGCAGTGAAGGCCGAAATCAGGCCGTCACAACGGTCTGGCGTCCCGCCCCACGGTCGCCGCATCGGCCAGGGCGTCGGCGCGGCCGCCCATCGGATGCTCCCAATCCGGCGCGATCTCGGCCAAGGGTCCCATGACGAAGCGCCGTTCCGCCGCACGGGGATGGGGCAGGATCAGGCCGTCCAGATCACCGCTCAGCCGCCCATAGGCCACCAGGTCCAGGTCCAGGGTGCGCGGCGCGTTACGGCGTCCGCGTTCGCGCCCGAACACCTGTTCGATCCGACCCAGGGCCGCCATCAGGGCGTGCGGGTCCAGATCGGTGCGCACAATCGCCACGCCGTTCAGGAACGCCGGATCGGTCGGATCGGGCCAGGCCGCCGAGCGCCACCAGGACGACCGGGCGACGATGTCGATCCCCTCTGCTCGGAACCGGGCCAGCGCCGCCTCCAGCGCCTGTGCGCAATCGCGCCAGACCCCCTTGTCATTGCAGCCGAGGGCGACGATGACGGCGTCATCCATCGCGATGTCCTCGCCTACATATTCGCCCTGACCGGATTGACCCATGACGCAATATAACACCGACCGGCTCGCCCTGTTCATCGACGGCGCCAATCTTTATTCGGCGGCCAAGGCGCTGAACGTCGATCTCGACTTCCGCAAGCTGCTGGACGCCTTCGCCGCCAAGGGCAAGCTGATCCGCGCCTACTATTACACCGCCCTGATCGAGGGCGACGAGTTCTCTCCGGTCAAGCCGCTGGTGGATTGGCTGGACTACAACGGCTTCACCGTCGTGACCAAGCCGGTCAAACGCTACACCGACGCCCAAGGGCACAGCCGCACCAAGGGCAATATGGACGTCGAGATCGCCGTCGACATGCTGGGGCTGTCGCCGCACCTGGACCATGTGGTGCTGTTCTCGGGCGACGGCGACTTCCGCCGCCTGGTGCAGGCGGTTCAGGCCAAGGGGGTGCGGGTCACCGTCGTCTCTTCGGTCAAGAGCCAGCCGCCTCAGATCTCCGACGAACTGCGCCGCCAGGCCGACGCCTTCATCGACCTGGCCGATCTGTCCCAGGACGTGGGCCGTCCGCGCGCGCCGCGAGACGACCGGGCGTGAGCTTGAACCCCGAGCCGCCGCGCGACTGTCCGCTGTGTCCACGGCTGGTCGAATACCGGGCCGAGAACCGGCGCGCGCATCCCGACTGGTGGAACGGCCCGGCGCCGTCGTTCGGCGATCCGAACGCGCGGCTGTTGGTGGCGGGGCTGGCGCCCGGCCGCACCGGGGCCAACCGCACCGGGCGGCCCTTCACCGGCGACGGGGCGGGCTGGCTGCTGTACGAAACCCTGATCGCGACCGGGTTCGCGCGCGGAACCTATGAAGCGCGGCCCGACGACGGGCTGGAGTTGGTCGACTGCATGATCACCAACGCCGTCCGCTGCGCCCCGCCCGGCAACAAGCCCCTGCCGGTCGAGGAGAAGGCCTGCCGTCCCTTCCTGGCTGCGCGGCTTCAGGCCCTGCCCCGGCTCAAGGTCATCGTGACGCTCGGCGACGTGTCGCGCCGCAATGTGCTGAAGGCCCTGGGCCTGCCGGGTTCGGCGGCCCCGGCGGGGCATGGCGTGGAGGCCCAGGTCGGACCCTACATCCTGCTGAACAGCTATCACTGCTCGCGGCTGAACACGAACACCGGCCGCCTGACGCCCGCGATGTTCCGGGCCGTCTTCGATCGCGCCAAGGCCCTGATCGACGCCTGACCGGCGTCGTTAACCCCTCGGTCAGCACGAAGTGTTGCACTCGCATCACGCGAATCGGCGGCGGCGTGAGTCGCCCGCCAGGACGCGGAACAGTGAAGTGGTGTTTGCGTTCGTAGCCGCACAGGAGGCTGGGATGCGGAAGACGACCAAGGTGTTCACCCGCAGCGAGCGCAAGGCGGCGCTTTGGGCCTTGACGATGGCGGCGGCGATCACCGCCGGAGGCTTGCTGATCGAACAGACGTGGCGGCGGCCTTCGTTGGGACCCGACGGCGCGGCGTCTTACAGTTTCGCGCCGTTGCCGGGGGTTCTGGACGCGCGCCCGGCGAGCTAATCCGGGTTCGTCCCGTTCTCAACCCTTGTCGCGCATCAGGCGGGCCTTGTCGCGCTGCCAGTCGCGGGCGGCCTCGGTTTCGCGCTTGTCATGCAGCTTCTTGCCTTTGGCCAGGGCGATCTCCAGCTTCGCCTTGCCGTCTTCGTTCAGATACAGGCGCAGCGGAATGATGGTCTGGCCGTCGCGCTGGACCGCGCCGATCAGCCGGTCGATCTGCTTGCGATGCAGCAACAGCTTCCGGGGCCGCCGCGGTTCGTGGTTGAAGCGGTTGGCCTGTTTGTACGGCGGGATGTCGGCGTTGATCAGCACGACCTCGCGCCCCTCGGGCGAGACATAGGATTCCGCGATATTGGCCCGTCCGTCGCGCAGGGCCTTGATCTCGGTGCCCAGCAGTTGGATGCCCGCCTCGATATTGTCTTCCAGGAAGTAGTCGAAGCGCGCGCGCCGGTTCTCGGCGATCAGCTTGGTCTTGGGTTTCTCGGCGGCCATCAGGCGACGCCGGCCTCGGCCAGGGCGCGATCCAGCAGCGGGCGCACGTCCGCGCGCGTCGGAACCAGCGGCAGACGCACCTCTTCGGCGCACAGACCCAGTTTCGCCAGGGCGTATTTCGCCGGCGACGGCGACGAATCCAGGAACAAGGCGCGATGCAGGCCGATCAGCCGGTCCTGCCACAGGCGCGCGGTTTCCAAGTCCCCCGCCTCGACGGCGTCATACAGGGCCACCATGCCCTCCGGCGCGACGTTGGAGGTCACCGAGATCACGCCGTGACCGCCGGCCGCCTGATAGCCCAGCCAACTGGCGTCATCGCCGGAAATCAGAGCGAACCCCTCGGTGATATTGGCCCGCATCCAACCGATCCGGCCCAGGTCGCCGGTGGCGTCCTTGATGCCCACGATGTTCGGTTGCGCCGCCAGGGCCGCCACCGTCTCATTGGCCAGATCCACGCCCGTGCGGCCCGGCACATTGTACAACAGCACCGGCAGTTGCACCGCCTCGGCGATGGCTTCGAAATGGGCCTGCAAACCCGCCTGCGAGGGCCGATTGTAATAGGGGGTCACCACCAGCGCCCCGTCGGCGCCGACGGTCTTGGCGTAGCGAACCAGGTCGATGGCCTTGTCGGTCGCCGACGACCCGGCGCCCGCGATCACGCGGATGCGTCCGGCGGCGACTTTCACGGCCAATTCGACCACGCGCTGGTGCTCGTCCAGGTGCAGGGTCGCGCTCTCGCCGGTCGTGCCCATGGGCACGACGCCGTGAACCCCCGCCGCGATCTGGCGTTCCAGCAGCCGGGCGAAGGCGTCTTCGTCCACGTTTCCGTCACGAAGAGGTGTGATCAGGGCGGTGATCACGCCCTTGAACAGGGGGGCGTTCATGGAAACAAAAGGCCTGTGTGGGATAAGTAGGCGTTAGACGCCCTTGCCGTATGCAGGAGGTTTAGGTCGGCGCCGCCCGCGCCGCAACCGCGTAGAATGGGGATATTCAGGTTGATGATCGCGACTGTCCTGGCCACCGTCCTGGCGGCGACCGCACCCTTGCCTCAGTCGCTGAACGGCCAACCCACGCCCTATTCGGCCCCGGCCTATCAGCCGCGCGTGCTGAACGACGCCGATACGGCCGCCTTTCGTCAGGGCCTGACCGCCGCGCGCGCGCGCGATGTCGGCGGCGCGCGCCTGGCCATGTCGCAGATCAGCGACCCCACGGCGCGCAAACTGGTCGAATGGGCCTTGATCGACACGGCCGCCAATCAAATGGCCTATGTCGAGCTGGCCCAGGCGTCCCAGGCGATGGCGCGTTGGCCGCGCGGCGATTCACGCCGTTCGGCGACCGAGCTGTCGCTGGACCTGTCGGGCGCGGGACCGGACGCCGCCCTGGCCCTGTTCGCCGACGCCCCGCCCACGACGGTTCAGGGCGCCATCGCCCTGGCCGACGCCTATGAGCAGCGCGGCCGTCGCGACGAGGCTCAGCGTCTGATCCGCGATTGGTGGCGCACCCGCTCGTTCGACGACGCCCAGCAGAGCCGCATCCTGAACCGCTGGTCCGCCTGGCTGACGGCCGAGGATCACGACGCCCGCCTGTCGATGCTGCTGTTGGGACCGCACGGCCCGGCGACGCGCGCCATGGTCAATCTGGCGTCGCCCGACATGCGCACCGTGGCCCAGGCGGCCATGAGCCTGCGCACCGCCTATTCGCCCGACGGCGTCGTGTCGGGTCTGACCCCGTCCCAGGCCCTGCATCCGGCCGTGGTGCTGGAGCGGGTCCGCATCCTGCGCGCCGCCGGTCGTCAGAGCGAGGGTTTCGCCCTGTTGTCGGCCCTGCCCGCCGCCCCGTCGCACAAGGACGGCCAGGACACCCTGTGGAGCGAGCGCAAGAACTACTTCCTCGACGCCCTGCGGTTCGGGAACGATCGCGGCGCCTATGACGCCATGGCGGGGGCCGACTTCCCGGCGGGCGACCGCAAGGTGGACGGCGAGTTCTTCGCCGGCTGGGCCGCTCTCACGAAGCTCAACGACCCCGTCACCGCCGCGCGCCACTTCGAGACCCTGCGCGGAATGTCATCGACGCCGATCACCCAGGGCCGCGCCCTGTACTGGCTGGGCCGTGCGGCCGAGGCGCGCGGCGATCAGGCGGCGGCTCGGGCCTTCTACGCCGAGGGCGGACGCCACATTCAATCCTTCTACGGCCAACTGGCCGCGGAAAAGGCCGGGATCGAGACCCTGGTCCTGCCCAGCGATCCCGTTCCGTCCCAGGCCGATGTCGCGCGCTTCGAAAGCGACGACTTGGTCCGCGCCCTGCGTATTCTGGGCGAGACCGGCGAGACCTCGCTGTACCGCGTCTTCGCCTTCGCCGCCGACGACCAGCTTCCGGGCGCCGTCGATCTGGCGCTGCTGATCGACATGACGCGCGGCTATGGCGAATGGTTCACCTCCATGATGGTCGGCCGCGCGGCCAGCCAGCGCGGCTTCCTGATGCCCGAGCGACAATATCCGGTGCGGATGCCGCCCCAGGTCGCGGGCGCGGCGCCCCTGCCCTTCACCCTGGCCATCACGCGCCAGGAATCCAGCTTCGACCCCCGCGCCCTGTCGGGCGCCAATGCGCGCGGCATGATGCAGTTCATCCCGGCCACCGGCGCCGCGGTCGCGCGGCAACTGGGCCTGCCCTTCTCGGCCGAGCGGCTTTACGATCCCGACTACAACATGACCCTGGGCAGCTTCCACCTGGGCGAGACCCTGTCGAACGCGGGCGGCTCCTATCTGTTGTCGGCCGTGGCGCACAACGCGGGCGAAGGCCGCATCCGCATGTTCGTCTCGCGTTGCGGCGATCCGCGCGGCGGCCAGGTCGATCCCCCCGACTTCGTCGAATGCGTGCCGTTCAGCGAGACGCGCGACTACATGATGCGGGTGCTGGAGAATATGACGATCTACAAGGCGCGCCTGAACGGCGGCTCGGCCCCGCTGACGTTGTCGACCGACCTGCGCGCCGGTGCGCCCGAGGGACCGCGTCCGTATTCGGCCGACGGAAACTAGGCCCGCCGCGCCGACAGCAACGGCCCGTCGGGTCCTTCGATCCAGCGCCCGGTCAGGCCGAAGGCGTGCATCAATGTTTCGGATCTCAGAGCCTCCAGCGGCGGTCCATCGGCCATGACCCCGCCACGGCGCATCACCACCACCCGGTCGGCGAAGCGCGCCGCCAGCCCAAGGTCATGCAGACTGACCAACACCGCGTGGCCGCCGTCGGCTCGTTCCCGCAACCGCTCCATCACCAGCAGCCGCGCGTCAGGGTCCAGTCCCGCCGCCGGTTCATCCGCCAGCAGCATCGGCGCTGAGCTGACCAAGGCGCGCGCCAGCAGAACTCGCGCTCGCTCGCCTCCTGACATCTCCGCCACGCCGCGATCAGCCAAATCGCCCACGCCGACAGCCTCCAGCGTCGTCCGCGCGCGCTCCAACGCTGCTTCGCCCTCCAGGAAGGGCGCGCCCAGGGCCGCGACCTCGACCGCCGGCAGATTCCAAGCGATGCGCCGATCCTGGGGCAGATAGGCGGCCCGTCGCGCCCGTTCCCGATCCGGCAGATCGCCCAAGGGCGCCGCGCCCGCGTCCAGCCTCATCAGGCCCAAGGCGGCGCGCAGCACGCTGGTCTTGCCCGCTCCGTTCGGCCCGCACAGAGCCACCAGTTCGCCGAGCTGCAGGCTCAGATTGACGCTGTCCAGTACCGGCCGTTCGCCCAGCCGCGCCGTCGCCCCCTTGAGCAGAACCTCGCTCACAGCCGCCACTCCCGCGCCGCGCGCCAGGCGATCAGGGCGAACAGCGGCGCGCCGACCAGGGCGGTGAACACGCCCAGCTTCAGCTCCTGATCCGTCGGCGTCATCCGCGCCAGCAGATCGGCCGAGACCAGCATCAACCCTCCCGCCAAGGCCGACGGCAGCAGGATGCGCCCCGGATCGCCGCGCACCGCCGCCCGCACCAGGTGCGGCGCGGCCAGGCCGACGAAGCCGATCACCCCCGCCGCCGCCACCGCCGCGCCCGTCGCTACGGTGGCGGCGATCAAGGCCAGCAGTCGCAGCCGCGTCATGGGCAATCCCGAGGTCGCGGCCGTCTCTTCGCCCAGACTCAGCATGCGCAGGCCTGGCGCGGCCAGCGTCGCCAACAGGGCCGACAAGGCCAGGGGCGGCGCGACCCACAACACGTCGATCCAGCTTCGGTTCTGGACCGAACCCAGCAGCCAGCTCATCACCTCGGCCGTGGCGATGGGCGAAGGCGACAGGTTGAACACCAGGGCCGTCAACGCGCCCGCGAAGCTGGACAGGGCCACGCCGAACAGGATCAGGGCCTCGGGCTGGCGCACCCGCGCCGCGAAACCGACCAGCAGCAGCCCGCCGCCGCCCGCGCCGACCAGGGCCGAAACCTCGACCGCGCCTGGTAGGGCCGCCGCGCCCGCGACGATGGCCAGGGCCGCGCCCAGGGCCGCCGTCGCCGACACGCCCAAGACGCCCGGATCGGCCAGCGGATTGCGCAGCAAACCCTGCATCACCGCCCCGGCCAGCCCCAGCGCCGCCCCCACCATCAGGGCGCAGACCGCACGCGGCGCCCGCACCGCCCACAACACCTCGCCTGGGCCGGAAGCCGGATCGGTCAGGCCTTGCAGCCATTGGCCCGGCGTCAGCAGAGTCTCGCCCAGCAGCACCGCCAGCACGGCCGCCGCGACGACGCCCATGGCCAGGCCGACGATCAGTCCCGGCCGCCGCATCACGCCTGATCCGCCAGCATCGCCGCCGCATCGGCCGCGAACCAGGCCGGGCAAGACACCACCGATCCCGGCAGCCGCGCCGCCGTGCGTCCCTGGGCCGCCTTGCGCACCACCGGATGACGCCCGATCCCGCGCCAATCGGCCCGCGTCTGCTCGAAGAAGGCCAGGATGAAACGCGTCGGCGGCTCCAGCGCGATGCGCTCGACGCTGACGGCGCCAAAACCCGGCGACGCCGCATTGACGTAACCGGCGGCCGTCAGGATGGCGTCGACCAGGGTCCCCGCCCCCGCCGTGAATCCGCCCGCTGTCAGATACAGGGCCGTCCCCCGCGACCGATCCGTTCGCGCATGCTCCAGCTGCGCCCGCATATGGTTCAACGCCGCCTCGCCCCGCGCCGGGCGGCCCAGCGCCCGCGCCACGTCGCGAACATTGCCCCGCACGCCGTCGAAATCCGTCGCGTCGTCCAGGGTCACGACGCGCGCGCCGCGCCGCTCCAGCGCCGCCAGCAGACGCGGCTCGCCGCCCCAGTATCGAACCACGACGTCAGGGTCGAACCCGACCGCCGCCTCCAGCGTCGGCCGCACCCGACGGCGGCCCACGGCCTCACGACGCAGCCAGGCGTCAGGGTCGTCGGCGCGCGGCGACAGGGCCAGATCCAGCTCGGGCGCCAGGGCCAGCACATACTGGTCCGCGCATTGATCCAGCGACATCACCCGCAAGGGCCGCGCCTCGGCCGCCCCGCTCGCCAGGATCAGCGCCGCGCAAACCGCGGCCGACCAGGCGCGCCTCACGGTTCGATCAAGCCCTCGAACAGGGCGTCCAGAAGGGTCCGAGCCAGCCGCTCACGCTCGACCCAGTCGAAATAGGTCTTGGTGATCATCAACGAGACCACGCCGTGACCCGCCGCCCAGATGGCCTGGGCCGCCGCCTTGGGATCGCCCTTCAGCCGTCCCGTCGCCGCCACTTCCTCAACCACCGACTGGAACGAGCCGAACAGGCTGGCGCCCAGTTCTTGCGCGGCGGTGATGGCGCCTTCCCGCGCCTCGACCGGGCGGGTCATATAGACCAGGCGATAGGCGTTCGGATTGTCGAAGCCGAAGCGGATATAGGTCTCGATCATGCCGCGCAGCCGCACCTCCGGCGGTCCCGCCTTGGCCGACGCCTCGTCATTGGTCGCCTGCAAGGCCTCGAAGGTCTCGCGGCAGATCTCGTGCAGGATCTCGCTCTTTTCCGAGAAGTGCATGTACAGGGCCGTGGACGACAGCCCCACCTCGTCCGCGATCTTGCGGATGGTCGCGCCTTCATAGCCGTGCTCGACGAAGATCCGTTCGGCCGCGGCCAGGATTTCGGCGCGCCGGGAGTGGCCTTCCCCCTTGGGCTTGCGGGTCCGGCCAGGATGGGTGGCGGTGTCGGTCAACTCAGGCTCCGCGCCGTACAGGCGGCTCTCCATAGCGGCATTCGACCGGCCGCGCCAATCGAGCCGACGTTCGACGCGCCTATTCGCCCTTCGGCCGGTTCACCCGGGGACCGAGAACCGGTAACCCTGTCGTCATGGGGGCGGATGGATCAGAACCAAAGGCCATGGGACCGCCGTTCGCCGACAGCGCGGCGCGGCTGGGACCGACGCCGATCCAGGCGGCGGCGACGCTCGGCGTCGTCCTATTGCCGACGGCGGCCTTCGTCGCGGCCCCTGCCGGAACCTTCGCCTGTCTCGTGGTCGGGGTGCAGGGCCTGTTTCTGGTCTCGGCCTTGTGGCGCCTGCTGTTGGTGCTGGCCAGCCGCCTCCCCCCGCCCGCCCGAGACCCGCCGGGAACCTGGCCGCGCTACACCATCCTGGCGGCCTTACATGACGAGGCGCAGGTTCTGCCGCAACTGGTCGAGCGCCTGTCCGAGATCGACTATCCGCCCGAACGGCTGGAGGGCTTTCTGGTGCTGGAGGCCGACGATGAAGCCACCCTGGCCGTCGCCCGCGCCACGCCGCGTCCGCAATGGCTGCGTCTGCTGATCGTTCCCGACGGCTTTCCGCGCACCAAGCCCCGCGCCCTGAACCATGCGCTCGCGGTCTCCACCGGCGAATTCGTCACCGTCTATGACGCCGAGGACACGCCCGATCCGCTGCAACTGCGCGAGGCGGCCGCGCGGTTCACCGATGATCCCGACCTGGGCTGTCTCCAGGCGCCGCTGCGCATTCGCCGGAAATACAAGGCCAAAGCGTCATCGCCCTTCATCGACCGTCAATTCGCGGCCGAATACGCCGCCCTGTTCGAGGTGACCCTGCCCGGCATGGCGGCGTTGGGCCTGCCGTTTCCGCTGGGCGGCACTTCGAACCACCTTCGCGCCGAGGCCCTGAGGCAGGTCGGCGGCTGGGACAGCCACAACGTCACCGAAGATGCCGACCTGGGATTCCGCCTGTGGCGCGCCGGATGGCGCGGCGGCGTCATCGCCCGGCCGACCTATGAAACTCCGCCCGGCGGTCTGCACGCTTGGCTGCCCCAGCGGTGTCGTTGGCTTAAGGGCTTCATGCAGACCTGGGGCGTGCACACTCGAAAGCCGTCCGAACTGGGCTGGCGCGGGCTGCTCTCCCTGTGCCTGACGCTGGGCATGGCGATCCTGTCGGCCCTGGCCCACGCCCCCGCCCTGGCCTGGCTGTTGTCGGCGGTCCTGTTGTCCGTGTCGGCCCAGGTGTCGCCGGCGACGCCGCCGTTGGCGATCGGCGTGCTGTTGATCGGCGCGGCGTCGGCTTGGATCACCACCCTGATCGGGGCGCGACGCGCGCGGGTTTCTTACGGCCTGGCCGACATGCTGGCCGCGCCCGCCTATTGGTCGATGCTGACCCTGGCCTTCATGCACGCCGCCTGGCGGCTGGTGGTCGAACCGCACGCCTGGGACAAGACGCCCCACGTGCCGGACGCGCCCGCCGTCATCGAGGGCGGCGACACGCGCGCCACTGGACGCCGGGCCGCCTGACCGCCTATCAGCCGAGCATGGCTCCCGTCCTGTCGCCCAGTCCCGAAACCCTCGTCACCCACGGCTGGCGCGACTACGCCCTGTTGGACAGCGGCGGCGGCAGGAAGCTGGAACGCTATGGCCGCCACACCGTGGTGCGGCCCGAGCCGCAGTGTTTCTGGGCGCCCAAGGACCCCGGCGCCTTCGACCGCGCCGACGCCGTGTTCGATCCGACGGGCGAGGAGGACGACGGCCGCTGGCGTTTCTCGGGCAAGCCGATCGAGGCCTTTCCCCTGGCCTGGAACGACGTGAAATTCACCGGCCGGTTCACGCCCTTCCGCCACCTGGCCTTCTTTCCCGAACAGGCCGCCAACTGGGCCTGGATGGACCAGCGTGTTCGCAGGCTGGAGCGTCCGCGCATCCTGAACCTGTTCGGCTACACCGGCGTGGCCAGCCTGGCCCTGGCGGCGGCGGGCGCCGAGGTCACCCACGTCGACGCCTCCAAGAAGTCGGTGAACTACGCTCGCGAGAACGCGGCCCAGTCCGGGCTGGAGAACGCGCCCATCCGCTGGATCGTGGAAGACGCCCGCAAATATGTGGCCCGCGAGGTCCGGCGCGGTTCGAGATATCACGGCGTCGTCCTGGACCCGCCGAAATACGGGCGCGGGCCGACCGGCGAGGTCTGGCGGTTGTTCGAGGATCTGCCCGGTCTGTTGACCGACTGCGCCGCCCTGCTGGGCGACGACGCGGACTTCCTGTTGCTGAACGCCTATGCCGCGCGCATCTCGGGCCTGTCGCTGGCGCATCTGACGGCCCAGGCGACGGCGGATCGCAGCGGGCGCATCGACTGGGGCGAACTGGCCCTGTCCGAGGACGGGCCGGACGCCCGCGCCATCGGCCTGTCGTTCTTTTCGCGCTGGAGCGCCTGATGGACGCGGTCATCACCTCCCTGACCAATGAGACGGTCAAGTCGGTGCGCGCGCTGCACGCCAAGAAGGAGCGTGAGGCGACCGGGCTGTTCCTTGCCGAAGGCTTGAAATTCATCGGCGAAGCCCTTGATCTGAAACACACGCCCCAGATGCTGCTGGTCGGCCAGGACGCCCGGCCGCACCCGCTGCTGGACCGCGCCAAGGCCGAGACGCGCGCCAAGGGCGGCCGGATCGTCATCGTCACCCACGCCATCCTCGAAAAGATCAGCCGCCGCGACAATCCGCAGACGGTGCTGGGCGTGTTTCGCCAGACCTGGACGCCGCTGGACGCCATAGAACCCGCCCAGGCCCCCTGCTGGGTGGCGCTGGAGCAGGTGCGTGATCCGGGCAATCTGGGCACCATCATCCGCACTGCCGACGCGGCCGGGTGCGGCGGGGTGATCCTGATCGACGATTGCGTCGATCCCTTCTCGGTCGAGGCCGTGCGCGCCACCATGGGTTCGGTCTTCGCCGTCTCCATCAGCCGCACGACATCCGAGGAATTCCTGGCCTGGCGCGCGCGCTGGCCGGGCAGCGTGATCGGCACCCGGCTGGACGCCACGGCGGGCTATCGCGACGGTGCGGCGCAACGCCCGGCCCTGCTGCTGATGGGCAATGAACAGGCGGGTCTGACCGACCGCCTGGCCGCCGCCTGCGACGTCAATGTCAAGATTCCCATGCGCGGCCGCGCCGACAGCCTGAACCTGGCCATCGCCACGGGGATCATGGTCTATGCCCTGACGGAGGGGGCGGCCTAGCCCGGATGCCGCTCCAGGCGGATGTCGCGAACCGCCGACCAGCCCTGTTCGGCGTTTCCGGTCAGGCGCACGATGCCCGAACCGCCCCTGAGTTCCTGGTGCGTCCGATAGGCGCCGTCCACGCCGTGCTCGCCGTCGAACACCACGTCATCGATGTAATAGGGCCGTCGTCCCGGCTCCTGGACGAACAGGTGAATATGCGCCGGCATGGTCATGTCGGGATAGGGCGCGGGCTTGATGGTGTCGAAGGCGTAGCGGCCGTCCGGTCCCGTGCGGACCCAGCCTCTCAACCGTCCGTGACGACGGCTCCACACGCTTTCCGACGACCCGTCCGCATACAGGCCCTGGGCGTTCGTCTGGTGGGCATAGATCACCACGTCGGCGGCGGGCGTCACGCCGTCGGCGGCCAGGACGCGGCCGGTCAGACGCAACCGTTCGCCCGGCGTCCCCGGCGGGGCCAGGGTCACCGACGGCGTCAGGCCGGCGGGCGCCCGTTCAGTCGTCGCCTCGCACCCTTCGCAGACATAGAGATCGCTTCGTACAGGCGGGGCGGCTTGACCGGTCTGCTCAGCCTGGGCCGATCCGCTGCGTGAACAGGCCGCCACGATCCCGAGAACACCGACCGAACCCAGGCCGAAGGCCACACCGCGCCTGTCCATCGCATCCACTCCGTCCGTTCCCCGGCGGCTGAGGCTAGCCACATACACGCTCTTTAGAAAAGAGGCCTGTATTGAACCGTCAGGTCCCGCGCGGCTTGGCCCGCGTGGTCGCTTCGGCGTTGGCGGGGTCTTCGGGCCAGGGGTGTTTCGGATAGCGGCCGCGCATTTCGCCGCGCACCGCCGCCCAGGACCCGGCCCAGAAGCCCGGCAGGTCCTGGGTCACCTGCACCGGCCGCCGCGCGGGCGATAGCAGGGCCAGGGTCAGGGGCGCACGCCCGCCGCCGACGGTCGGATGGGTCTTGACCCCGAACAGCTCCTGCACCCGGATGTCGACGCGCGGGCCGCCCTCGGCGGCGTAGTCGATGGCCGCGCTGCCCAGCGGCGTCTCCAGCCGGGTCGGGGCCAGGGCGTCCAGCGACCGTTGCAGGTCCCACGGGATCAGGCCGCGCAATCCCTGTTCCAGCGCCCCGTCCGTGATCGTGGACAAGGCGTCCGCATCGCCCAGCAACGGCTCCAGCCAGGTCTCGGCAGACGCCGTCAGTCCTTCGTCCGACACATCCGGCCAGGCCGCATCCAGACCGTGTAGGAAGGCCAGGCGCGCGCGCAGCGCCCCGGCGCGTTCACCCCACCGCAAGGCGCCCGGTCCCTTTGACTGGAACTCGGCCTTCAGGGCCGCCGTCACCGCCGCCCGATCCGGCGTCCCGATGACCTTTTCCGCCAGGGTCAGCGCCCCGATCCGGCGCAGACGGCGCAGGGTCAGACGACCCGACGGTTCGCGCGCCACCCGATCCTCCTCGACGACCAGATGCGCCAGGTCGGTCGTCAGCGCCGTCTCGTCCAGCCGCGCCGCCAGACGGATGCGGTCCTTGGCCTCGCCGCCGCCCAGTTCGCCGACCGCCAGCCAGGACGCCCGCGCCAAGGGATCGTGCGGGTCCAGGTGCGCGCCCCGGCCGGACGCCAGCAAGACCTCGCCCGCCTTGCCCCGCGCCCGGGCGATCCGTTCAGGAAAGACCTCGGCCAACAGACGGCCGGGGTCGACCGCACCGTCGACGCCGCCGCCCGCCGCCCTGGCCCAGCGGTCGATCAGAACGCCGGCGTCCTTGCCGCGCGGCGACCGGTCGCGCGCCAGGCCCTTCAGCCGCTCGGCCAGATCGATCTCGTTCCCGCCCAGCCCCGGCTCCGACAGCACCGCCGCGATGCGCGCGCCTAGCCGCGCGTCGCCCGCATCCGAGGCCGCGGCGACCATATGCGCCAGCCGAGGCGACAGCGGAATCCGCGCCAGACGCCGCCCATGACCCGTCAATGCGCCCTCACCGTCCAACGCGCCCAGCCGCGCCAGCACCTTGCGCGCCTCGGCGAAGGCCCCGGCGGGCGGCGGGTCCAGCAGGGCCAACCCCTCGGCCGATTTCGCCCCCCAGCGCGCCAGGTCCAACGCCAGGCCGGTCAGGTCGGTCTCCAATATCTCGGGCCGCTGGTGCGGAACCAGGCCGCGCGTCTGTTCCTGATCCCACAGGCGATAGCACACGCCCGGTTCGATCCGGCCCGCGCGGCCCCGACGTTGTTCCGCCGACGACCGGCTGACGCGCACCGTCGCCAGACGGGTCAGGCCGCTGGCCGGATCGAAACGCGGCACGCGCGACAGGCCGGAATCGACCACCACCCGCACCCCTTCAATGGTCAGGCTGGTCTCGGCCACCGAGGTCGCCAGCACGACCTTGCGCCGCCCTGGCGCGGCCGGTTCGATGGCCTGGTCCTGGGCCGCCTTGTCCATGGCTCCATACAGGGGCGCGATCTCGACCGACGGATCGCGCAGCCGTTCGGCCAGCCTCTGGGCCGTGCGGCGGATCTCGCCCTGGCCCGGCAGAAAGGCCAGGATCGAGCCGGTCTCCTCGGCCAGGGCGGTCAGACAGGCGCGGACGACCGCGTCCTCGACCCGCACCGCCGGATCGCGGCCCAGATACCGCGTCTCGACCGGAAAGGACCGCCCCTCGGTCTCGATGACCGGCGCGGCCACGCCCTCGGCGTCGGCCAACAGCCGCGACACGCCCGCGATGTCCAAGGTCGCCGACATGACCACGATCTTCAGGTCGTCGCGCAGCAGGGTCTGGCTCTCGCGCGCCAGGGCCAGACCCAGGTCGGCGTCCAGACTGCGTTCGTGGAATTCGTCGAACAGAACGGCGGACACGCCGTCCAAGCCCGGGTCGTCCAGAATCATTCGGGTGAAGACGCCCTCCGTCACCACCTCGATCCGCGTCTTCGGGCCGATCCGGCTCTGCAGCCGGGTGCGATAGCCGACCGTCTCGCCCGGCGCCTGGCCCAGGGTCTTGGCCATCCGCTCGGCCGCCGCCCGCGCGGCCAAGCGTCGCGGCTCCAGCACCAAGATCCGTCCCTCGCCCACCCCCGGCTGGTCCAACAGGGCCAAGGGAGCCACGGTCGTCTTGCCCGCACCCGGGGGCGCGGCCAGCACCACCGCCGGATGGGCGGCGACGGCGGCCTTCAAGGCGTCGAGAACGGCGTGGATGGGCAACATCACCCCGGCTCTAGCGGCATCGGGCCGGTTCATGAAAGCGTCGTCGCACCTTCACCATACGGAAACCGCGTTGCACGCGGCCCCGACCGCCGCTAGCGTCGCGCGCAACGCGGCACGAGCCGCAGAATTATCGGGAGGGGACCCCATGTGGCGCGTTAAATCGCTCGACGCGATTCTGGCCACGGCTCAGAAGAAATCGCTTCATCGCTCACTAGGACCCGTGCAGCTCACGCTGCTGGGCATCGGGGCGATCATCGGCACCGGCATCTTCGTGCTGACCGCCGCCGCCTCGCAAAAGGCGGGTCCCGGCATGATGTACAGCTTCGTCATCGCCGGCGCCGTCTGCGCGGTGGCCGCGCTCTGCTATTCGGAACTGGCCGCGATGGCCCCGGTGTCCGGCTCGGCCTACACCTACACCTATGCGGTTCTGGGCGAACTGCTGGCCTGGATGGTCGGCTGGGCGCTGATCCTAGAATACGCCGTGGCGGCCTCGGCCGTGTCGGTGGGATGGTCCGGCTATGTGCTTGGACTCATTGAGAACGCCCTGCATTTCGACTGGCCGGACATGCTTCAAGCGGGTCCGACCTGGAGCATGAACGGCTTCATTCCGTCGCCCGACTTCTCGTCCGGGTTCATCAACGTGCCCGCGATCATCGTCGCCCTGGCCGTCACCCTGTTGCTGATGATCGGCACGACCGAGAGCGCTCGCGTCAACGCCGCTCTGGTTCTGGTCAAGGTCGCGGCCTTGACCGCCTTCATCGTCTTGACCCTGCCGATCATCAAGTCCGGCAATTTCCAGCCCTTCGCGCCCAACGGCTGGTTCGGGCCGGAAGGCACCTCGGGCATGGGCATCGTCGGCGCGGCCGCCTCGATCTTCTTCGCCTACGTCGGCTTCGACGCCGTCTCGACCGCTGCGGAAGAGACCAAGAACCCGCAACGCAACGTGCCCATCGGCCTGATCGGTTCGCTGGCGATCTGCACCATCTTCTATCTGCTGGTCGCGGCCGGCGCGGTCGGGGCCATCGGCGCCCAGCCGGTGCTCGGCGCTGACGGTTCGGCCGTCCAGCCGGGTTCGCCCGCCTTCACCGCCGCCTGCGCCCTGGCCGAGAACACCAGCAAGCTGGTCTGCTCGAACGAAGCCCTGGCCCACGTCCTGCGCGAGATCAACTATCCGGCCGTCGGCAACGCCCTGGGCATCGCCGCCATGCTGGCCCTGCCCTCGGTCATCCTGATGATGATCTACGGCCAGACCCGCATCTTCTTCGTGATGGCCCGTGACGGCCTGCTGCCGGAAGCCTTCGCCAAGATCCACCCCAAGTGGAAGACGCCGCACATCGTGACCCTGTTCACCGGCATGGCCGTGGCGGTCGCTGGCGCCCTGTTCCCGGTCGGTCAGTTGGCCGACATCTCGAACTCGGGCACGCTGTTCGCCTTCTTCATGGTGTCGATCGCCGTGCTGATCCTGCGCGTGAAGGACCCGCACCGCCACCGTCCGTTCAAGACGCCGCTGGTGTGGATCATGGCCCCGCTGTCGGCCGCCGGTTGCGCCTTCCTGTTCTGGAACCTGCCGCACGACGCCAAGATGGTGCTGCCGATCTGGGGCGGCATCGGCCTGGTCGTCTATCTGCTGTACGGCGTCCACAAGAGCCACGTCGGCCGCGGCATCGTCGATGTGCCCGAACTGGACCCGAATGCGCCCCAGGTGCCGGTGCCGCCCATGCCGGGCGCGTCGACCCCCGGCGAGGACAACGGCTGATCCGCCGCTCCTGACGAAGACAATGAGACCCCGGAGAGCGATCTCCGGGGTCTTTTCATTTGCGCGGCGCGGCCCGGCGGGCGCCTCGGTTTGAGCGAACGTGAGTCGCAGCAAAGTCAAACGCTTCGTCTGACCATGAAAAGCGTCGGCGCTCGGAACCTGAAGCATTGATCGGGGTTCAGTTCAGCAAGCGACGCCCTGTCACGAAAGGAGTCAAACATGGCTGATGGACAGATCCCCCGCGCCTCGGGCGTGTCCAAGCGCGGTTTCGCCTCGATGGACCCTGCGCGCCAACGCGAGATCGCCCGCAAGGGCGGCGCCAGCGTGCCCAGCGAGAAGCGCAGCTTCTCTCAGGACCGCAACCTGGCCGCCCAGGCCGGACGCAAGGGCGGAGAGGCCTCGCACGGTTCGCGCATCGACAAACCGGCGGATGAGCGGATGGACCCGGCCCTGCCGTCGATCTGAAACGGCGGCGCCGTTCAGCGGCTTGGGGCGATCGGCGTCGGCCGGTCGCCCTTTCGATTCAGACGATCAGCGAACCGGCCGTCCGCCGTGTTTCGCATACTCCAGCCTGGCGATGGCGCGGTTGTGCACCTCGTCCGGGCCATCGGCGATGCGCAGGGTGCGCACCATGGCGTACATCTCGGCCAGGGGCGTATCGCCGGACACGCCCGCGCCGCCGAACGCCTGGATGGCGTCGTCGATGACCTTCAGCGCCATGCGCGGCGCCGCCACCTTGATCTGGGCGATTTCGGAACGGGCGTTCTTGGCTCCCGCCTCGTCCATCATCCAGGCGGCCTTCAGCACCAAGAGGCGGCACATTTCGATATTGGTGCGCGCCTCGGCCACGCGCTGTTCCCACACCGAATGCTCGGCGATGATCTTTCGGAAGGCGGTGCGGTTCAACAGCCGCTCGCACATCAGCTCCAGCGCCCGCTCGGCCATGCCGATCACCCGCATGCAGTGGTGGATGCGGCCCGGTCCCAGGCGGCCCTGGGCGATCTCGAACCCCCTGCCCTCGCCCGCGATCAGGTTCTCGACCGGCACGCGCACATTCTCCAGCACCACCTCGGCGTGGCCGATGGGCCGTTCGTCATAACCGAACACCGACAGCATCCGCTCGACGCGGAAACCGGGCGTGTTCACCGGCACGATGATCTGGCTCTGCTGGGCGTGGACGGCGGCGGCCGGATCGGTCTTGCCCATGACGATGGTCACCGCGACGTTCGGATGGCCCATGTTGGTCGACCACCATTTGCGGCCGTTGATCACATAGTGGTCGCCGTCGCGCGCGATCCGGGTCTCGATATTGGTGGCGTCCGAACTGGCCACCGCCGGTTCGGTCATCAGGAAGGCCGAGCGGATCTCGCCGGCCATCAACGGCGTCAGCCAGCGCGCCTGCTGCTGTTCGTTTCCGTAGAGGTGCAGCACCTCCATGTTGCCGGTGTCGGGGGCGTTGCAGTTGAACACCTCGGCCGACCACAGATGGCGGCCCATCATCTCGGCCAGCGGCGCGTATTCCAGATTGGTCAGCCCCGCGCCGTGGTTCCCCGGCAGGAACATGTTCCACAGGCCCGCCTCGCGCGCCTCGGCCTTCATCGTCTCCATGACCGGCGGCTGGCGCGTGTGATCGCCATGGACCTGCGCCCAATACTCCGCCTCACGCGGCAGTACGCGCTCGTCCAGAAAGCGCCTCAGCTTTTCCTGCCAGTGCAGGGCCTTGTCGCTGTGCCGAAAGTCCATGGCGTCTCCTTCTCCCTCCCCATTCGAGGAGGGTGACGCGAAGCGTCGGGTGGGGAGGGCTGGGCGACACATCCACGGAGTTTGTCTCGTCGAGCCGCCCCCGCCCGTCTTCGCCTACGGCTCAGACACCCTCCCCGTTCGGGGAGGGAGAACCCGGATCACCGCTTCAGCAGCGGCGCCAGCTTCTGGGCCAGCATCATGTCGCCCGCGACCTTCAGCTTGCCCTGCATGAAGGCCATCATCGGGTCCAACTGCCCCTGCGACAGGGCCATGAAGTCGTCCCACGACAGGGAGACGGTGGCGTCGGCGGGCTTGTCCTCATTGGTCACCGCGTTCGGAGCCGAGGCGCCGTCGATGAAGATCTTGCCCATGTCGCCCAGGTCGATCTTGAGCGTCTTGCCCAGACCCGAGTTGTCGCCCAGGGCGGCGCGGATGTGTTCGGTCACTTGAGCCAGGTCGGCCATCGGCGTGTCTCCGTTTAAAGCGGTTGATCCCTCGACCTAGACCCCTGCCCGCCCGGCGCCAAGATCACGTCGGGGAAACTCAGCCCACGGGCGTCTCTTCACGGCCGCCGCGGGATGAGGCGTCCATCCGCCAGCGCGGTTCGCGCGGCTCGCGACGCTCGGTCTCATGGCGGTCATACGCCTCGCGCTCGGGGCGTCGGCTGGGCCGGGTTTGGTCGCCGTCGTCACGGCGGACGGCGCTGGACAGACGCCGCGACGGGCCGCCCTCATCCTTGGCGTCCGGCTCGACCTGACCGATGTCGTCATAGGCCGTCTCAGAGGGTTCGGGCGTCGACATCAGGCCCGGATCGAACCCGTCGACCAGGGTTCCGACCTCCATCGTCGGCCCGGCGGTGAACACCGGCTCGACCGGCTGCACGATCTCGATCTGCAAGCGCTGGCCCGCGGCGGCCGCCGGTCGCCCGCCCGAGGCCGCGCTCATCAGGCCGACGACGACGCCCCCGGCCAACAGCACGCCCCCCGCCGCCGCGCCATGCCGCCAGTCCAGGCCGCGCCGCGCGGCCCAGGCGCGCGCACCGTCGCCCCACGCCCGCAACCGCTCCACGATCTGATCCATCCGCGCCATGCCGACACAAAGCCGCCAATCCGCGCCCGGTTCAAGACCCCGCCCGCCACGCCACCGGATCATGGCTCAACGTCGAGGACCCCGTGCCCGTCAGCCGGTTGGCGCTGTCGTACACGAAGCTCTTGACCCCGTCCGAGGTCAGATTGCCCCGCGCGTCAGAGCTGGCCGACACGCCGTCGATGGTCACCGGCTGGTTCAGGCCGTTGCGGGTCACCGTCTGGGTC
Source organism: Brevundimonas sp. (assembly GCF_036732845.1). Lineage (GTDB taxonomy): Bacteria > Pseudomonadota > Alphaproteobacteria > Caulobacterales > Caulobacteraceae > Brevundimonas. Next base: position 68,398 of record NZ_DAINBO010000009.1, on the reverse strand, counting down.
CCGGCCGTTAGCCCGGCAAATGAAAGGCCGGTCCTCGGAAGGACCGGCCTTTCAGCACTCAAGATTCTCACTGCAACTCCAAAAAGGCGGCAACACGTTAGCCGCCCCCAAATGTTGCCCTCAGGTTCTTCGAATTAATCCCAGGCTAGGCTTAAGTTGAATGATGAAAGGTGCAGTCTCCCGTCATCATCCACAACGAATGCAGCCTTCCCTTTGCCAAGAATGCAGCCTCTCCATCCGGCTGATATAAGGCGAGGTTCGCCACGACGAGCTATCTCAGCCCAATCATCGATGGATATCAAATAGGGTTCGGCCTGAGAGAATGAAGATGCTGCAATAATTTTGGCTCCGTCATTTCCAATTATTGCGATATTTTCGGAGACAAGACTACTCAACATACGTCTATCATTCTGGCGCTCTAGAAAAGAAACGACATTATTGAAGTATTCCTCTACACGCCGTTTCGTAGTTGTTTTCCCGCAGAGACTATAAGATTTCACATCAGCCGATGGCATTGTGGTTTCCTGCAAGGCCGTTTGACGCACCCGCGAATTAGGCGGATCTTTTGGCTCGCAAGCTGCGACCAGAATGAGTGCTGCGTACAAATAAATGTGAGATGACATAGGATTCAAAATTCCTACCCGCGCCTAAGGCGGCTAAGCAGTCCATCGTATCGCATGACACCAATACTGTAATCGCCGTTGGCAAAAATATTCTGCCTAGAATTGCTTCGTTCCATCAAACCTGGCGACGGCCCGTCTGGTCCTCGCGTGTATCGCAAATTGTCACCTATCGCTCCGTAGTCCCCAGCGGCTATGGCGCTATGGAGGCCCGGACTGTTGGTTGCATTCAACTTGGTCGAACCCACATTAAAGACGACATCGACGAGCGCATCAAATTCTTGTTGTGAAACAGGCAAATCACCTACCAATCTCTCGACAAACTTTTCCGCCCCGCTGACGTCGGCCATGAAAGCATCCTGGATTTGGGCCGCGGTCATCGTGTCACCCATTTGGACCCCAGCGGTATGACCGATACCGATCGTCGGGATATCGCTGCCAACCTGATAGGCTGACGCGCTTACCCCCTCGAATCCGATGATGTTTTTTGCGCCATTGCCAGACAGGTCCAGTTCACTGGCGTCCTGGCAGATTGTCGTGGCAGGCGTTTCACTATTTGCATCTGAAGCAGCAACGCAAATCATCCCCCCCGGATCCGTCGCATTCATCGGATCCAGGCCGACGTAGGCGTACAGGTTCATGCCCTGTTCGTAGCCGACCGGGTCGGTCTGCACGAACCGGCCCAGGCCCGGGTGATAGGCACGGGCCTTGTAGTGATACAGACCGAAGTCCGGCATCCACAGTTGGCCCGTGTACATCAACCGGCCGGCGTTGCCTGACCGGGGCCGACCGTATTCGTCATAGGCCAGGGTGTAGGGCGCCGTGCCCGCCGCGTCGGTGATGGCGATGATCGAGCTTTGGGCGTCCTGCAGGCTCCACAACGGCGTCGAGGCCGTGTTTCCCTGATAGGCGACCAGCAGTTCATCCGGCCACGGCCCGCGCACGATGCGGTTGGCGATCGTGGTTCCGGTCGAGGCGACCACCACCCCCGCGATCTCGTCGCCGTCGTACAGGTACCGCGCGCCCAGGGTCCCGACCATCTGGGTCATGCGATCCAGCGGGTCATAGCTCAACGTCGAAGACCCCGTGCCCGTCAGCCGGTTGGCGCTGTCGTACACGAAGCTCTTGACCCCGTCCGAGGTCAGATTGCCCCGCGCGTCCGAACTGGCCGACACGCCGTCGATGGTCACCGGCTGGTTCAGGCCGTTGCGGGTCAGGGTTTGAATTTTGTCGACGGCTTGACAAAAGAAAGGCCAACCCTTTGGAGGGCTGGCCTAATACTAAACGACCAATAACATCAGATATTACGGGCCGATCGGCTCCACCATCACAATTAGTGGGTTATATATATATATTTGCTTGCTTGAGATATGCATATATATTATATTGTTGTAATTATAGATCTTTATTTATAGATATAGTAAGAACTCCGTCTGATTTTGATGCAAAAGATGCTTTATCAATGTCTATGTATTTTCTAGATTCATTTTCTTCGGCAAGTAAAATTATCTGATAGGCCAGCTCTAATAATCCGCTCCGGTTAGCCTCAATAGAAGCGCCGTAATCGTGCTTCTCAAATACAAGATTTTCAAGCACGCCGTTAGATTCATTAATTAAATCGCGAGTCTTTCTAATTTCCTCGGCAATTTTTTTTATGTTTATTTTCTCCACCATGCCTTAATCCTCTACCATAACGTGGATGTTTTCATTTCTTCTAAAGACCGCTCTGCCCGTACGCGGGTCTTTCACAGTCGTGCCGCGCTCAATGTTCACATGAGGCCTACCGTTAGTTCCACGACCGGCCAGATCAGAATCGGTCATTCGCACCTGGAAGCGACCATCTGAAGATCGAAATACCCCGTTGGCTACTTCGCTATAGCCATCGCCCAAGACAGACAATGAGGTCTCTAGGGCGTCGTTGGTTCCCAACTTCATGCCATCTTGCAGAAGGTCGAATGCTTCATCTCCATATTTTACAATGTCGCCACCAGGAATCAGGCTGATGCCAAGAACTGCCGCTCCACCCCAGGAAGGGTCAGCGAAGAACTCCAAACCTCCTTTCACATCACCGATGATCGGCACGAAGTCGGCCAACACGCCTACGACAGCGCGCACTTGTTCTATCTGTTCAGGATTCGGAGGCGGAAGCATTGGATTGCGGTCTTGGCCAACCATCCCCCCCGGATCCGTCGCATTCATCGGATCCAGGCCCACATAGGCGTACAGGTTCATGCCCTGTTCGTAGCCGACCGGGTCGGTCTGCACGAACCGGCCCAGGCCCGGGTGATAGGCACGGGCCTTGTAGTGATACAGACCGAAGTCCGGCATCCACAGTTGGCCCGTGTACATCAACCGGCCGGCGTTGCCTGACCGGGGCCGACCGTATTCGTCATAGGCCAGGGTGTAGGGCGCCGTGCCCGCCGCGTCGGTGATGGCGATGATCGAGCTTTGGGCGTCCTGCAGGCTCCACAACGGCGTCGAGGCCGTGTTTCCCTGATAGGCGACCAGCAGTTCATCCGGCCACGGCCCGCGCACGATGCGGTTGGCGATCGTGGTTCCGGTCGAGGCGACCACCACCCCCGCGATCTCGTCGCCGTCGTACAGGTACCGCGCGCCCAGGGTCCCGACCATCTGGGTCATGCGATCCAGCGGGTCATAGCTCAACGTCGAGGACCCCGTGCCCGTCAGCCGGTTGGCGCTGTCGTACACAAAGCTCTTGACCCCGTCCGAGGTCAGATTGCCCCGCGCGTCAGAGCTGGCCGAGACGCCGTCGATGGTCACCGGCTGGTTCAGGCCGTTGCGGGTCACCGTCTGCGTCCCGGCCGAGGGCGCGTACAGATAGGCGCCGTTCGACACCTGGCGGGTGATCACCTGGCTGGACGGCGTATAGCCGTACGTCCAGGTCACGTCCGAGACCGTGCTGGCCAGGTCGTGCGCCAGGGTCTTCAGCCGCGACGCCCCGTCATAGGTGTAGGTCGTCACCACCCCATTGCCCCGCGTCACCGACGTGCGGCGCGACAGGTCGTCATAGGCGTAGCTGGCGATGGTCGTCAGACCCGCCTGCGTCACCGTGCGCAGACTGTCGTCCAGATCATAGGCGTAACGGATCTCGAAACTGTCCGGGTAGAACAGGTTGGTGCGCCGTCCCGCCAGGTCGTATGACATGGTCATGACGCCCAGGGCCTGATTGTCCGTCAGTTGCCGACCCAGGGCGTCCCAGGTCATGCACACGGCCGTGGTCGTGCCGCATGACGGCGTGCCCGAGGCGTGGCTGGCGTACAGGCGCCGGTTCAGATTGTCATAGCCGTACCAGACGTCGTTCGAGCCGACCGGCGCGTCGATGGCGCTGATCCGGTTCAGGGCGTCGAAGGTGGTGGTGAACACCCCGGTCGAGCGCGTGCGCTTGGACGTCGGATTGTCGTTGGCGTCATAGCCGTACTCCTCATAGTCCGAGGTGTTGGCGGCGTGGGCGCCCACGGTCGTCGACGGATACTCCAGCCGATAGACGCGGTCGAAGCCGTCATAGATGAAGTTCGAGCGGTTGCCCTCGCCGTCCTCCATCCAGTCGACCTTGCCGTTGTCGGTCCAGGCCTGGGCCATCAGGGTGCGCGTGGCCGAGGCCCCGTCGCCCTGTTGCACCTGGATCAGACGGTCGGCGGCGTCATAGCTGTTGGTCGTGATCCGGTCGGGACCGAAGGCGCCGACGGTCGAGGCCGTGCAGGCCGAGGACGGCAGGCTGGCGAAGACGGCCGGGTTCATCCGCGTCGCCGTGCAGGTCAGACGCCCGGCCACGTCATAGGTGTATTGCGACACCAGCGGATGGGTCGAACCGTCAAAGGCCGTGTCGCGCACCTTGCGGCCCTGAACGTCATACAGGGTCGTCGCGGTCTGAAGCGGGCTGAAGGCCGCCCAGGCGCCGTCGGTCTGGCCCGTGGTCGTGCCCTGCTGCACCTGATCGACCTGGCCGTCGGCGTTGTAGCGGGTCTTGGTCGCCGGAAAGGCCCGGCCGCCCGCCCCGTCGGGATCAGGCCCGATCTCGCCCACCCGCTGACGCATGGCGTCATAGACATAGCGGGTGACGTCGGACCCGCCCAAGGGACCGGTGATCCGCAACACATTGCTCAGCGCGTCGTATTCGGTGCTGGTCGTGGCCGTCAGCAGACCGTCGCCCGAACCGCTGGACACCGTCGTCGGCAGGACGTTGCTGCGCGTTGAGGCGTTGCCCGCTTCATAGCCGGTCGTCGTCACCACCTCGTCGGCGCCGCCCACGCAGGCGACGCCCGCGGCCGTGGCGCAGGCCGAGGTTCCGGTGCGGCGCCAAACGGCGTTGGTGTTCTGGACCTGGGTCGTGGACGAACTGGTCCGGTACCAGGCGTTGAACTGGGCATAGGCGTGCCGCGTCTGCGGCCGCACGCCGCCGACCGCCGGCAGGGTCTCGGTCTCCAGCCCGCCGTGGGTGGCGTTCCAGCCGTAGTCGGTGACATTGCCCCGCGCATCGGTGATCGAGGTCGGACGCCCGCAGATGATCGGATTGGTGCAGCCGCTCGGATAGGTCGCCGAAACCGTGGTCGAGGCCGTGCCCGCCTTGTTCGTGCGCACGATGCTGGTCACATCGCCGCGCGCGTTTCGGTTCACGACGACGGAATCGCCCTCGGGATAGACGATCGATTGCAGACCGCCGCCGTTCTGATTGACCTGGGTCTCTTCGCCCGCGCCGTTGGTGATGGCCTGAAGCGCCGGGATGACGCGATTGATGTCCAACGCCTGCCACATGAAATCATAGCTGGTCGTATGGGCGTTCAGATCGGTGACGCTCGACGTCGCGACGCCGCCGGTGGTCCGCGGCATGATCTGATAGGTCCATTGACCGACGCCGTCGCTGACGGAAGCGACCGCATCGGCGGCCACACCCGACGACGGGCCGTAGGTCACGGCCATGCTGGGCGCGCCGCTGGTCCAGGTCGGACGATAGATCGCCGTCGGCCCTCGCGATCCGACCGTGAACTTCAGTTGTCGGCTCAGATTGTCGGTGACGGTGTAATCGCCGGTCACCCCCGTCCGCGCGAACGTCAGGCTCGGCCAGCCGGAGCCGGGCGAGCAGGTCGAAGCCGTGGGGTTGCAATAGGCGTCGCCGTTGTTGATCGCCGTGACGCTCCAGGCGCCCAATCGGTCGGAGCCGGGGTAGCTGAAGAACAACTGGTAACCCAGGCTGCTGTTCACCGACTTCAGGTGCCGTTGGACGGTCGGCCCCGAACTCACAACCTCATAGGTGAAGCTGATCCGCTCGCCGTCCGGGCGCACGATCAGGTTGATCACCCCTTCATTGGCCTCATGGCCTTCGATGCTCTTGTCGGCCTGGTTGAAGGTGGCGACCGTGCCGTCCAGGTCGGTGAAGGTGTAGACGCCGCCGCTCAGGGTCAGTTGGCCGAAGCCGTCGACCGCGTTGAAGGCCGTGCCGACCTTCTCGAACACCACCGACTTGCCCATGACGGTCACGGTGTAACCGGGCAGCGGCGCACTGGGATCGGCCGGGTCGCGTTGCACCCCGCCCCAGACGCTGTGGCGCCAGCCGCGCGCCTGGCTGTCATAGCTGGCGCTGTAGCTCAGCCCGCCCTGGCCCGGCTGACCGGCCGAAATCTCGGTCGTCGAGATCGACAGCGAACCGGTGGCCAGGTTCACCCCCCGCGCATCGGTCGGATTATAGGATTCCGGCGGCTTGATGATGTCCTGGGCATAGGTCGGCGTCGCGGCCGCGAACGCCAGGGCCACCGCGACGGGCAGCCCCCAGCCGGCGGACCCCATCAGGGCCGCCTTGATCGTATTGCGTGTCATGAAAAGCCCCTCAGTGGCAGCAGGTGTGGGTGGCCCAGAGCGGGGTCGCGCCGTCATAGATGACCGCGTTGCCGTCGTTCTGGAGGACGAGTTTCGCTCCGGGGTGGCCGCCGGTTCCCGATGACCAGACGACCGCATTGGCGGCGTCGTACAGAACCAGGTTCCCGCCGCTCTCCATGCGCAGCGACAGCCCGCGTCCGTTCATGGTCGTCGAGGCCCACAACGGCGTCGCGCCGAAGTAGAGCACCAGATTGCCGTCGGCCTGGAACAGGAAGGTGAAACGGCCATCGGCCGAGGTCAGCTTCTGAAACGGGACCAGGGTTTCGCCCGCGCGCAGCTCCTTGGCCACGGCCGGCGCCGGCACGGCGACGACGCCGCGCGACAGACGATTGTCGGCCGCGTCATTGGCGTATCCCGTGTAATTCCCCGCCGCCCCGGTCACCGACCGCGCCACCCCGGCCAAACGCCCAAAGGCGTCGTACCGATAGGTGGCCTGCTCTTGGGCGGCGACGGGCGTCGTCACGGCCAGACAGGCCAAAAGCAGACCAAATCGAGCGCGCTTGCCCAATGAAACCCGCACCGGGCCGGATGTGGCTGCTCCGTCGCATGACGGAGGAACGGACCATCGCATCAATATGTCTCCTGAAGAGGTTGAACTCAGGAGGCAGTCTTATGCGGGCGCCGAACCCAGGCGGCTCAAGGCGAGCAATGTCAAAAAATCATACAAAAAATCAGCAGCATAAAACACTCAACACGTGCAATCGAGCGCGCTGACCTGTCGTCAACGCCAATGGTGCGAAACGACGAAGACCCTCACGACCTTGAAAGGCCGCGTCCGCGCATCCAAAGCCGCACTGGCGTTTTCCGGGAAGGTCTGGCGGAGACGGAGGGATTCGAACCCTCGGTACCCCTTACAGGGTACGACGATTTAGCAAACCGTTGCCTTCAGCCACTCGGCCACGTCTCCGGCAGGCGGCGTGGATAGCGGAGCGGACGGCGCCGTGCAATCCGGCTCGTGCGACTTCCGAGCGTTAACGTGATCTAGAGGCCGCATGGGCAGGATCGGCCGGACGTTTCCGCTTCCTGGACGCCCATGCCCGACTCCCTGTCCCGCCTGCCCTCGTCGGACGATCTGGACGCCGCGCCCGCCGGCGCGCCGGCGCTTCAGGCCTATGCCGCGCGCCGCATGGTCGAACCCGACGCCAAGGGCGCGGCCCGACGCGGCCCGTTCCGGCCGGAGGTCTGGCTGAATGCGCGTCAGCGCGGGGCCGCGCGGCTGGCCCCCCATTATTTCCGCGCCATCGACGCCAGCCTGACCGTCGCCCTGGCCATGACCTGCGCCTGGATGGCGACGCCTTCCGGTCTGGTCCACGCCCCCGTGGCCCTGGTCCTGCCCTATGTGGCCGGGATGGTGCTGATGCTGTGGCTGATGCGGCGTCTGGATCTGTATCGTTTCGGTCGTGACGAAGGCGTCGGCGTTCATCTGGCGCGGGTCACGGTCTGCGGCCTTCTGGGCGGCGGCCTGGCCCTGGCCCTGACCGCCGGATTCGCGCCGGGCACGGCCACCATCACCGCCGTTCTGATCTGGGCGGCGCTGACCACGGTCACCCTGTACGGCCTGCACATGGGCTGGCGCGACATGATCGGCCGCTGGCGCGCCTCGGGGGCCTTGACGCCGAACGTCGTCATCGTCGGCGCGACCAAGAACGCCGAGGCGGTGATCCAGGAAGCTCTGAGCCGCCGTGATCTGAACGTGCTGGGCGTGTTCGACGACCGCTTGGCCCGTGCGCCCGAGGCCGTGGCCGGAGTGCCGGTGCTGGGCCGGGCCGAAGACCTGTTGACGCACCGGATGACGCCCTATGTCGACCGCATCGTCATGGCTATCGACCCCAAGGCCGAGGCGCGGGTGCGCGAGCTGACTGGCCGCCTGGCCGTCCTGCCCACCCCCGTCACCCTGATGGTCGATCCGCACGGCGAGGACGAGCGCAACGCCGCCCTGGAACGCCTGGCGCGCACGCCGCTGGCCAGCCTCGACGGGCCGGTCGACCCGGACAAGAAGGCCTTCCACAAACGGTTGCAGGACCTGATCCTGGGCCTGACCGCCCTGGTCTTTCTGGCGCCCGTTCTGGGCCTGATCGCCCTGGCCGTCAGGATGGACAGCCCCGGCCCGGCCTTCTTCCGCCAGCGCCGTCACGGCTTCAACCACGAGGAGATCGTGGTCTGGAAGTTCCGCACCATGCGCGCCGACGCCGCCGACGCCACCGCCGCGCGCCAGGTCACGGCGGATGACGACCGCATCACCCGCATCGGCCGCATCCTGCGCTCGACCAGCCTGGACGAACTGCCTCAGTTGCTGAACGTCATCCAGGGCGAGATGTCGCTGGTCGGGCCGCGTCCGCACGCCATCGGCATGAAGACCGGCCAGGTGGAATCCGCCCGCCTGGTCGCCGACTACGCCCACCGTCATCGCATCAAACCGGGCATGACCGGCTGGGCCGCCATCAAGGGTTCGCGCGGCCCGTTGCACAGCGCCGCCGACGTGCGCCGCCGGGTTCAGTTGGACGTCGAGTACATCGAGCGCCAATCCTTCTGGCTGGACCTGTGGATCATGATCGTCACCATCCCGGTGCTGCTGGGTGACCGCATGGCGGTGCGCTGATGTTCTGGCGCGGGGTCTGGGGCTATCTGCCCGCCAACATCGTGCAGGGGGTGGTCGGCTTTCTGGCCATCGTCGTCTTCACGCGCCTGCTGAGTCCCGAGGACTTCGGTCGTTACGCCCTGGCCTTTTCGGTCGTGACCCTGGTCCATGTCGCCGTCTTCACCTGGCTGGAGGCGGCCATGGCGCGCTTTTGGGCGGCGCAGAAGACGGCCGAGGAGACCGCCGCCCACTTCGCCGGCCTGTACCGCACAGCCTTCATCTTGACGGCCCTTTATTTCCCCGCCGTCGCCTTGCTGCTTTGGCTCCTGCCGGTCGATCCAGCCTTCCGCCTGGCCCTGGCCGTGGGTCTGTTCGGCGCGCCGGTGCGTTGCCTGTCCAAACTGGCCCAGGAACGGTTCCGCGCGGCCGGAGAGGTCGCCAAGGCCGCGGGCCTGGACATCTTCATCGCCATCGGCGGCCTGCTCATCGGCGTCGGTTTCGCCCTGTCGGGCGCGGGCGGCGCGGCGCCGTTGGCCGGTCTGGCCCTGGCTCCGTTGGCCGCCCTGCCCTTCATCCTGCCCGGCGAGTTGAAACAGGCGCGCAACGGCGTGATCGACCCGGCCCGACTGCGCGCCTACGCCGTCTATGGCTATCCCATCGCGGCCAGTCTGGCCCTGGCCGTGGTGCTGGCCTCGACCGACCGGTTCCTGCTGGCCGCCTTCATGGATACGGCCGCCGTCGGCGCCTATCACGCGGGCTACAGCATCGCCAACCGCACGCTCGACGTCCTGTTCATCTGGCTGGGCGCCGCCGGGACCCCCGCCCTGGTCATGGCGCTGGAGCGCGGCGGGCGTGAGCGCCTGGCCGCCGCCGCGCGCGAACAGGCCGAGACCCTGATCCTGGTCGGCCTGCCCGCCTGCGTCGGCGTGGCCCTGGTCGCGCGCCCCCTGGCTCAGTTCATGATCGGCGAGCATCTGCGCGACGCCGCGACCCTGATCACCCCCTGGATCGCCCTGTCGGCCCTGCTGTCGGGCATGACGGTCTATTACTTCCACCAGGCCTTCACGCTCAGCCGCAAGACCGGCCTGCTGCTGGCGGCCATGGCGGTTCCGGCGCTCGCCAACGTCGTTCTGAACGTCATCCTGATCCCGCGTTACGGTGTGTTGGGCGCGGCCTGGGCGACGGCGGCCAGCTTCGGCCTGGGCCTGATCGCGTCCTGGGCCATGGGGCGGCGCGTCATGCCCTTGCCCGTGCCGTGGGAGACCCTGATCCGGTGCGCCATCGCCTCGGCGGTCATGGCCGCGGCCGTTCGCTCCCTGCCGACGATCGGCGGGTTCGCCGAGCTGATGCTGGACGCCTCGGTCGGCGCGGTTGTCTATGCCGCCGTCGTCCTGACCCTGAACGCGGCGGGCGTGCGCGACCTGGCCCGTCGTCTGATCGCCCAGCGCCGGGGAGCCTTGGCATGAGCCGCCGCGCCGTCATCACCGACAACGCCCGCTGGAAGACCGCCCGGCCCGCCGTGTCGGTTCTGATCCCCTTCCTGCGCGACGACCCGAGCCAGCTTTTGACCCTGCTGGACGAAGAGGCCGCCGCCGTCGACGGCGGGGTCGAACTGTTGCTGCTGGACGACGGCACCGGCGACGTCGAACTGACCGCGCGCCTGTCGGCCCAGATCGAAACCATGCGCCTGCCCGCGCGGCTGATCACCCTGCCGGCCAATGAGGGCCGCAGCCGGGGCCGCAACCGTCTGGCCTCGGCCGCGCGCGGCGGCAGCCTGCTGTTCCTGGACAGCGACATGCGCCCCGACCATCGCCGCTTCCTGAAGGACTGGGCCGATCTGGTGGCGCGCGAGGACCCGGCGGTGGCCTTTGGCGGTTTCTCGCTGCTGCAAGCCCCCGACGAGGCCCGGTTCGCCGTGCACCGCGCCATGGCCACGCGCTCGGACTGCGTGCCCTATACCGAGCGGGCGCGGCAACCCGAGAAGTACGTCTACACCTCCAACCTCTTGGTCCGGCGCGACGTGTTCGAGACCGAAGCTTTCGACCCCGGCTTCAGCGGCTGGGGCTGGGAGGACGTGGAATGGGCCATGCGCGTGTCGCGCCGGTTCCGCGTCGTCCATCTGGACAATCCGGCCACCCACATGGGCCTGGACACGGTCGAGGCCCTGACGGCCAAATATGAGCAGTCGGCCCCCAACTTCGCCCGCGTCGTGGGCCGTCACCCGGACATCGTCAGCGCCTATCCCAGCTACAAGGCCGCGCGCCTGTTGAAGCGTCTTCCCGGTCTCGACGCCATTCGACCATGGATGAAGCGCGCCGCCGCCGCCGCCTGGCTGCCGGTCAAGGCGCGGGCCTTCTCGCTGCGCCTGTATCGCGCGGCCCTGTACGCCAGGGCCGTCTGATGCAGCCCTATGCCGCCGATCCCAGTCTGAAGGGCAAGCTGCGGCGCCGTTACGCCCGGCTGACGCACCGCCGTCCGGCGCGGCTGATGCTGGACCGGCCGGTCGTCAGCTTCACCTTCGACGACGTGCCCGCCAGCGCCGTGCACGAGGGCGCGCCGGTGCTGGAGACCGAGGGCGTGCGCGGGACCTGGTATCTGTGCGCCGGCCTGTTCGGCCGCGACGGGCATATGGGCCGGTTCGCCGACGCCGACGACGTTCGCCGCCTGGTCTCGACCGGGCATGAGATCGCCTGCCACACGCGCGATCACATCGACTGCCATCGCGCCGACGACGAGCGCCTGTCGGCCGATGTCACGGCCAATGCCGCGACGCTGCGCGAGTTGGGCGGAACCGCCGCCCACTTCGCCTTTCCCTATGGCGAGGTCGGGCCGCGCGCCAAGCAGCGGCTCGGCCCGCGCTACGGCTCTCTGCGCGGCGTCCATGCCGGGCTGGTCCATGACGGCGGCGACCGGAACCAGCTTCCCGCCGTGGGCATAGAGGGCGACGACGGCGAGACCCGCGCCCGCGCCTGGATCGACCGCGCCGTGGCCGAGAAGGCCTGGCTGATCCTGTTCACCCACGACGTGCGGGCCACGCCCTCGCCCTGGGGCTGCACGCCCGAGGCGCTGCGGAACCTGGCCCGGTACGCCAAGGCGCGGGGCTGCGACATCCGCACCGTCGGCGAGGTGCTGGCGTGAGCGCCCTCCATCAGGTCAGCGTCGTCATTCCGACCCTGCGCCGCCCGGCCGAGCTGGAGCGCGCCCTAAGGTCGATCTTCATTCAGGCGGGCGTCAAAGGCCGCCTCGCCTCCATCGTCATCGCCGACAACGACCCCGTCGGGTCCGCCGAGCCGGTCATACGGCGGCTGCGAGACGAGACCTCGATCGAACTGATCTATCGTCACGCGCCCCGCCCCGGCGTCGCCACCGCCCGCAACGCCGCATTGGCCGAGACCGACGCGCCGCTGATCGCCTTTCTGGACGATGACGAGGTCGCCTCGCCCGGCTGGCTGGCGGCCTTGATCGACGCCCAGGCCCAGACCGGCGCCGATGTCGTGTTCGGCCCGATCCAGGGACGGGCGCCGGACGCCAAGCCCTGGCTGCGGCCCTATCTCGAACGGTTCTTCGGCCGTGAAGGCCCGGCGACGACTGGTCTGATCGGCCACAGCTTCGGGTGCGGCGACTCCTTGATGGTGCGCGCGACCGCCCTGCCCGGCCCGGCGCCGTTCGACGTCTCGGCCGATCAGTCGGGGGGCGAGGACGACGCCCTGTTCGCGGCCCTGGCCGCGCGCGGCGGCCGGTTCGGCTGGGCCGCCGACGCCTGGGTGGAGGAGTTCGCCCCCGCCCACCGCGCCACCCTGTCCTATGCCCTGGCCCGCGCCTTCGCCTATGGCCAGGGACCCAGCCAGACCGCCGCCAAGGCCCGCGACTGGCCCGCCGTCGCCCGCTGGATGCTGATCGGCGCCGTCCAGGCCGCCGCCTTCGGCTCAGCCGCCCTGGTCCTGACCCTGATCCTCAGCCCCCGTCGCGCCGACATGCTGGACCGCGCCGCGCGCGGCCTCGGTAAACTGTTCTGGATGAAGGGGTTGGAGCCGCATTTTTATGGCGCGCGCGAACTGGAGCGGCTGGAGGCGAACCGGGCTTAGACTCGAAAAAAGAGAGTCCAAAGAGTCCGATTCGTCCATCGACCCCAGGTTCGCCGCCCCTCCCGAAAAGGCAGTGTGCGCACCCTAGCAAGGGTGTGCGTCGGTTTCGGACGCAGGGGATGGGGGTGGAATCGGCCTGGAACCCTCCTTCTCCCCTTGAGGGAGAAGGTGGCCGAGCGGAACGAGGTCGGATGAGGGGCAAGCCTGATCCCGAACTCGGTGGCGGCCACTCAGCTTGCGGACACACCCCCCTCATCCGTCAGGCTCCGCATGACACCTTCTCCCTCAAGGGGAGAAGGAAAGAACTTAGCCCGTCAGCCGCCTCAGGAATCCCGGAGGACGATAGGTCGAACGGTTGACCACCGCCCCAGCGATGCGCCCGCCCACGGCCTCGATCTCGTCGCGCAGGATGACCGGCTCGTGCGCCGCCGTGGTCTCGGCGGCCACCACCAGGATGGTCGCGTCGACGAAGGGCGCCAGGGTGATGGCCATGTCGTTGCGATCGGCCGCGGGGCTGTCGATCACCACCGTGTCGGCGTGCTTCCTCAGCGCGTCCCAATAGCCGGGATCGCCGATCACCTCGACCCGCTGGCCCGAACGCAGGGTCTCGGTGGCGAAGCGGGTGATCCACAGACGCCCGCCCAGGCAGGGCCTGGCGGCCAGCAGGCGCGCGGGCGCGACCGGCCGGTTCTGTTGATCCATGACGCGCGGCGTCACCGCGAAGAAGCTGGAGCCGTCCGGCGACGCCAGAGCCGCCCGGCCCAGACGCCCGAACCGCTCCGGCTCGGCCGCCGCCGCCTCTAGCTGCCCCTGCTGCAACAGGTCGCCGTCGATCAGCCAGACGGGCTTGCGCGCGCGCACGGCGGCCAGGCGCGCGAACTCCCGCGCCACGGTCGAAACGCCCTCGCCCGTGCTGGCCGAGGCGAACTGGATCACGCGGCCGCGATGCTGCGGCGCCGGTCCCAGCGCCGCCCAAAGGCCGGCCATTTCGGATGTCAGATCGACCATCGAATCGGTACGCGCCCCGCCGCAGGCTCCTAAGCTACCACGATCATTGAGCTTTGGCCGGAGCGACAGCCAGCACCGGCATCTCCAGCGTCCGCCCCGCCGACCCGGCCGTGACGAAGCCTCGCCGCGTGAAGATCCGCAGCAAACCCACGCACAGGGCGGTGAAGGCCGCGAACAGGAAGACGGCCGCCAGCAACGGCGCCTTCAGGCTCTTGCCCTTGGTCGGGGTCTGGGCGCGTTCGATGACGGTGACGTTGTCGGCGCCCGCCGCCACCAGGGCGCCGTCGGCGCGGCTCTGGGCCTCGCGCTGCTGGAATTCGCGCACGGAGCCTTGCAGCATCTCGCGGTTGCCGCCCAGCACGGCGTTCTCGGACTCCTGGCGGGTCAGCTCCATCTGCCGCTCGCGGATCTGGGCCAACTGCTGTTCGGCGCCGCCCAGCCGGGCCTGGAGCGCATTGCGCTCCGCCAGGGTGTTGATGCGCGTCGTCTCCAGCTCGACCCAGATCGGGTTCGGGCCGGTGCGGACCTCCTTGGCGCCCACGGCCGTGCCGGTGGCCACATATTGCTGAAGCCCCGCGATCCGCGCGTCGATGTCGCGCACCGGCTGGCTGTCAGGCGTATAGCGGGCCAGCAGATCCTCACGCTGGGTGCGCAGTTGCAGGATCTGGTCCTGGGCCGAGATGTTCAGATCCTGTTGCAGGGCGATCTCGGCGGGCGTGGCCGCCTGTTGCGCCTCCAGGGTCTGCAGCCGCCGGTTCGCGGCGGCCAAGGCCAGTTCGCTGGACAGTTTTTCGGTCATGGCCGTCTGATAGGCCGTCGCCAGGGCCGTCTTGGTGGCGGCGAAATCGCCGACGTCGTTGGATCGCTGGAACTGTTCATAGGCGACGTCGGCCGCCTCCAGGTCATCCTGGAACGCTTCGCGCTGCGCCCCGATGGCCGGGCTGGCGTGATCCTGGAACACTTCGCGACGGCGGATCAGATATTGGTCGATGACGGCGTTCAGGATCTGCGCCGACTTGGCCGCGTCGTCGCTCTCATAGCTGACGTTGATGACCGCGCTGCCCGGCGTGGTGGCGACCTTCAGGCCCTGGGCCACGGCGCGAACCGCGGCCGCCTCCTGCTGAGCCGCCGTGCCGGTCGCGGGCTTGCCGTCCTGGAAGGCGACGACGCCCAGTGTCTTGACCACGCGCTGCTGGACGATCTGGCTGGACAGGATGGCGGCTTCGGACTGGGCCACCTGATCGCCGTTCGGCGCCTGGCCGCGATCGGCGGTCTGGCCGACGCGCGGTTGATAGACATATTCCTGGCCCACCCCCGCGAACAGGCTGGCCGAGGCGGTGTAGGTCTTCTTCAGCGTCAGGATCGCCGCCGCGCCCAAGGCGAAGACGACCATGAAAACCACGATCATCACCCAGAATTCCCGGAACAGCAGGCCGACGACGTCGCCGAAGCCATAACGCGGGCGGGCTGTCACATAGGTCGCCGAGCGCATGGGTTGGGCCGAATCCGTTCAATACTGGCGGTCGTTCGGACAGTGGCCGCGCGGCGTTAACCACTGGTTACCCATAAACCGCCAGCCTGAGGTCCGAAGCTGGTTTCGAGTCTCTGTGTTGAGCGAGCGCCATGATCCCTGACCGCCGCCTGATCCTGCTGGGCGCCGCCGCCCTTCTGTCAGGGTGCGCGGGCGGCGAGGCTGACCGCATGCCGCGCCCCATGGCCCGCAATCAGGGCGCCGTCGGCCGCGTGGATCGGGTCCAGCCCGGCAGTTTTCCCAACATCCCCTTCGCCGACTGGACCGACGACGAGCCGGAGTACGTGCTTTATCCCGGCGACGAGATCGAGATCGCGACCCCGACCGCGCCCGAACTGACCCGCACCCTGCGCATCGGGCCGGACGGACGGGTGTCCCTGCCCTTGGTCGGCCAGTTGATGGCGGCGGATCGCACCCTCGCCGAACTGGAGAGCGCCGCCTCGGGCGCCTATGCCTCGCAACTGGTGCGGCCGGTGGTCGAGATCACCCTGAAGACGGCCGGGCCGCTGAAGGTCTGGGTGGCCGGAGAGGTCCGCACCCCCGGCGTTCTGGATATGAACGGCGACATCGACGCCTATCAGGCGGTGGTCCAGGCCGGAGACTTCCTGCCCACGGCCAAGCCCCAAGAAGTCGCCCTGATCCGGCGCGGGCCGGGCGGGCGGCGCATGATGCGGGTGATCGATCTGCGGCCCCGGCGCGGCGAGGTGGTGGCCTTGCGTCGCGGCGACCTGATCTATGTGCCGCGCAGCAATCTGGGCGAACTGGCCAACTTCTTCACCCAGATCCGCAACGCCCTGCCGATCGGCTTCAACTATACGATCAACGGGCAGTATCAGAATTTTTAGGGGCGCTTCCTTCTCCCCACCGAGGGAGAAGGACGATGTCGTCAGGCCACCAGCCGCACCACGCCGGCGTCGATGTATTGCCGCGCCGCGCGCTGGGCTTCGGCGATCTCCTCACGCTCCATCTCCTGGCTCATTTCGCGGCGATAGACACGCGCCTCGACCGAGCCTTTCATGGCCGCCAGGTTGAAGATCATATGGGCCGAGACCCGGTCCATCGGACAGCCCCCCGAACCCGAGGAATACATCATCCCCAGGCGGAACAGGGCGTCGCCGTCCATGTCGGGCGTCGGCAGCGGCAAGGCCGCCGGGGCTTCGTCGTGCGCCAGTTCTTGCGCGTTCATCACCGTATCCTCCAAGGCGACGCCGTTCTGGCCCGCCCCTCTGATACGCGATCAAATACCGCCGGTTTGAAGTTAAAGTTAACAGCGACAGGTCGCGCGCGGACTTTTCAGTAAAGCTGAAATGAATACTCCAGGCGCGATTCACAAACCTTCAATCGACCGGTAAGTTCTGATTCAGACTTACCGCGCCCGCTGTCCGAACAGCACCTTGCGCGCCGCGTCCGCCTCGGCCCCCGCGCGGCCCAGGTCGCGGCGCAGATCGGCGCCCACGGCCTTGCCCGCGATCACCCCCGGCCGCGCGCCCACGCGCGCAACCCAGGCCTTCAGGTTCGGGAAGTCGTCCAGGTTCTGCCCCTGATTTTCGGGCAGGATCCAGGGCCAGCAGGCCATGTCGGCGATGGAATAGTCGCCCGCGACGAAGTCCCGCCCCGCCAGCCGCCGGTCCAGCACGCCGTAAAGCCGGTGCGTCTCGTTCGTATAGCGGTTCACGCCATAGGCGATCTGGCGCTGATCCTTGATCAGGGCCGGCGCGTACTGGCGGAAATGATGCGTCTGGCCCGCCATCGGTCCCAGCCCGCCGACCTGCCAGAACAGCCATTGATCGACCTCGGCCTTGGCGCGCGGGTCGGTCGGATAGAATTTCCCGGACTTCAGACCCAGGTACTGAAGTATGGCCCCGGACTCGAAGATCGAGATCGGTTCGCCGCCCGGCCCGTCGGGATCGACGATGGCCGGCATCCGCCCATTGGGGCTGATGGCCTGGAACCCCGACTGGAACTGCTCGCCGACGCCGATGTTCACCGGCTTCATCTCATAGGCCAGCCCCATCTCCTCCAGGGCGATGGACGCCTTCCAGCCGTTCGGCGTGGGCCAGTACCAGAGTTCGATCGGCCGGGTCATGCGTTGGCTCCTTGGCTTCGGGTCCTGATCTGGGGAGCGAGACCGCCTCGCGCAATCCACCTGAATTCACCGTTCAGGCGAGGTTCATGCCGCGAACCCGAGCCTGTCAGGGTTAACTGGCCGCTCGGGGGGCGGGCGCCGAACGATGGAGATATGCATGAACCGCCTGACCAAGGCCGCCGTCGTCGCCCTCGCGCTCAGCACGACCGCCGCCCCCCTGGTCGCCGAGGCCCAGAGCCGCGACGACCGCCGTGAACGCCGCCATGACCGGCGCGACGACCGACGCGATTGGCGTCAGGACAATCGCGACTGGCGCAACGACCGCCGTGACGACCGCCGGGATTGGCGCCAGGACCGCCGCGACGACCGTCGCGACTGGCGTCAGGATCGTCGTGACGACCGTCGCGACTGGCGCAACGACAACCGCCGCTGGGACCGCAACAACCGCGACTGGTGGCGCGACCGCAGCGATTTCCACGACTATCGCGGCGCCCGCCAGAACTATTGGTATGCGCCGGGCTACGGCTATTACCGGGTCGAGCCGCGCTACTACGGCCAGCGCTGGAGCCGCGGCGGCTACCTGCCGCCCGCCTATCGCAGCTATTACGTCAACGACCCCTATTATTACGGCCTGCCGCAGGCCCCGCGCGGCTACCGCTATGTCTATGCCGGCAACGACATCGTGCTGATCGCCCTGGCGACCGGCCTGATCGCCAGCGTGCTGTACGACATCTTCTAGGGGTTCCGAACCGAACCCGGCTGACGACCCCGCGGAGCGATCCGCGGGGTTTTCTTTATCGCGACGACGGTGTCGAACGTCGTTCAGACACGGTTCATGCGCCAGGCGCGACCGTCTCCTCACACGACGCCCATAAGGGGCGCATCGGGAATAGAGAACGCCATGAAACGCACATTGATGGTCTTTTCCGCCCTCGTCGCCTTCGCCGTTCCGGCGGCGGCGCCCCTGGCCGCGGCGGCCCAGGACGGCCCGCAGGCCGAAGAGCGCGACGACCCGCCGCGTCATCGCGGCCGCAACGGCGGCCAACAACAGCAACAGCGCGACGAGCGCCCCGACACTGGGCAACGTCCCGACCGGCCGGATCGTCCCGATCGCCCGGATCGCCCGGATCGCCCCGACAGGCCGCAACCGCCTCAGCAGCCCTCCAATCCGTCGGGCGGCGGCAATGGCGGCTGGACGGGACCGAACCGTCCTGATCGTCCTGACCGGCCCGACCGGCCTGATCGTCCCCAGCGGCCTGACCGGCCGAATGACGGCGGCGGCAACGGCGGCAACAACGGCGGCTGGGACCGGCCCGACCGCCCGACGCGGCCTGATCGCCCGGATCGCCCGGATCGTCCAGATCGCCCCGACTGGCCGAACCGTCCCGACAGGCCTGACCGCCCCGACAGGCCGGATCGGCCGGATCGGCCCGATCGTCCGGGCCGTCCTGACCGCCCGGATCGTCCCAACGGCGGCAACTGGAACAACAACGACCGGCGCGACCACCGCGACTTCCGCAACCGCTTCAACCGCGACCAATGGAGCCGCAACTGGGAACGGCGTCACGGCCGCTCGGACTGGTGGCGCAACGACCGCTCGTTCCGCGGCTGGAGCGGCGTGCGGATCGGCTTCTATTTCGCGCCGGGCTACGGCTACTACAACGTCCCGCGCAGCTACTGGGGCCGCCGCTATTACGAGGGCGACTTCCTGCCGTCCCTGTTCT
Organism: Brevundimonas sp.; assembly: GCF_036732845.1. Classification (GTDB taxonomy): domain Bacteria; phylum Pseudomonadota; class Alphaproteobacteria; order Caulobacterales; family Caulobacteraceae; genus Brevundimonas. Next base: position 48,874 of record NZ_DAINBO010000009.1, on the reverse strand, counting down.
GGCGCTACGAGCTGCGGGACTGGGCCTATTGGGGCCTGCCCTATCCGCCAGCCGGGACCATGTGGGTGTTCGTCGACAACAACATCTATCTGGTCGACCGCTACGACGGCTACATCATCGAAGCCATCTACGACGCCTGGCGCTGGTAGGCTCCAACGCAACGAAGAAGGCCCCGGAGAGCGATCTCCGGGGCCTTTGTCTTTTCAGTTCCGTCATCCTCGGGCTTGACCCGAGGATGACGGCGGGCGGGGCTACAAGCCCAGCTTGGCCTTCAGGATGTCGTTGACCGCGGCCGGATTGGCCTTGCCGCCGGTGGCCTTCATGACCTGGCCGACGAACCAGCCCAGGGCCTGGGGTTTTTCGGCCACCGCGGCCGCCTTGTCGGGGTTGGCGGCGATGATCGCGTCGATTGCGGTTTCGATGGCGCCGGTGTCGGTGACCTGTTTCAGGCCGCGCTTTTCGACGACCTCGGCCGGAGAGCCTTCGCCGTTCCAGACATAGTCAAAGACTTGCTTGGCGATCTTGGACGAGATGACGTCGGTCTCGATCAGCTCGACCAACTGGGCCACATGGGCGGCGGGCAGCGGGTTCTCGCCGAAATCCTTGCCGTCGGCGGCCAGGCGGGCCGAGACCTCGTTGGTGACCCAGTTGGCGACCAGTTTGGCGTCACGCCCCTTCGCAGCGGCTTCAAAATAATCGGCCTTGGCCTGTTCCGAGATCAGCACTCCGGCGTCGTATTGCGACAGACCGTATTCGCTCATGAACCGGCGCCGCTTGTCGTCGGGTAGTTCCGGCAAGCTGGCGGCGATGGCGTCGATCCACGCCTGCTCCAGCTCCAGCGGCAACAGGTCCGGGTCGGGGAAGTAGCGATAGTCCATCGCCTCTTCCTTAGACCGCATCGAACGCGTCTCGCCCGCGTTCGGATCGTACAGGCGCGTCTCCTGCACGATGGAGCCGCCGTCCTCCAGGATCTCGATCTGGCGGCGGGCCTCATAGTTGATGGCCTGGTGGATGAAGCGGAACGAGTTGACGTTCTTGATCTCGCAGCGCGTGCCCAGGTGGCTGAAGTCGCCGGTCGCCTTGAACCGGTCATAGCCGCCCTCGCGACAGACCGACACGTTCACGTCGGCGCGCAAATTGCCCTTCTCCATGTCGCCGTCGCAGGTGCCCAGATAGATCAGGATGGTGCGGATCTTCTTCACATAGGCGACCGCCTCTTCCGGCGTGCGGATGTCGGGGCGCGAGACGATCTCCATCAGCGCGGTGCCGGCCCGGTTCAGGTCGACATAGCTCTCGGTCGGCGACAGGTCGTGGATCAGCTTGCCCGCGTCCTGCTCCAGATGCAGCCGCTCGACGCCGACGTTGAAGAACGATCCGTCCTCGCGCTCGACCTCGACCACGCCCTCGCCGACGATGGGGTGATAGAGCTGGCTGATCTGATAGCCGGTGGGCAGGTCGGGATAGAAATAGTTCTTGCGGTCGAACTGGCTGATCCGGTTGATCTGAGCGCGCAGGCCCAGGCCCGAGCGCACGGCCTGTTCGACACAAAATTCGTTCAGCGTCGGCAGCATGCCGGGAAAGCCCGCGTCGACCAGCGACACCTGTTCGTTCGGTCCCGCGCCGAAGCCGACGGCGGCGCCCGAAAACAGTTTGGATTTCGACGCCACCTGGGCGTGGATCTCCAGCCCCATGACGATTTCCCACGCGCCGGTGCGGCCCTGGATCAGTTTGGACGTGTCGCTCATGCCTGTGCGATAGCCTCCGACGCGGCGCGAGGAAAGCCGTCGCGTCGCAATTCGCCGCGTTTCACATTCACCATTGAACGGCGTTTGCCTCTGGTGTTCCATCCGGCTCCAAGTCGGAGGAAACCATGATCAGAACCGTCGCCGCCTCGCTCGCCCTGGCCCTCGCCGCCACGAGCGGCGCATCCGCCCAATCCCATGACCACAGCGGCCACGCCGCGCACGCCGCCGGGACCCAGGCCCCCGCCGCGCCCGCCGCGCGCCCGACCATCGCCAGCTCGATCAAGGACCTGTTGGCCAATGAACAGACCCGCGCAGTGATGGAAAAACACCTGCCCGGCGTGTCTCAGCACCCGGCCCGTCCGCAATTCGAGGACATGACCCTGGCCGAGGTCGCGCCCCTGTCGGGCGGCGCCGTGACCGCCGAAATCATCGCCGCCATCGACGCCGACCTGAAGAAACTGCCGCCGGCGTAAAACACCCTCTCCCAGCGGGAGAGGGAGGGACCCGCTCAACCTGGTTGAGCGGGAGGGTGAGGGTCGGCCCTCACCAGTCGCGCATGGGCGTGGACCGCATCGAGGATCCGCAACGGCTCGGTCAACGCCTGCTCGTTCGAGAACCGCATGACCGTCCAGCCTAAGCTTTCGATCTCCACCTGCCGATAGTGGTCGTCCAGCGTTACGTCATCTCGTGTGTGAATTCCGCCGTCGATCTCGATCACGAGTCTCAGCGGATCACAGGCGAAGTCCACGATGTATGGACCAACTGGATGCTGGCGTCGGAACTTCAGCCCATCGATGCGACCACCGCGCAGAAGCGACCATACCTTCTGCTCGGCCAGCCCATCACGCCGTCGCAACGACCGCGCCCTCTGGGTTCGTCCGCTCGTCACCATCCTTCTCTCTGTGGGAGAAGGTGGCCTGGCGAAGCCAGGTCGGATGAGGGTCGGCTTTCAACGCTCAACATCCGTCCCTCACCCTCCCACGCGCTAAGCGCGCGGGTCCCTCCCTCTCCCAATGGGAGAGGGTTCATCGCGCCCAATGGGAGAGGGTTCATCGCGAGATAGTTGGAAGATCAACTTCGTTTCGGAGGACGAACTTGATCAGATTTCCGACAGCAAGGGACACGGGTCTTCCATTCGGCCATCGGGAAAACGGTTCTCCAAGCACATAAGCCGTAAGCACTTCGCGCCAATGGAAAATGCGATCCGTCATAAAGCGACGCGCAACACTCTCCGGCACCAAGGCTCTGATTTCGGCTTCCTGTGGACCGCTATAGAAAGGAGCCACATCGCGACGTAGTTGAGCGCGAATGACATATTGGCTCGCCCTGCTCCCTGAAACGCCAAGTCGTTCTCCAATCGCTTTGAAGGTGAGGCCTTCATCACGAAGTTCGAGCACTTTGCGCTCCAGATCGGTCATTGCCCTACCACCAGCGCTCCGCCTTGCCGGTGAACCCCGCCGCGTCCTCCAGCGCCTGGCCGACGCGGAAGACGGTGGCTTCGTCCAGGGCCTTGCCGATGACTTGCAGACCCAGCGGCAGGCCGCCGGAGTCCAGACCGGCGGGCACCGAGATCCCCGGCAGGCCGGCCAGGTTGGCCGTCACCGTGAAGACGTCGTTCAGATACATGGTCACCGGGTCGATCTGCTTGTCGCCCAACGCAAAGGCCGCCGACGGGGTCGAGGGCGTCAGCACCGCATCGACCTTGTCCCAGACGTTGTCGAAATCCTCGGCGATGCGGCGGCGCACCTTCAGCGCCTTGACGTAGAAGGCGTCGTAGAAACCGGCCGACAGCACGTATGCGCCGATGGTCAGGCGACGCTGGACCTCCTTGCCGAAGCCCTCGGCCCGGCTGGTCTCGTACAGGTCGGTCAGCGACTTCGCATCCGTCGCCCGATGGCCGAAGCGCATGCCGTCATAGCGAGCCAGGTTCGACGAGGCCTCGGCCGGGGCGACGATGTAATAGGTCGGCAGGGCGTATTTGGTGTGCGGCAGGCTGATGTCGATGATCTCGCAGCCTGCGGCCTTCAGCCATTCGACGCCGCGGTCCCACAGGGCCTGAATCTCGGCCGGCATGCCGTCCACGACGTATTCGCGCGGCACGCCGATGCGCAGGCCCTTCACGCCCTGGCCGAGGCTGGCGGTCCAGTCGGGCGTGGCGACGTCCAGGCTGGTCGAATCCTTGGGATCGAAGCTGCACATGGAGCGCAGCATCAGGGCCGCGTCGGCGACGTTTTTGGTGATCGGCCCGGCCTGGTCCAGCGAACTGGCGAAGGCCACCATGCCGAAGCGGCTGGCGCGGCCATAGGTCGGCTTGATCCCGACCGTGCCGGTGAAGGCCGCCGGTTGGCGGATCGAGCCGCCGGTGTCCGAGGCCGTGGCCGCCAGGCACAGGTCCGCCGCCACCGCGCTGGCCGAGCCGCCCGACGATCCGCCCGGCGTCAGTTCGGCGTTGGACGCCTTGGACTTCCATGGATTCTTCACCGGGCCGAACGCGCTGGTCTCGTTGGACGAACCCATGGCGAACTCGTCCATGTTCAGCTTGCCCAGCATGACCGCCCCGTCGCGCCACAGATTGGCGGTGACGGTCGATTCATACGGCGGGACGAAGCCGCGCAGCATGTTGGAGCCGGCGGTGGTCTGGACGCCGTCGGTGCAGAACAGGTCCTTGATGCCCAGCGGCGCGCCTTCCAGCGCCCCGCCCTGCCCGGCCGCCAGTCTGGCGTCGGACGCACGCGCCATTTCCAGCGCCTTGTCCGCCGTGACCTCGACATAGGCGTTCAGGGTCGGATTGGCGGCGTCGATGGCGCCCAGGAAGCTGCGGGTGATCTCTTCGGACGAGAAGGCTTTCGTCTTCAGGCCTGCGACGGCTTGCGTGAGCGTGAGTGAGGTCAGGTCAGACATATCGATCTCCTTCTCCCTTCGGGGGAGAAGGTGGCTCGCGGAGCGAGACGGTTGAGGGGGCTGGTTCGGCGAGCAGGCAGCCGGGCGATGAGGGCGAAGTCGGCAGCCCCCTCAACCGAGCGGCTCCGCCGCCCACCTTCTCCCCCGGGGGGAGAAGGATAAAATGGACGACGCTCATTCGACCACCTTGGGCACGACGAAGAAGCCGTCAGCGGACTTGGGCGCGTTCGACAGCACGGCGTCCACCTTGGCGCCGTCGGTGACCACGTCAGGGCGCATCTTCAGGCGCGCGGCGACGTTCGAGGTCATCGGTTCGACGCCCTGCACATCGACCTCGTCCAACTGTTCGATCCATTTCAGGATGCCGTTCAGCTCGGCGGCCAGAGGCTCCAGCCGATCCTCGGGGGTCTTGATGCGGGCGAGGTGGGCGACGCGCCTCACCGTCGCGGCGTCGATGGCCATGCGGCCCTCCAGATGCGCGAAAATAGAGACGGCGGGATTAGCCGTCCGGCCGCGATTTCACAAGGATGCGGACGATCAGGCGGTGCCTTAGTTTGAAGTCTGAGGCTGCCTTACGCTCTTGCTGGCCACTTGGCGTAGGCGAAGACAAACAGCGCGACCACATTGCCAACTGGCACCACATAAAGCAGCGCCCACCACGGACTGAAGCCAGCCTTCTTCAAGATCGTGGAGATAGGGAACATCGGCAGAAGCCATATGACAACGATGATCCAGTGCCAGATGCTTAAAGAACCCATGCCGCCCCCCCTTGTTGCGAGAGTAAGGTTATCAGGTCCCGCACTTCTGTAAGGGCCACGCTTTAGCGCGGGCGAGCTTACAGGCCGCAGATTTCAACCTTAGAAACTACCAAAATATGTGACGCAGCCATCAGCCTGCTGGAGCCACTGTCACCGCCGTCGGCGCCGCCCCGCCCTGGCCCGGCGTCCAGCGGACGATCACCCGTCGCTTCTGGCTGCCGATCTGCTGGGTGGCGGCGTCCATCACGCTCTCGGTCAGTTCCAGATCGACCACGCCCGGCGCCGCGCGCAACACGCGATAGTCCAGGAAGTCGCCGATGCGGAACACGCGCCAGCCCTGGGCCGGGTCAATGAAGAAGGCGATGTGCACATAAAGGCCGTTCATGGCCGGATCGCCGCCCGCCGTGCCGAAGATCTTGGCGTCCTGGCCCTCCAGGGTCGTCAACTCGACCACCGAGGCCGCACTCTGAAGGCTGGCGTCGGTCTCGGGCGACAGGGTCTGGGGCGCGCCCGTGGGCGTCAGGGCCGCCGTCTGGGCGGGACCCGAGCCGCCCTGTCGCGGCTCCAACGCCTCGCGCCGGCTCTCGACCTGGGTGTCGCACGCGCTGAGCGCCAAAAGACTGCAAACGAACACAAGGGGACGCATCCGGCTCTCCTTCGTCGACGAGGCGCCACCATGCCTCTGGACACGGCGCGACGCCAGACCCGAGCCGCAATCTGGACACCTTACATGACAATCGTCTGTGCAGGAGGATCGTCATGCTCATCGCCTCGCTTTTCATCGCGCTTCAAACGGTCTCTGCCCCTGTGGCGCCATGTGCTCATGACCGAGAAGCCCTAATGGCCATGTCTCCAGAGCGTTTCGACAGCACTGAGGTCATCAGTTGGCGCACGCTTGCCAACAACCAGACGTGCCTTGCCGTAGCGGCCAACCTTCTGCGTGATTATCGCGAGAGCCATCGGGCGGTCCTCGACATAAGCCAGTTACACCTGAACTACTGGCATGAGGGGCAGCTTCGCGCTGGCCTGGGTCAAACTGCACGTGCGGTTCGGTTGATGATGGCCGGTGTCGATCCCAGCGTGACTTCCGATGGTTTCGCCGACTACGCGCTTGGAAGCGTCGCATTCCTGAACCGGGACCTTGAAGGACTCAAGACTGCCCGCGATCGCCTCGCAGCCACCCCGCCTCCTGAAGACTGGGACGAGGCGGTTGCGGAGTTCCGTGCGAAGTTTGGGCGCGAGATCGCCTGGCCCATGAACCTAGACGTGCTCGACGGTCTGATTATCTGTTTCGACAAACCATACCTTGAGGCCTACGGCGATGCGAGCTGTCGTCCGTAGTCTTTGACACGCCGTACCCATCAGCTTACCGGCGAGCCGTGCCCGTCCTCGACCTTCTCGACCTGTCCGTCGCCTGCCCGCCCGACACGCCCTGGCTGGGCCTGGACCTGGGCGAGGCGACCATCGGCGTGGCCGCTTCGGACGCCTCGCGCCTGATCGCCAGCCCGCTGGAGCTGATCCGCAAGACCAAATTCACGCCCGACGCCGAACGCCTGTTCAAACTGATGGACGGGCGTCGGGCCTCGGCCCTGATCATCGGCCTGCCGGTCAATATGGACGGGACCGAGGGACCACGCGCCCAGTCGTGCCGCGCCTTCGCCCGCAATCTGGAGCGGCTGCGCCCCGTCAACATCGCCTTCTGGGACGAGCGGCTGTCGACCAGCGCGGTCGAGCGTTTCCTGATCGACGAATTGGACCTGAGCCGCAAACGCCGGGCCGATGTGGTGGACCGCACCGCCGCCGCCTGGATCCTGCAAGGCGCGCTGGACCGGGTGCGCGACCAGGCGACCTGGATCTGATGGGCGCGCTGCTGGTCGGCGTCGTTCCGGTCTTCGTGCTGATCGCCATCGGCTATGGCCTGCGCAAGTCCGACTTTCTGCCCGACGCCACCTGGCGGCCGGTCGAGAAGCTGTCGATCCACCTGCTGTATCCCGGCTTTCTGGTTCCGGCGATCTGGACGGCCGACATCTCGGGCGGCGGCGCGGGCGCGGCCGGGGCGGCGGCCGTCACCTCGGTGCTGATCATCGCCACGGCCACCTATGCGGCGCGCCCCTTGCTGAAGATCGACGGCCCAGCCTTCACCAGCGTCTTTCAGGGCGTGATCCGCTGGAACAGCTTCGTCTTCCTGCCGGTGATTCAGTCGATCTACGGTCCCGACGGCCTGGCCCTGGCGGCGGTGGTCATCGCCGCCATGATCCCGGTGACCAACATCCTGTGCGTCATCGTCCTGGTGCGCTGGGGCGCCGATCAGCGCGAGATGTCGCCCCTGGCCCTGACCAAGGCCATCCTGTCCAACCCGATCCTGATCGCCTGTCTGGTCGGCCTGGCCCTGAACCTGTTGAAGGTTCCGCGCCTGCCCGGCGTTTCCGACACGCTGCAACTGTTGGGCGGGGCGGCCCTGCCGCTGGGTCTGATCGTGGCCGGGGCGGGCCTGAGCTTCGCCGAGGTGGCGCGCCGCCGGGTCACGATCGGCGCGGTCAGCTTCATCAAACTGGTCGTCACCCCGCCGCTGATGTGGGGCCTGTGCCGCCTCTACGGCGGCGATGCGACGGCGCAGGGCATCGCCCTGATGTGCGGCGCGGCGCCCGGCGCGGCGGCCAGCTACATCCTGGCGCGGCAGATGGGCGGGGACGCGCCGCTGATGGCCGGGATCGTCGCCCTGACCACCGTCGGCAGCGCCGTGGGCATTCCGGTGGTGTTGACGCTCTTCCATCTGGTCTGATCGGGGCCTATAGCCGGGCCTCGATGAGCCAGGCCGCCCGACTCGCCGAGACGATCAAAGAACGGCTGGTCCCGTTCCCCCGCGATCATTTCCTATCCGCCACCGACCTGAACCCGCCTGCGGCCCTGGCCCTGTGCGACCTGGCCGACGCCTTCGTGGACCTCAGCCGGTCGGACCAGAAGACGCTGGACCTGATGCGCGGTCGCACGGTGGTGAACCTGTTCTTCGAGAACTCGACCCGCACCTCGGCCTCGTTCGAGATCGCGGCCCGGCGCCTGGGCGCCGACGTCACCGCCCTGTCGCCGCGCACCAGTTCGGTCGCCAAGGGCGAGACCCTGATCGACACGGCGGCGACGCTGAACGCCATGAAGCCGGACGTGCTGGTCATCCGCCACGCCGCCGCCGGGGCCGCCGACCTGTTGAGCCAGAAGGTCGGCTGCGCGGTGATCAACGCCGGGGACGGGCGGCACGAACATCCGACCCAGGCCCTGCTGGACCTGGTCACCCTGCGCCGGGCGTTCGGCGACGTCGGCGGTCTGACGGTCGCCATCTGCGGCGACATCGCCCACAGCCGCGTGGCGCGGTCGAACGTCGCCCTGTTGTCGATGATGGGCGCGCGCGTCCGCCTGATCGGCCCGCCGACCCTGGTGCCGGGCGACGCCGACCGCTGGGGCTGCGAGGTCTTCCACGATATGCGCGAGGGTCTGGCCGGGGTGGACGTGGTGATGATGTTGCGTCTGCAACTGGAACGGATGGACGGCGCCCTGGCCCCTTCGACCCGCGAATATTTCCGCTTCTGGGGCCTGGACCGCGAAAAGCTGGCCTGGGCCGCGCCCGGCGCCAAGGTCATGCACCCCGGCCCGATGAACCGGGGCGTCGAGATCGATTCCGACGTCGCCGACGATCCGGCCGTCTCCCTGATCCAGGACCAGGTCGAAATGGGCGTCGCCGCGCGCATGGCCGTGCTGGCGGCCCTGTCGGAACGTCGCGGAGGCGCCGCATGACCGCCCTCGCCTTCATCAACGCCCGCCTGCTGGACCCGGCGTCCGACTACGACGGTCCCGGCGCCGTTCTGGTCGAGGACGGCCGCATCGTCGACGTGGCGCACGGCGTCTCGACCGCGCCCGACGGCGTCGAGATCATCGACGCTGTGGGCCTGTGCCTGGCGCCGGGCCTGATCGACATCCGCGTGCGCACCGGCGAACCGGGGCATGAGCCGAAAGAGACGCTGAAATCGGCCGCCCTGGCGGCGGCGGCCGGGGGCGTCACCACCATCGTGGTCCAGCCCGACACCGATCCGGCCGTCGATGATCCGGCGATGATCGACTTCATCCAGCGTCGGGGCGCGGCCCTGAACCTGGTCAACGTCCGCGCGGCGGGCGCCGCGACCAAGGCCCTGGGCGGCGAACGCATGGCCGAGATCGGCCTGATGGACGAGGCCGGCGCCCTGTATTTCACCGACGGCGACCACGTCATCGCCAACAGCCGCACCCTGATGCGGGTGATGAGCTACGCCACCGCCTTCAACGCCCTGATCGCCTGCCGCCCCGCCGATCCGTGGCTGGCCGAGGGCGCGACGGCCGCCTCGGGCGAACTGGCGACGCGGCTGGGCCTGTCGGGCGCGCCCGCCGTGGCCGAACGCATCGGGCTGGAGCGCGACCTGGCCTTGGTCGAACAAACCGGCGTGCGCTTCCTGGTCGATCAGATCTCGACCGAGGGCGCGCTGGAGACCCTGGCCCGCGCCCGGGCGCGCGGGCTGGAGGTCGCCGCCTCGGTGTCGATCAACCACCTGTGCTTCAACGAGTTGGACATCGGCCACTACCGCACCTTCTTCCGGCTGGACCCGCCGCTGCGCGCCGAGAGCGACCGACAGGCCCTGGTTGAGGCGGTGCGCGACGGCGTGATCGACGTGATCACATCCGCCCACACGCCCGCCCCGGCCGAGGACAAGCGCCGCCCCTTCGCCGAGGCCGCGCCCGGCGCCGTGGGGCTGGAGACCCTGCTGCCCGCCGCCTTGAGCCTGCATCACGAGCATGGGCTGGACCTGTTGGACGTGCTGCGGCCCCTGACCCACGGTCCCGCTGCCCTACTGGGGCTGGAGGCTGGCGCCCTGACGCCCGGCGCGCCCGCCGACCTGATCCTGTTCGACCCGGCCGCGCCGGTGGTCATCGACGCCGACGCCCTGCGCTCCAAATCCAAGAACACCCCCTTCGACGGCCGCCGCCTGCAAGGTCGGATTCAGGCCACGTTCGTCGGCGGGCGACGGGTGTTCATGACGTGAAGCGGATCAGTCGTTCGACCCTGATCCCCATTCTGATCTGGTCAACCGTCATGAGCCTTTTGCTGTTCATCGGCGACTGGTTGTTCGAGACCGTCTTCATCTTCGGCTCAGTACTCCAGATTTTCTGGTTCGTGATGGGCGTCGGCGTATTGGCCGTCTCGGTTATTCAGTCTGGGTGGCGCGGCGGACTGGCGGCTCTCGTCGCGGGCGCTCTCGTCGTTGCCGCTTCGCCCTTCATTTCGACAGCGGGAAGCTGGAGCTGGGCATGGGCCAGCCTGCAATCTCACAAGGCAGTTTATGATCAGGTGGTCGCGCAAGCCGCCGCCCTGCCGGATCAAGGCCAAATCGACGGTCGCCAATACCGTATCGAGCGCGGCCCTCCCGTTCGCATCGCCTTTCCACAGCCCGTGGGGGTGGCCGATAATTGGGGCGCGGTGATCCATGATCCGAGCGACGCGGTCGCCACGGCGAGAGGCTGGACCGGCAAGCCCCCAAAGCACACGGTTCGATCCGATCTTCAGGAACTCTGGGGCGGCGACCTCCTGTCCTGCCGTCGCATCACCGGGCATTACTACCGGTGCTGGTTCACCTGAAGCCGCCCGTGCTACACAGCCTGAAGCGATTCAGGGGGCCTGAATCTTTGGGGGTCTGAAGGTGCAGGATCTGGTCGCTCCGGCGCTCGGCACGCTCGGTCTGACGGCCGTGGCCGGTTACCTGCTCGGCTCCATTCCCTTCGGCGTCATCCTGACCCGCGCGGCGGGCGCAGGCGACGTGCGCAACATCGGGTCCGGCAACATCGGCGCGACCAACGTGCTGCGCACCGGCCGCAAGGACCTGGCCCTGGCCACCCTGTTGCTCGATGCGGGCAAGGGCGCGGCCGCCCTGCTCTTGGCGCGGTGGCTGTTCGACAGCGACGTCGCGGCCGCCATCGCCGGGGGCGCCGCCTTCCTGGGCCACCTGTTCCCGATCTGGCTGGGCTTCAAGGGGGGCAAGGGCGTCGCCACCTTCTTCGGCCTGATGATCGCCGCCTGGTGGCCGCTGGGCCTGCTTGCCGCCGCCCTGTGGCTGGTGACCGCCGCCCTGTTCCGCATCTCGTCGCTGTCGGCCCTGATCGCCTCGGCGGCCACGCCGGTGCTGTCGCTGCTGCCCATCGCCGCCCTGGGCCTGCCGACATCCATGCCCATCACCCTGTTGGCCGCCTTCGCCGCCGTGCTGATCTGGGTCCGCCACCATCAGAACATCGGCCGCCTGTTGCGGGGAGCGGAACCCCGCATCGGAGCCAAGGCCGCGTGACCCTGCCCGAGGCCGAGCGGTTCGCCCGGCTGCGGTTGGCCCGCACCGAACGCATCGGTCCCGTCGCCTTCAGCCAACTGCTTCAGCGGTTCGGCTCGGCCCAGGCCGCCCTGACCGCCCTGCCCGGCATGATCCGCAAGGCGGGCGGCGCCTCGGCCCCGCCTTCGGTCGAACAGGTCGAGACCGAAATGGCCGCCGGTGCACGGGCGGGCGCCCGCCTGATCGTTCTGGGCGACGACGCCTATCCGCCGATGCTGGCCGCCGTCGATCCGCCGCCGCCGCTGTTGTGGACCCTGGGCGACCCCGCCCTGCTGTCCCGGCCCTGCGTCGCCGTGGTCGGCGCCCGAATCGCCTCGGCGGGCGGGCAGCGCATCGCCCGCGGCCTGGCCCAGCAGCTCGGTCAGGCGGGTCATGTCGTCGTCTCCGGCCTGGCGCGCGGCATCGACGCGGCGGCGCATGAGGGCGCCCTGCCGACCGGCACGGTCGCGGTGCTGGGCGGCGGCGTCGACGACGTCTATCCGCCCGACAACGCCGCGCTGTACGACCGCATCCGCGAGCAGGGCTGCATCGTTTCCGAAAGTCCCATGGGCGCACGGGCGCAGGCGCGCGATTTTCCGCGCCGCAACCGCATCATCTCGGGCCTGTCGCGCGGCGTCGTGGTGGTCGAGGCCGAGCTGCGTTCCGGCTCGCTGATCACCGCCCGGCTGGCGGCGGAACAGGGCCGCGACGTCTTCGCCGTGCCGGGATCGCCGCTGGACCCGCGTTCGCGCGGTCCCAATGAGCTGATCCGCAACGGGGCCGTCCTTTGCGAGGGCGTCGAGGACGTGGAGCGGGCCTTTTCGACCCTGCGCACCCTGCGCGAGCCGCCGGGCGGCCATCCGTTCGGCGACGCCCCCGGCGAGATCGCGCCCGAGCTTCTGGACCGCGTCGCCGCCCTGTTGTCGCCCACGCCGACGCCGCGCGACGAACTGGCCCGCGCCCTGAACCTGCCCGTCTCGACCGTGGCCGCCGCCTTGTTGGAGCTGGATCTGACGGGGCGCGCCACCCTTTTGCCCGGCGGCCTGGTCTCGCTTTAGCTGTTGCGGCCGCGCCCCACGGTTCGCCTGGGTTCGGACGCCAGCCGCACGGCCGCCTCCAGCACGCTGGCCAAGGGTTCGTCGCCGGCCCGGCGCGCCATCAACGCCAACTCCTCCGACAGGGAGCGGACGTATTCCCGGACCCTCTCCTCCTCGACCACGCCCGGGATCAGCACACCCTCCGGTTCGGGCGCGGCGGCGGGATCTAGCGGCCCGTCGCTGGGCGTCGGTTGGACCATGGCGTTTCTCCTCCTGGCCGCATCAATACACACAACCATAACGAGACTGGCAAGCTGACTTTCAACCCATGTCGAAGAAGCTGTCGTCACGCGATTGACAGGACGCCGCGCCCCCACCACCTTCCCCGCCCTCTCCGGGAACCGCCACGCTCATGAATCTCGTCATCGTCGAAAGCCCGGCCAAGGCCAAGACCATCAATAAGTACCTTGGTTCGGACTACGAGGTTCTCGCCTCATACGGCCATATTCGGGACCTGCCGTCCAAGGACGGCTCGGTCCTGCCCGACGATGACTTCGCCATGCATTGGGAGGTCGACGCCAAGGCCTCCAAGCGCCTCAGCGAGATCGCCGAGGCGGCCAAGCGCGCCGACCGCGTCATCCTGGCCACCGACCCGGATCGCGAGGGCGAGGCCATCAGTTGGCACGTGCTGGAGGTGCTGAACAAGAAGAAGGCGCTGAAGGACACGACCGTCCAGCGCGTCACCTTCAACGCCATCACCAAGTCCGCCGTGCTCGACGCCATGGCCCAGCCGCGCGAGCTGGATATGGAGTTGGTCCAGGCCTATCTGGCGCGCCGCGCGCTGGACTATCTGGTCGGCTTCACCCTGTCGCCGGTGCTGTGGCGCAAGCTGCCGGGCGCGCGTTCGGCCGGGCGGGTCCAGTCGGTGGCCCTGCGCATCGTCGTCGACCGCGAGATGGAGATCGAGCGGTTCAAGGCCCAGGAATACTGGTCGGTCGAAGCCGATCTGACGGCCGACAGCCCGCCCTTCACCGCCCGCCTGGTCAAGCATCAGGGCAAGCGCGTCCAGCGCCTGGACATCAAGGACGAGGCCACGGCCCAGGCCGCGCGCGCCGCCATCCAGGCCAGTCCGCTGACGATCCGCTCGATCGAGAAGAAGCCGGTCAAGCGCAGCCCCTCGCCCCCCTTCACCACCTCGACCCTGCAGCAGGAGGCGGCCCGCAAACTGGGCTTCACCGCCCAGCGCACCATGCAGACGGCCCAGAAGCTGTATGAGGGCGTCGACGGCTCGGGCGGCCTGATCACCTATATGCGTACCGACGGCGTCTCGGTCAGTCCCGAAGGGATCGCCCAGGCCCGCTCGGTCATCGGCGACCGTTTTGGTCCCGCCTATGTTCCGTCTGAGCCTAGATATTACAAGGCGAAAGCCAAGAATGCTCAGGAAGCGCACGAAGCGATCCGGCCGACGGACATCAGCCGCCACCCCGACGCCTTGCGCCTCGAAAGCGATCTTCAGCGGCTCTATGAGCTGATCTGGAAGCGGATGGTCGCCTCGCAGATGGAATCGGCGCGCCTGGACCGGACCACGGTCGAGATCGAGACCGCCGACGGCCAGACGGGGCTGCGCGCCACCGGCCAGGTCGTCGCCTTCGACGGCTTCATGGCCGTGTACGAAGAGGGCCGCGACGATCGTCCGAAGGGCGCCGCCGAGGACGACGAGGACGACACCACCCGCCTGCCCGCGCTGAAGGAAGGCGCGACGGCCAAGGTCGACGTTGTCCGCACCGACCAGCATTTCACCGAGCCGCCGCCCCGCTATTCCGAGGCGACCCTGGTCAAGAAGCTGGAAGAACTGGGCATCGGCCGCCCGTCGACCTACGCCTCGATCCTGACCACCCTGCGCGACCGCGAATATGTGCGGATGGACAAGAACCGCTTCTATCCCGAGGACAAGGGTCGGCTGGTCACCGCCTTCCTGGAGAAATTCTTCGACCGCTGGGTCGAATACGACTTCACCGCCGCGCTGGAGACCCAGCTCGACGAGGTCTCGGCCGGGGATCTGGACTGGAAGGTGCTGCTGCGCCGCTTCTGGACCGACTTCCACGCCGCCACCCAGGCGGCGGGCGAGTTGCGCACCACCGCCATTCTGGACGCCCTGAACGAGTCGCTGGGCGCCCACATCTTCCCGGACAAGGGCGACGGTTCCGATCCGCGTGAATGCCCCCTGTGCCATCAGGGGCAGCTCAGCCTGAAGACCAGCCGTTACGGCGCCTTCATCGGCTGCTCGCGCTATCCCGACTGCAAATACACCCGGCCCGTGGCCTCGCCCGACGCGGCCGAGGGCGGCGCGGACGGCGGCGACCGCGAACTGGGCGTCGATCCGGCGACCGGCCAGCCGGTGCAGTTGAAGATCGGCCGTTTCGGTCCCTATGTCGAAACCGCCGGAGACGGCGACAAGCCCAAACGCTCGTCCCTGCCCAAGGGCTGGTCGCCCGCCTCGCTGGACCTGGAACGCGCCCTGCGCCTGCTCAGCCTGCCGCGTCAGGTCGGGGCGCACCCGGAAGACGGCAAGATGATTTCAGCCGGTCTGGGCCGCTACGGACCCTTCATCCTGCACGATGGGACCTATGCCAATGTGTCGGATATCGAAGAAGTTTTCGACATCGGCCTGAACCGCGCCGTGACCCTGTTGGCCGAGAAGCGCGCAGGGCGGCCGGGCGGGCGCGGCGCCGCGACGGCCCCGCTGAAGGATCTGGGCGCCCACCCCGAGGACGGGGCGCCGATCCACGTCATGGCGGGCCGCTTCGGTCCCTATGTGAAGTGGGGCAAGATCAACGCCACCCTGCCGCGCGGCACGGCGCCCGAGGACCTGACGCTGGAGGCCGCCCTGCCCCTGCTGGCCGCCAAGGCGGCCGCCGGTCCCAAGAAGAAGGCTCCAGCGAAAAAGGCCGCGGCCAAGAAACCGGCGGCGAAGAAGGCTCCGGCCAAGAAGGCGGCCGCCAAGAAGAAGGCCTGAGTTCAGCGGCCGATGGAACCCGATCTCGCCTTCACGCTTAAAGAGGACGAACAGGGACCGCGGTCATGACCAAATTCGCCGTCGGCGACCATGTCGGTTGGAACTCAGAGGCCGGGCGGGTCAGCGGACGGATCATCAAGGTCCATACGGCCGACTTCGACTATAAGGGCTATCGCCATCGGGCCTCGCCCGACGCCCCCCAGTACGAGATCAAGAGCGACAAGACCGACCATGTCGCCGCCCACAAGGATGGAGCGCTGACGCGGCTCGACTAGGGTCCAGGCTCAATTAAGGCTCATTGAAATCAGTGATCCAGCACGTTCCGCTCATCCCCGCGAAAGCGGGGACCTAGTGTTTTGGGCGATCCGGCCCCGCCAAGAGTCCAGTGAAGGCCATCCCGGACGCTCTGCGCGGTAAAAGGACTGGGTCCCCGCTTTCGCGGGGATGAGCGGTATCGAGTACGCACCCAAGTTGGCGCCGCCGTTTCCGGGTTCAACGGCCGCGCACGTGACCGGCGAAGCCCGCGACGAACGCCGCCAGCCGCTGACGGACGTCGTCGTCGATCAGGCGCCCGTCCGCGTCGAAAACGGCGCCGGCGCGCGACACCAACATCCGCTGACCGAACCAGGGCGCGGTTCCCAACGTCCGCAACACCGGCAGCCAGGCGGCCTGGCTCATCATCGTGCCGAACGGGCCGGGCGAGGCGCCCAGCACCGCCACCGGCCGCCCCCCGAACACCCTGCCGATGTCCGAGGCTGGGCGGCTGAGCCAGTCGATGGCGTTCTTGAACGGGCCGGGGATGGAGTTGTTGTACTCAGGCGTGAACAGCATCAGGCCGTCGCACCCGGCGATCAGGTCCTTCAGCGCGACCACCGCCTCGGGCAGGCCCTGTTCGGCCTCCAGGTCGCCGTCATACAGGGGAATGCCCCGGATATCGGCGGCGATCAGCTCCACGTCCGGCGGCGCCGCTTCCTGGGCCGCCCGCAACAGGGCGCTGTTGTATGAGGCCGCCCGCAGGCTGCCCGACAGTCCGACCAGACGCATCAGTCTTTCGTCTCCAATAGGGGCGCTGACGACGTTTCGCCGTGAATTCGCTGCTCGGCGCAACCCTGAACCAGATGGTCCAACAACAACCGCACCGACGGCAACAGCCCCCGGCGCGACGGAAAGACGGCGTGCACGATCCACGCCTTGGGCCGCCAGTCGGGCAGAAGGTCGACCAGTCGCCCGCTCTCCAGGTCACGCGCCACCACCACCGACGGCAGCAGGGCGACGCCCAGCCCCCGCATCACCCCCTCATGCAGCATGTGCAGGTCGTCGGTCACCAGACGCGGCGTGTGGCGGATCGAGGCGGTCATGCCGTCCTTATGCTGCAAGGCCCAGACGTGATCGCGATGCGCCGGGCCGAAATCCAGGCTGGGCCAGTCCGCCAGGTCGGCGGGACCCGTCGCCGCATCGACCATTCGGGCGATCAGGTCCGGGCTGGCGACCAGGCGGTGCACGCTCTCGTCCAGCTTGCGCATGACCAGGTCGGTCTCCTCCAGCGGCGGCTCGCGCACGCGGATGGCCAGGTCGAAGCCCTCGCCGACCACATCCACCCGGCGGCTGGTGCTGTCCAGATGCACCTCGACCTCGGGATAGCGGGCCATGAAGCCGGCGATCAGCCCGCCCATCTGATAGGTCAGAAGCCCCGGCACGCAGGCGACGCGGATGACGCCGCGCGGTTCGGCCGCGACATTGTCGATCACCGCCTGGGCGGCCTCGGCTTCGACCAGCATGGCCAGGCAGTGGCGGTAGTATTCCTGGCCGATCTCGGTGACCGAGAATTTGCGCGAGGTGCGCTGGATCAGGCGAACGCCGAGCTGATCCTCCAACGCGGCGATCCGGCGGCTAAGCTTTGATTTCGGCAGGCCCAGCGCGCGCGCCGCCGCCGCGAAGCCGCCATGGTCCGCCACGCGAACGAAGTAGAAGAGGTCGTTGAGGTCAGGCATCACAAGTTCGCGAAACAGCTCAGGAATAAAGGCGCAGGGTTGGCGGTCGGATCAAGCCTCACCTAGCGTGATGAAATGAAGAACAGGGGGCGGCGATGATGGCGCATCCGCAAACGGAAGATCAGGCCAGCCGGATCGTCTATGACGACTTCCGAGCCGACGGCGGCTATACGCTGGCGAACTATCAGGCGCTCTGGGACAACATCTACGGTCTTGGCGAGATGGCGGTTCAGGACACGCGCCGTTTCGAGGACGGCGTGTTCACCGTCTCGGCCGCCCCGTTCAGCACGGGCGTCGACAAGAGCGTGCTGGATCACATCAAATATTTCGGGGTCAGCCGAAAGACGTTCGCCCCGCCCAGACGCGGCTCTCTGACGCTTAAGGCGACGATCGAGGCCCGAACGCCGGGCATAGAGCGCGGCCGGGTGGTGCACGGCGTCTATGGCCCGTCTGGCGGCGGGCCGACGGGCACGCCCTATTCCGCCATGCTGCTGGACGCCCAACAGGCCAGCGTCACCCTGCATCTGATCGACTTCGAGACCGGTCAGTTGTTCGACTGGCTGGTGTCCGAGCGGGTCGCCATGTGCCTGGTCGAGCGGCTGCCGTCCAGCGTGACCGGCTCGGCCATCCCCGTTGGCTCGGACAAGATGCACACCCAGATCGTCATGGAGCACCCGATCACGCCTGGCCCGCACACCTACGCCATCCGCTTCTCGCGCGGGGTCGAACGCCCGGGCGTGGAGTTCCTGGTCGACGGCCAGGTCATCAGCCGCGTCGAGCGGGTGGGCGTGCCGCTGGACTGGCAGGGCCAGCTCTATACCGGCCGCTGGCCCGCCATGGGTCCCGGCGAGGACCTGACCGACCGGATCAACAGCTTCGCCATCGGCCACGGCCTGTTCAGCCTGCTGGACGCCTTTCCCTTCCAGTATGAGACCGCGCCGGAAGAGAGCATCTCCATCCCGCTGGACCAACGCCTGTTCGGCCAGGGCGCCATCGGCGGGTTCCAGAACATCGAGATCCATCTGGACCCGGCCTGAGCCTGAAGGGGTCGCTTTCATCGTTCCATATTTAGAACGCATAGAGCCGTTTTCGCAATCTACTCGGGTCGGCGTTGCGGGTGCATATGGCCGTCAACGCGAACGGGCCATCCGGTCGCCCCGAGGAGACAAGCCATGAAAAAGGTTCTGGGACGTTATGGAAACGATCGCGGCCATTGGGTCGGCGACGGCTTCCCCGTGCGGTCGCTGTTTTCCTATGACAGCGTCGGCAAGCACGTCAGCCCCTTCCTGCTGCTCGACTATGGCGGGCCGCACAATTTCGAGCCGACGACCGAACGGCGCGGCGTGGGCCAGCATCCGCACCGCGGGTTCGAGACGGTGACCATCGTCTATGACGGCGAGGTCGAGCACCGCGACTCGACCGGCCAGGGCGGGATCATCGGTCCCGGCGACGTCCAGTGGATGACGGCGGGCGGCGGCATCCTGCACGAGGAGTTCCACTCTTCCGCCTTCGCCAAGTCCGGCGGGCCGTTCCGCATGGTCCAACTGTGGGTCAACCTGCCCGCCAAGGACAAGATGACCACGCCCGGCTATCAGGGCATCCTGAACGCCGAGATCCCGACCGTCAGCCTGAAGGACGGCGCTGGGACCGCGCGGATCATCGCCGGTGATTTCGACGGCTCCAAGGGTCCGGCCCGGACCTTCACGCCGATGAACGTCTGGGACGTGCGGCTGAACCGCGATGCCCAGACGACGCTGGACCTGCCCCAGGACCACACCTCCATCCTGGTGGTGCTGTCGGGCCGGATCACCGTCAACGATACGGAATCGGCCGGAGCCGCCGAGGCCCTGTTGCTGAGCCGCGACGGCGAGGGCGTGCAGATCCGCGCCGACGCCGACACCGTCCTGCTGGTCCTGACCGGCGAGCCGATCGACGAACCCATCGTCGGCTACGGCCCGTTCGTGATGAACTCTCAGGACGAAATCCGCCAGGCGATCACGGACTTCAACGCCGGCCGTTTCGGCCAGATCGCCGCCACGGCCTAACCCCGCACACTGGCCCGGTCTTCGGACCGGGCCGCCTCCACTTCCTGCTGACGATCCCCGTCGATGCAGCCCAGACCCGTGAGGATGCCATGATTTCCCGAACCGCCGCCGCAGCGGCCGTCATTGTCCAACTGCTGGCCGCCAGCGCCCCGGCCCTGGCCGCGCCCCCGGCTCAGTCCGCCCCCATCGCCGCAACCGCCCAGGCCGCGGGTCCGGTCGCCTATCGCATCGATCCGACCCACGCCCAGGCGCGCGTCTCCTGGAACCACATGGGCCTGTCGCGGCCCGGCGCGACCTTCGAGACCATCGAGGGCGTGATCCGCATCGACACCGCCGACCCGACCAGGTCCAGCGTCTCGGTGACCATTCCGGTCAGCGGCGCGGACACCGGTGTTCCCGCCCTGGACGCCATGTTCCAGGGGGCCGACTTCTTCGACGCCGCACGCCATCCGAACATCACCTTTCAGAGCCGGGCGGTGCGCTTCACCGGCCTGGGCAACCGGTTCCAGGTCGAAGGCGACCTGACCGTACGCGGCGTCACCCGACCGGTGGTGCTGGACGCCGTTCTGAACGGGTCCGGCGTCCATCCGATGACCGGTGCCCCGGCGGTCGGCTTTTCGGCGTCCACGACGCTGAAGCGTTCCGACTTTGGCCTGGGGGTCGCCTTGCCAGTGGTCGGCGATGAGATAGATGTTCAGATCACCGTCGAAGCCGTCGCCTAGTAGGAGACTGAATCCATGATCGAACTCGTCATCGACCAGCGTCGCCGGGATCTGGGCGGCGGCTTCGAGGTGGGGCGCGTCCTGCCGTACATGAAGCGCCGGGCGGTCGGGCCGTTCGTCTTCTTCGATCACATGGGACCGCTGGATCTGCCCGCCGGATTCCCGATGAGCATGGACGTGCGGCCCCACCCGCATATCGGCATCTCGACCCTGTCCTATCTGTTCGCCGGCGAGATCACCCATCGCGACAGCCTGGGCTATCATCAGGACATCCGCCCCGGCGAGGTCAATTGGATGACGGCCGGCAGCGGCGTCACCCATTCCGAACGGCTTGAGCGCGCGCGGCGCGAGGGCGCCCATATGGAAGGCATCCAGGCCTGGGTCGCCCTGCCGACCGGCCAGGAAGAGATCGACCCCTCGTTCCAGCACGTCGCCGCCGCCGACCTGCCGACCTGGCGCGAGGGTGGGGTGAGAGGCCGCCTGGTCGCGGGCGAGACCCTGGGCCTGAAGGCGGGGGTCAACACCTTCTCGCCCATGCACTATCTGCATCTGGAGCTGGAGCCGGGCGCGCGTTTCCAGACCCCGACCGACCATGCGGAAAGCGCCGTCTACGTCGTGTCCGGCCTGGTCGAGATCGACGACGGCCGCCCGCTGGGCCACGGCCAGATGGCGGTGCTGGAAAAGGGCGTCGCCTCGGTGGTCTGCGCGCTGGAGCCGTCGACCGTCATGATCCTGGGCGGCGAGCCGGTGGGCGAACGCTTCATCGACTGGAATTTCGTCTCCTCGTCCAAGGACCGTATCGAACAGGCCAAGGCCGACTGGCGCGCCGGGCGGATGAAACTGCCCGACATGGACGATCAGGAGTTCATCCCCCTGCCGCCCGATCCGACCCCGTCCGCATCGCCCACGTCCTGATCGGAGCCGCACCATGGCCATCGCCCACGCCCGCATCGGAACCGCCCGCTACCGGACCACGATCAGGACCGGGCATGACCTTGAGCATGAAATCACCGCCGATGAGCCGCCGCGCCTGGGCGGAACGGATGCGGGACCCGCCCCGTTCGACCTGTTGGTCTCGGCCCTAGGCGCCTGCACCGCCATCACCCTGACGATGTACGCCGAGAAGAAGGGCTGGCCGCTGGAGGGGCTGGAGGTGCGGCTGGAATATCTGGGCGGCGAAACCCCGCCGCGCATCGAACGGGTGCTGACGCCGACAGGGCCGCTGGACGAGGCGCAGCGCGCGCGCCTGGCCGACGTGGCCGAACGCACGCCCGTGACCCTGGCCATCAAGAACGGCGTGCCGGTGCACACCACGCTGGCCTAAGGGCCGAGATCTAATGGCCCGCCGGGAAAGACGGCGCCCCCTGCGGTGTGAACCCCTAATCGGGTCTGAGTTTCGCCAAGGCCTTCAAGACCTCCGTCACCCTCGGGCTTGTCCCGAGGGCCTATTCCGGCGGCGTCCTCGAACGCGGATGATCTTGACCAGGGGTCACAACAGCCCTCAGTCCGGTTTGCAGCCCCATGGCCCCTCGGGACAAGCCCGAGGGTGACGAGGTTCAGGGGGTCGTCCCTAGGCCGCGTTCGCCGCGCGGGGCGCCGCTTCCGCCACCGGCTGGTCCAGACGCTCCATCAGATAGGCCAGGTCTTCGCGCGGCGCGTTCGGACGTTGGGTCAGGAAGCGTTGCAGCATCTGTTCGCGGAACGCCTCGCCGGTCGTGTCGGCGCCCTCGGACTGGAGCTGGCGCCAAGTGTCGACCCCGGCGCGGAAGGCCTGGAACAGGCGCGGC
This sequence comes from Brevundimonas sp., assembly GCF_036732845.1. Taxonomy (GTDB): domain Bacteria; phylum Pseudomonadota; class Alphaproteobacteria; order Caulobacterales; family Caulobacteraceae; genus Brevundimonas. Next base: position 26,498 of record NZ_DAINBO010000009.1, on the reverse strand, counting down.
GGCAAACCGGCCCGGTCGTACAGGGCCTTCAGACCCAACGGCCCGGCGTCGTGCACCATCAGCCAGGCCCGTTGATGCGGCGTGCCCGCCAGCTCGGCCAGGCCGTATTCCAGGAACTCCATCTGCCCCCGCGCCACGGCGCGCAGCAACAGTGAGGCCGTCAGGGCCTTGCGCGCGTTCAACTGGCTGACGAAGCGGCCGATGTCGGGGCTGGCCGCGGCCTGATCGACCAGATCGACCGTCGCCCGCTCGCGCGCGAACTGGGCCAGGCGGATGGCCGTCTCGGGCGCGATGGCGTGACGCGAGACCAGATGCTCGCGCACGGCCTCGGACGCCAGTTCGATCAGACGTTCGGTCACGTGCAGCGGCAGCACCTGGCGATAGGCGATGGCGGCCACCACCTCGCCCGACTGGCCGAAGCGATCGACGGCGCGGTTCAGGGCGTGTTCGCCCATGTCGGCGTTGTCGTTGGCGGCCAGGGTCCGCACGGCGGTCTCGCCGCCGACCTCGACCACGGCCTCGGCCACGTCGCGGCTAACGCGCAGACGGGCGGCGACGGCGGTCTGGCGCACGGCCGAGCCGGCGCGCACGATCTCGATCAGGTCCTCGTCGGTGAAGACGGGCGAAGAGCCGATGATCGGCAGGGCGATGCTGTCGACGTCGGCCGCCAACCGCCGCGCCACGTCACGCGGGATCAGGTCCGAGGATTTCAGCGTCACCGCCATGGCCCGGCGCACCAGTTCGGCCGCGTCCTCGGCCATGACCCGCAGGATCTTCTGGGCCGCCGCGCGGTCCTGATCGTTCAGATCGGGCCGATCCATGCTGCGGCACAGCTTGTGCGCGGCGGCGGCGCGTTCGTCTTCGTCGGTCGCCTTGATCAGCCGGCGGATGTCGGCGTCGGTCAGGCGCGCGCGGTAGGCGGTCATGGGCGGACTCTCAGCACGGAATCGTGTCGAACCCCAGCATCCGCCCGCCATGATTAACGGCGGGTTCACCAAGCGGTGGTCAGGCGCTGGTTTCGTTCGTGGGAGCGGGCGCGAAGGCGCCGCCGAAGCCGCCGCCGACGCCGGTTCCGCCCTCGCCCGGCTGACCCAGCAACAGGGCCAGCAGGCTCTGATCCTGCTTCAGCCGATCCATGCGCGCGGCCAAGGCTCTTTGCTTGTCGGTCAGGCCTTGCGTCTCTTCGGCCGTGCCGACGCCCGAGGCGGGCGCACCCTGCCCCGCCGTGCGTTGCAGATTGGCGTGCACCTCGGCCACCGTGGCCGGGCGGCCGTCGCGGTAGAAGATCGAACGATTGGCCCCCGCCGCCTCGGGAAACAGCGACGCCGCGCTGGCCCCGGGCCGCGTGGTCATGGCCTCCATCAGCTCCGCCGCCCCGCCGGGTCCCAGGAAGTGGGCGGCGTAGAGGTCGCCCGCCCCCGGCTCGCGTCCCGTGCGCCCGCGCAGATAGGCGGCGTTCGACGCCGTCAGTTCGGCCGCCATGGCCGAGGCGGCGTGCGGATCGAACCGCAGGTCCATCACCACGTTCCGGGCGGACCCTTCGACCCGCCAACGCCCGTCGGACCCGCGATGGATCAGATCGGCGTACTGGCCGTAGCCGTGTCGCGCACCCGACTTCTTGACCGTCGCCAGCCAGGTCTGTTCGATGAACTGGAACAGGCCCGCCGCCGATGAGGTGCGCGCCCGCGCCGACGGGTTCATGGCGCTCTCGCGCCGGGCCGTCTTCATCAGGAAGTCGAAGTCCACGCCGGTGGCCTCGGCGGCGCGCCGGATGGCCGCCTCCACGCCTCCCGATGATGGAATCGCACCGACCGTCATGATGCCGGACGCTGGGCGATCATGGTTAACGGAGTCTGAATCGTTAACGGCTCGACCAGCCACAAACTTGCCGCAACGTAAGCGTCACCATGACGACGGCTGAGGGGGCTTCCTTAGAGGGAGTGACGGCCATGATGATGAAGACCGCGGGTGGACCGGGACTGGTCAGCCCCATCGATTTCGGCGAGCGCAGAAAGCCTCTGCCGCGCTGGGCCTGGGGCGCCATCGGCGCGTCTCTGGTCGTTCACGGCGCAGTCGGCGTGGCCCTCTATACGCAGCGGTTCGAGATCGCGATCCCGGAAACGATCTCCGACACGCCTCCCATCACCGTCACCATGGACCGGCCCGAGCCGCCGCCCGTGGTCAAGAACGACCCCGCGCCGCCCGCGCCGACGCCCGATCTGAACCGCCCCGTCGTCGCCCAGCCGACCGAGACGCTGTCGGTTCCGGTGACGGATGATCCGGCGCCGGTCACCGGCACGGTCATCAACCTGGCCCATCCGGTCGCGCCTGATGCGACGGGCGTAGCAGCTACGCCGGACGTTCCCGCGCGCGGCCCGGTCGTCATCACCAACCCCACCTGGCTGCGCAAGCCGTCGGGAGCGCAACTGATGGACGCCTATCCCGACCGCGCCATGCGCAATGAGGTGGCGGGCGCGGCCACCCTGCGTTGCGCCGTGCGGCTGGACGGCAGTTTGACCGGCTGTTCGGTGCTGACCGAGACGCCGGGCGGCTATGGCTTCGGTCGTTCGGCCCTGGGTCTCAGCCGCTATTTCCGCATGAACCCCGGCGCAGTGGACGGCCAGGCAGTCGACGGCGCCCGCGTCGATGTCGGCGTGCGTTTCACCCTGCCCGACTGAACCGCATGGGATCGAAGGCCGCCGCCTCGGGCCGGGGCGCGCGGCCTTCAACCGCATCGGCGACGATCTCGCCGACCAGGGGTCCCAGCATCCAGCCGTTGCGACGCGGCGCCAGGGCCACTGCCAGGCCCGGCGCGGCCAGACCCGCCAGGGGCAGGCCGTCCGCCGACGCCCCTCGCACCCCGACGCACCATTTGACGGCCGCCGGATCGATCGACTGCTCCAGCAAGGCCTCGGCCGCCCGCCGCAGACGCTCCGAGGTTTCGGCGTCCGGCGTCAGGTCGCGGCGTCCCGCCTCCATGGTCGCGCCGATGACCACGCCGCCGTCGACCGGCGTCACATAACCCGCGCGACCGCGCAGGGTCCGGTCGGCCAGCGCCTGGCCGACAAAGCCGATCTGTCCGCGCACCGGCGTCGCCGCGTCCAGGGCCGCGCGAACCGACGGCGGCAGGCCGCCCATCCTCTCGTCCGCCCCGGTGGCCAGGATCACGGCCTGGGCCGTCAATGTTCGGCCGTCCGCCAGGCGCACGACCCAGCCCTGAGCGTCGCCGGTGACGGTCTCGACGCGGCCCTCGATCCGGCCCACGCCGTCCGCCAGGCGTTTCAGGGCGGCCGTGGGCGACAGACGCAGGTCCTGCGGCGCGCGCACGCCGCGCTCGGTCGTCTCGGCCGCGAAGCCCAGCGCACGCAGGCGCTCGGCGATCTGGTCCCAGCCTTCGCCGCGCCACTCGGCCATGGCGGGAACCACATCGACCCCCGCCTCGGCGGCGAAAACGGGCCATCGCGCCGCCGCCCGTCGATACAGATCCGCCCGTTCCGGCGTCACGTCTTCGGCCGCGCTCTCCATCGCCGGCGCGATCATGCCCGCCGCGACGGACGAGGCGTTCGGCCCGCCGGGATCGACCACGGTCACCGCATGACCGCGCGCGCGCAGGACCGACGCCGTGCTGAGACCCAGCACGCCGGCGCCGACGATCAGGATGTCATGAGCTGGAGAGGCCACGCCCGGTCACATCGGCCGGACGCGGCGCTCAATCAAGCCCCTTATTCCGCCGCGATGGCCGCGGCCCGCGCCGCGTCCAGGCGCCGGGTCAGGGCGTCATGCTGCTCCCACAGGGCCTTGGGCAGGCGTTCGCCGAACTTGCCGTAGAAGTCGGGGATCAGGGCGGCTTCCTCGGCCCAGACCTCGGCGTCGACGCTCAAGAGAGTGTCCAACTGGGCGTCCGTCAGATCCAGGCCCGACAAGTCCAGCGCCTCGCGCGTCGGCACGCGGCCGACCGGGGTGTCGTGGGCCTCGGCCTCGCCGTCCAGACGCTCGGCCACCCATTTCAGCACGCGGGCGTTGTCGCCGAAGCCAGGCCAGACGAACTTGCCGTCCTCGCCCTTGCGGAACCAGTTGACGAAGAACATGCGCGGCATCTTCGCAGCGTCGCGGCCCTGGCCCATCTTCAGCCAGTGGGCGAAATAGTCGCCCATGTTGTAGCCGCAGAACGGCAGCATGGCGAACGGATCACGGCGCAGCTCGCCGACCTTGTTCTCGGCCGCCGCCGTGCCTTCCGAGGCCACGGTCGAACCCATGAACACCCCGTGCTCCCAGTCGAAGGCCTCGGTCACCAGCGGCACGGCCGAGGCGCGACGGCCGCCGAACAGGATGGCGTCGATCGGCACGCCCTTGGGGTCTTCCCATTCCGGCGCGATGGTCGGGCACTGGTGCGCCGGGGCGGCGAAGCGGGCGTTGGGGTGGGCGGCGGGTTCGCCCGAGGCCGGGTCGTGGGCCGCACCCTTCCAGTTGGTCAGGCCTTCCGGCGCCTCTTTCGACAGACCTTCCCACCAGACGTCGCCGTCGGCGGTCAGGGCCGTGTTGGTGAAGACGGTGTTGCGCGTCAGGGTCGCCAGGGCGTTCTGATTGGTGTTGCGGCTGGTGCCCGGCGCCACGCCGAAGAAGCCGGCCTCGGGGTTCACGGCGTACAGGCGGCCGTCGTCGCCGAAGCGCATCCAGGCGATGTCGTCGCCGATGGTCTCGGCCGTCCAGCCTTCCAGCGCCGGTTGCAGCATGGCCAGGTTGGTCTTGCCGCAGGCCGAGGGGAAGGCGGCGGCCACGTATTTGGCGCGGCCCTTCGGATCGGTCAGCTTCAGGATCAGCATGTGCTCGGCCAGCCAGCCCTCGTCGCGGGCCATGACCGAGGCGATGCGCAGGGCGTAGCATTTCTTGCCCAACAGGGCGTTGCCGCCATAGCCCGAGCCGTAGGACCAGATTTCCCGCGTTTCGGGGAAGTGGACGATCCACTTGTCGTCATTGCACGGCCAGGCCACGTCGGCCTGCCCCTCGGCCAGGGGCGCGCCCAGGGTGTGGACGCAGGGCACGAAGACGCCGTCCGAACCCAGCATGTCCAGCGCCGGCTTGCCCATGCGGGTCATGACGCCCATCGACACGGCGACATAGCCGCTGTCGGTGATCTCGACGCCCAGGGCGCTGATCGGCGACCCCAGAGGTCCCATGCAGAAGGGCACGACGTACATCGTCCGTCCGGCCATGCAGCCGTCGAACAGGCCGTCCAGACGCTGGCGCATCTCGGCCGGATCGGCCCAGTTGTTGGTCGGGCCGGCGTCGGCCGGATCGGCCGGGCACAGGAAGGTGCGGCTCTCGACGCGGGCCACGTCGCGCGGATCGGACGCGGCGTAGTAGCAGCCGGGGCGCTTGGCCGGGTCCAGCGCCTTCAACGTGCCCTTGGCCAGCAGGTCGGCGACGATGGTTTCCTTTTCGGCCTCGGACCCGTCGCACCAGTGCACGCGCGCGGGCTTGGTCAAGGCCGCGATCCGCTCGACCCAGTCGACGAGACGGGCGTGGGTGGTCGGCGCCGGATGAAGGCCGGGAATCGATTGAGTCACGATGACGCTCCTGAACGACCGGTTCGGCGATCTGGCGTCGCCGTGGCCGACTCCTCCGCGTGAGGGATCACGCAATGTTTCAGGCGAAAGACACCGAAGCCGACGCGGCGTCAACTGATGCAAGTTTCAACCCCATGTGAGCGCGCCGACGCCGTCGATACGCACTTTTCGCCCGCGCCTGCGGCGGCTATCGGAATGGGGTGCGAACCCTCGACCCTCAGACCTCGGCGCCGGACGGCGCGCTCAGCTCGCCCGCCGTCGCGCGCAACACCGTGCCGATCCTGGCCGTGCTGCGCGCCCACCTGCCCGCGCGCGGCCGGGTGCTGGAGATCGCCGCCGGGTCGGGCCAGCACGCCTTGGCCTTTTCGGCCGCCCTGCCCGGCCTGGACTGGACGCCCAGCGATCCCAGCCCGGACGCTCGCGCCAGCATCGCCGCCTGGCGCGCGGGCGAGGGGCCGCCGAACCTGACGGAACCCGTCGCGCTCGACTGCCTTGACCCCGCGACCTGGCCCGACGGCCCGTTCCAGGCCATGGTCTGCATCAACATGATCCACATCAGCCCGTGGACGGCGACCGAGGGCCTGATGGCCCTGGCTCGACGGGTCCTGGCGCCGATGGGCCTGCTCTATCTGTACGGTCCCTATCGCGAGGCCGGGATCGAGACCGCGCCGTCGAACGAAGCCTTCGACGCCAGCCTGAAGGCGCGCGATCCGGCCTGGGGCCTGCGCGACGTGGCCGATGTCGCGGCGCTGGCCAAGGCGAACGGCCTGGCCCTGACGCTGCGAAAGACCATGCCGGCGAACAATCTGTCCCTGCTGTTCCGGCGCGTTCCATGAGCTGGACGCGCACCTATGACGGCGTCGAGCCGCAGCGGATCAACAAATGGCTGGGCCAGTCGGGCGTCTGTTCGCGGCGCGAGGCCGAGGGGCTGATCGCCGAAGGGCTGGTCAGCATCGACGGCGAGGTGGTGACCGACGCGGGCCGCAAGATCCTGCCCGGCCAGACCCTGACGCTCAGCGACGGCGCGACCCGCGCCCTGGACGCCGCCGTCACCATCATGCTGCACAAGCCGGTCGGCTATGTCTCGGGCCAGCCCGAGCCGGACAAGATTCCCGCCGTCCGCCTGCTGACCGCCGCCAACGCCACGGACGGCTCACCGGATATCGCGGCCGACGCCTCCCTGCCCCCGATCGGGCGGCTGGATGAGGATTCGCGCGGTCTGTTGCTGTTGTCGTCCGACGGCGTGGTGGCCAAGGCGGTGATCGGGCCGGAGTCGGACCTGGCCAAGGAATACCTGGTCCGCGTCTCTGGCGAGGTCACGGAGCGCAAGCTGGCCCTGCTGCGCCACGGCCTGTCGCTGGACGGGCGAACCCTGAAACCCGCTGATGTCACCCAGCTCAAGCCGCGCCGCCTGCGTTTCATCCTGCGCGAGGGCCGCAACCGCCAGATCCGCCGGATGTGCGAACTGGTCGGGCTGGAGGTCACGGATTTGAAACGCACGCGCATCGGCCCGTTGGCCCTGGGCGATCTGCCCGAGGGCCGCTGGCGGATGCTGACGGCCGATGAGCGCAAGAAGCTGATCGGGTGAAACCCTTCTCCCCTCGCGGGAGAAGGTGGCCCGCAGAGCGGGTCGGATGAGGGGGCTGTGTCCGACACGCTGACCGGCTGACAGTCAGGACGGGGCAGGCTTACCCCTCATCCGTCATGCTCCGCATGACACCTTCTCCCCCAAGGGGAGAAGGAAAGGATCAGCGATTCAACGACGACCGCGCCGTTTCCGCATAGCGATGCCCCTGGGCGGCGCCGCGCGGGAAGGCCGCCTCGATCCGCGCCAGGTCGTCGGCCGTCAGCGCCAGGTCGGCGGCGGCGACGTTTTCCTCCAACGTCTTGGAACGTCGCGTGCCGGGGATCGGGACCAGATGCTCACCCTGGGCCAGCACCCAGGCCAGGGCCAGTTGCGCGGCGGTGACGCCCCGGTCGGCGGCGATGGCCTGAACGGCCGCGACCAGATCCAGGTTCTTCTGGAAATTCTCGCCCTGGAAACGCGGATTGGTGCGGCGATAGTCATCGGCGGCCAGGTCGTCGATCGACTTGATCTCGCCCGACAGGAAGCCGCGGCCCAGCGGGCTGTAGGGCACGAAGCCGATCCCCAGTTCGTCGCAGGTCGTCAGGATCTCGTCCTCCGGCTCGCGGCTCCACAGCGAATATTCGGTCTGCAAGGCCGTGATCGGATGGACGGCGTGCGCCTTTCTCAGGGTCGCCGGGTTCGCTTCGGACAGGCCCAGGAAACGGACCTTGCCCTCTTCCACCAGCCGGGCCATGGCGCCGACCGTGTCTTCGATCGGCGTGTTCGGATCGACGCGGTGCAGATAGTACAGATCGACGTGGTCGGTGTTCAGCCGTTTCAGACTGCCTTCGATGGCCCGGCGCACATTGGCGGGGCTGCCGTCGACCGTCAGAGCCGTACGCTCGGCGTTGTAGCCGATGCCGAATTTGGTCGCCAGGAAGATGCGGTCGCGCCGCCCGGCGAAGGCTTCGCCCAACAGCTCCTCGTTCAGATACGGCCCGTACATCTCGGCCGTGTCGAACAGGGTGACGCCCAGCTCCAGCGCCCGGTCCAGGGTCGTCAGCGACTGGGTCTTGTCGGTCGCGCCGTAGAAGGCGCTCATCCCCATGCAGCCCAGACCGATGGCGGAGACTTCTGGGCCGTTCCGGCCGAGGCGACGGGTCTTCATGGAGCACTCCTGATTGGCTGAACCGCTCAGGTCGTGATGCCGAGGAGGAAGCGCAACCCTTTCTTTCGTCATTCCGGGCGAAGGCGCGAAGCGCCGCAGACCCGGAATGACGAAAGCAGGGCAAGGCCTACAGCGGCGCGCACTGCGCCTTCAGCCAGTCCAGAACCTCGCCGTCCAGCAACGGCCCGACCTTCTCGACCACCTTGGCGTGATAGGCGTCGACATAGGCGCGTTCGTCCGACGTCAGCAGGGCCGCGTCGATCAGGCGGCGGTCCAGCGGCGCCAGGGTCAGTTGCTCGAAGCCCAGCATCGGCCGTTCGCCGCCCGCGATGGGTTCGGCGGGCGTCACCACCTGCAAGGTTTCGATGCGGATGCCCCAGTGGCCCTCGCGGTAATAGCCCGGCTCGTTCGACACGATCATGCCCGGCAGCAAGGGCTGGCTGTTCACAGCCTTGGAGATGCGCTGGGGTCCTTCGTGCACGCCCAGATAGCTGCCCACGCCGTGGCCGGTGCCGTGGTCGTAATCCAGGCCCGCCATCCACATCGGCGCGCGGGCCAGGGCGTCCAACTGGTGCCCCGTCGTGCCCGTCGGAAAGCGGATCACGGCCATGGCGATGTGCGCCTTCAGCACCAGGGTGAACATCCGCTTCTGATCGGCGCCCGGTTCGCCCACGGCCATGGTCCGCGTCACGTCGGTGGTGCCGTCCAGATACTGGCCGCCGCCGTCGACCAGCAGCAGCGATCCCGGCTCCATCCGCCGCAGGGTGCGGGTCACGGGCTTGTAGTGCGGCAGGGCGCCGTTCGGCCCGGCCCCGGCGATGGTGTCGAACGACAGGTCCTTCAGGGCGCCGGTCCCTTCGCGGAACCGCTCCAGCGCCTCGGCCACCTCACGCTCGTCGGGCAGGCTGTGCTGGGCGACGGTGTCGACCCAGTGCAGGAAACGGGTCAGGGCCGCGCCGTCGCGGATGTGGGCCTGGCGCGAGCCTTCGATCTCCACAGCGTTCTTGGCCGCGCGCGGCAGGGCGCAGGGGTCGGCGGCGCGCACCACGACCGCGCCCGCCTGATCCAGCCGGTCGAACCACCAGGCCGAGGAGACGCCGGGATCGATCAGGACACGGCGGCCCTTCAACCCCTCCAAGGCGCCGTCCAGGGCGTCGGGCGCCTCGACTCGGACCTGGTCGCCCAGCCAACCGGGCAGCTCATTGGTGACCTTCTTCGGATCGATGAACAGACGCGCCGATCCGTCCGCCTCGACCATCGCCTGGGCCAGAGGCAGGGGCGTACGGATGACGTCGCCGCCACGCACATTGAACAGCCAGGCGATGGAGGCGGGAGCGGTCAGAACGGCGACATCCGCCCCCTTGTCGGCGACGGCCCGGCCGATGCGCGCGCGTTTGGCGGCGGCGGTTTCACCGGCGTATCGGTCCTCGTGCGGGACCACCGGCGCGGTCGGTTGCGGCGGACGGTCGTCGCCCCAGGCCTGATCCAGCGGATTGACGTCGACCGGTCTCAGTTCGGCGCCCGCCTTGGCGGCGGCGGCCTTCAGTCCGGCCAGGGCGTCGGGGCTGTGCAGACGCGGGTCATAGCCGATGACGGCGCCCCGGGGGGCGCCTTCCAGCCAGCGGGCCAGGCCGTTGTTCTCCAGGTCCAGGATCTCGAACGCCTTCGGATCGACCTGCGCCCGAACCTGCACCGTATAGCGGCCGTCGGCGAAGACGGCGGCGCGGTCGGTCAGCACCGCCCCCGCCCCGGCCGAGCCGGTGAAGCCGCTGATCCAGGCCAGCCGCTCGTTGGCGGCGGGCAGATATTCGTTCTGGTGCTCGTCCTCGTGCGGGATCAGAAAGCCGTCCAGCCCCTGCTCGGCCATGCGGGCGCGCAACAGGGGCAGGTGCTTTTCACCGAAGGCGGGCGTGGTGGTTTCGTCGAAGGTCTGGCGCATGACGCGGGGTCTAGCACCCCCCTCCCCGCCTGGGGAGGGTGAGCGCGTTCAGAGTTAAGAACCCTAGCCCTTTCGCCGCAGCAGCAGGGCCGACCAGGCGTCGTGGTGGATGGTCTGTTCGACCCCGAAGCCCAGCGCCTCATACGCCTCCAGAACCTCGACCTCCTGGGTCCGCAGCAGGCCCGACAGAATGGCGCGCCCGTCCGCCGTCATCAGCCGGGTGATCGCCGGGGCCAGTTCGATCAGCGGCCGCGCCAAGATGTTGGCGAAGACCAGGTCATAGGGCGCCGGTCCCGTCACCGCCGGATGGCTCAGATCGCCGTCTTCGACGAAGACCGCCTTGGCGCCGTTGATCTCGGCGTTCTCGCCGGCGATGCGCACGGAAGGGCTGTCGATGTCGGTGCCGACCACGATCGGCGTGCCGGTCAGATTGGCGGCGATGCCCAGCACGCCGGTGCCCGTGCCGACGTCCAGCACCTTCGCCGGGGCGCCCGAGGTCGTCAGCACCGTCTCCAGCGCCTCCAGACAGCCGACGGTCGTGCCGTGGTGGCCGGTGCCGAAGGCGGCGCCCGCGTCGATCTTGATGGCGACGACGTCGGCCGGGACCTTGCCCTGGTCATGGGCGCCATAGACGAAGAACCGCCCCGCCTCGACCGGCGGCAGGCCCGACAGCGACATGGCCAGCCAGTCGGCGTCGGCCAGCTTTTCGACCACGACCGTCAGGCCGTCGTGCGCGCGCAGGCTGGCTTCGATCCCGGCGGCCTCCTCGTCGGTGGTGGGAAAGGCGTCGATGCGCCAGACGCCCCTGTCCTCGTCCTCTTCCAGAATGGAGTAGGTCGCGCCTTCCAACAGGGGGTCGGCGTCCAGGACGGCGGCGGCGGTCTCGGCGATTTCGCGCGGCCCGTGTGCGATTATCTGAACTGCGGTCTGTGACATTTGTTAAACCCCGTTATCATGCCGAATCGAACTTATCCGGCGCGACCCGGTCCGCAGTGGTCCAGCGCGCTTTCGTCCAAACCGAGGGGTCGGGGAGTCCATGGCCAAATCACCGTCAGCGTCCAAGTCCGCTTCCAAGCCTAAACCGGCCGCGAAGTCGAGCGCCGCGAAGCCTGCCGCTGCGAAGAAACCCGCCGCGCCCAAGCCGACCGCCGCGCCCAAGGCCGCAGCCAAGCCCGCGGCCAAGCCCGCCGTGAAGCCCGCGGCTGCGAAAACGGCCGCTCCGAAGGCCGCCGCGCCCAAGGCCGCGCCCGTCAAAAAGGCCGCCGCTCCCAAGGCCGCCGCCAAACCGGCCGCGAAGGCGGCTGCAAAGCCCGCCGCCGCCAAGAAACCCGCCCCGGCCAAGAAGCCGGCGCCCGCCGCGGCCAAGCCCGCCGCCAAGCCCGCCGCGCCCAAGCCCGCGCCCGCTCCGGCCGCCGCGCCTGCTCCGGCGGCTCCGGCCCCTGTCGCCTCGACGCCCAAGCCCGCCGCCAAGAAGGGCTTTTTCGCCATGCTGGGCGACGCGATCTTCGGCAAACGCTGAGATCAGGTCTCTGAAATAGGAAGCGCCGGAGGGGCCGCCTCTCCGGCGCTTTCTTTTTTGGCTGAAATCACATCGAGTGACGGCGGGTCTCCATCCGCCGGGGCAAAGACGGAGAGACCGGCGCCCGTTTCTTTTGCCGGATCGTCAAACCGGTTTTCTGAACCGCAGCATGAATTGGCTGGTGCGTCCCCGGATCGACGGGTCGAAGACTCCGGCCGTGCGGGGATCGTCGGCATTGGCCAGCAAGTCGCTTTCAGCCTCCAGCACGAAGCCCGCGGCCATGATCGCCGTCTTGGCCGCCTCGGCGTCGATACGATGCAGACGCCCGGCCCCGCTCAACCCCGTTCCCGGCAGGGCGTGGTGATCGACCACCAGCAACACCCCGCCCGGCTTCAGTGACCGATAGGCGGCGGTCAGCCAGGCTTCGCCCGTACCGTCCGAGGCGAACGGCCCGTACAGGTCGTGCAGGTTCTGCACCGTGAACACCAAGTCCAACGGTTCCGGCGCGGCGAAGGCGGGGGTCGGTTCGGAGACGACATGGACGTTCTCCATCCCCGGCTCGGCCGCCGCCGCCTGGATCTCGCTGAGGAAGGCGGGCCGCATCCGCACGATCTCGGTCGGCTGATAGGCCAACACCCATCCTCGCGGCCCGACGGCGCGGGCCAGAACACGGGTGAAATAGCCGGCGCCGGGCATGTACTCTCCGACCTTCCAGCCCGTCCGCACACCCGCGAAGGCCAGCACCTCGGCGGGTTTTCGCGCGGCGTCGCGCCCGCGATCGGCGGTGGGCCTTTGGTCGGAGGCGACGGCGGCGGCGATGGGGTCGGACACGGCCTGCGCCGCCAGCGGCGAAGCCAGCAGCGCCAAGCCGAGCGCGAGCGGCAACGCTCTCATCACGGCTTCCTGAAGCGCAGCATGAACTGGTCGGTGCGGCCCCGGATCGCCGGGTTGAACACCATGGCCGTGCGCGGATCGTCGGGATGGGCCAGAAGATCGCTTTCGCCGTCCAGCACGAAACCGGCGGCCAGGACCTCGCGCTTGACCTGTTCGATGTCGATGCGGTGCAGCCGGTTCACATCGGCCAGGCCCGAACCGGCCGTCGCATGGTGGTCGATGATCACGTAGAGACCGCCCGGCTTCAGCGCCGCGAACACCGCCGCATTGACCTGGGGTCCGTCGGCGTCGCCCATGAAGTCGGCGTGGAAGTCATGATAGTTCAAGGCCGTGAACACCATGTCCAACGGCTCTCCGGCGTCGAAGCCGGCGCCGGGCTGGAACAGCACCGAGACGTTGTCGTAACCCGGCTCGGCCGCCATCTTCTCGATCATCTCGCGATACTGCGGAAAGGCCGCGACCGCCTCGGTCGGCTGCATGGCGTAGATGCGGCCGCCTTCGCCCACCGCCTGCGACAGGATGCGGGTGAAATAGCCGCCGCCGGGCACCAGATCCATGATCCGCATCCCCGGCTTCACCCCCGCCCATTCCAGGGTTTCGGCCGGTTTGCGCAGGGCGTCGCGCTCTCGGTCCTCGGCCGGGCGCGCCGGGTTGGCGACGGCGGCGGCGATCAGGTCGTTCGCCTGCAAGGCCGCGGCCGACATCGGCGCGGCGACCAGAACGGCGGCCACGGCCGCGAGGATCAGACGGTTACGCATGGCGGTTTCCTTTCCTGTCGGCCGCGGGTCCCTACGGCTTCCTGAAACGATAGACGAAACGGTCGGTGCGGCCCCGGATGCCGGGATCGAACACGGTCAGCGAATGGTCGTCGGTCGGCACGCGGACGGCCTTGCTCTCACCGTCGAAGACGAAGCCCGCCGCCTCGACCTGACGGCGCAGTTCGGCCGCCTCGATGCGGTGCAGGGTTCCCGCCACGCCGACGCCCGCGCCGTCCGCCGCCTGGTGATCCAGGATGACGTACAGGCCGCCGGGCTTCAGCGCCGCGAAGACGGCGGCGTTCATCCGCGCCACGTCCACGCCGAAGCGGGGGATGGTGAAGTCGTGGTACTCCTCGCCCATGAAGACTACGTCCAGCGGACGGTCGAAGGCCATCTCCTCCAGCGCGCCGGTGATCCGCTGAACATTCGGATAGGCCGCCGCCAGGGTGTCGCCAAAGGCGTCCTCACGCCGCGCGGTCTGGTTCGGCACGAAGGCGTAAACCTTGCCCGTCGGCCCGACCACCGGGGCGAACAGCCGGGTGAAATAGCCTTCCTCGGGCCGGATGTCGGCGACGGCGTCACCGGGCTTCAACGTCATGAAGGCCAGCATTTCGGCCGGCTTCCTCAGCGGATCGCGCGCCACCTCTTCCGGCAACCGCTGCGGATCGGCCACGGCGTCGGCGTAGAGGGCGGAATAGTCGGTCGGCGGCGCCGCTTGGACGACGACATCCCGCTCCCCGCTATCGGCGATGATGATGCAGCCCGACAGCGCCAGGGCGGCGACGGCGGCGAACAGGGCTTTCTTCATGGCGACGATCCCGAACGGCGAGGTTCGGGATAGGGGCGCGGATTTGAAAGGGACGCAAGTAAAGAAACGGCCTCAGAGACCCTTGATCGGCGTCCACGCCTGATCGTCCGGCAGGGGCGCGAACAGGGCGTCCAGGTCCGCCTCGGTGACATCCGCCAGCGTCGCGGGCGACCATTTCGCCTGGCCGTCCTTGTCGACGATCACGGCGCGAACGCCCTCCTGGAAGTCGTGGGTGCGCACGACACGGCCGCCCAGGGCGTATTCCATCGCCATATTGTCGGCGAAGGTCGGCATCTTCGCGCCCAGCCGCAACTGACGCAATGACACCTTCAGCGACTGCGGCGACTTGGTCTTCAACGTCTGCAACTGCGCCACGGCCCAATCCGAACCGTCCGCCTCCAGGCCCGCGAAGATCGCCTCGACCGTGTCATGGGCGAACAGGCGGTCGATGGCCGGGCGATGTTCGGCGCTGGGCGCCGGGCCGGGATCGACGGCGAAGCGGTCGGCGACGGTCTTGGGATCGGAGGGGTCGGCCAGCAGCGCCGCCTTGAAATCCTCGATCCGCTCGGCCGGGACGAAATGGGTGTGCACGCCCAAGGCCACCGTATCGGCCGCCTTCAACCGCGCTCCGCTCAAAGCCAGCCAGGTCCCCGCCTCGCCCGGCAGTCGCGGCAGGAACCAGCCGCCGCCGACATCGGGGAACAGGCCGATGCCCGTCTCGGGCATGGCGTAGGTGGTGCGTTCGGTGGCGATGCGGACGTCGGCCGGTTCGCTGATGCCCACGCCGCCGCCCATGACGATGCCGTCCACCACCGCCGTGATCGGCTTGGGATAGACGAACATCAGATGGTTCAGCCTGTATTCGACCTCGAAGAAGGCCTTGGCCTCGGACGCGTCCCCCGCCCCGCTCTCGGCGATCATGCGGATGTCGCCGCCGGCGCAGAAGCCGCGTTCGCCCGCATGGTCGATCAGCACCGACTTCACCGCCGGATCGTCGCGCCACGCCAGCAGCGCCTCGGTCATGATCTCGCACATCCCCCGGTTCAGCGCGTGCAGCGCCTTGGGCCGGTTCAGGGTGATGCGCCCCACGCCGGATTCGATGCGGGTCAGGACTTCCAATTCACTCATGGACCTTGCGTCTAAGTAGCGTCGCCGTTCCGGTCCAGCCTACTGCCGCATCATCTCCCGCGCGGTGATCACGCGCATGATCTCATTGGTGCCTTCCAGGATGCGGTGGACGCGCAGGTCGCGCACGATCCGCTCCAGCGGATAGTCCTTCAGATAGCCGTAGCCGCCGTGCAGTTGCAGGGCCTCATCGGCGATCTGGAAACAGGCGTCGGTGGCCAGCCGCTTGGCCATGGCGCACCATTTGGTCTTCTCCGGGTGGCCGGTGTCGATGGCCCAGGCGCCGCGCAGCACCATCAGCCGCGCCGCCTCCAACTGGGTCGCCATATCGGCCAGTTTGAACTGCGTGTTCTGGAACTGATCCAGTGACTTGCCGAACTGTTTTCGCGTGGCGACATAGGCCTGGGCCGTCTCCAGCGCCAGCCGGGCGCCACCCAGGGAACAGGCGGCGATGTTCAGGCGGCCGCCGTCCAGGCCCATCATGGCGTAGCGGAAGCCGTCGCCTTCCTTGCCCAGCAGATTGGCGGCCGGGATGCGGCAGTCGTCGAAGCTGACGATGGCCGTGGGCTGGCTGTTCCAGCCCATCTTCTTCTCCTGGGCGCCGAAGCTCAGGCCGGGCGTGCCCAGATCGACGACGAAGGCGCTGATCCCCTTGGGTCCCGCCTCGCCGGTGCGGGCCATGACCACATAGACGTCGCTGGTCCCGGCGCCCGAGATGAAGGCCTTGGAGCCGTTCAGGACGTAATGGTCGCCGTCGCGCACCGCCGTCGTGCGCATGGCGGCGGCGTCCGAGCCGGAACCCGGCTCGGTCAGGCAATAGCTGGCGATCTTCTCCATCGTGACCAGCGACGGCACATAGCGCGCGCGCAAATCGGCCGAACCGAAGCCGTCGATCATCCAGGTCGCCATATTGTGGATCGAGATGAAGGCCGCCGTCGACACGTCGCCGCGCGCCAGCTCCTCGAAGATCACCGCCGCCTCGACCCGGCCCAGGCCCATGCCGCCGTGTTCTTCCTGGGCGTAGATGCCGCAAAAGCCCATTTCGGCGGCGTGGCGCATGACGTCGACCGGGAAGGTCTTGGTCTCGTCCCACTCGGCGCTGTGCGGCGCCAGCTCGGCCTCGGCGAAGGCGAGAGCGGCGTCCTGAATGGCGCGCTGGTCGTCGTTGAGGGCGAAGTCCATGGAGCGTTTTCCTCGAAGTCTTTGCGGGGGGTTCTAAACACTCCCCTCTCCCATTGGGAGAGGGCTTGAGCGCCCGAGAGCGAAGCGATCGGCTGCGCGAAAGGGTGAGGGTCGGCTGTCAACGCCACGGCCCACGCCGACTGAAACAGCCGCCCCTCATCCGACCTGGCTCCGCCAGGCCACCTTCTCCCAATGGGAGAAGGGCGATATGGAGCCTCATGACCACGCTCCCCTTCGCCCCCGCCCCCTTCCCGCTCGCTCGGCCGCGCCGGCTCAGGGCCAGTCCGTGGGTGCGGCGTCTGGTGGCGGAGAACACCGTCACGCCCGCCGACCTGATCTGGCCGCTGATCATTCATGACGGCGCCGACGACCGCGTGGCCGTGCCGTCCATGCCCGGCGTGTTCCGTCTGTCGCCCAAGGCCGCGGCCGAGGCGGCGAAGGAAGCCCGCGACCTGGGCATTCCGGCGGTGGCCCTGTTTCCCAATGTCGATCCGGCGACCAAGGACGCCGTCGGCACGGGCGCGACCGATCCCGACGGTCTGGTCCCCGAGTGCATCAAGGCCATCAAGGACGCCGCGCCCGAGATCGGCGTCATGTGCGACGTGGCGCTGGACTGCTACACCGACCACGGCCACGACGGCGTGATCGAAAACGGCCGCATCGCCAATGACGCGACGCTGGAGCGGCTGGCCGAACAGGCCTTCATCCAGGCCCATGCCGGGGCCGATGTCGTCGCCCCGTCCGACATGATGGACGGCCGGGTCCAGGCCATCCGCGAGGCTCTGGAGGCCAACGGCTTCCAGGACACGCTGATCCTGTCCTACGCCGCCAAATACGCCTCGGCCTTCTATGGCCCGTACCGGGACGCGGTCGGCTCGGCCAAGATGCTGACCGGCGACAAGAAGACCTATCAGATGGATTTCGCCAATTCCGACGAGGCCTTGCGCGAGGTGGCCATGGACATCGCCGAGGGCGCCGACGCGGTGATGGTCAAGCCGGGGATGCCCTATCTCGACATCATCCGGCGCGTGTCCGAGACCTTCGGCGTGCCGACCTTCGCCTATCAGGTGTCGGGCGAATATTCGATGATGCAGGCGGCGATCGCCAACGGCTGGCTGGACGAGGACCGCGCCATCGTCGAGACCCTGACCGCCTTCAAGCGCGCGGGCTGCGCCGGGGTGCTGTCCTATTTCGCACCCAAGGCCGCGCGACTGTTGGGGTCATGAGGTCGGCCAGCCCCGCCTCGCGAACCGGCGAGCATCAGATTAAGCAACCTTAACTTCGTGGCGAGAACAGCGGTCGGTAGGGTCCCTCAGCGCCAGATCACAGCGCGGATCGAGGGACCAAAATGCGAGCCGCATTCGCTCTGACCGTGACGGCGCTGACGGCATTTGGCCCACCGGCCATGGCCCAGGACTATGTTCCCGCCTTTCACCCCGACCAGTTGAAAGGCCCGCCGCCGGGCGCGCTGAACGAAGTGCTGGTTCTCGGCTCGCCGCACCTGTCGGGCCTGCCGGACACATTCCGCATCGAACAGGTCCAGCCTGTTCTGGAAAGACTGGCGGCGTGGCGGCCCACGGCGATTTCCACCGAGACCGTGTCGGGACTGCAGTGCGACAGCTTGCGCCGCTACCCGGTCAGGTACGCCGAGAGCGTACAGCGATACTGCTACGATCCCGGCGCGGCGGCCCTGGCGGCGGGGATGGACGTTCCCACGGCCAACGCCGAGGTGGAGCGTTTGCTGGCGAACTGGCCGCAGGCGCCGTCGTCGACGGATCGTCGACGCCTGGCCTTGGTGTTCTTGGCGGCGGGCGAACCGGCGTCGGCGCTGGTGCAATGGCTTCGCCTGCCCGAGAACCAACGCCTGGCGCAAGACGGGCTGACGCCGGATCTGATCGCGGCCCTCAACCAGCGCGCCTCGCGACGGAACGAAACCGAACTGATCGCGGCCGCCCTGGCCGCACGCATCGGGCTTGAACGCGTCTGGAGCGTCGATGACCATTCGGCGGACAATGCGGCGCCGATCGATGACGAGGACGCCTACGCCGCCGCCATCATGGCCGCCTGGGACAACCCGGATGTCCAGGCGCGCAAGGACCAGGACGCCGCCCTTGAGGCGCGCCTGGGCGAACCGGAAGGCCTGCTGAACATCTATCGCGCCTACAACGCCCCCGCGATGGCCATGGTGGTCTATCGCTCCGACTTCGGCGCACAACACGTCGAACCGTCGCCGCAGGCGTTCGGGCGAAACTATCTGGGATATTGGGAGACGCGGAACCTGCGGATGGTCGCCAACATCCGAGAAGTGCTGGGCCGTAAAGCGGGAACCCGGATGCTGACCATCGTCGGCGCGTCTCACAAGGGCTATTACGAAGCCTATCTGAACCAGATGCACGACGTCGTGCTCACGGACGCCGAGACCGTTCTGAAGTAGTCGAACGGAAGGTTCGGCTCGGCCTTTCGCGCGCGGATCGCCGCCCCTTTGCCTTGACAGATGTTAACCGCCGTTCGACAGACGGCGGTCGCTTTATGGGGGGATGCATGGGCTGGCTATGGGGGGGAGGACGCGACAAGTCGCGCCCGACGACGGGTTCGACCGGCGCGACCGGATTGGAGCCGATCATCACGACCGCGTCTTCGGCTCCCGCCGCGCGCTCGGGTCCCACGCCCAAGCAGGCCCTGGCCGAGCTGATCGCCGGCAATGAGGCCTTCCTGCGCGGCGAGAACAACCTGGGTCACATCAAGGCCGACGACCTGGACGAGCTTCAGAGCGGTCAGAACCCCATCGCCACCATCGTCGGCTGCGCCGACAGCCGCACCCCGCCGACCATATTGTTCAACCAGGGTTTCGGCCGCCTGTTCTCGATCCGGGTGGCCGGCAACACCGTCGACCGACGCGGCCTGGCCTCCATCGTCTATGCGGTGAAGCACCTGAACTGCCCGCTGGTGGTGGTCATGGGCCATACCGGCTGCGGCGCCGTGGCGGCGGCCGAGGCCGTGGTCGACGGCGCCATCCCGCTGGACCCGTCCCTGGAAGAGATGATCGTGCCGATCATCCCCGCCGTGCTGGACGCCCGCCGCTCGGGCGCCGCCGACATGGCCGTGCGTGCGGTCGAGGAGAACGCCCGCCGCGTCGCCGACAAGCTGAAGGTCGCCGACGCCAGCCTGGCCGACGCCATCGGCTCGGGACGATTGAAGGTCGTCGCCGCCGTCAAGCGGATGGACACGGGCCGGGTCGTCTTCCTGGACCTGCCGCCCGCCTCAGCCGACGACGGCGCCGGTCACGCCTGAGGTCCGGCGCGCCCGCGCTCGATCCGCCACAGCTCCAGCACCGAGATCAACTGACGGGCGCGCCACATCCCGACCAGGTAAACCAGCGCGCCCACCGTCAGGGCCGTCACCAGGATCATCACCCCGCGTTGCTGTTCCGAGAACAGGCGGATCAGGTCATTCGGCATGACCTCGGCCAATCCCAGCACGATGGTGACCGGGACCGAGACGTACAGCAGGGCGATGAACTGAAACATCTGCTCGTGGCGTTTCAGATTCAGGGCCGCCAGGGCGCGCACAACCTCGAACAGCTCGGGCTGCTCGTCCAGCAGGGCGAAGGACCGCGCGGTCGATTCGTTGCGGCGCAGACCGGTGATGAAGTCGTTGCCGAAATAGGTCCAGGCGCCGGGCGAGCCGAACCAACTGGCCGGCGCCGTCAGCAGGCTGAAATGCCGCTTCAGCCGCCACCACAAAGCCCAGGCCGGATGGGACGGTTCCCCTTGGCGCCAGATGGTGGTCAGCCGCCGCTTGGACGGCGGCTTCGATCCTGCAACCTCGCCGCCAGGCTCGACGTGTCCCATCGCGATCCCCCCAAACTCTGAACTTCCGAATAGAACTGATCGACCAAGGCGGTCACCGCCAGATGCGACCCATTGGTCCGCGCCTCATCCAGCACCAGGCCCAGGTCCTTGCGCATCCAGTCGACGGCGAAGCCGAAGTCGAACCGGCCCTCGGCCATCGTCTTCCAGCGATTGTCCATCTGCCAGGACTGGGCCGCGCCCTTGGACACCGCCTCATAGACCGCGTCCGTGTCCAGTCCCGCCCGTTCGGCGAAATGCACCGCCTCGGCCAGGCCCTGAACCACCCCGGCGATGCAGATCTGATTGACCATCTTGGTCAGTTGGCCCGCGCCCGCCGGTCCCATGTGCCGGATCGCCTTGGAATAGGCGCGCAGCACCGGCTCGATCCGCGCCAGGGCGTCGGCGTCGCCGCCGGCCATGACGCTGAGTTGGCCGGTCTCGGCCCCCGCCTGTCCGCCTGACACCGGGGCGTCGATGAAGGCGACGCCGCGCTGGGCCGCCCGTTCGGCCATTTCGCGCGCCACCTTGGCCGAGGTGGTGGTGTGGTCGACGATCACCGCCTCTTCAGCCAGGTGCGGCAGGGCCTCGGTCACGACCTGGCGCACGTCGTCGTCGTCGCCCACGCACAGGATGAACAGCTCGGTCCCGTCCGCCGCCTCGGCCACGGTCGCGGCGAAGCGGCCGCCATGCGCCTGCGCCCAGGCGCGCGCCTTGTCCGGCGAACGGTTGTAGCCCGCGACCTCGTGTCCGGCGGTGATCAGGTGTCGGGCCATGGGCGCGCCCATGACGCCCAGTCCGGCGAAGGCGATGCGCATGGTCACCCCTCGTGAGGATCGGCGGCCGTTCCATAACGGCCGCGGAAATAGGTCAGGGCGTCGCCCGACCGGCTGTCGAAATCCAGCACCCGGCCGACGATGGTCAGGTGATCGCCCATCGGCAGGCGCTGCTCGGCGATGCAGTCCAGCCGCGCCAGGGCGTTCTTCAGGCGCGGCGGCGCCGGATCGGCGGTGTCGAACTCATCCTGCGACAGGCGGCAGACGCCCCAGGCGAAGCGGTCGGACATCTCGCGATCCTCGACCGGCAAGACATGGACGGCGAACCTGTCGGCGGCGGCGAACAGGCCGTGCCGCTCCGACCCCTCGTCCAGGCACCACAGGATCAGCGGCGGGTCCAGCGACACCGAGGTGAAGGAGTTGACCGTGATGCCGAACGCCCCCTCGGGCGTATGGGCCGTGACCACGCAGACGCCGGTCGAAAAGGTCCCCAGGGCGCGTCGATATGCAGAGCGGTCAAGGGCGTCGGACACCCGCCTGACCTAGGCGAGCCGCCCCGTCACGGCAAGAGCGAGGTCTCAACCGAAAGCCCGGCTGACGGAGCAGGCGCAACGGCTTCTTAACGGCCCGCGCCGATTTTAAGGCTAATGAAGTCTTGCCGCGTGAGTTCCCATGTCTTCGAGTGATCGTCCGATCCTCATCAAGAAGGTCAAGAAGGTCGGCGGCCACGGCCACCATGGCGGCGCGTGGAAGGTGGCCTATGCGGACTTCGTGACCGCCATGATGGCCTTCTTCCTGCTGATGTGGCTGATCAACACCACCGACCCGGAGCAGAAGCGCGGCATCGCCGAATATTTCGCCCCCGCCAGCGTCAGCCAGACGACCAGCGGTTCGGGCGGCATCCTGGGGGGGACCTCCTTGGGCGAGGACGGGGCCAAGGGGTCCGGCGCCATGTCGGTGATCAACCAACTGTCGCCCGAGGCGCCGCCGGACGCGCCGCAAGAGGCGGGTCAGAACTCCAACCTCGCCGCCGCCTCGGAAGAAGCCCTGCGCGAGGAGATCGCTCGGCGCGAGGCCGCCGAGTTCGCCTCGGCCGCCGAATCCCTGCGCCAGGCCATGCAGTCGATGCCGGAACTGGCCGAACTGTCGAAACAGTTGATCATCGACCAGACGCCCGAGGGCCTGCGCATTCAACTGGTCGATCAGGAAGGCCGCTCGATGTTCGAGCCGAACTCCACCCGCCCGAACGCCCGCGCCACCCTGTTGCTGCGCGCCGTCTCGCGGGTCATCAACCAGTTGCCGAACCGCATCTCCATCACCGGCCACACCAGCGCCCGCCCCGGTTCGGGCCGCGCCAGCGCCCCGACCGACTGGTCCTTGTCGTCCCAGCGGGCCGACGCCTCGCGCCTGGTGTTGCAGAACGCCGGGGTCGACGCCGACCGCGTGTATCAGGTCTCGGGCAAGGCCGGCTCGGACCCGCTGTATCCCGACGATCCCAGCCTGGCCGGCAACCGCCGCATCGCCATCGTGCTGTTGCGCGAGGCGCCGGTCCTGCCGACGGACACCAGCCTGTGACCGCTCTGCCGCGAGGCGAGAGACCTTGCGGCGCGCGCCGAACCGGCCTCACATCGGCGTCATGGACGAGGTCGCGCCACACCTTCGGCGAAATCGGATGCGGGATTAGCGCGTGACCCGACACGTTCCTCATCACCAGCTTCGCTTCTATATGACCGCGACCGCGCCCTGCCCCTATCTGGCGGGCCAGACCGAGCGCAAGGTGTTCGCCAACCTGCCCTTCTTCGACGGGGCGCACGTCAATGACGAACTGACCCAGGCGGGTTTCCGCCGCAGTCAGAACATCGCCTATCGCCCGGCCTGCGCGACCTGCGACGCCTGCGTCTCGGTGCGCCTGCCGGTGGCCGATTTCGATCTGTCGCGCACCCAGCGCAAGGTCATGGCCAGGAACGCCGACCTGTCGCGCGGCCTGGTCGAGGCCGAGGCGACGATCGAGCAGTTCGACCTGTTGCGCCGCTATCTCAATCACCGCCACCCCGGCGGCGGCATGACCGACATGGGCTGGCTGGACTATGTCGCCATGGTCGAGGACACGGCCGTGCGCACCCATCTGATCGAATATCGCCTGCCCTCGACCGACGGCGGGCCGGGCGATCTGGTGGCCTGCACCCTGACCGACCTGCTGAACGACGGCCTGTCGATGGTCTACAGCTTCTTCGACCCGTCGCTGGAGCGGCGCAGC
This sequence comes from Brevundimonas sp., assembly GCF_036732845.1. Lineage (GTDB taxonomy): Bacteria > Pseudomonadota > Alphaproteobacteria > Caulobacterales > Caulobacteraceae > Brevundimonas. The sequence continues at coordinate 3,090 of NZ_DAINBO010000009.1, read as the reverse complement.
CTGGGCGTGTTCGCCATCCTGGACCACCTGCGCCAGGCGGCGGCGGTGAACCTGCCCTATGTCTATCTCGGCTACTGGGTCCAGGGTTCGCCCAAGATGGACTACAAGGCCCAGTTCCGGCCGATGGAGATGCTGAAGCCGATGGGCTGGGTGCGGGTGGACTGACTTCTCCTCCCCATCGCCGCACGACAGGGAGGAGATCTACGTCGTCGGCACGGCCGTATTGATCGCATCCGTCGGCGGCAGGTCCCGTCCGCCCGCGAACTCCACCAGGGCCGCGATCCGTTTCTCGATCGGCGGGTGGGTGGCGAACATGTCCATGAAGCCGTTCCGGTCTGGGTGATTGTCCAGGAACATGCCCTGCACCTCGTCCGGCGCCCGCAGTTGCGACCGGCCCGAGACCTTGCGCAAGGCCGAGATCATGGCGTCGGGGTTCTTGGTCAGCTCCACCGAACCCGCGTCGGCCACATATTCGCGTGTCCGCGACAGGGTCATGCGGATCACCGCCGCCAGGGCGAAGCCGATCACCGCGATGGCCAGACCGATCAGGATCAGAGGCCCGGCGTTCTTGTTGTTTTTGCCGCCGCCGCGCACATAGAACAGCCCACGGAACACCAGTTCGGCGATCACGCTGATGATGCCGGCGAAGATCGAAGCGATGACCATGGTGCGCACGTCGCGATTGATGACGTGCGTCAGTTCGTGGGCCAGAACAGCCTCCAACTCGTCACGGTTCAGGGCGTCCATCAGGCCGCGCGTGACGGTGACGCTGTAACGCCCTTCATGCAGGCCGCTGGCGTAGGCGTTCAGCGACGGGTCCTCGATGATCCGCAAGGTCGGCGTCCGCATCCCGCGAGAGATGCACAGGTTCTCCAACAGATTATAGAGGTCCGGCGCATCACGCCGCTCGACCGGGCGGGCGCCGGTCATGGCGTCGATCATCATCTGGTTGCCGAAATAGGCGATGACGAACCAGATCACGGCGATCACGGCCGCCATGGGCACGGTCCAGCTCAGCCATTCGGCCGCCCGCGCCATATCGGCGTCCAGACCCCGGCCCGTGCCCGGCAGGACGCCCAATCCCATCAGGACCAACTGCACCCCGTACAGGATCATCACCAGCAACACCGGGAACCCGGCCAGCAGGATCGCCGACCGGGTGTTGTTGGCCCAGATGTGGGTCTTCAGGCCGACGGCGCGGCCGTGGAAGGCGGCCATGGCGGCTTAGAATTTCACCTGCGGCGGGGCGGCGTTCAGGGCCGCGCGTTCGTCGGCCCCGACGTCGAAGAAGGGCTTGTCCGCGCCAAAGCCGAACATCCCGGCGAACAGCACGGTCGGGAACTGGCGGCGCACGGCGTTGAACTCGCCCACCGCATTGTTGAAGAAACGACGCGCGGCAGCCAGCTTGTTCTCCAGGTCCGACAGATCCATCTGCAACTGCTGGAAATTGGTGTTGGCCTTCAGGTCGGGATAGGCCTCCGACAGGGCGAACAGACGGCCCAGCGACGCCGTCAGCATGTTCTCGGCCTGCACCTTGTCATTGACCGATGCCGCCGAGGTCGCGGCGTTGCGCGCCTGGATCACGGCTTCCAGCGTGCCCTTCTCGTGGGCGGCATAGCCCTTCACCGTCTCGACCAGATTGGGGATCAGGTCCTGACGCTGCTTCAACTGCACGTCGATGTCGGCGAACGACTGGTTCGCCGCCTGATCCAGGGCGACCAGCCTGTTGTACGCGCCCACCACCACGAACAGCAGCACGGCGACGATGACGCCGATGATGATCCAGGTCATCCATTCAATCTCCAGCCGTGGGCCAACGCGGCCCACGGGCGGATTATCGCGTATGGCGAAGCCCCCCGCGAATGAAATCGGCGTCACCTCGGCGTCATCCCTCTCCCGCTGGGAGAGGGCTTGAACGCCCAGGAGCCTGCAAGGCGATTGGCCGCGTGAAAGGGTGAGGGTCGACTGCTGGGTGATGATCGGCGGATATCCGACCCTCACCCTTTCGGCCAAGGCGCATCGCTTCGCTCTGCGGGCCTCAAGCCCTCTCCCATCGGGAGAGGGAAACCTACCTGAACTTCCGCAACCCTCTCGGTCCCTGCCGCCCGGTCTGCGCGCGTTTGCCCAGCCAGTCCTTCCAGTCGGGCCAGTTGCGGCGTCGCCCGCCGCCGTCGACCCATTCCGGTCCCGGCTCGGCGTCGAAGGTCGTGATCGAGACCAGGCCGCCCTGTTTGTAGGACTGGATCTTCACCCCCTTGCCACGACCTATCTCGGGCAGTTCGTCCAGGCGGAAGACCAGGGTCTTCAGATTGTCGCCGATGGCCGCGACGTGATCGCCCGAAGCCCGCAGCATCGACAGCATCTCGCCGTTCAGCACCTGTTTGCCGCCACGCTTCTGGGCCAGGGTCTCGTCCTCGGGCGCTAGGAAGCCGTAACCAGCCTTCGACGCGACCAGCAGTTTGCCGCCCGGCTGGTGCGCCAGCACGCCGACGATGTCGGCCTTCTCGTCCAGGTCGATCATCAGGCGCAACGGCTCGCCATGGCCGCGCCCGGAGGCCAGCTTGTCGACCCCGACCGTGAACACCCGCCCGTCCGAGGCGCCGATCAGCAGCTTGTCGGTGGTCCAGGCCGGGACCAGCCAGGCCAGGGCGTCGCCCTCCTTGAACTTCAGCTCCGACGGGTCCTCGACCTTGCCCTTGGCGGCGCGGATCCAGCCGCGTTCCGACAGGATGACCGTGACCGCCTCACGCGGGATGAAGGCCTCGGGTGCGACGAAGGCGCTGGCGTCCACCGCCTCGGCCATGGTCGTGCGGCGCGGCGAGACCAGGGCCTTGCGCACGTCCTGAAGGCCCACCACCAGCAGCTTGGTCTGGCGCGCGGGCGAGGCGATCATCGCGTTCAGGCCCGCCAGTTCCTCAGACAGCGCCTTGAACTCCTTCTCGATCGCCATCTCCTCCAGCCGCGCCAACTGACGCAGCCGGGTGTCCAGGATGAAGTCGGCCTGGGTCTCGGTCAGGCCGAAACGGGCGATCAGCACCGCCTTGGGCTGCTCCTCCTCGCGGACGATGCGGATCACCTCGTCCAGGTTCA
>NZ_DAINBO010000008.1:0-94799 GCF_036732845.1 Brevundimonas sp. | reverse complement strand
GGGCCACCCGCGCGGTCAGCCAGTTCTTCTTCGACATCGACGCCTTCCTGCGCTTTCGCGACGCCGTGCGCGCAGCCGGGATCGACATTCCCCTGATCCCCGGCGTCATGCCGGTGTCGAACTTCGCGGGGCTGCAACGGATGTGCGGCGCGTGCGGAACCTCCATTCCCGACTGGCTGGCGGCCCATTTCGACGGACTGGACGACGATCCCGAGACCCGCAAGCTCTTGGCCGCCTCGGTCGCGGCCGAGACCTGCGCCCGTCTGCAAGAGGAAGGCTTCTCGGACTTCCACTTCTACACCCTGAACCGCGCCGATCTGGTCTACGCCATCTGCCGGGTGCTGGGCGTGCGCGAACAGAAGACCGCCTGACATGACCCGCACAGACCGCATCGCCGCCCTGCACCAGGCGGCCCGTGAACGCATCCTGGTTCTGGATGGAAGCTGGGGCGTGATGATCCAGCGTCGCGGCCTGGACGAGGCCGACTTCCGCGGCGACCGCTTCATCGACCACGCCGGTCAGATGAAGGGCAACAACGACATCCTGTGTCTGACCCGGCCCGACATCGTCGCCGACCTGCACGACCAGTATTTCGCCGCCGGAGCCGACATCTCCGAGACCAACACCTTCTCGGCCACCACCATCGCCCAGGACGACTACAGGCTGGACGATCAGGCGGTGTGGGACATCAATCTGGAGGGCGCGAAACTGGCCCGCGCCGCCGCCGACCGCTGGACGGCGAAGGAGCCGACGAGGCCCCGCTTCGCCGCCGGTTCGATCGGCCCATTGAACAAGATGCTGTCCATGTCGTCCGACGTGAACGACCCCGGCGCGCGCGGTGTGACCTTCGACCAAGTCTATCAGGCCTATCGTCACCAGATCGCGGCCCTGCACCAGGGCGGCGTCGATCTGTTCCTGATCGAGACCATCACCGACACCCTGAACTGCAAGGCCGCCATCAAGGCCATCAAGGATCTGGAGGATGAGGGTTATGAACCCCTGCCCATCTGGATCTCCGGCACCATCACCGACCGTTCGGGCCGCACGCTGTCGGGCCAGACGGCCGAGGCCTTCTGGAACAGCGTGCGCCACGCCAAGCCCTTCGCCGTCGGCTTCAACTGCGCGCTAGGCGCCGATCTGATGCGGCCCTTCATCGCCGATCTGGCGCGGGTGGCCGACACCCTGGTCGCCGCCTATCCCAACGCCGGCCTGCCCAACGCCATGGGCCAGTACGACGAAGAGCCGCACGAGACCGCCCACCATCTCGAAGAATGGGCCAAGTCCGGTCTGGTCAACATCGTCGGCGGCTGCTGCGGCACGACGCCGGACCACATCCGCCATACGGCCCAAGAGGTCGCGGGCGTGACCCCGCGCGAGATTCCCGAACGGCCGGTGGCCCTGCGCCTGTCGGGTCTCGAACCGTTCGAGGCGGCGGCGTGATGAGACCTGTATTTCATCTGTCGTTTCCGGTTTCCGACCTCGACGCCGCCCTTGCTTTTTATGTCGACCGCCTCGGTGCGGAAGTCGGCCGACGGCACCCGCACGCTGTGGACATCCGTCTGTTCGGCGCGCAGGTCACCCTTCAGCACGCACCGGGCGACGTCCTGTCGCCCCACCCCCGCACCCGCCATTTCGGCGCGACAGTCTCTTGGCCCGAATGGGAGGCGACTGCCGCCCGGCTCGACACCTTCATCGAACCACCGACAATTTCATTTGCCGGTGAGCGTTCGGAGCAGGGCAAGCTGATGATCGCCGACCCCAGCGGTTCGCTGATTGAGATCAAGGCCTACCGGGATCCGGCTTACGTGCTCGGCCGCATTGCAGAGGCCGACTGATGCGCCCCACCTTCATCAACGTCGGCGAACGCACCAACGTCACCGGCTCGGCCAAATTCCGCAAACTGATCGTCGAGGGGAACTACCCCGAGGCCCTGTCCGTCGCGCGCCAGCAGGTCGAGGCGGGCGCCCAGGTCATCGACGTCAACATGGACGAGGGCCTGCTGGACGGCGTCGCGGCCATGCGCACCTTCCTGAACCTCATCGCCGCCGAGCCGGACATCGCCCGCGTGCCGGTGATGATCGACAGCTCCAAATGGGAGGTCATCGAGGCGGGCCTGAAATGCGTTCAGGGCAAGCCCATCGTCAATTCGATCTCGATGAAGGAGGGCGAGGCCGCCTTCCGCCACCATGCGGTCCAGTGCCTGCGTTACGGCGCCGCCGTGGTGGTCATGGCCTTCGACGAACAGGGCCAGGCCGACACCGCCGCCCGCAAGATCGAGATCTGCACCCGCGCCTATCGCATCCTGGTCGATGAGGTCGGCTTCCCGCCCGAGGACATCATCTTCGACCCCAACATCTTCGCCGTGGCGACGGGGATCGAGGAGCACGACAACTACGCCGTCGACTTCATCGAGGCGACGCGGGTCATCAAGGCCACCCTGCCCCACGCCCACGTCTCGGGCGGCGTCTCGAACGTCTCGTTCAGCTTCCGCGGCAATGAGCCGGTGCGCCGGGCCATCCACTCGGTCTTCCTGTACCACGCCATCGCGGCGGGCATGGACATGGGCATCGTCAACGCCGGCGACCTGCCCGTCTATGACGACATCGACGCGGAGCTGCGCGAGGCCGTCGAGGACGTCATCCTGAACCGGTCCCAGCGCACCAATGTCTCGAACACCGAGCGGCTGGTCGATCTGGCGCCCCGCTACAAGGGCGAGAAGGGCGCGGCCAAGGTCGTTGATCTGGCCTGGCGCGGCCAGCCGGTGGCCAAGCGCATCGAGCATGCCCTGGTGCACGGCGTCACCGACTGGATCGAGGCGGACACCGAAGAGGCCCGCGCCGGGTCCGAACGCCCGCTGCACGTCATCGAAGGCCCGCTGATGGACGGCATGAACGTGGTCGGCGACCTGTTCGGCTCGGGCAAGATGTTCCTGCCCCAGGTGGTCAAGTCCGCCCGCGTGATGAAACAGGCCGTGGCCTATCTGGAACCCTTCATGGAGGCCGAAAAGGCGGGCCAGGCGCGCACCACCAACGGCAAGATCCTGATGGCGACGGTCAAGGGCGACGTCCACGACATCGGCAAGAACATCGTCGGCGTCGTGCTTCAGTGCAACAATTACGAGGTCGTGGATCTGGGCGTCATGGTTCCGGCCGACCGCATCCTGGACGAGGCCCAGGCCCACGGCTGCGACATCATCGGCCTGTCCGGCCTGATCACCCCGTCGCTGGACGAGATGGTCTTCGTGGCGCGCGAGATGGAGCGGCGCGGTTTCGACATCCCGCTGTTGATCGGCGGCGCCACCACCAGCCGCACCCATACGGCGGTCAAGGTCGAACCCGCCTACAAGGCCGGCTCCACCACCTATGTCATCGACGCCTCCCGGGCCGTCGGCGTGGTCGCGGGCCTGCTGTCGCCGACCGACAAGGCCAGGAACGAGGCCGCCACGCGTGAGGAATACGTCCGCATCCGCGAACAATACGCCCGCGGTCAGGAGGTGAAGGCCCGCAGCCCCATCGCCGAGGCCCGCGCCAACCGTTTCCGGCCCGACCCGGCCGCTCCCCTGCCCGGCCGCCCATCCTTCGTGGGCGTGCGCGCCTTCGACGCCTGGGATCTGCAAGACCTGGCCGACCACATCGACTGGACCCCCTTCTTCGCCAGTTGGGAGCTGATCGGCCGCTATCCGTTGATCCTGGAAGACGAGATCGTCGGCCAGGCCGCCCGCGATCTGTTCGCCGACGCCCAGGCCATGCTGAAGCGGATCGTCGACGAGAAATGGTTCACCGCCCGGGGCGTGGTCGGCTTCTGGCCCGCCAATGCGCGCGGCGACGACATCGTGGTCTGGTCGGACGAGACCCGCACGACCGAACTGGCGCGCTTCCACGGCCTGCGCCAGCAGATCGCCAAGTCGAACGGCAAACCCAATCTGTGCCTGTCGGACTTCGTGGCCGAGGACGGCGACGACTGGCTGGGCGCCTTCGCCGTCACCGCCGGTCACGGCGAGCTGGAAAAAGCCGCCGCGTTCAAGGCGGCGGGCGACGACTATTCCGCCATCTTGTCCACCGCCCTGGCCGACCGCCTGGCCGAGGCCTTCGCCGAACGGCTGCACAAGGAGGTCCGCACCCGGCTGTGGGGCTACGCCGCCGACGAAACCACAACGGTCGATGAGCTGATCGCCGAGCAATATCAAGGCATTCGCCCGGCACCCGGCTATCCGGCCCAGCCTGATCACACCGAAAAGGCCACCCTGTTCCGTCTGTTGGATGCGGACGCCAACGCAGGCATGGTTCTGACCGAAAGCTTCGCCATGACGCCCCCGGCCTCGGTCTCGGGTCTCTATTTCGGCCACTCGGGCAGCCACTATTTCGGCGTCGGCAAGATCGACCGCGATCAGGTCGCCGACTACGCCGCCCGCAAGGGCTGGGACGTCGCCGTCGCCGAACGCTGGCTGTCGCCGATCCTCAACTACGATCCGCAGGGGTGATCCCGCCGCCCGGCGTCGCGGCGGGATAGACCACCTTGCCGTCGGGCCGATGCACCGAACCGGGCGTCGCCGCGGCCGCCTGCGTCCGCCCCGGCGTCATCAGGTGTTCGACCGGATGGCCGTTCAGCACCAGATAGTCGGTGATGATCCGTCGGTGGCACCGCCACCACATCGCCTCGGCGCACATCAGGACGACCCGCTGGTCCGCGCCCAGGGTCAGGAGCTGGTCGAACCCCGCGCCGAAGACGTCGCCCAGCGCATGGTCGGCGTAGTTGTGAAAACTGGTCTCGCGCCACAGCGCATTGGTCGTCTCCGGCACATCGGGCTGACGCCCGCGCCGCCCGCCCAACGCCCCGATGTGGACATAGCCGATCCCCGACGCCGCCAGCGCGTCCGGCAGATGGTCGATGTTGAAGGCGGGGTTGCTGCGTGATCGCGGAAAGGCCCGCACGTCCGCCACCCATCGCACCCGCGCCGCGTCCAGCATGGCCAGGACCTCGTCGAGCGTCCTGTTGGAATGTCCGATGGTGGTGAAACGAGCCTGTGTCATGGCGAGCGTCGACAGGATCGCCCCGCCAGACCCCGATGTCGAGCGCGCGCGGACGAAGCCGAACGGACCCTCAGACCCGTCTCGCCCGCTGTCTGGGTCTCACGACGCCGGTTCGGCCTCGCGCAGGCCCACGTCCGCCGGGGTCGCGGGCGGGGTGGTGATGTTCTCGCGAATGCGGCGCGCGGCATGCTCGCAGCGGCCCGGCAGGCCGAAGAACAGGCCGAAGGCCTGGCTGCGCAGGGCGGGGTCTTCCTGGGCCAGCACGGGCGTCCACATGGCGGCGGCGCTTTCCGCCGCGGCGCGGGCGGCCGCCTTGGTCGCCGCCGACTGGCGCGATTCGGCCGCGTGCAGGGCCTGGCGGAAATCCTGGGCCTCCAGCCTGCCCAGGCGGATCAGTTCGACATCCTCGGCCACGGCGTTCGGCAGGCTTTCGCCCAGCCGCACATGGCCGCTGACCAGGGCGTCGCACCAGGCCACCAGCGGATAATCCTCGGTCGGCGCGCCGCGCGGCAGAGGGTTGGAATAGGCGATGGCCTCACGCAGCCGCAGGGCCGAGGCCGTCTCGCGCGCATTGGCGCCGGTCACGATCGGCGCGTCGGGGTCCTGGGCCAGGGCCGGCGAGGATGCGGCGGCAGTCAACATCAAGGCGGCGATCAAGCGGGTCAGCATGGCGACGAAGGGTCTCACGATCATCGGTGGGTCGGCGGCGGGCCGGGTCATGCCCCAAGGCTTGCGCGGCGCCGATGGTTTTTCCAAGGCGCGGGTCGGTTCCGCAAAAGGAAAGGGCGGCGGACCTTTCGATCCGCCGCCCCGCCTTTGGTTCGAGCCGTAGCCGGTTCTTAGAACTGGTACGACAGGCCCAGACGCACGTAACGCGGCGTCTGGTAGGCCGAGATACGCTGATAGTCCGGGTTATGCGTGCCGGGGGCACGGTCGCCGGATTCCACGAAGTCCGTGGCGCCTTCAAAGTCCAGGATGTTGAAGACGTCGGCGCGCAGTTGGACGCGGCCCGGGATGCCCGACAGCGGGATGTTCCAAGACACCGACGCGTCGATGGTCTTGAACCATTCACCCTCGAACTGGCTGCCGCGCGGCGTCAGGACGCCGTTGCAGTACCAGGCCGTGATGGTGGTCGGCGAAGCGCGGCCGTCACCCAGCGGATAGGAGCCGATGCAGCCGTACTTACGCGGCGACTGCAGGATGGCGTTCATGCCGACGGTGATGTCCTCGGTCACCGCGTAGGAGCCGAACACCTTGTAGGTCTGGCCGCGGTGGTTCGGCAGGAAGCCGTACGAACCATCGGTCCAGCCCGGCTCGTCGAAGTCTTGGGTCAGACCGGTGTCGGACTGGCCGTTGTCGGACTTCACGCCGCCTTCGATGTTGCCCTTCGATTCAGCGAACACGGCCGAACCTTGCAGGCTCCAGCGGCCGTCCCACGGACGTTCAAAGGTGAACTCCAGCGCCTTGTAGGTGCGCTTGGCTTCCGGGATGTCCAGGATCGCGGCCGGGATGGTGATCGTCTGCCCCGCCAGGAACGGGAAGGTCGACGAGTCCGGCGTGATGATCAGGTCTTGACCCGGGTTGATCAGCACATAGCCCGAGCCGTTGATCTGACCGCAGTTGGCGGCCGAGATGCCGGCGTAGGTGCAGTAGTTGTGGATGATGTAGTTGGTGTCGAAGTCTTCCATGACCGCCTTCAGGTCGCGGAAGACGTAGTTGGCGCCGACGGTCCAGCCGTCGAACATGCCGAAGCCCGAGATTTCATGCTCGATGCCCAGGATGAACTCGTCCTGGTATTGAGCCTCGAGGTTTTGCGACACCAGCGACTGCGACTGCGGAACCACGCCCGACGACAGCACCTGCGACAGGACAGGAGCGCCGTTGAACACCGGCAGACAGTTGTTACGCGGCGAGGCGTTCAAGCAGGCCGTCAGGCCGGCCTGGGTGGCCGCGTAGGAACCGCCCGAGATGCTCGAGATGCGGTAGAAGTCCTGCGTGAACAGCTCGTTGCCGGCCATGCGGATGTTGGTGTTGGCCGCGATCGGAATGTAGTACCGGCCGTAGAAGCCCTTCAGGCTGGTCGAACGATCGCCGAACAGGTCGTAGGTGAAGCCCAGGCGCGGCGACAGATCGTAATCCGTCTCCACGAAGACTTCGCCCGCAGCGTTCATGTTGCTGAACTTCTCGGCGCGCAGGCCCAGTTGCAGCGACAGACGATCGGAGACGTCCCAGGCGTCCTGGATGTAGAACGCGGTCTGTTCGGTCTTGTACGAACCACCCGACTGGTAGTTACGGTCGCGGACGTACAGCGCGTTCGGAGCGATCAGACCGCCCAGAGCACCGCCGGCGCCAGCTTGGTAGTACCGATAGTACCGGCCGCCCGAATAGGTCGAGATGGCCGACGAAGCCAGGTCTTCACGGTCGTAGCCGACGCGGAAGTGGTGATCACCCCACAGGCCGTTGACGTAGATGTCGGCGTCGACGCGGTACATCTTGCGGGTGTCTTCGCCGGTCGAGATCAGCAGGGCGGGGTTGCCGCGCACCGTGTTCAGGGCCGTGTCGACGATCGAGATTTCCGAGTCCAGGTCGCCCGAGACGGTCTGGTTGAACGAGCCTTCGCCGTACAGGGCCGACAGGGTGAACCAGTCGGTGAACGTGCCCGTGTATTTGGCGATCTTGGTTTCGCCGCCGACGAAGTTGAAGGTGTTGGCGTTGTCGCCGTTGCTGAAGCGCTGGTTGATGACCTGCGTCTGGTCATCCGAGAAGTAGGTCAGCTCCAGGCGGTGGTCCGGGTTCAGGTAGAAGTCCAGCTTGCCGCCGTAGAACGGATCGTCCTGGGTCGCGGTCTGAACCGTGCCCGAGGTGTCGACCGAGCCGTTCTCGAAGTCGCGCCAGTTATAGAAGCCGAAGAAGTAGATGTGGTCGCGCCAGATCGGACCCGACAGCCAGACGTTCGATTCCGAACGATCCGAGGTGTTTTGCGAGTCCAGACCCAGGTTGGAGCCAGGGCCGACATAGGTGTCGGGCGAGCTGTCTTCCAGGCTCGAAGGCTCGGTGTAGTAGTTCAGGCCGCCGTGGAACTCGTCCGAACCCGAACGGGTGACCGCGATCACCGCGCCGCCGGTCGAACGACCGAACTCGGCTTGATAGCCGCCGGTCTTGACGTCGACCTGCTGGTAGAACTCGAACGGGACGGTGTTGCCGCCCACGAAGTTACGGAAGTTCGTGATGTTGAAGCCGTTGACGTAATAGACGTTCTCGGCGACCGACGAACCGGCGATCGAGATCTGGTTGCCGAAGGCGGCGTCGCCTTGGCTGGTCGACGGAGCCAGCAGTTGGATGGCCGCCAGGTTACGCTGGGTGGGGATCCGGTCGAAAGTCTCTTGCACGTCCACGGTGATGCCGGTGGTGGTGCGGTCGAAATCGACGGCCGCGGTGCGGGTGCCGACCACGACGACGTCTTCCAGGTTGTTGGCCGAACCGCCGACCGAACCGATGGTGAACTGGTAGTCGGCCGTGCCGCCCAGGGTCACCGGAACGTTGGCGTCCGTGTAGGTCTCATAGCCCGAACCCGAGATCGAGACGGTGTAGCCGCCGACCGGGATCTGCGAAGCGCGGAAACGGCCTTGAGCGTCCGTGGTGAAGGTGCGGCTTTGCGCGCGGCCGTTCTGGGTCACCGTGACGGCGGCCCCCGAAACCGGTTGGCCGGCGGTGTTGGTCACCGTGCCGGCGAGGGTGCCGGTGGTGAAGTCCTGCGCGAACGCGGCGCTCGGGGTCAGCAAGGTGACCGCGGGGGCAGCGACCAGCGCCATGAGCGCGGCTCCGCCGATCATCGTCGACTGAAGCAGGCGCTGGCGAATGGTGTGAGCTTTCAACATTGATCCTCCTGAAGCCGACCGGCGCTCCAGAAAGAGCTCCCCCGATGCGGCGACCATTCCATACGTACCGACACGTACAGACTCGCTGACCTTAGGTCCGCAAGGGCGAGCCGCACAGGAAATTACACGCCCGTAATGTCATTGCTGTGATGTTGTCGCAAACGCGCCACACTTCCTATAAAGTGCTGACACAAAGCGATTTTGCTCGACATTTTTCCAACATTATTACGAGAAACGGCGAACAATTGCTCGTTTTCGCCACGATGCGGCACGTATCCACCCACCATACAGTTCAGGCTTACGCGAACGTATCAACCAATGCCGTGACGGCGAACGCATGGGCATTGCCGACGAACGCCCGGAATGCGGCTTGTTTTGGCGCGCCGCCGACGGCTCAGCGCAGAATCGCGGCCCTTGCGGCGTAGGGCGCCGGTTCGGGGGAGCAGGACGCAACCACCAATTGCATCGCCATGAGACACAGCAGGGCCGCGGCCACGGGCTGGAGCCGATTTGAGACAGTAATTGCGACGGCGCGGACCACGACGCGGCCTCCTGAACGGTTTACGTTCTGTTAAGGCAAGGGCCGCGCCAGCCCCCGTCGTCATCATGAGGTCCGCGTGATCCCCTTCGTGCGTCAGTTCGACTTCGCCTACGGCCGCGCCGACTGGGTCTCGCCCCTGATCCAGCGGGTCATCGCCGACAATCCGGGACCGTTCACCTTCACCGGCACGGGGACCTATATCGTCGGGCGCGACAGTCCCGTCGCCTCGGTCGCCGTGATCGACCCCGGCCCGCCCGACGAGGCGCACCTGCGCGCCATTCTGCATGCGTTGGGCGGCCGCACGGTCAGTCATATTCTGGTCACCCACACCCACCGCGACCACGCCCCCCTGGCCCGCCCCCTGGCCGAGGCGACCGGCGCGCCCATCCTGGCTGCGGCGCCGCCCGCGCACGAAACCCACGCCTCGGGCGGGCTGGACGAGGAGGAGGACGCCGATTTCCGCCCCGACCACATCATGGCCGACGGCGAACGGATCGTCGGCGACGGTTGGACCCTGCGCGCCCTGGCCACGCCGGGCCACGCCTCGAACCACCTGGCCTTCGTGCTGGAGGAGGAGCGCGCCCTGTTCAGCGGCGACCACGTCATGGGCTGGTCGACCACGGTCGTGGCCCCGCCCGACGGCGACATGGCCGCCTATTTCGCCAGCCTGGATCGCGTCATCGCCGAGGATTTCGAGACCCTCTGGCCGACACATGGGCCGCCGATCACCAAGACCGCGCCCTTCCTGGCCGCCTATCGCGCCCATCGGCTGGAGCGGGAGGCGCAGATTCTGGCGCGTCTGGCGGCGGGCGACACGACGATCGGCCAGATGATCCCGACCCTCTACGCCGCCGTGGACAGCCGCCTGTGGCCCGCCGCCTCGCTGTCGGTGCAGGCGCATCTGATCAAATTGGTTCGCGACGGACGGGTCGTCGCCGACCCCGCCCCGACGCTGGACGCCCGTTACGCCTTGGGCTGAAGCCCGTCGCGGACCTTCAGCGCCAGCCGACAGGCCGCGCCGCCGTCGGTCGGACGCCCGTTGCGCGTCACCACCCGCACGTCCGTGCGGCCGGGCCGGATGCGCACGTCCAGGCTGTAGGCCTGCTGGAACCAGAAGGCCTTGCGCTCGCCCTGGATGTCGAACAGGCCCGCATGGGTGATGGCGAAACCGGCGTTCTGGAGCACATAGGCCGCCTCCTCCACCGTCCGCTGGCTGGCGAGCGGCTCCAGTCCGTCGCAGGCCGCCGAGGCGCTGGGCACGTCGGACAGGTTCATCGGCGGGTCGGCCGGGTTCGTCGAGACGTCGGAGGCGCCCGACGTATGCGCCTGTTTCCAGTACAGGCCGACGGCCGTCCCCGCGACGGCCACGGCCAGCAGGGCGATCAGCCCCCGCCGCCGCAGGTTTCCGAAGGCGTGGACCAGGGCCAGGACGGCGACCGCCAGGCCCGCCCAGGCCGTGTAGTTTCCGACCGGGCCGATCAGGACCTGACGGGCGAACCCCGAAAGGTCGGGCGCGACGCGGATCAGCACGGCCGCCGTCAAGGCCATGGCCGGCGCGATCAGGGCCGCGGCCAATCCCGCCTTCGCCACCCAGCCGCCCGCAACCTTGGCCATCGGTTCGTCCTCAGCCCGCCGTCGGCAGGCGATAGTCCTTCATCCGCTCGCGCAGCAGCTTCTTGTCGATCTTGCCGGTGGCGCCCAGCGGGATTTCGTCCACGGCGACCACATCGTCGGGCACCCACCATTTGGCGATCTTGCCGTTCAGGAAGTCCAGGTGCTCCTGCTTGTCCAGGGTCTCGCCCGGCTTCAGCTTCAGGACCAGCACCGGCCGCTCGTCCCATTTGGGATGGGCAGCCCCGATCACCGCGGCCAGTTCGACCTTGGGGTGGCCCACGGCGATGTTCTCGATCTCGATGGAGCTGATCCACTCGCCGCCGGACTTGATCACGTCCTTGGCGCGGTCGGTGATCTGCATGAAGCCCTGCTCATCGACCGTCGAGACGTCGCCGGTGTCGAAGAAGCCTTCGTTGTCCAGGATCTCGCCGCCCTCACCCTTGAAATAGGCGCCGGCGATGGTCGGTCCCTTGACCATCAGGCGGCCGTAGGTGTGCCCATCGTGCGGCATCTCCTGACCGGCGTAGTTCTTCAGCTTCAGCTCGACGCCCAGCGGCGGCTGGCCCTGTTTGACCCGCCATTTCATCTGTTCGTCGTACGGCAGGGCCGCCAGCTCCGGCGTCAGATTGGACAGGGTGCCGATGGGCGAGGTCTCGGTCATGCCCCAGCCTTGCAGCACCTCGATGCCGAACTCGTCATGGAAGGCGCGGATCAGGCTTTCGGGCACGGCCGAACCGCCGATCAGCACCCGCTTGACCGTGGGGATCTTCAGCCTGTGCTCGCGCAGGTGGGCCAGCAGGCCCTGCCACACGGTCGGCACGGCGGCCGAGAAGGTGACGCCTTCGCTCTCGATCAGCTCATAGATGGCCGCGCCGTCCATCCGCGCGCCCGGCATGACCAGCTTGGACCCTGCCGCCGGTCCCCCGAAGGCGATGCCCCAGGCGTTGGCGTGGAACATCGGCACCACCGGCAGGATCACCTCAGACGGCGTGGCCCCCAGCACCGTGGCCTGAAGCCCCAGCAGCGTATGGATGAAGTTCGACCGGTGCGAATACAGCACCCCCTTCGGATTGCCGGTCGTGCCCGAGGTATAGCAGAGACCGCAGGCGGTGTTCTCGTCGAAGCCGCCCCAGGCGGCCTCTTCGGACGCATCCTCCAGCAGGGCCTCATAGCATTCGGCGCGCGGCAGCTTGGTCGCCGGCATGTTCCACTGATCGGTCATGACCACCACCCGCTCGACCGACGGACAGTGCGGCAGCACCGCCTCCAGCAGGGGGATGAAGGTCAGGTCGACGAAGATGATTTTGTCTTCGGCGTGATTGATGATGTAGGCCAACTGTTCCGGGAACAGGCGCGGGTTCAGGGTGTGGCACACCGCGCCGATGCCCATGATGCCGTACCAGGCCTCGATATGGCGGCCGCTGTTCCAGGCCAGGGTGGCGACGCGGTCGCCGACCTTGACGTCCCAACCCTTCAACACGTTCGACACGCGCTTGGAGCGGGCGTGGATGTCGGCATAGGTGGTGCGGACGATCGGCCCTTCGACCGAGCGGGTCACGACCTCGCGCGACCCGTGCCAATTCTTGGCGTGGTCGATGATCTTGTCGACCGTCAGCGGCCAGTCCTGCATCAATCCCAGCATGGCGTTCCCTTGGGCGATCCCTTGTGCGCGCCTCGTTCTTGGGCGCTTGAAACCACGCTATCCGGGTGATCAGCGATAAGCAATCAGACCCTCTGCGGCGGATTGGCGTGCGCGCTCGGCGCGCCTAGAAGGCGGCATGGCCATCCTCATCGGCATCACCGGCGGTTCGGGTTCGGGCAAGAGCACCCTGGCCGAGGCCCTGCACGCCGCCCTGCCCGCCGGGTCGGCCGTGCTGTTGCGCGAAGACTCCTATTACGTCGACGCCGCCGCCCTGCCCGACTTCGATCCGGCGGCCTTCGATTTCGACGACGTCGTCGCCCGCGACCACGTCCTGATGGCCGAGCACCTGGCCGAGCTGAAGGCGGATCGCGCCATTACGGCGCCGGTCTATTCCTTCCTGCATCACGGCCGCGAACCGGGCGGCGAACCCGTGCCGGCGGCCCCGGTGGTGATCGTGGAGGGCACCCATGTGCTGTGCACGCCCGAGGTCGCGGCCCTGTTCGACATCCGCGTCTTCGTCGACACCCCGGCCGACATCCGCTTCATCCGCCGCCTGCTGCGCGACCAGGCGGAACGAGGCCGGACGGCCGAGTCGGTCATCCATCAATATCTGGCGACGGTTCGTCCCGGTCACGAGCGGCTGACCGAACCGTCGCGCGTTCACGCAGATTTCATCGTCGCCGACGCCACCGCCGCCGTGCGGCTGACGGACCCCCAGGTTGTCGTGCGGCTGGCGGCGCCAGTCCTGGCGCATCCGCTGCTAAGTCCTCTTCTGGCAGGGCGAATTCATCAGGGCTATTGAAGTAACGTCGGTTTTTCCCTTGCGACCGCGAACGGATCGCGCAAGGCTGACGCCTTCACTGCTGCTGACTTGACTGATGCCATTGGGCGACGAAACTCACCCTCACTCACCTGAAGACCCTCGTCGCGATGCGATTCTGCGTCTGGCCAAAAGACGCTTCATGACAGACGGCTACGCTGGCTCCCGAATGGAGCCGATCGCGCGCGAAGCCGGCGTCTCGACCGCCACCCTGTACGGCTACTTCCCCGGCAAGGCCGAACTGTTCACCGCCGTCATCAACGACGCGGCCGAAGATTTCAGCCGCCAGATGGATCATGTGCGCATGACCACGGGTCCGGCGCGCGAGCAACTGACGGTCTTCGTCACCGCCTACGCCGATTTCATGAGCGACCCGTTCGTCCGTGCGGTGTTCCGGTTGGTCGTGGCCGAGCGCCCCCGTTTCCAGGCCGTCGCCATGCGCTTCTTCGAGCGGGGCCGGTCCCATTTCGGCGGGGTCCTGATCAAGGCGCTGGAGACGCTCGACGACGCGGGCGAGATCAAGGTCGACAAGCCGTCCTGGGCCGCCGGCCATCTGATGGGCATGATCGAACACCCGGTCTTCTTCGTGCCCCTGGTCACCGGCGACGACGTCCTGGTCAAACGCAGCAACGCCCAGGTGGCCGAAGACGCCGTGGAGACCTTCCTGGCCCGCTACGGCGTCTGAAACCGGGTCTGCCGACGGCCGAACCTGTGACGGCCTAGGGCCAGAGGCGAAGCCGCCGCCAGCCGTCGCCCGCGCGCTCGAACCGCACCCGGTCGTGCAGCCGGAACGGCCGGTCACGCCAGAATTCGATGCATTCCGGCACGACGCGCCAGCCGGTCCAGCGGTCGGGGCGGGGCACGTCATGGCCCTCGAACCGCGCCGTTTCGCGGGTCACGGCGGCTTCCAATTCGGCGCGGTCGTTCAACGGCCGCGACTGGTCCGAGACCCAGGCGCCGATGCGGCTTTCACGCGCGCGGCTGGCGAAATAGGCGTCGGCTTCCTCCGTCGTCACCGGCTCGACCCGGCCCCGCACTCGCGCCTGACGCCGCAGGGTCTTCCAGTGAAACAGCAGGGCCGCGCCCGGCGTCGCCGCCAACTGTTCGCCCTTGGCGCTCTCGCGGTTGGAATAGAAGGTGAAGCCCCGCCCATCGACGTCCTTCAGCAGCACGATCCGGCAATCCGGCAGGCCGTCGGCGTCGACCGTCGCCAGGCTCATGGCGTTGGCGTCGTTCGGCTCATGCCGCCGGGCGTCCGCCAGCCAGTCGATGAACAGGCCGACCGGGTCGTCACGTTCAAAAGCTGCCTCGTCGCCGTTGGCGGCTAGGGCGGCGGCATAGTCGCGGGCGTAGTCTTCACGCGACGGACTGGGGGGGATCACGGGGGCGCTCATGGCGCCCTCATACGCCGCGTCGCGGTCGCGGTTAACCCCGCCTTGACCATGATCGACGCCTTAGTGACGGCGATGACCGTCGCCCGTTCCGAGATCGCCTCGCTGAAGGAGGCCTACGCCCTGATCGGCCTGAACGGCCCGGTCGACGGCGCGGCGCTGAAATCCGCCTTCCGCGCCGCCGTCAAGGCCGCCCGCCCGGATCATGAAGGGGGCGACGCCGACCGTTTCCGCAAGGTCATCGCCGCCTGGCGCATGATCCAGGTCCAACAGCCGGCCCGCCCGGCCCTGGCCGCCCCGCTGCGACGCCCCACGCCGCCGCCCATCGTCGGTCTGACGCCGATGCAGGCCGTGGCCGGCGGCCGGATCGAGATCGTCCTGGGCGCGCGCCGATTGAAACTGACCGTGCCGCCCGGTCTGCGCACGGGCGAGCATCTGCGCCTGAAACAGGCGGGCGCAGACGGTTCGGACCTGTATCTGCCCGTCCGCATCCGGCCCGAGGACGGCCTGTCGGCCTTCGGCGACGACCTGTTCATGGACGTGTCCTGCGCCGCCCGCCTGTTCGACGACGGCGGCCGGGTCGAGATCGAGACCTGGGCCGGGCCGCGTTCGGCCTGGATGGTCGGCGGGGTCGCCAGCCCCTATCGCATCCGGCTGCGCGACCTGGGCCTGCCGCCGCGCGGGTCGCGGCCCCAGGGTCATCTGTTCGTCACCCTGACCCCGGCCGAAGACACGCCCTCGGCGGCGCAGGATCTGCTGAACCGGTTCACGCGGGTCTGGACCTCGGAGCGCGCGGCGGCTTGACATTGCGTCGCCGCATCAAAAAGCGCATCATCTGATGTAGATTTTGATGCAGGCCTCCCTATGCGCACCACCGTCACCCTGGATGACGACCTCATGGCCGCCGCCGCCGAGTACAGCGGCCTGACCGAAAAATCCGCCATCATCCGCCTAGCCCTGCAGGAGTATGTGTCCGCCGAAGCCTCGCGCCGTCTGGCCAAGATGGGAGGCAGTCAGCCCGACTTCCAACCGGGTCCGCGCAAACGCTATTGGGTAGAGGAAGACTGACCTTGATCCTGGCGGACACGTCGGTATGGGCCGACCATCTTCGAAGCGTCGATCCGGTGATGGAGCAGCTACTGGCCGATCAGCAGGTGCTGATGCACCCATTCGTGATCGGCGAACTGGCGATGGGAAACCTTCCCGATCGACCCGCCTTCCTTCGCAGTCTTCATCGTATGAAGTCCGCGCCCAAGGCCCTGGACAACGAGGTTCTGCGCCTTGTCGAAGACGGTCGGCATTTCGGCGCTGGCATGGGCTGGATTGACGCACACCTTCTGGCTTCTGTCCTGTTGGTGGATCGCGCGCGGCTGTGGACCCGGGATCGTCGTCTCAACCAGGCCGCCGCCAAACATGGCTGCTCGGCCACCATGCATCACTGAATCCCTATGTCGCACAACACCTTCGGCCATCTGTTCCGCGTGACGACCTGGGGCGAAAGCCACGGGCCGGCCATCGGCTGCGTCATCGACGGCTGCCCGTCGCTGATCCCGCTGACCGAGGGCGATATCCAGCCGTGGCTGGATCGGCGCAAACCCGGCGGCAGCCGCTTCGTCACCCAGAGGCGTGAGAGCGACACGGCCCGCATCCTGTCCGGCGTATTCGACGACGGGAACGGCCCGGTCACCACCGGAACGCCCATCGCCATCGAGATCCAGAACGAGGACGCGCGGTCCAAGGATTACGGCGACATCGCCCGCGCCTTCCGGCCTGGCCACGCCGACTATGTCTATCAGGCCAAATATGGCGTCCGTGATCATCGCGGCGGCGGCCGGTCGTCGGCGCGGGAAACCGCCAGCCGAGTCGCTGCCGGGGCCGTGGCCCGCCGGGTGCTGGGCGACGGAGTCGTGATCCGTGCGGGCGTGGTTCAGATCGGCCCGCACCACATCGCGCCCGAAACCGTCGACTTCGACGCCGTCAACGCCAATCCCCTGTTCGCCGCCTCGGCCGAGGTGGTCGAGCCGTGGTCCGATTATCTGGACGGGGTGCGCAAGGCCGGCTCGTCCATCGGCGCCGTCGTCGCCTTGGAGATCACCGGCGTTCCCGTCGGCTGGGGCGCGCCCATCTATGGCAAGCTGGACGCCGAACTGGCCGCCGCCCTGATGTCGATCAACGCCGCCAAGGGGGTCGAGATCGGCGCCGGATTCGGCGCGGCCGAACTGTCGGGCGAAGAGAATGCGGATGAGATGCGCCTGGGACCCGATGGCGCGCCCGTCTTCCTGTCCAACCATGCGGGCGGAATCCTGGGCGGCGTATCGACTGGTCAGCCGGTGACCGCCCGCGTGGCCTTCAAGCCGACGTCCTCGATCCTGACGCCGCGCCAGACCGTCACCCGCGACGGCGCCGAGACCGACATCCGCACCACCGGCCGCCACGACCCCTGCGTCGCCCTGCGCGCCGTCCCGGTGGTCGAGGCCATGGCCGCCTGCGTCCTGGCCGACGCCATGTTGCGGCATCGGGCGCAGGTGGGATGACGCCTACCCCTTGCGCGTCCACGCCTCGGCCTGTTCGTGTTTGACCATCTCCTCGGCGACAGCGGGGCGGACGGTGCGGTAGGGCGGGCTGTCGGTCTCGATGACCTCGATCATGGCGGCGATCATTTCGGCAGGGTCGTGTTGCTTGTTCAGTTCGCGCACCGGCCAGTGGTCGACGACACGCTCACCCTGATCCCACCACTGGTCCATCGCCTCCATACCGGTGTCGTTGAAGCCGGTGCGGAAGGCGCCGGGGTTCACGGTCACCACCTGGACGCCATAGGGGGCCAGTTCCTCATGCATGGCCGAACAGATGCCCTCCACCGCGTGTTTTGACGCCGCATAGGCCCCGTCGAACGGCACCTTGACCAGGCCAGCCACCGATGAGGTCCACACGATCCGGCCCGACCCGCGCTTGACCATCTGACGAGCGAACCCTTGCGCCAGCTCCAGAGCGGCGAAGACATTGGTTTCAAAAACCCGGCGAAACACCGGCATGGGGATTTCGACCATCGGCCCGGACTCCATGATCCCGGCATTGTTGAACAGCACGTCCACCGGCGTCGCCAGCGCCTTGTCCCGATCGATGGGGTCCAGCACGTCCAGCTTGACCACCTGCATGGCCAGCCCCTCGGTCTTGGCCGCCTCACGCAGGTCCCAGACCTGAGGCCAGATCTGGCATCCGGCGATCACGGTCCAACCCTTGCGCGCCAGACCCAGGGCCACGCCGCGGCCAAAGCCTGTGGCGGCCCCTGTAATGAGGACAGTTTTGGCCATTTTGATCTCCTGGCGATGACATTCGACTATGATCCGACCCGGCGTCGCGGCGCCACCCCTTTTTGTAACAGCCGTAGTGCCTATATAGCCCTCAGCGAGGTTGCTAACCCTCGGTTCCCGGGACTTTCCCCATGATCGACATTCGACCCTTTTCGAGCCTCGGCGGGGCAAACCACGGCTGGCTGAACGCCCGCCATCATTTCTCTTTCGCCAACTACTACGACCCATCGCGCATGGGCTGGGGTCGGTTGCGCGTGTGGAATGACGATGAGATCGCCGCCAAGTCGGGCTTTCCGCCCCACCCGCACGCGGACATGGAGATCATCACCTATGTCCGCACCGGGGCGATCACCCATGAGGATTCGATGGGCAACCGCGGCCGTACGGCTGCGGGCGACGTTCAGGTGATGAGCGCGGGCACGGGCGTGCGTCACTCCGAGTTCAACCTGGAAGACGACCTGACCACCCTGTTCCAGATCTGGATCGAGACCGACCGTCCGGGCGCCCAGCCCTCGTGGGGCCAGCGCGAGTTTCCGAAAGCCGACCGTTCGGGCCGCTTCACCATCCTGGCGTCCGGCGACGCCGCCGACGGCGCCCTGACCATCAACGCCGACGCCCGGGTTCTGGGCGCCACCCTGAAGGCGGGCGAGAGCTTGACCTATGATCTGGCCCCCGGCCGCCGGGCCTATCTGGTTCCCGCCGTCGGCGCGGTGGAGATCAACGGCACGGCCCTGAACGCGCGCGACGGCGCCGGGATCGTCGATGAGGCGCGCCTGACCATCACGGCCAAGGAAGACGCCGAACTGGTGATGGTCGACAGCCTGTAGGTCAAAATCCTCCCCCGTTCTTGACGGGGGAGGGGGACCACGGAGTGGTGGAGGGGGCGGACCCACGCTCCGTGTCTGAACTCGCCCCCTCCACCGCCTTCGGCGGTCCCCCTCCCCCGCTTCGCTGGGGAGGATCCACTTGCCTTCCTGGCCCTTCCGGCCGATCTAGCGCCTGACTGAACCTTGGAGTCCCATATGTCCGATCCCGTCGTCATCTGCGCCTTCGCCCGCACCCCCATGGGCGGCTTTCAGGGCGCCCTTTCCGGCGTCAAGGCGACCGATCTGGGCGCGGCGGCGGTCAAGGCGGCGGTCGAGCGCGCGGGCGTGCCTGCGGCCAAGGTCGATCAGATCTTCATGGGCTGCGTCCTGCCCGCCGGTCTGGGCCAGGCCCCGGCCCGTCAGGCCGCCATCGGCGCGGGCCTGGGCCAACATGTCGAGGCCACGACCGTCAACAAGATGTGCGGCTCGGGCCTGCAGGCGGCCATGATGGCCCACGATGCGCTGAAGGCGGGCACCGCCGACGTCATCGTGGCGGGCGGCATGGAGAGCATGACCGGCGCCCCTTACGTCATGGCCAAGCATCGCGGCGGCGCCCGCATCGGCCACGACGTGATTTCGGACTCCATGTATCTGGACGGGCTGGAGGACGCCTACACCCCCGGCAAGCTGATGGGCGCCTTCGCCGAGGATTCGGCCCGCGATTATCAATTCACTCGCGAGGCCCAGGACGACTACGCCATCGAGAGCCTGCGCCGCGCCAACGCCGCCATCGCCTCGGGCGCCTTCGCCGCCGAGATCACGCCGGTCGAGATCACCACCCGCAAGGGCGTCGAGACCGTCAGCCAGGACGAACAGCCCGGCAAGGCCAATCCCGACAAGATCCCGACCCTGCGTCCGGCCTTCGCCAACGACGGCACGATCACCGCCGCCAACGCCAGCTCCATCTCCGATGGCGCCGCCGCCCTGGTCATGACGCGCGAGAGCGTGGCCCTGAGCCTGGGTCTGCCGATCATCGCCCGCGTGGTCAGCCACGCCGCCCACGCCCATGAACCGGCCCTGTTCACCACCGCCCCTGTGCCCGCCATGCAAAAGGCGCTCGATAAGGCGGGCTGGACGGTGGACGAGGTCGATCTGTGGGAGGTCAACGAGGCCTTCGCCGTCGTCGCCATGATCGCCATGCAGGACCTGGGCATCGATCGCGCCAAGCTGAACGTCAACGGCGGCGCGACGGCCCTGGGCCACCCCATCGGCGCCTCGGGCGCGCGGGTGCTGACCACCCTGCTGGCGGCGCTTCAGGCGCGCGGCGGCAAGAAGGGCGTGGCCAGCCTGTGCATCGGCGGCGGCGAGGCCGTGGCCATGGCCGTCGAACTGGCCTGACCCCTATGCCGTTCGGGAGGATGGATCGCCGAAGCCTGATCGCGGCGATGCTGGCCCTGCCCGGCGTCGCCTCGGCCCAGACCGTCGCCCCGCCCGACCCGACCGAAACGATCCGCCTGTGGCCCGACGGCGCGCCCGGCGGCGAGGGCGTGACCGTCACCCCGGTCGTGGTCGAGCGCGCGACCGATCCGTCATTCCACGACCGCTATGCCCAGTTCACCACCGATCCCCTGCTGACCGTCGTGCGGCCCGAACGGCCCAACGGCGCCTCTCTGCTGCTGATCCCCGGCGGCGGCTACCGCTGGGCGGTGATCGACAAGGAGGGGCTGGACGTCGCTCGCGTCTTCGCGGCGGCCGGGATCACCTGTTACGTCCTGCGCTACCGCCTGCCCGCCGACGGTTGGGCCGCCGGGCCGGACGCCCCGCTGCAAGACGCCCAGCGCGCCCTGCGCCTGGTCCGCGCCGCCGCCGCGGCCGAGGGACGCGATCCGGCCAAGGTCGCCGTGCTGGGCGCCTCGGCCGGCGGCCATCTGGCGGGGATGCTGACCGCGCGTCACGACACGACCTACGCCCCGATCGACGCCGCCGACGCCCAGACGCATCGGCCCGATCTGACCATTCTGATGTATCCGGTCGCCACCATGGCCGATCCGTTCGTGCACGCCGGGTCGCGCACCCATCTGCTGGGCGCCGCGCCGTCGCCCGAGATGATCGCCCGTTATTCGCTGGAGCGGATGGACTGGACCGGCGCCCCGCCCGTCTTCCTGCTGCACGCCGTCGATGACGCGGCGGTGCCGGTCGAGAACAGTCTGAACCTGCTGTCGGCCCTGCGCGCCGCCAAGGTTCCGGCCGAGGCGCATCTGTTCCAGGAGGGCGGCCACGGCTTCGGCATCCGTCTGATCGCGGGCAAGCCCGCCGCCGTCTGGCCGTCCCTTGCACTGGCATGGGCGGCGCGGCATGGATGGCCGGGATGAGCAAATCCTGTGACGAATGCGGCCTCTGCTGCAAGCTGATGGGCGTTCTGGCCCTGGACAAGCCGCCGTCGAAATGGTGCGTCCATTTCCGCCGCGCCTCGGGCTGCGGCATCTATGAGGATCGGCCCAAGGACTGCCGCGTCTTCAGTTGCCTGTGGCTGTTGGCCGACAACCGGCTGGGCGACGAATGGAAGCCCTCAGTGGCCGGTTTCCTGATGCACACCAATGCGGACGGCGGCCTGATCGTGGAATGCGACGCCTCCAACCCGCACGCCTGGCGCAAGGAGCCTTATCGCTCCAGCCTGCAGAAATCGGCCGATTCCGGGCAAGAAGTGCTGGTCTTCGTGCGCCGCAAGGGCGTGCAGCTTCAGCCGTTCGGCGGCGAGACGCCGATCCACCGCAAGGCGACCTGACCCCTATTTCGGATCGACCGTCTGGGCGATCTGTTCGGCCAACACGCGGTCGGCGCCTTCGACGCTGGCCACCCAGACGTGGATTTCCAGGGGCGCCGTGGTCCGCTGGAACAAATGCTCCAGGGCCAGACGCCGGTTGTCCTCGGTGACGACGATCGAGGAGCGTCCGGCCGCCTGCACCATCTGCCCGTCATAGATCGGGAACTGAGACGCGGGTCCGGCATAGACCATGGCCAGGGTCTGATCGCCCTTGCGGATCGACCAGATGTTGAAGTTCGGGCCGGGACGGCCGGTGGTGATCCGCACCCCGGTCGGCAGATCGACGTGGAACGGCAGGGCCGCGATCGCGGCGGCGTCCAACACCGTCGGCGGCGGAGGCGGCGGAGGCTCCATCGCCGCCACGGCGGGCGGCGGCGCGACGGCGGGCGCCGATGTCGACGCCGGGCCTGCGGCAGCCGGCGCGGGAACCGGGACCGGACGCGCGGCGGAAGCCGGGGCCGACGCCGTCGGGCCTGCTGCGGCCGGAGCGGGATTGGCCGCTGCGGGCGGGGCGGTCGTCGGTGCGGGCTGGCTCAAGGGACGGCTGGTGACCGTTCCGGGCGCGGGCGCGGTCGCCGACGGCGGCGCGCGGTTCAGTTCGCGGGTCAGGAAAGAGCTGTTGGCCCCGCCGCTCTGCCCGGACGACTGGGCGAAGGCGGGCGTGGCGAGCGCCAGGGCGGCGACGAAGGCTACGGATTTCATGCGCCGACCTTCGCCTCGGAAAACGGCGGCGACAAGGCCCCTCGCGTCATGGGGGCGTCAGGCCAGCGGCATCTCGACCCAGAAGGTCGCGCCCTCGCCGACGGTCGAGGTCACGCCGATCGAGCCGCCTTGCAATTCGGTCAGCCGCTTGGCCAGGGCCAGGCCGATGCCGTGCCCTTCGACGGTGGTGCGTTCCAGGCCCAGGCGGTTGAACGGCTCGAAAAGCTGGGCCTGTTTCTCAGGCGACAGACCCACGCCGCGGTCGATGACCTCGATCCGCACCGCGTCGGGCGCGCGACGGGCGTGCAGCACGACCAGGCCGCCCGCCGCGCCGTATTTCACGGCGTTGCTGGCCAGGTTGGACACGATCTGGCTCAGGCGTTGGGAATCGGCCAGGGCGATCAGGCCGTCGCCCTCGGTCAGGACCTCGATCCTCACCGCCTGGGCTTCGGGACGCAGGGCCGTCTGACGGCGCACATCCTCCAGCAGGCCCGGCACGTCGGTCGGCCGCAGCTCGACCTTCACGGCCCCGGATTCGGCGCGCGCCACGTCCAGCAGGTCATGTGACAGGGCCTCGACCTGACGCGCGGTCTTGACCAGCATCTGCGCCATCTCGGCCTGGGTCGCGGTGACGGGTCCCAGTTGGCCGGTCGCCCACAGCTCGCCGATGCCGATGACCCCGCCGACCGGACTCTTGATCTCATGGGCCACATTGGCCAGCAGACGCGACTTGGCCTCCGAGGCCAGTTCGGCGCGGCGTTGACCGGCCCGCGCGCGATCGGCCAGCCGGTCCCGTTCGTCCAACAAGGCCGCGACCAGCAAGACCGGCAGATAGCCGAACAGCACCAGCAATTGCGCCATCAGCGCCGCCTCGCTGCGCGGAAGGGCCTCGGCATAGGGACCGTAACCCGCCATCGCCCCGCCGATCGACAGCACGGCCATGATCACCAAACCCGCCGTCACGCCCAGGATGCGGAACCGCGCTGCGATCAGCAGCAGCAAGGGCAACATGACGAACGACATCGGCCGATCAATGTGCACGAACACCAAAACACAGGCGCCGGTCAGCAGGGCGAACAGCACCGCCGCCTCGGCCATGCGCCAGGGCTTGCGCAACATGGTCAGATGCCGCCGGGTCAGGGCCAGGCCGAAGCCGCCGACCACCGCCAGCCCCAGGGCGTGGCCGAACCACCAGGTCTTGAACGTCAGATACGGGTCCGCCCCCGTCATCGCCTGCAACATCACCGCCGCGAAGGCCGCCGCCGGCAGGGGCGCCACGACCGCCGTGCTCAACAGGAAGCGCGCGGCCCCCTCGACCGTCGAAAGATTCAGGGTCGGCGCGAAACGGCGGGCCAGCAGCACCGCGCCCACGATCTCGATCATGTTGGCCACGGTGAACATCAGGCTGATCAGCCGGGTGTTGCCCACCAGGAACTGCGCCGCCAGCACGCCGACGGCGATCAAGGCGCCGAAACACAGGTCATAGGTCGGCCCGCGGCTGTTGCGCAGCCACACCGCCGTCGCCAGGCCGCCCGCGCCCCACAGGGCGGTCACCAGCCCCGCCGACCGCGCGAACAGGATGCACGACACCATCAGCACCATGACCCCCATGGCCGTCAGGATGGGGGCCAGGGGTTGGGCGAACAGGGCGGCCGCGCCGTCACGCGGGATCGCAGCGCCGGTCGAGACCGGCTCCGCCTTGGCGGACAGCGAAAGGTCGTCTGCGGAGAGCGCGCGGCTCGTCATTCGGAAAATCTCGGTCACACGTGTGAGCGACAGAGAACCATGCGTCTCCTAATATCCCCTGAAGCTGTGGAAATCAGGCCTCCAGCGCCGCCAGAATGGCCCGTGCGCCGGCCGCCGGTCCCTGTGGATGCCCCCACACCGCGCCGCTGACGGCGACGAAATCAGCGCCCGCCTCGGCCAGGTCCCGCGCGTTTTCAGCCGTGATTCCGCCGATGGCGACGCATGGAATCTCCATCGCCGCCTGCCAGGCGGCCAGCAGCTCAGGCTCGGCGCGATGCGTCACCGCCTTGGTCGTGGTGGGAAAGAAGGCGCCGAAGGCGACATAGTCGGCCCCCGCCTCGGCGGCCTCCATCGCCAGGTGGTAGCTGTCATGACAGGTGACGCCGATCATGGCGTCGGCCCCCATCGTCCGCCGCGCCTCGGCCAGGGAGGCGTCGCCCTGGCCCACATGCACGCCGTCGCAGCCCAGTTCGCGCGCCAGGTCGGGCCGGTCGTTCAGGATCACCGCCACGCCTCGCGCCTGGGCGATCGGCGCCAGCCGCCGCGTCGCCGCTCGGATCGTCTCGTCCGACGCCGGTTTCAGCCGGATCTGCAAGGCCGCCGCATCCCCGGCGTCCAGCGCCGCTTCCAGATCGACGGCGAAGGCGTCCAGGTCCGCGATCTCGGGCGGGGTGATCAGATACAGTCGGCACGGCGGGCGCGGCGGGGCGGTCGGGGCTTTGGCCATGCCCCGCCGTGCCTCCTTCGCCCGCCCGCGTCAACGGCGCCGCCTGAGAACGATTTGCAGTCGCCGCACAATCTGCTATAGCGAACCATTCTCAACGGCAGCCCGAGTCCGCCGCCCGTGTACGTCTGCAACTGCAACGGCCTTCGCCAGCGTGACGTCGCCAGAGCCATCGAGGCTGGCGCGGCCCGGCCGCGCGACGTCTTCGACCGGCACCAGTGCGCGCCCCAGTGCGCCAAATGCGTCTGCGAGATGCGCCAGATGATCCAAGAGAGCCGCGACGCCTTCGCCCTGGCCGCCGAATAGTCCCTGACGCCAATAATCACTCGCATTTTCAATGCGGTGATAAGTGCTCGCAAGTGAACACAAGCCGTCCCTGGCGTGTTATCTCCATCGCGCGCCCGACGAATCCGCGGCGCTGGAGGACGTGACATGAAGGGCGATCCCGCGATCATCCGCACCCTGAACGCGGTGCTGACCAACGAGTTGACGGCGGTCAACCAGTATTTCCTGCACGCCCGGATGTTCGAGAGCTGGGGCCTGAAGCACCTGGGCCAGATCATCTATGACGAGTCGATCGGCGAGATGAGACACGCCGACAAGCTGATCAAACGCGTCCTGTTCCTGGACGGCCTGCCCAACATGCAGGACCTGCACAAGCTGAAGATCGGCGAGAATACGGTCGAATGCCTGGGCGCCGATCTGCAACTCGAAATCGGCGGTCGCGAGACGCTGATCGCGGGCGTCGCCCAGTGCGAGGCGGCCAAGGACTTCATCAGCCGTCAGATCCTGACCGAGATCCTGGCCGACACCGAAGAGCACATCGACTTCCTGGAGGCCCAGTTCAAACTGATCGAACAACTGGGCGAGCAGAACTATCTGCAATCGGCCATGACCGAGATCGCCCCCGACCGGAGCGCCACGGGGAACTGACGCCTGACGCGCCCGCCTTGCTCTCGCGCCCGGCTTCCTCTAGGGAGAGCGCCCAATTTCGCGCGCCTGGTGGGCGCGCCCAGCCCCCTGTGATCCCATGGCGAAAATCAACGGCAACACCATCAAGCCGGGCATGGTCCTGCAAGTGAACGGCGGCCTGTGGGTCGTCACCAAGGCCAGCCACGTCAAGCCCGGCAAGGGCGGCGCCTTCGCCAACGTCGAAGCCAAGAACCTGGAGACCGGCAACAAGCTGAACGAGCGCTTCCGTTCGGAAGACAAGGTCGAGCGCGTCACGCTGGAACAGCGCGACTACTCCTATCTGTTCGACAACGGCGACTCGCTGGTCTTCATGAACGACGAGAACTACGAGCAGATCGAACTGCAGAAGGAATGGGTCGGCGAAGAACGCATCCCCTATCTGCAAGAAGGCATGAAGGTCGTGATCGAATCCCACGAGGACCGCCCGATCGGCCTGGAGCTGCCGGAACAGGTCGTTCTGGAAGTGGCCGAGACCGAGCCGACCGTGAAGGGCCAGACCGCCTCGTCGTCCTACAAGCCGGCCATCGCCTCGAACGGCGTGCGCATCATGATCCCGCCCTATATGTCGGCCGGCGAGCGCATCGTGGTCGACACCACCACCGGCGAATACGTCCGCCGCGCCGACTAAGGGCTTAGGAATTAGGGCTTAGGTCTTAGGCGTCACGATCCTAAGCCCTAAGACCTAAGCCCTACCCCCTTCACACGCTGAACTTCTCCGCCTGTCCGGGCATTTCGCCTTGGAGGACAGCCGGACCAGGAGATTCCCATGGCCCTCGCCTCCGCCCTGCTGCAAGTGATGATGGACGCGGTTCGCAAGACCGCCCGGCCGATGCTGCGCGACTTCGGCGAGGTGTCGAACCTGCAGACCTCGCGCAAGGGTCCCGGCGACTTCGTCACCGCCGCCGACATCAAGGCCGAACAGAGCCTGTTCGAGCTGCTGTCCAAGGCCCGCCCCGGCTACGGCTTCCTGGGCGAAGAGCGCGGCCTGGTCGAGGGCACCGACAAGACCCACACCTGGATCGTCGATCCGATCGACGGCACCACCAACTTCATCCACGCCATGCCCCACTTCGCCATCACCGTGGGGCTGGAGCGCCGCGCGCCCGACGGCACGGCCGAGATCGTGGCCGCCGTCACCTACAATCCGGTCATGAACGAGATGTTCTGGGCCGAAAAGGGCAAGGGCTGCTATCTGAACGACACGCGCATCCGCGTGGCGGGCCGCAAGGAGCTGGCGGACTGTCTGATCGCCACCGGCCTGCCGTTCATCGGCAAGACCGGCCACGCCCAAGCCATCAAGGACATCCACGCCGTCGGCCAGCGCGTGGCGGGCATCCGCCGCCTGGGTTCGGCCGCCCTGGACTTCGCCTGGGTCGCCTGCGGCCGCTACGACGCCTTCTGGGAGCGCAATCTCCAGCCGTGGGACGTGGCGGCGGGCCTGCTGTTCGTCCATGAGGCGGGCGGCCTGGTCACCACCATCGACGCCGACGGCGACCCGGCCAAGGGTCAACAGATCGTGGCCGCCAACCCCGACGTGCATAAGGCCCTGCGCAAGATCCTGGCGGCGGCGTAACGTCCTTCTCCCCTTGGGGGAGAAGGTGGCTCGCGAAGCGAGACGGATGAGGGGTAAGCCCGCCCCGTCCTCGTCGTCAGCCGGTCAACACTTCTGACGCAGCCCCCTCATCCGAGCGCCTTCGGCGCCCACCTTCTCCCCCCGAGGGGAGAAGGGTCACTCTCCCTTGAACTGAAGCTGCGCCAGGTGGGCGTAGAGACCGCCCTTGGCCGTCAGTTCGGCGTGGGTCCCCTCCTCCACCACCTTGCCCTCGTCCATCACCACGATGCGGTCGGCGTTCAGCACGGTGGCCAGGCGGTGGGCGATGACCAGGGTGGTGCGCTGGGCCATGGCCTGATCCAGCGCCGCCTGCACCAGCCGCTCGTTCTCGGCGTCCAGCGCCGAGGTCGCCTCGTCCAACAGCAGGATCGGCGACTGGCGCACCAGGGCGCGGGCGATGGCCAGGCGCTGGCGCTGGCCGCCCGACAGGCTCTTGCCGCGTTCGCCCAGCGGCGTGTCGAACCCTTCCGGCAAGGCGTCGATGAAGGCCAGGGCCTGGGCCTCCTCGGCCACTTCGCGCGCCTCTTCCAGCGTGGCGGACTCACGGCCGAAACGAATGTTCTCCAGCGCCGAGCCTGAGAACAGCGGCGCCTCCTGCGACACCCAGGCAAAACGTTCACGCACCGCCACCGGATCGGCCGCGCGCACGTCGATCCCGTCCACGCTGACCACGCCGGACTGCGGATCGTAGAACCGCAGCAACAGGCGGAACACCGTCGACTTGCCCGCCCCCGACGGCCCGACCAGGGCCACGGTCTCGCCCGGACGCACCGTCAGGCTGAACCCCTTCAGCGCCGGCAGGTCGGGACGGCCCGGATAGGCGAAATGCACGCCGGACATCGACACCTCGCCCAGGGGCGGCTCGGGCAGGACGACCGACGCGGGCGGGGCGGCGATCGACGGTTCGGCGCGCATCAGTTCATCGATCCGCTCCATGGCCCCGGCGGCCTTCTGCACATCGCCCCAGCTTTCGCCCAAGGCCCCCACGGCCCCGGCCGTGAACACCGACAACAGCACGAACTGCAACAGCGATCCGGGCGTCATCCGCCCGGCGATCACGTCCTGCGCCCCCAGCCACAGCACCAGGGTCACGCCGCCGAACATCACGGTGATGATCATGGCCGTCATCAAGGCCCGCGCCCGCATCCGGGTCAGGGAGACGCCGAACGCCTCTTCCACCGCCCGGCCGAAACGGGTGTCGGCGGCCGTTTCGCGCCCGAAGGCCTGGACCGTCTCGATGGCGTCGACGCTCTCGCCGGCGAAACCGACGGCCCCGGCGAACCGATCCTGGCTCTCCACGGTCAGCTTGCGCACCCGCCGCCCGAACAGGAACAACGGTCCCAGCATCAGCGGCACGGCCAACAGCACCAGCCCCGTCAGCTTGGGACTGACGATGAACAACAGGATCGTGCCGCCGATCAGGGTCAGGAAATTCCGCAGGGCGAACGAGACCGAGGTGGTCAGCAAGGTGTCCACCAACTGGATGTCCGTGGTCAGGCGCGACAGCACCTCTCCGGTTCGCATCGAGGTGAAGAAGGCCGGGTCCAGGGTGATCACCCGCTGGAACAACGCCTTGCGCACGTCGGCGATCACCCGCTCGCCGGTCTTGGTGACGTAGAAATAGCGAACCGCCGTCGCCAGCCCCAGGAAGGCGGCGTTCAGGCCCAGCAGGATGAACCAGCGGTCGATATGGGCGCCGCCGCTTTCGAATCCCTGATCGATGGCCCCGCGCGCCGTCGCCGTCAGGGCCAGGGAGGCGACCGTGGACAGGATCAGCCAGAACCCCGCGATGACCGCATCGACCTTGTGCCGCATCAGATAGGGCCACAGGCGGCCCAGCGGGCGGATGTCCCGACGTTTCTGGCGGCGTTCGCCGGCCTCGTCCATCTGGTCGGCCAAAAGGGCGCCCGCGCCGGGGCGGCCTCTGGCTTCGGCGGAATCGGCGGGCGGGCGGACATCGGTCATGATCCGCGCCTCTTGCCCCGGAACGCCCCCCGGTGTAAACGCCGCCGCTCGCCCGCCGGACTCCAGGCGGGTTTTCTCATTTTCGCGCAGGGACGGTCGGCATCGTCATCGCGCAGAGACCGGACGAAGCCATGAAAGCGGACACGCACCCCGACTACCACTTCATCACTGTGACGATGACGGACGGCACCACCTATCAGACCCGCTCGACCTACGGGAAAGAAGGCGACACGCTGAACCTCGACATCGACCCGAGCACGCACCCGGCCTGGACCGGCGGCAACCAGCACCTGCTGGACCGCGGCGGCCGCGTCTCGCGCTTCAACAACAAGTTCGCCGGCTTCATCAAGAAGTAAGCCGCGAGAAGTCGGTTCGGCCGTTCGGCCGGGACCTGATTTCACGCCGGAAAGGATGCGAGCGCGGCGGAAACGCCGCACCCGTCCGTCGAAAAGCGTCGCACCCCGCGTGCGGCGCTTTTTGTTTTGCAGGAACGTCGATAGTGTCGGTGCTGTTCGGTCTCGGGGCGTGGGCGTCGGGTCCGAACGTCAGGCGGGGCGAAAGCGGATTGACGATGAATCGACGGGAATTGGGTCTTGGCGTCGCGGCCGCGACGATGAGCCTGGCGGGCCAGGCGGCCGCCCAGGCGCGGGACCCCGCCGCCGTCGCCTTCTACGACAATTTCAACGATCAACTGGCGCGCCTGCCCGAGGCCCTCCAGGGCGACGTGCGCGCCTTCTACGAGATGAACGGCTGGCGGCCGGTCTGGACCGCGGATCGGATGCGGGCCTTGGGCGACGTCGCGGCGCGCGCCGACCGCCATGGCCTGGCCCAGGGCGACTTCTTCGATTTCGTCGGTCTGGCCGCCGATCCGGCGTCCAGCGAGATGCGCACCACGGCGGCGGCCCTGGGCTATGCCCGCGTCCTGTCCGAGGGCCGCGTCCGGCCCGAAACGGTCGAAGACCTGTGGGAGATGCAGAAGAACCGGGTCGATCTGCCGCTCGGCCTGAACGACGCCCTGTCCCAGACCCGCCTGCTGGCGTGGTTTGAAAGCCTGGCCCCCACCGACATCGGCTACGCCAATCTGTCGGCCGGCTACATCCGCTATCGCAAGCTGATCCGCGACGGCGGCTGGCCCGCCTTCACCGTCGGCGCGGTG
This sequence comes from Brevundimonas sp., assembly GCF_036732845.1. GTDB lineage: Bacteria > Pseudomonadota > Alphaproteobacteria > Caulobacterales > Caulobacteraceae > Brevundimonas. Next base: position 64,065 of record NZ_DAINBO010000008.1, on the reverse strand, counting down.
ATCGAACCGGGCGCCAGCGACACCCGCATCCCCATCCTGATCCAGCGTCTGGTGGCCGAGGGCGATCTGTCGGCCGCCGACGGCGCGCGCCTGACCGCCCAGGGCCTGGTCTACGGCTCCGAGCTTCAGACGGCGGTGCGCGGCTTCCAGGCCCGCCACGGCCTGGTCGCGGACGCCCGCATCGGCACCGGCACCCAACGCTCTCTCTCGGCCTCGGCCGAGGACCGCGCCCGCCAGATCGCCCTGAACCTGGAGCGCCGCCGCTGGCTGAAGCGCGATCTCCAGCCCGAGCGGATCGAGGTCAACACCGCCGCCGCCATCATGGTCTATTGGAAGGACGGTCGGCCGGTCCATTCCAACCGCGTCGTCGTCGGCACGCCGGAAAACCAGACGCCCAGCCTGGAGAAGCCCTTCGCTTCGGTCGTGGCCAATCCGCCCTGGTATGTCCCGGCCGGCATCGCCCGCAACGAGATCCTGCCGCGCGGTCCCGGCTATCTGGCGGCCAACAATATGTTCGTGACCAACGGCCAGGTGGTCCAGAGGGCAGGTCCGACGGCCGCGCTGGGCTATGTGAAGTTCGAGCTGCGCGACAGCTACGCCATCTTCCTGCACGACACCCCGTCCAAGGCCGCCTTCAACAACGCCTATCGCCACCGCAGTCATGGCTGCGTGCGGGTGCAAGGGGCGATCGACTTCGCCCGCCTGCTGCTGTCGCCCGATCCTGAACTGCTGAACCGGTTCGACACCGCCCTGGACGCCAAGACCACGACCCGCATCCAGACCGGCCGCGAGATCGGGGTGCGCCTGCTGTACTGGACCGCCTTCGTCGACGGCCAGGGCCGCGTCGCCTTCCGCGAGGACGTCTATCGCCGCGACGAGAAGCTGGCCCAGGCCCTGGGCATCGCCGTCAGCCTGCCGCGTCCGGTCGACGACGGCCGCACCGACCGCAACGACGTCGGGCCGTAGGGCGCGCGCACCGTCGATGCAGGGTTTGCGCTGAGCGCGCATGACCTCTGATCCTCGGGTCAGGCCCGAGGATGACGGGCTTAATTCCCGAACGCCGCCGTCAGCCGGTCCAGGTGGCTCTGCACCGGATTGACCGGGGTCTCTTCCACCGCGTCCAGATACATGCGCCGGTCCAGGTGCAGCACCCGATCGTGCAGGGTGTCGGCCCGCACCAGATATTCGACCAGGGCGATGGGCAGGTCGGCGTGGGTCGGCTGGGTCTCCGGCTTGCGGTCGGCCAGGCGATAGCGCGGCTCGGCGGCAGCGGCCGGGGTCATGTCCCCTTCCCGCACGGCGCGTTGGACCAGCAGCCAGGAGGCGATCTGCATCAGCCGCGTGGTCAGCTTCATGCTCTCGGCCGCATAGGCCAGCGACGCGGCGCGCGACAGCAGCCGGGATTCGCGGCGCCCGTCGCCGTCCAGATAGGCCGCCGTCTCCTCCACCAGGGCCATGCCCTCGGCGAAGGTGCGGTCGAACAGTTCGGATTTGGAGAAGTCGCGAACCACCGTCTCGCGGTCGCGACCGGCCGCAACCACGGCTTGGGCGGCGACATCGGCGGCGTCGGAGGTGTACTCAGTCATACGCATGGGATCCGAACAAATCCGTGTCACTGTCGGGCCGGTGCGGCGCCGCGACGAACGGGTCTGCAACCCCCGTGCCAGACAGGCCTGACCCGTTCTGGATCATGAGCCGAGATTGAACAGGGCGTCGGCCGCGCTGATCTTGGCCTTCTTGGCGTCCAGCGCGGTGCGAATGCGCGTGATTTCAGCCTCCAGCGCCGCGATCCGCTCATGCAGCTCCTCGCCGGAATAGAGTTCCAGGTCCTCGCGCGCCAAGGCGGCCAGTGCGGCGTCCCGCTGCGGCCGCGGCTCCAGATCGTCGAACGTCATCACCGCCTCCCGTGGCCATCCCCCCCACGATCTCCTATCTGAACGCCCGCAGACGGATGATTGCAAGGGAAAGCCGCCGGACATGAAGGTCATCGAGATCACGGGCGGTCACGGCCCGGCCGAGGCCCTGACCCTGGGCGAACGGCCCGATCCGACGCCGGGACCGGGCCAGGTCCGCATTCGCGTCGCCGCCGCCGGGATCAACCGGCCCGACCTGTTGCAGCGCCAGGGCCTGTATCCGCCGCCGCCGGGTGCGCCGGACATCCTGGGTCTGGAGGTCGCCGGAACGGTCGATGCGCTCGGTTCGGGCGTCGATCGCTGGGCCGTCGGCGACCGGGTCTGCGCCCTGTTGGGCGGCGGGGGTTATGCGGAAATGGCGGCGGTGGACGCCCGGCACGTCTTGCCCATCCCCGACGACATGGACTTCGTTCAGGCCGCCGCCCTGCCCGAGACCGTCTTCACCGTCTTCGCCAACGTCTTTGAGGCGGGCGCGCTGAAGGCCGACGAGACCCTGCTGATCCATGGCGCGACCAGCGGCATCGGCGTGACCGCCATCCAGATGGCCAAGGCGGCGGGTGCGCGCGTCATCGCCACCTCGCGCGGCGCCGACAAGGCCCGGGCCGCCCGCGATCTGGGCGCCGATCTCAGCCTGGACGCGACCGTCGACGACCTGGCCGCCGCCATCGCCGATTTCGGCGGCGCCGACGTGGTTCTGGACATGGTGGGCGCCGACTATGCGGCCCTGAACCAGGGCGCGCTCAATCCGGGCGGCCGCTGGGTGGTCATCGCCGCCCTGACCGGCGCCCTCGCCCAGGTGGACCTGATGCGGCTGATGCTGAAGCGGATCGTCCTGACCGGCTCGACCCTCAGGGCGCGTCCGGCGGATGAAAAGGCGCGGCTGGCCCGCGCGGTCGAACGAACCGCCTGGCCCTGGATCGTCAGCGGGCGCGTCCGGCCGCCGGTCGAGGCGGTCTTTCCTCTGGCCCAGGCCGCCCAGGCGCACCAACGGCTGGAAGCGGGCGGCCATGTCGGCAAGATCGTCCTGACAACGTAAGAGGCCGACCCTTTCGGATCGGCCCCCACAGGTTCGACCGGATCGGTCAGATCACCAACGGCCGCCGCCGCGCACCGGGCGCATGGACGAGATGCGGTCGTTCATGCCCCAGTTGTCGAGGTTGCGGACATTGCCCTCGAACACCTGGCAATAGCCGCGGAAGTTGGCGTCCGTGCAGGCTTCCCAGCGGCCGCGAACCTCCATCGAGCTGATGGCGTCGTTCAGACCCTCGTATTGCAGGTTGGCGACTTCGCCGCGCAGGGTGGTCGAGGCGCCGCGATAGTTGTTGTCGCGATAGACGGTCACCGAGTCGCGGCCGCCGTTGTTGCCCCAACCGCCGCCGTTGTTGCCGCCGTTGCCCCAACCACCACCGTTGTTGCCGCCGTTGTTGCCGTTGCCCCAACCGCCGCCGTTCCCATTGCCGTTGCCGTTGCCCCAGCCGCCGTTGTTGCCGCCGCCATTGCCGCGATCCTCATAGGCGCCGCGCACATTGCCGCAGACCAGCAGGCCGTTGATGTTGGCGATGTCCGAATCCGAACAGCGGTTCAACTCGATCGAGGTGCCGCGCACGCGGCCCCGCTCGTCGCGGCAGTCGGCATAGAGCCGACCCTGGTTGGTGTAGGCGCCCGAACAGCTCTGGGCGAAGCTGCCGCGCGGCGCGACCCGTTCGGGTCCGCTCTGCGACGGCGCGCGATCCTGCGCCGGCGACATCATCATCGTGGCCGCGGCGGCGGCGGTGGCGAGCAACATCATGGATGCCTCCATCTAAGAGTTCTTGGCGCATCGATGCGCCGATGCGGACCACAGTCCATCATGCCACATGAACCTGGGCTGTACGCGATTGTCGTCTGACGTTTCCTTTTCAAACGAATGGGCCTATATCCGATGATATCTCCGCGCCCGGTCGAAAGGCCGGGCGCCGTCGTATCCAACGCCCGGTTTTTCGGGCCTTTTCGCCGGGACCACCACCCCATGACCGACATCCTGATGCCCAAGGCCACCGCGGTCTGGCTGGTCGACAACACCTCGCTGACCTTCGAGCAGATCGCCGATTTCTGCGGCCTGCACCCGCTGGAAGTGCGCGGCATCGCCGACGGCGACGTGGCCCGCGACATCCGCGGCGCCGATCCGATCGTCAACGGCCAACTGACCCGCGAGGAACTGGACAAGGCCCACGCCGATTCCAACTACCGCATGAAAGCCGTGGTCAGCCGCCACGCCGAACTGCTGAAGCCGACCAAGACCGGCCCGAAATACACCCCGGTGTCGCGCCGCCAGGACCGTCCCGACGCCATCGCCTGGTTCGTGCGCCATCACCCCGAGGTGACCGACGCCCAGATCGCCAAACTCTTGGGCACCACCAAGTCGACGATCGAGAGCGTGCGCGGCCGCACCCATTGGAACAGCGCCAACATCAAGCCGGTCGATCCCGTGACCCTGGGCCTGGTCGGCCAGTTGCAACTGGATGAAGTGGTCAAGAAGGCGGCCGACAAGAAGGCCAAGGACGACGCCAAGCGCGGCGGCCCGACCCTGGACGCCGAACCCGAGGCCCCGGCCGAGGAACCTGTCGTCGAAGCCGACGAACCCGACGCCTACGCCGGCTCGCACACCGCGGAATCGGTGTTCGGCAGCCGCGACTGACACCCAAGATCCTCCCCCGTTCTTGACGGGGGAGGGGGACCGCGAAGCGGTGGAGGGGGCGACCCCAGCACTGGCGCTTGATCCCGCCCCCTCCACCATGCTGCGCATGGTCCCCCTCCCCCGCTGCGCGGGGGAGGAATAAAAAACGGTCCCGGAATCGCTTCCGGGACCGTTCGTGTTTCCAGGGTCTTGGCGCGACCTCTAGCCGGTTCGGGTCTCCAGGCTGGAGATCTCTTCCTTCAGTCTCAGCTTCCGTTGCTTCAACGACCTTAGCTGCAGCGAGTCCACGGACGGATGGATCATCTCCTGGCGGATGGTCTCATCCAACTGACGGTGACGATTTCCCAGTTCGCGGATACGAGCATCAAGGGACATGGCTTGCGCCTCCATGGCTAAGGGACCACACAGTGAGCGCCTGGATCGGGCCTCTGTGTAATCACAAATCAGTGACGCAAAGAACCGATCCCGACCCGACGAAACTGGACGTGCAATTGGTCGATCCTGTGAACGGAGCCGTATCGAACCCGCCCCCTCGCATGGTCGTCGGAATTTCCGGTGCGTCCGGCGTGATTTACGGCGTCCGAATGCTGGACGCCCTGCGCGACCTGGGCGTCGAAAGCCACCTGGTCGTCAGCCGCGCGGCCCTGTTGACCCTGTCCCAGGAAACCGATTTTTCGGCCGACGATCTGTCGGCCCGCGCCGATGTGACCCACCGCCTGGCCGACGTGGGGGCCTCCATCGCCTCCGGCTCGTTCAAGACCATGGGCATGGTGATCGCCCCCTGTTCGGTTCGCACCATGGGCGAGATCGCCTCGGGCGTGACCTCATCCCTTCTGACCCGCGCCGCCGACGTGACGCTGAAGGAACGCCGCCGCCTGGTGCTGATGGTGCGCGAGACGCCCTTTCACCTGGGCCATTTGCGCACCATGACGGCCCTGACCGAAATGGGCGCCGTCATCGCCCCGCCCCTGCCCGCCCTCTACGCCCGGCCGCGATCCATAGAAGAAATGGTCGATCAGTCGGTCGGCCGCGTGCTGGACCTGTTCGACCTGGACTGGACGCCGGTGAAACGCTGGACCGGCCTGAAGGGCGGCGACCCGGCATGAGTCTGTGGGACTGGGCCGTCGCGGCCTATGCGAAGCCCGGCGTCTCCGAAGCCTGCCTGGAGTTGCAGGACGTCGGCGGCCAGAACGTCTGTCTGCTGCTGTGGGCCGCCTGGGCCGTGCAGGCGGGCCAGGCGCTGGACGGCGACGCCCGCGCCGACGCCTGCGACATCGCCCGCGCCTGGGAAGACGCCGCCGTCGCGCCCCTGCGCGCCGTTCGCCGCCGTCTTAAGAGCCGCATCCTCGACATGGACGACGACGCCCGCCAGGCCGTGCGCGATCAGGTCAAGGCGGTGGAGCTGCTGGCCGAACGCCATCTGCTGGCCGCGCTGGAAGCCGCCTCTCGCCCCGCCGACCGTCCGCCGCCGCCTCTGAACGACGCCTTGGCCGCCGTCTGTCGCGACTGGTCGGGAACCGCGCCGCGTGCTCTGCTGACGACGCTGATCGACCGGCTTTGCGCCTGAAATCGCCTTGGATATAAGCCCGCCATGAACGACGACGGTCCCGAGCTGACGGAAGAAGAGCTGGCGCTGCACGCCCGCCTCAAGGCCCTGCGTCAGGAACACGCCGACCTGGACGCCTCGATCGAGGCCCTGGGCCATATGCCCATTCCCGACCAACTGATGATCGCCCGTCTGAAGCGCAAGAAGCTGACCCTGCGCGACGAAATGGTGAAGATCGAGGGCCGCATCCTGCCCGACATCATCGCCTGAAGGAGGGCTTAGGTGTTAGGAATTAGGGCTTAGAATCCGCACACTTCCCTAAGCCCTAAGCCCTAAGCCCTAAGCCCTAAGCCCTAAGCCCTAAGCCCTACTCCCTGCCCTTCTTCCTGACCCACATGGCGGCGTCCGCCTCGGCCAGCCAGGTTTCGGCGTCCGGCTGGTCGGCCCAGGCGCGCACGCCGAACGAGCCGCCCAGTTCGGCCCGCTCGCCCTGCCATTCAAAGCCGTCGGTCTCCAGCGCCTTGGCCAGGCGCAGCGCCTTGTCGCGGCCCTCGTCCAGCCCGGCGTTCAGCATCAGCAGACAGAATTCGTCGCCGCCCAGCCGCCCGACCGCATCCGACTCGCGCAGGTTCGCCAGCATCAGCTCGGCTACCCGCACCAGGGCCGCGTCGCCCGCCGCATGGCCCAGCCGGTCGTTGACCCCCTTGAACCCGTCCAGGTCGAGATACAGCAGCACCGCGGGCGCGCTGTAGCGTTGGCAATAGGCCATGGTCCGGTTCACCGCCGCCACGAAGCCGCGCCGGTTCAGGGCCGGGGTCAGCACGTCATGGTCCGCCGCCGCCTCGGCCGCCTCGACCCGCGCACGCAAACGCTCGACCTCGGCGCGCAGGCGCTCGATCTCGGCGTTCAGGTCGGTCGCGGCCGCGTCGGTCACGAAAAGGCTCCGCCAGCGCGACTCAACGACGATCACGCATCTTCAATGCTAGCGCCCTCGGTTGCGGGCGCAACGCGCGTGCTGTAACCGGCCGTCTTTCCGCAAGCGGGGATTCCCGACATGGCCGAAACGACGCCTCCCGTCGCCATCATCATGGGCAGCCGATCCGATTGGCCGACCCTGAAACACGCCGCCGACATGCTGGACCGGCTGGGCGTGGCCTGGGACGCCAAGGTGGTCAGCGCCCACCGCACCCCCGAACGCCTGTGGACCTTCGCCTCGGGCGCACGCGCGGCGGGATATCAGGTCATCATCGCCGGTGCGGGGGGCGCGGCCCACCTGCCGGGCATGGCCGCCTCCATGACCGAGCTGCCGGTGCTGGGCGTGCCGGTGCAGTCCAAGGCGCTGAAGGGTCTCGATTCCCTGCTGTCCATCGTCCAGATGCCCGGCGGCGTGCCGGTCGCCACCCTGGCCATCGGCGAGGCGGGGGCCAAGAACGCGGGCATATTGGCCGCTCAGATCCTGGCCCTGGCGGACCCGGTGCTGATGGGCCGTCTGGAGGCCTTCCGCACCGCCCAGACCGAGGCCGTGCACGAAACCGTCGAGGACTGATGCCCGACCTCCCCTTGCCCCCCGGTTCGACCATCGGCGTCATCGGCGGCGGCCAGTTGGGTCGGATGTTGTCCCAGGCCGCCTCGCGGCTAGGCTTCGACGTCGTCATCCTGGACCCCGAAGAGAATTCGCCCGCGGGCCGCGTATCGCGTGGTCAGGTCGTGGCCGCCTATGACGACCCGACGGCTCTGACCGTCATGGGCCGGGTCTGCCAGGTCGTGACCTTCGAGTTCGAGAACGTGCCCGCCGCCTCGATGGAGACCCTGGCCGAGGGCGGCGCCCTGGTCGCGCCCGGTCCCACGGCGCTGAAGGTCGCCCAGGATCGGGTCGAGGAGAAGGCCTTCCTCAACGCCGTCGGCGCCCCGACCGTCGACTATCACCCGGTCGACAGCCTGGACGATCTCAAGGCCGGACTGGAGCGTCTGGGGACCCCCGCCGTGCTGAAGACGCGGCGCGAAGGCTATGACGGCAAGGGCCAGGTCTGGATCAAGTCCGCCAAGACGGCCGCCGCCGCCTGGGCCGCCATCGGCGAACGCCCGGCCGTGCTGGAGGCCAAGGCCGACTTCGTGCGCGAGCTGTCGGTCATCGCCGCGCGCGGCTGGAACGGCGAGACGGCCGTCTATCCGCTGGGCGAGAACATCCATTCCGGCGGCGTGCTGAAGACCACCCTGGCCCCGGCCGCCGTCGACGCCAAGACCGACCGCCGCGCCCGCGCCATCGCCAAGGCGGTTCTGGACGGCCTGGACTATGTCGGCGTGATCGGGGTCGAGCTGTTCGACCTGGGCGACGGGGTGCTGCGGGTCAATGAGATCGCGCCGCGCGTGCATAACACCGGCCACTGGACCCAGGACGGCTGCGTCTGCGACCAGTTTGAACAGCATATCCGCGCCGTCGCCGGCTGGCCGCTGGGTCCGACGACGGCCCACGCCCGCGTCGAGATGACCAACCTCCTGGGCGACGAGGTCGAGCAGTGGTCGAAACTGGCCGCCAAATCCGACGCCCGTCTGCACCTCTACGGCAAGGCCGAGGCCCGCCCCGGCCGCAAGATGGCCCATGTGAACCGGGTCAAAAACCTCTGATCCTCTCCCATTGGGAGGGGGATGGGCCTTGCCCCGCCTTCTCTCGATGCGGCCTCCCGAAGGCCATGACGTTTTCGGAACGGCGCGCCATGACCGATCGACATGGCCCGGATCAAACCGCTCCGATCCCGACGGGCCATTCCATTACCCTTCGGTAAGTTGGCGGCCGCCCCCCACCGTGTCAGGGTCGTCGCAACGTGGGGGAAACCGCATGAGCCATGACGCCCCGGCCGGCGCGCCGAAACGCCCGCCCGTCCGCATCGCCGCCCTGGCCTATCTGGGGACCATCGCCTTCGGCCTGTTCGCCGAGGTCGGGACCCGCAGCGGCCTGGACCGTTCCGATCCCCAGGCCCTGGCCGCCTCGCTGCGCGCGGGCGAGGACCTGTTCCGTCTCGGCGTCGTCTCCGACCTAGCCATGCTGGCCTGCTATCTGGTGGTGACGGCCGTCTTCTACGCCGCCTTCCGCCCCTACAGCCGCAGCCTGTCGGCCGCGGCGGCTGTGTTCAGCCTGACGGGCATCGCCGTCCTGGCCGTGGGGCTGGTCAATCTGATCGCGCCCCTGGTGATCCTGAACCAGGCGCCCGGCCTGACCGATCAGGCCGACCTGGCCGCGCTTTTCCTGATGCTGCACGGCCGCGGCTATACGATCAGCCTGGCCTTCTTCGGCGTCTATTGCCTGATGATCGGTTGGCTGGTCGTTCGGTCGCGGCTGATCCCGGCCTGGGTCGGGCTGCTGATGGGCTTCGCCGGGGCCTGCTATCTGTTGAACAGCCTCAGGGTGCTTTTGGAGCTGCCCCTGCCGGGCGGTCTGGCCGACTACATCCTGTTGCCCGGCCTGGTCGGCGAAGGGGCGATCAGCCTGTGGCTGCTGGCGCGCGGCCTGAACGCCCAGGCCTGGAGCCGATTGAACGCCCGCGACTGAGCCGGAGCGCCTAACGGTGGGTGCAACCCGGCCAGCAGCAGGGCCGACGCTTTCCGTCGCGCAGGTTCTCACAGCCCCAGCGGATGCGCTTTTCCCGCGTCTCGGCCTTCTTCGCGGACTCGACCCAGCAGATCCATTCGTTGCGCGCCAGGGGCGTGATGTCCCGCCAGGTCGCCAGGGCCGCCGGCTCGCCCTCCAGCGCCCCTCGCAGATCGTCGGGCAGGGCGTGCGCCACGCCGCCCGGCGGCGGCGTCTCGGTCATGCCGACCGCGCGCCGTACCGCATCCGGCTGAGCGTCTCGGTCATCTTGCGCAGCGGCGCGTCGAAATCCTTGCCGGCCTTCCACTTCTCGAAGGCCATGACGTTCTCGATCCGGCGCGCGACGAAGGCCTCGGCCGCCGTGCGCCCGTCGAACAGGCGCATCGTCATGGCCGGAACCAGGATGCCCGACAGGATCGCCCGCTTGGAATAGTGGTTCCAGTCCGTGGCCGTATCCCCGGCCCAGCGCCACAGCCGATCCGCCGTGGCCCAGGTCAGGCCCGCCGCCAGGTCGGCGTTGGTCGGCAGGGCCAGAAAGCCCGCCGCGCGCTTCTCGGCCGCCGCATCGGCCGCCCCCGCCTCCAGCCGGGCCGAGACGGCCTGGGCGATGCGTTCGCGAATCTTCAGCGTCGCGGGATCGACGGCGTCCAACGCCGCCATGGCCTGATCGTCGCGCCGCCGCCACAGCAGGACGGCCAGATCGCGCGCGCCGTTGGGCAGCAACAGCTCCTGATCGCCCAACGACAGGCCGTTCGCCTCGCACGCCGCGCGCACCAGCCGGGCGTTCCAGCCCAGGTCCGGCGCCCGCTGGATCGCCGTGTCCAGCACGGTCTGCTCCATACGGTCGGCCCAGTCGGGGGAATCAGCCCCGGTCCCAGTGTCGTTCGGCAGGTGTGGCGCCTCGGTCATGACGCCAGCATAGGCCTGTCCGGCGGGCGTTTCGAGCCTTCAGATGTGACCGCGACGATCTGGACACGGCCGGGCGGCTCGTGTATCAGCGCGCCTTCATCCGCGGACCCCGTCCGTCGGACCCGAGATTTATTTGTCTGCCCGTCTCCCTCACAGGACGCGGCGGGCGGCCAAAGGAGAGTTGAACCTGGTTCAGATTTTCGTCCGCGACAACAACGTCGATCAGGCGCTGAAGGCCCTGAAGAAGAAGATGCAGCGCGAAGGCAGCTTCCGTGAAATGAAGCGCCACGTGCACTACGAGAAGCCCTCGGAGAAGCGCGCCCGCCAGAAGGCCGAGGCCGTTCGTCGCGCCCGCAAGCTGGCCCGCAAGCGCGCCCAGCGCGAAGGCCTGCTGCCCGCGCCCAAGCCGCGCCCCGGTCGGTAAGGCTCGCGCCGCCGAAAGATCAAAGGCCCGCCGGTGCGAACCGGCGGGCCTTTTCTATGCCCTTCTCCCCTTGGGGGAGAAGGTGTCATGCGAAAGCATGACGGATGAGGGGGCTGTGTCAGGCGTGCTGACGGGCTGACGTCGAGGTCGGGTCGGGCCTACCCCTCATCCGACCCGCTCCGCGGCCCACCTTCTCCCCCAGGGGGAGAAGGAATCTCAAGTCACTCCCCCCGCTTGATCGCGCCCGCGAACGTCTTCCAGCTCAGCTTCACGTCCGACAGGGCGCCCGCCCGGAAGGCCCGGCCCGCGATCAGCACCATGATCAGGGCGAAGATGAACATCCCCGCCATCGACCCGACCACCTCGATCATCGGCGGGTCCGACGGCATGCGCGCGATCATCAGGAACGGCGTGAAGAAGGGAATCCACGACATGATGCGGATCGCCGGGGCGTCCGGCGACATGATGGCCATCTGCATGGTCAGCATGGGGATGATCAGAACCATCATGATCGGTCCCATCAGCGTCTGGGCGTCGCGCGGCGTCTCGCAGAAGGCGCCGATGGCCGCGAACAGCACCGCGTACATCAGGTATCCGCCGACCATGAAGGCCGCGAAATAGCCCAGCATGCCGCCGTGCAGCACCACCTGGCCCACATCCACCGCCTGACTGGGCGCGAAGTTCAGCAGGCCCGCCGCCCCGATCCCGCCCCAGGCCAAGAGCACCGTCAGGGTCAGCATCGCCACCCCCAGCACCTTGCCCGTCAGGATCTCGGTCGCCGAGGCCGAGGACAGCAGCACCTCCAGGATCTTGTTCGACTTCTCCTCCATCACGCTGTTCAGCAGGATCGAGGCGCCGGTGATGATCAGCGACCACAAGAGGAAGCCGGACGCCAGGCCGATGATGGCCGGCAGTTTGTCGCGGAACGACACCTCGCCCCCGCTCGCCGACTTGGGCGAGAAGACCGTCACATCGGGACGGAACCGTTCGGTCGCCTCGACCACCGAGGCGTCGATGCCCGCGCCCTCGAACACGGCGCGGCGATTGGCCGAGCGCAGGGCGTCGCGCACGAAGTCCTCGACCGTGTCGTCGGTGGCCCGCGCGGTCCAGACCCGGGCCTGGGGCGCATCGCCCTCGCGGCTCAGGAAGACGACGGCGTCCAGCCGTTGGTCCTTGGGCGTGTCGTCGGTCAGCCAACGACGCACGGCCGCGTCCTGGGCTGCGCCCGGCGCGGCGGCGATGATGTCAGCCGGCGTTTCCACCAGCCGCAGCTTCGGCCGCGACAGCGAGGCCATGGCCCCCGAAGCGGCTGTCGCCTGAGGCGGCGCGCCGGTGGTCTTGGCCGCGGCCTCGGCGGCCTGGCGGGCGCGCTCGGCCCGTCGGTCGGCGTCACGGCCCAGGGCGTCGCGGACGGCGGCGGCCAGGCCCGTGGCGTTCGCCCCCTCCTCCACCACCGCCACGGCCCGCACAGGCTCGGACGAACGGATCAGGATCGGCACCGCCCCGCCCAACACGGCGAACAGCGGAAACGCCAGCAGCGACAGCCAGAAACCCACGGTGCGCGCATAGGCGGCGTATTCCCGCCGCGCGATCAACAGGGTGCGCATCATTGGCCCGTCTCCCGCTTTCCCGTCTCGCGCGCGATCGACTGGTCCTGGTCGGGATGATCGCCGGTCAGGGCGATGAAGGCGTCGTGCAGCGTCGGCTCCTTCAGCGAGAAGCCGCGCACGTCCAGACCGCCCAGGAAGGCCGCCTTCAGCGCCTCCTGCCCGCCCGCGCCGCGCGCCAGGGTCGCCCTGAGCGAGCGCACCCCGTCCGCCTCACTGACCGTCTCCACGCCCGCCACGCCGGGCAGGGCCGCCACGGCCTCGGGCGAGATGGCGCCGGTCAGGTCCAGCACGCGCGGAGACGTCGCCCGCGCCTCGTCCACCGTGCCCTCGAACGCCTTCTTGCCGCGCGCCAACAGCACGACCTTGTCGCACAACCGCTCGGCGTGCTGCATCACATGGGTCGAGAACAGAACCGTCGCCCCGTCGGCGGCCAGCCCCCGGATCATCTGCTCCAGCCCCTGCTGGTTCATCGGGTCCAGGCCTGAGAAGGGTTCGTCCAGGATCACGAACTCGGGCCGGTGCACGACCGAGGCGATCAACTGGACCTTCTGCGCCATCCCCTTGGACAGCTCCTTCATCTTCTTATTGACCGCGTCGCCCAGGCCCTGGGCCTCCAACTGCTCCCTGGCCCGGCGTCGCCCCTCGCTGGCGGGCAGGCCCTTCAGCGAGCCGAAGAAGGCGATGGCGTCCACCGGCGTCATCTTCTTGTACAGGCCGCGCTCCTCGGGAAGGAAGCCGATGCGGTCGCGCACGCGGCGGCCGTCGGTCGCGCCCAGGATCTCAATCCGCCCCGACGTCGCCGGCTGCAGGCCCAGGATCATGCGGATCGTCGAGGTCTTGCCCGCCCCGTTCGGACCCAGGAAGCCGCAGATCGACCCCTGGGGCGCCGCGAAACTGAGATCGGACACCGCCTGGAATTCGCCGTAGCGTTTGCTCACGGACTCCAGCGTCAAAGCCGCCGACATGCATCCTCCCCCTGTCGTTGGCGTCAGCCTAGCAAGGGGGCGACGGACGCCGCCAGTCGAAACGGCTCGCGTAACGACGGTTGACGCCGCGCCGCATCAAGGGGACGCTGCACCGGTTCTGGGGGAGACACCGAAATGCTGAAACTGATCCTGGGCGTCGTCGTCGGCGTCGTCGTGATCATGGCCCTGGTGGTGGCGGGCGAGTTCGCCCTGCACGCCGCCTTTCCGATGCCGACGCCCGACATGAGCGACCCGGAGGCCATGCGGACCCTGATGGCCAATGCGCCGATGGGAGCCAAGGTCGGCCTGGTCGTGGTCTATTTCATCGCCGCCCTGGGCGGGGCCTTCATCGGCGCCAAGACCGCCGCGCGGCGGCTGGCCGGATGGATCGCAGCGGGAGCCATGGCGGCCCTGACCGTCATGAATTTCCTCATGCTGCCGCACCCGACCTGGATCATCGCGGCGTCGCTGGTCGTGATCGCGGCGGGCGGATGGTTCGGAGCCAGGGCGGGCGCCAAGGCCTAGCCCGGCATCTTCACGGCGACGTCAAAGCTGCGGCCCAGCACCTTGGCCGGATTGATGTGACGGCCGTTGCGGCGCACCTCGAAATGCAGGTGCGGCCCGGTCGAATAGCCGGTCGAGCCGACCAGGCCGATGCGCGCGCCCTCGTTCACCGCCTGGCCCGAGTGCACGTCGATGCGGCTCAGATGGCCATACAGGCTGGTCATGCCGTTGGGATGACGCACCTCGATGAAGCGGCCGTAGCCGGCGGGGTCGTAGCCGGTGCGCAGGACCTCGCCCTCGGCGGCTGCGAAGACGCCGGTGCCGGTGGGGGCGGCGATGTCCACGCCCTCGTGCGCCCGCGCCCGCGCCTCGCCCGCCAGCTTGCGCAGGCCGAAGTCCGAGTTGACCGCGTGGCCGCGCACCGGTGCGTCGAAGACCAGTTTGCGGATCACCGGCCCAGCGGCCTCGGCCACGGCCTGAACGGGGGCGGCGGTCGGCAGCGAACCCGGCTCGATGTGGACGGCGGCCTCCGTCGGGGCGACATAGGGGGCGGCGGCCATGGCCATGACGGCCAGGCCCGCCAGGGCGGCGGTCTGGCCCGAATGGATCAGGAAGGTCTTCGCGGTCGGCAACAGGCGTCGCATTCGGCGGCGTCTCCGGCTTCGGCTCGCATGAGCGGGGGGATCGACCCCCGCGAGCGGCTCGGGCGCGCGGCGCCGGATCGGTGAAGCCGGTGTTCTAAGGATGGATGGGGCGACTTTGGGGCGCCCCGCCGTCACGCGGAGCGACGGATCGTCGCGGCGGGGAACCGGACAGCAGAAAGGGCGCGGCCGAAACCGCGCCTTCCCCGTCGTTTGAAAGCCGTTCGCTTACAGCGGCAGCTTGAAGGTCACCGCGCCCATGTGGCTGTCGGCGTGGTCGCCGAAGCGGCCGCGATAGCCGACCTCGACCTTGAACGGACCCATGTCGCCGGTCAGGCCGGCCGAAGCCAGGATCTGGCCGCCGAACGGCTCCTCGACCTCGCGGGCCAGGTAACGGGCGGTGTTGCCGGCGATGCGGACGTGCACGGCGTCGCTGTTGTCATCCAGCGAGTCGCGATAGCCGCCCTCGGCGTAGAAGCCCCACGGTCCCATCTCGCCTTCGGCGCGCAGGGCCACTTCGGCGCTGACGCCTTCGACGGTGCGCTCGGCGTACTGATACTGGGCGGCGACGCCCTGCTCATAGTAGCCGCCGACGTGTGACGACACCCAGGTGACGGCCGCGCGGGGCGAAACGGCCAGGCCGCCGCCCATGTCCCACCACATCCCGGCTTGCAGACGCGCGCCCTTGGACATCCCCCCCGTTGAGGCGCTGTGAACGATCGGGGCCAGCGAGGTGGCGCGCTCGATGTCGTTGTAGTCGTCGTTCGAGAGGCCGGCGGCGGCGTTGATGAACACATTGCCCGAGCGGTAGCCCGCATAGGCGTCCAGACCCATGGAGGTCAGGGTGAAGTCATGACCGCCGCCCTCGACCTCGGCCTCGCGCCAGCTACCGGCCAGGCCGAAGCGCAGCGACTCGGTGCCGCTTTCCAGAGCGATGCGGGCGCCGTGGCCGGTCGATTCGGCCGAGGCGACCACGCCGCGCGCGTCGGTCTTGGTCTGGTCGTACAGGCCTGTCACCGAGATGCCGGTGCCGGCTTCCCAGGCGTGACGGCCCGACAGGGCCTCCGAGGCGTTGTCCAGGCTGTCTTCGCGGTGACGGAAGGCCGTCTCGCCCTGCAAGGCCGTCTGAGCGCCCTGGTCGCCGTAATAGAGGTAGTCGTCGGCCAGGGCCGCCAGGATCTGATGGCCGCGCGCCGTCGGATGAACCCCGTCAAAGTAGAAATAGGTATCCGGCGTGGCGCACACCGTCACGCCATTGAAGCAGGTGTCGGTGACGTTGGTCAGGCCGAAGGCGCCGGGGTTGGCGACGATGGTGTCTCCGATCTTGTAGATGTCCATCATGATGATGTTGCTGTTGCGGTTCGCCGCCGCCGTGGTGCGCAGACCCGACAACAGGGCCGAGTTGAAGGTCGTGACCGCATAGTCGGCCAGCGGCGCGGCCGGGCTGACGCGGAACTGCGGCGTCTGGCTGAGCTTGGGCAGATTGGTCACCAGCACCGTGCCCGCGCCGCCCGAGGCTGCGCTGTTGACGATGAAGTTGACGTCAGAGGCCGCCGCGATGACGATCGGGGCGATGGCGCCCTGCGGGTTGGGCGAGGCGCCGGCCGCGGCGATGTTCTGGAAGATGTTGTTGGCGCCGCCCAGGACGCTGACCAGATCACCCGCGCCGAAACGGCCGCCGCCGCCCAGATAGGCCTGAAGCTGCGAGCGCATGCCCAGCGGAGAGGCCGCCGTCCCGGTCAAGGCGCCGCCGAAGGCCAGGTTGATGCTGCCGGTCACCGGCGCGCCGGCGATGAAACGCCCAGCGTTGAAGCCCAGCAGTTCCGTGAACACCGGCCCGTTCGAGAACCGCCCCTGGTAATAGGGCGGAGACACCGGCGTCGTATTCCCGGTCGCGCCGTACAGGTTGCCGTTGTCGCTGAGGCTGTCGCCGAAGACGACCAGGCGGGTGTAGCTCTGGGCGTTGGCCGAACCGGCGACGGCGCAGGCGGCGGCGACGGTCAGCGCGGCCGCGGCGGCCGAGCGTAGAAAGCGAGACATCTGAATTCCTCCCGAGACCGACGAATTGCGGCCGTTGAAGGCCACTGTGCGCCCGTTTGCGTCAGGTTCAAGATGCCGTTGCGTCAGCTTTCAATGCAACAGGCGGAAGCGCAGCGTTCCGGCCACAGTTTTCAAGGCTTTGAGGGCCTCTGGGTCGTAATCGCGATCGACGTCGGTGATGACGTAGCCCGTGCGCTCGTCGGTCTTCAGATGCTGGCCCAGGATGTTCAGCCCCGCCGCGCTGAGCGCCTGGTTCAGTTCGGCCATCACGCCCGGCTGGTTTCGGTGGATGTGCAGAATGCGGTGCCCGCCCGAAACATCCGCCAATTGCACGTTCGGCAGGTTGACGCAGAAGGTGGTGTCGCCTCGGTTCAGATAGCCCAGCAGGCGCTCGGCCGCGAACTCGGCGATGGCCTCTTGCGCCTCTTCGGTCGAGCCGCCGATGTGCGGGGTCAGGATGACGTTGCGCAGGCCCGTCAGCGGGCTGTCGAACGGGTCGGCGTTGGTGCGCGGCTCCTCGGGGAAGACGTCGATGGCCGCGCCGCCGATCCGGCCGTCCTGAACCGCCTGGGCCAGGGCGTCGACATCGACCACATGGCCGCGCGACAGATTCAGCAACAGCACGCCCGGCTTCATGGCCGCGAACTCGGCCGCGCCGATCAGCGCGGCGTTCTCGGCCCGCCCGTCGACATGCAGGCTGACCACGTCGCTGTCGGCCAATAGGGCGTTCAGTGACCGCGCCCGGCGCGCATTGCCCAGGGCCAGCCGCTCGGACAGGTCGAAGAAGACCACCCGCATGCCCAAGGCCTCGGCCAGGACCGACAGTTGCGAGCCAATGGCGCCGTAGCCGACGATGCCCAGCGTCTTGCCGCGCAGCTCCTTGGCGCCCGTCGCCGACTTGTTCCACACGCCCCGGTGCATGGCCGCCGACTTGTCGGCCACGTCGCGCATCAGGGCGATCATGACCCCGATCGCCAGCTCGACCACCGAACGGGTGTTGGAATAGGGCGCGTTGAACACCGCCACGCCGCGCGCGGCGGCGGCGGCCAGGTCGATCTGGTTCACGCCGATGCAGAAGGCGCCGATCGCCATCAGCTTGTCGGCGGCGGCCAGCACCTGTTCGCTGACCTGGGTCTTGGAGCGCAGACCCAGCACGTGCACGCCCTTGATGCGTTCGATCAGGGCGTCTTCATCCAGCGCCCCGGTCTCGGTCTCGACGGTGTAGCCCGCCTCTTCCAGCCGCTCGACGGCGGCGGGATGCACATTCTCCAGCAACAGCATGCGGATGCGGCTGCGCGGATAGCTGAACCGGCCCTTCTCGCCCTCGGCGTGCAGCAGTTCGTCTATGGAAGCGGCCACGGCGTCGGCCACGGCCATGACCGGCGGGCGGCGCGCGATCTCGGTGAAGGCGTAGAAGCGGTCGGCGGCGCCCGCCTGTTTGACCTCGGCGTCGGTCCAGCCGTCGCCGACCATGACCACCGGGCCGGGCAGGTTCAGCGCGCGGATCGCCTCGATCTTGCCGCCCGCGCGCGACAGGGGATTGGCGTCGTCCACGCCCGTCACCCGGCCCTCGGAATCGTAGCGCAGGTCGTTGCACAGCACCCGGTCGGATGCGACGCCCAGCCGGGCCGCGATCGGCGCGATCACTTCCCGGAAGCCGCCCGACACGATGACCACCCGGTCGGCGTTGTCGAGGAACCATTGGCGGTTGCGGCGCACCGACGGCGCCCCCTCGTCCAGGATGCGCTCGGCCAGGGCGTCGACGTGGGCGCGGGTCAGCGGCAGCATGCCCAGGCGTCGCCGCAGCGCCTCGCCGAAGCCGATCTCGCCGGACATGGCCTGATCGGTCAGGCGCGTGATTTCGGCGCGCACCGCATCGGCGTCCGGCGTGCCGGCCAGGGCCAGATCGGCCAGGGCCTCCAGCGTCTCGATGCGGACCAGTGTGGAATCGAAGTCGAAGACATAGGCGGGTCGGGCGGCGGGTCGGGCGGTCATCGCCGCAGCGTGGCCCACCTTCGCAGTCGCAGCAACCGCCTTAGGGTCGATCAATCATTGACGGGTCAGACCACGCAGTCGGCTGTCCGGCCGCCGAGCGTCCAGCGCCGCCGCGCCGATCGCCGCCGCGATAGCGGCCAGGGCCAGGATGGCGCCCCCCTCCTTGGCGTGATCCCGGGCGTAATCGCTCGCCTCACGGGCATGGAAACGTGCAGATTTTCTGTTCTTTTTCATAATCTTGTGCGACGATCTTTGCGCATCGCGCCACCAGCGTCTGGAACGGTTCCGCGCCTCTTCGCCGAGGCCTGAGGCGCGGTCGCCCGCCTGGTCCAGGCCATGACGCAGACTGTCGGCGAAACCGCCGAAACGGTCGCGCAAATCGTCGGCGTCGATCCAGCCGCGCGGGTCGAACCGGCCGCGAATCCGCTCCAGCCGCGTCGGGCCGCCGCGCTGATTCAACAGCACCACCGCCAGGGCCGTCAGCGCCACGAGGGCCAGGGCGCCGCCCGTCACGCCGGGATGTTTGCGCGCCTCGGCCAGCAGGCTGAACTGCCGAACCATCGGATAGTGAACCTCTTCGTCCAGGCCGTCCTCGGTCGGGTCGTAAAGCCCGTCGTCATACGGTTGATAGGCGGAATGACGATCCCGCATCAGCGAAGGCGCGAACCGGGCGAAAAGAGGCTCCGCCAGACCCGGCAGGGCCGAATAGAAGCTGGCGATCAGCCGCCCGCCCCCGCCCACGGTGATCTCGCGGATCGGGTGAACGGCGCAGTACAGGATGGTGTCGGCCACCACATGGGTCGCATAGACCGGCTGGGGACGGTGCACAGCGTGGCCGGTCAGATTGCGGGCATGCTTGCTGTAGGGCGTGTCCACCGCCGAGGGTTTGACCAGGCTTAGGGTGATCGGCGCCTGCTCGCGCATCAGCTCCATGCGCAGGGCGTTGGTGAACCCCTTCACCGCGTGTTTGGACGCCGAATAGACGCCCTGAACCGGAACCGGCGCGTCGGACAGGATCGAGGCGACATTGACGATGGCCCCGCCGTCCGGCCGCTCGCGCAGATGCTCGGCCGCCACCAGCGAGCCGTTGACCACGCCCCAGTAGTTGGTCTCGAACAGCCGCCGCTGGTCCTCCAGCGTCGTCTCGCGGATCGGGCCGTAGATCGACACGCCGGCATTGTTGACCCAGGTGTCGAAGCCGCCGAACAGCCGACGGCATTTCTCGGCCGCCTCGGCCAGGGCGTCATAGTCGGCGACGTCGGCCACCGCATAGGCGGCGCGCGCACCCTCGGCCTGAAGCTCCTCGGTCAGACGTTTCAGATCCTGTTCGCCGCGCGCGATCAGGAAGACGCAGGTCCCGGCCCGCGCCGCCCGCCGCGCCGTGGCCAGGCCGATGCCGGACGTCGCCCCGGTGATGACCATGGCCTGTTGGTTCAGAGGTTTCAGTCGCGCCTTGGTCATGTCGTCTTGGGCCTTCAGTTCGGTTCCGAAACGGGGCGCCGGACGCCCGGGTTCCTCCGGTTCGCACACGCCCCTTACCATGGACGAAGCGGGCGCCTATCTAGGCCGCTTCCGATTTTCCATCCCCCGGAGTCCTCGTGACCGACGCCCGCCCCCTGACCGATGACCTGGCCGCCGCCTTCCAGATCGAAGGCTGGCCCGTGCGCGGCCGTCTGGTCCGCCTGGGCGCCGCCGTGGATGAAATCCTGTCGGCCCACGCCTATCCCGAGCCGGTCGCCGGCCTGCTGGGCGAAGCCTGCGCCCTCGCGGCCCTGGTCGGCTCCAGCCTGAAGTTCGAGGGCCGTCTGATCGTCCAGGCCCAGGGCGACGGGCCGGTGCGCTATGTCGTGGCCGACTATGACACCTCGGGGACCCTGCGCGGCTTCTGCCGTTACGACGCCGACGAGGTCGCGGCCGTCTCGACCGGTTTCGCCCGGCCGGGCGCCCAGACGTTGCTGGGCAAGGGCGTGTTCGTCATGACCCTGGATCGCGGCGCCGATTTTGAACGCACCCAGGGCATGACGCCGATCGAGGGCGAAAGCCTGAGCCTGTGCGCCGAACACTATTTCGAACAGTCCGAACAGGTGCCGACCAAGGTGCGCCTGGCCGTCGGCCGCGTCGCCACCGCCGAGGGCGAAAGCTGGCGCGCGGGCGGGGCCATGATCCAGATCATCGCCGCCGACGATGCGCGCGGCGACACGGTCGAGGCCTGGGACCGCAGCCGCGCCCTGTTCGCCACCCTGGCCGACGACGAGATCCTGGACCCGACCATCACGCCCGAGACCCTGCTGTTCCGTCTGTTCCACGAGGACGGCGTGCGGCTGGAGAACGCCCGCGCCCTGCGCGCCGAATGCCGTTGCTCGCGCGACCGCATCGCCTCGACCCTGAAGGCCTTCTCGGCCCAGGATCGGGCCGACATGGTCGAGGACGACGGCCTGATCCGCGTGACGTGCGAATACTGCTCGAAGGTCTATGAGTTGGAGCCGAGCGAGGCGGAGCCGGCCTGAGGTTAATCCTCCCCCATGACATGGGGGAGGGGGACCGCCGAAGGCGGTGGAGGGGGCAAGTTCAAGCGCCGGTGTCTGTGGTCGCCCCCTTCACCACTTCGTGGTCCCCCTCCCCCGCTTCGCTGGGGAGGATTTTCGCCTACCGCCCGCCCAGGTCCAGCGAATACCCCGCCGACCGCACGGTGCGGATCGGGTTGACGGTGCCGTCGATGTTCAGCGCCTTGCGCAGGCGGCCGACATGCACATCGACGGTGCGGGCCTCGACATAGACGTCGCTGCCCCAGACCGCGTCCAGCAACTGTTCGCGGCTGAACACCCGGCCGGGGTGCTGCATCAGGTGGTCCAGCAGGCGGAATTCGGTCGGTCCCAGATGGACCTCCTGGCCCGCGCGGCGCACGCGATGGGCGACGCGGTCGATGACGATGTCGCCATGGGTGATGCGGTCGTCGGCCAGGCCCGGCCGGATGCGGCGCAGCACCGCCCGCATCCGCGCGATCAGCTCAACCATAGAGAACGGCTTCGTCAGATAGTCGTCGGCCCCGGTGTCCAGGCCGCGCACGCGGTCGGATTCCTCGCCGCGCGCGGTCAGCATGATGATCGGCAGGTTGCGCGTCTCGGGCCGCCCGCGCAGGCGGCGGCAGACCTCGATCCCCGACACCTTGGGCAGCATCCAGTCCAGCAGCACCAGATCGGGCACCCGTTCGTCGACCTGGACCAGCCCCTCCTCGCCGTCGGCGGCCACGGTGACGTCGTAGCCCTCCTTTTCGAGGTTGTATTGCAGCAGGGTGGACAGGGCGTCCTCGTCTTCCATCACCAGGATGTAGGGCTGCACGGCTGTGTCTCCGAAGCTCTAGTTCAGACGACCGGAAGGGTCGGGGTAGGCGCGTCGTCGCCGGGGCGCGGCGTGAAGCGCGGGCGTTCGCCCATCATCTCTTCGCCGGTGATCTCATAGTGGATGGTTTCGGCGATATTGGTCGCATGGTCGCCGATCCGCTCCAGGTTCTTGGCCATGAACAGCAGATGGGTGCAGGCCCCGATCGTGCGCGGGTCGCCCATCATGTAGGTCAGCAGTTCGCGGAACAGGCTGTTGTAGTGTTCGTCCACCTCGTCGTCCGAGGTCCAGACGGCGATGGCGCGATCGACTTCCGAAGCCGTATAGGCGTCCAGCACGTCGCGCAGGCGGTTGGACACCAGCTTGCCCATCCGCTCGATGGAGCGGGTCAGAACCTGCATCGGCTCGCCCTCGGCCAGCACCAGGCCGCGTTTGGCGATGTTCTTGGCCAGGTCGCCGGTGCGCTCCAGATCGACCGCCAGCTTCATCGCCGACAGGGTCTTGCGCAGATCCGACGCCACCGGCTGGCGCAGGGCGATCAGGCGGATGGCCTTGCGCTCGATGTCGCGGTGAAAGGCGTCCAGCTTGGCGTCCCGCTCGATCACCGCGCGCGCCAGGGCCACGTCGCGGCGGGCCACGGCCTCGATGGCGTCGGCGACCTGGGCCTCGGCCAGACCGCCCATGCGGGCGACCTCGGCCGTGATCTGGTTCAGCTCGTCGCCATAGGCCTTGACGGTGTGCTGGTTCATCCGAAACGACCCGTGATGTAGTCGAGCGTGCGACGCTCGCGCGGGTTGGTGAAGATCTCTTCGGTGTCTCCGGCCTCGACCAGGCGGCCCATGTGGAAGAAGGCCGTGCGCTGGCTGACCCGCGCCGCCTGGGCCATCGAATGGGTAACGATGACGATGCAGAACCGCTCGCGCAGTTCGTCGATCAGTTCCTCGATGCGCGCCGTGGCGATGGGGTCCAGGGCCGAACAGGGTTCGTCCATCAGGATGACTTCCGGGTTCACGGCGATGGCGCGGGCGATGACCAGACGCTGCTGCTGGCCGCCCGACAGGCCGGTGGCCGAGGCCTGCAATCGGTCGGCGACCTCGTCCCACAGGCCGGCGCGTTTCAGGGCGCTCTGCACCACGTCGTCCAGCTCGGACTTGGAGCTGGTCAGGCCGTGGATCTTGGGACCGTAGGCGACATTCTCCCAGATCGACTTGGGGAAGGGATTGGGCCGCTGGAACACCATGCCGACCTGGGCGCGCAGCAGCACCGGATCGACCGAGCGGTCGTTGACATCCTGGCCGTCCATCTCGATGCGGCCGGTGACGCGCGCGTCGGCGATGGTGTCGTTCATGCGATTCATGGTCCGCAGGAAGGTCGACTTGCCGCAGCCGGACGGGCCGATCAGGGCCGTGACCGTCTTGTCCTGGATGTCCAGGCTGACGTCGAACAGCGCCTGTTTGTCGCCATAGAAGACCGAGACGTCACGGGCGGCGATCTTGACCGGCGCGGCGACGCGCGAAGCCGTCGAGGCTCCCGATTCCATGCCGTCCGCGGCGCGATAGATGGGGTTGTTCATGGGCTTACCACCGACGCTCGAAGCGCCGCCTCAGGATGATCGCGGCCATGTTCATCACGATCATGAAGGCCAATAGGACCATGATCGCGGCGGCCGTGCGTTCGTGGAACGCCCGCTCCGAGGCGTTCTCCCAGATGTAGATCAGCGACGGCAAAGCCCCCGCCGGTTGGTCGATCGCCATCGGCACGCCCGGCACGAAACTGATCATGCCGATCAGCAGCAGGGGCGCCGTCTCGCCCAGGGCGTGGGCCATGGAGATGATGGCGCCGGTCATCACCCCCGGCATGGCCAGGGGCAGGACGTGGCCGAACACCGCCTGGGTGCGGCTGGCGCCCATGGCCAGGGCGGCCTCGCGGATCGACGGCGGCACCGCCTTCAGCGACGAACGGGTGGCGATGATCAGGGTCGGCAGGGCCATCAGCGCCAGAACCAGCCCCCCGACCAGCGGGCTGGCCCGCGGCAGGTGCATCCAGTTGATGAACAGGGCCAGGCCCAGCAGGCCGTAGACGATCGACGGCACGGCGGCCAGGTTGTTGATGTTGACCTCGATCAGCTCGCTCAGCCGGTTGCGCGGCGCGAACTCCTCCAGATAGACGGCCGCGCCGACGCCCAGGGGGATGGCGATCAGGGCCGTCACCAACAGCATCAGGGCCGAACCGACCACCGCCCCCAGCACGCCCGCCAGTTCCGGCTGGGTCGAATCGCCGTTCAGGAACAGGGCCTTGTTGAAGCGCGCCGAAACGGCGCCCTCGGCCTTCAGCCGGTCCAGCCAGTCGAGTTGCTGGTCGGACAGACGCCGCTGATCCGACGGCACGTCGCGGCGGATCTCGCCCTTCAGATACAGGTCGGCGTCGTCTGACAGCGGCGCCGTGACCGGCACGGTCTGACCGATCAGGCCGGGCCGCTTCGTCACCAATTCGGCGAGACGGAATTTCAGCTCGGACGAGAACAGGGCCTTCATGGCCTGGGCCTGGGAGCCTTGGGCGTCGTCGGCGATGCGCCAGCGCGCCAGCAGTTGCTCGGCCGTCAACTGCTCGAAATTCGTGCCCGCCGGGTAGCCGCGGTCGATGCACGCCGGGTCCAGATAGACCGGCACGGCGGCGGTGTGGGTGTAGAAGGCGTGATAGCCCTGGCTGACGATCCGGCCCAGCAGCAGGGCCAGGAAGGCCAGGGCGGCGATGATGGCCAGCCGTCCGTACCAGCGGAACCGCGCCTCGCGCGCATGGCGGCGCTTCAGCCCGGCGGCCAGGCGGTCCCGCATCGGCGTCGACGCGGCCGGTGTCATGTCGGCGGCGTCAGTCATATTGTTCCCGATAGGCGGCGACGATGCGCTGGGCGACGATGTTCAGGCTCAGCGTCACCAGGAACAGCGTCAGGCCCAGGCCGAAGGCGGCCAGGGTCTTGGGACTGTTGAACTCCTGATCGCCGGTCAGCAGGGTGACGATCTGCACCGTCACCGTGGTCACCGTATCCAGCGGATTGAAGGTCAGATTGGCGGCCAGGCCGGCGGCCATGGTCACGATCATGGTTTCGCCGATGGCCCGCGACACGGCCAACAGGAAGGCTCCGGCCACGCCCGGCAGGGCGGCAGGCATCAGCACCCGGGTGATGGTCTCGGACTTGGTCGCGCCCATGGCCAGGGAGCCGTCGCGCAGCGACTGCGGCACGGCGTTGATGATGTCGTCCGACAGGGACGAGACGAAGGGGATCAGCATGATGCCCATCACCGCCCCGGCCGTCAGGGCCATCTGGTTCTGCACCAGGGCCAGATACTGCCCCAGCCCGTCCAGCGGCCCGCCGATCAGCCACCCGCCGATGGTGTTGAAGAAGACCCGCAGCGCCGGTCCCACCGTCAGGGCGGCGAAGAAGCCGTAGACCACGGTCGGCACGCCCGCCAGGATCTCCAGCAGCGGCTTGACCGTCGCCCGCGTCTTCGGCCCGGCGTATTCCGACAGATAGATGGCCGAGAATAGGCCGATCGGCCCGGCCACCAGCATGGCGATCAACATGATCAGCAGCGTCCCGGCGAACAGGGGCACGGCCCCGAAGGCGCCGGACGACCCCACCTGATCGGCGCGGATGGCGATCTGGGGACTCCATTTGGTCCCGAACAGGAATTCGGTGATCGGCACCGACTGGAAGAAGCGCCAGGAATCATAGACCAGCGAGGCGATGATCCCGACCGTGGTCAGAACGGCGATGGCCGAACAGGCGAACAGGGCCACGGCGATCCAGGTCTCGACCTTGTTCCGGGCGCGAAAGCCGGGCCGGATGCGGGCGAAGGCGAACAGACCGCCCAACAGCGACGCGGCCGCGACGGCGGCGGCCAGGGCCAGGGTCAGGCCGTCGCGCACCCAGACGATGCGCTTGCCGGTGGTGGTCAGTTCCTGCGCCAGGGGCGCGGGCCAGATCTGTTGGGCCTGTTCGCCCGCGCCGATGCGGCGGGCGTCGCTATAGAAGGCGGCGCGGCGGAAAGGCTCCAGCTCGGCGACCGCGGGCGCCTCTCGCGCCTCGATCAGGCCCGACGTCACCGTCGGCAGGGCGATCTGGCCGACGACCAGAACGATCAGGGCCGGAACCACCGCCCAGATCAGGGCCAGGGCCGCATGCTGGCTGGGCCGCGAATGGCTGTTCTGATCCCGGCCGCGACGGCGCGCGAGCGCCAGTCCGCCCGCATAGGCCAGGCCGCCGGCCAGCAACAGGATCAGAGGAAGAAGCCAGGTCATCGAAATCCACGGCGCCGCGCGCCAAACCGCGAGTCGGCCGGATTCGCCCGTTCAACTCGCGGCGATAACTGCCCGTGATTGGTCAGCGGAATAAGACGGGGCCATGACAGTTCTGTTACGGCGCGGGCGGCTCCGCCAGCACGGCCTCCAGGTCTTTGGCCGGCGTCTTGGCCATGGGAAACCAGGCGGTGAAGGCCGTGCCCTGGCCCGGCGCGCTGGCCACCGCCAGGCCGCCCAGGTGGCGGTTGACGATGTGTTTGACGATGGCCAGGCCCAGGCCGGTGCCTTCCTTGGGTCCGCTCTTCTGGCCCTCGACGCGATAGAAACGTTCGGTGAGACGCGGCAGGTTTTCACGCGCCATGCCCGGCCCGCGGTCGCGCACGGTGACGGCGGCATAGGCAGTTCCGCCCTCGTGATCGGGCGTCACCAGCGGCAGACGGGCCAGGCCGTCGGGCGGGGCGGCGGCCACGGTCTCGGCGCTGAGACCCCGCTGGACGGTCAGATCGACCGTCGCGCCGGGCGGTGAATATTTGACGGCGTTGTCGACCAGATTCTGGATCACCTGAATGATTTCGTCGCGGTCGCCGACGACGGCGACGCCCGCCGCCTCGCCGTCCAGCCGTATGGTCACGTCCCGTTCCCGCGCCAGCAAGCTGACCGCGTCGATGACGTCGGCCGCCGCACGGGCCAGATCGACCCGGCCCGACGGCGGAATATGTTCGTTCAGCTCGATGCGGCTGAGCGACAGGAGGTCGGCGACCAGCCGTCCCATCCGCTCAGCCTGGGCCGACATGATGTCGAGGAATTTCTCGCGCGCCGCATCGTCCTGACGCGCGTGCCCCTTCAGCGTCTCGATGAAGCCGCTGAGCGAGGCCAGGGGCGTGCGCAGCTCGTGACTGGCGTTGGCCAGGAAGTCGACGCGCATCATCTCCATGCGCCGCGCGTCGGTCTCGTCGCGCAGCAGCAGCAGGGCCAGGGGCTGGCCGTCGCCGCTGGGCGGCAGGGGGCGGCTGAAGGCGCGCCAACGCCGGTCGCGCGCGCCGCCGGGCGTATAGTCGGTGACGCGATCCAGCCCGCCGTACAGGGCCTCGTCCACGGCCTCCAGAACCGAGGGGTCGCGGATCGCCGACAGCAGCAGGCCGCCCCGCGTCTGCAACCGCAACAGGTCCCGCGCCGCCGCATTGGCCAGCAGAACGCGGCGGCCGGCGATGTCGTCGGCCTCGCCGCCGCCGACGATCAGCACCGGATCCTCCAGGGCCTCGAAGGCCGCACCCAGCAAGGCCCCCTCCCCGTCCTCGACCACCACAGGCGGAGCCTCCGTCTCGGCCGCGGGCGCCGCCGCGGTCGGCGCGCCGCGATTGATCAGCCAGGTCAGAACCGCCGTCACCGCCGCCCCGCTCAGCAACAGCGGCGCCGCCTCGCGGTGCAGCACCGCGCTCAAGACCAGCACCAGGACCGCCACCCCGCCGCTGGCGCCGACCGTCCACAACCGCGACCCGGTGGCGGGCGCGACGGGCGACGGCGACTGTTCGTAAGGCATGGCGCGACCTGGAGACGAGGAATCTTCGATGGGCGCCGCTGCGCCCCTCCGCACGCTTTTTTCACCTCTTTGCGACAAGAGTGCCAGCCTGATCGCGGGAGACTTCATTTGGATTGGGCGCCCATCAGCCTGGCATACCAGCACGATCTCGCGGCGCTGATCCCGGCGTCCCTGCTGTGCCTGCTGGGCGCCGTCATCGCCCGTCTGTTGTTCAATCGCGCCCGACTGGCGCGCTGGGACGGGCAGGCGTTGGCCGCGACAAGGTTGGAAGCCGTCGCATCGGTCATCGGCGGCCTGCTCCTGTGGGGCGCGCAGTTCATCGCCTTGATGGCGTTCGATGTCGGGGCGTCGGTGACCTATGACCCCATCGGCATGACGGCCGCCCTGGTCATGGCCGTCGCCGCCCTTCATGTCGCGGCTCGCGTAGCGGGCCTGTCCATGAGTCCCAGCCGAGTGCTGGCGGCCGTCGTGGTGCGCACGCTGGGCCTTTTGGCGATGCACGTCCTGGCCGTCGGCTCGCTGCGGACCTCGGGCGTGGTTCACTGGGGCATGGAGACCCTGGCCTTGGGCTTCGCCGTCAATCTGGCGCTCAGCATCGAGGCGGTGCGCTTCCAATCGGCCGGCAACGTGTGGGGCACGATCAGCGCGGGCGTCAGCGGCTGGGCCGGTCTGATGGCCATGTATCTCATCTCCATGAGCGGCTTCTGGATCTCGCCTGGCGAAGCGGCGACGACCGTTTCGTCGGGATTGAGCCGAGACGACATGCTGACCTGGGCCATCGGCGTGGTGATGCTTCTGTGCATCGTCGGCGGCGCCGTCGCGGCGGCCGCCTATTGGTGGCGCACCGGCGCCATGCGGCATCTGCGCGAGGCGATCGACGCCATGCCCGACGGCCTGGGCTTCTACGACGCCGACGACCGGCTGATCCTATGGAACGCCCGCTATGTGCAGGTGAACCCCGAACTGGCGTCCATCCTCAAGCCGGGCATGCCCTTCATCGAACTGCTGCGCGAAGGCATCCGCCTGGACCTGTATGAGCACGCGCGCGGGCGCGAGGAGGAATGGATCGCCGAGCGGATGGCCGCCCGGCGCGCCGCGATGAACGGCTTCGAGCAGAAGATCGGCGACGGCCGCTGGCTGCGTGTCCAGGATCGCCATACCCGCGACGGCGGCATCGTGACCGTGGTCAACGACATCACCGACCTGAAACGCGACGCCCAGGCCCTGGCCGAGGCGCGCGACACGGCCGAACAAGCCAATCGCTCCAAGAGCCAGTTCCTGGCCAATATGAGCCATGAGATCCGCACCCCGCTGAACGGCGTGATCGGGCTGATCCAGGCGTTGGAACGCACCGGATTGAGCGAGGAACAGCATGAGATGCTGGCGCTGATGTCCTCGTCCAGCCACACCTTGCAGACCTTGCTCAGCGACATCCTGGATCTGGCGCGGGTCGAATCCGGCCGCCTGCAACTGACCGAAGACCCCTTCGACCTGGCGCGCGCGGTCCAGGAGGCCGGTCAGCTTTACGAAGCCTCGGCGCGCGAAAAGGGCCTGGGCTTCACCGTCGACATCGCCGCCGAGGCGCGAACCTGGGTCCAGGGCGACATGGTGCGTCTGAAGCAGATCCTGACCAATCTGGTGTCCAATGCGGTGAAGTTCACCGAGACCGGCTTCGTGACCCTGCGGGCCGAGGCGGGACCCGCCCGCGACGGCGCGCCGACCGTGCGGTTCACCGTCGAGGACACCGGCATCGGCTTCGACCCTGAGACGCGCGCGCGCCTGTTCACCCGTTTTGAACAGGCCGACGGCGGCATCGCCCGCAAATTCGGCGGCACCGGCCTGGGCCTGGCGATCTGTCGTCAACTGGCCGAGATGATGGGCGGGGATCTGGACTGCGAGAGCGAGTTGGGCGGCGGTTCGGCCTTCATCCTGACCGTGCCCCTGCGTCAGGTCGAAGCGCCCGCGCCCACGTCCGTCGAAACAGAGGTCATGATCCCGGACGCCCCGTCACGTCGCGGACTGCGCGTCCTGCTGGCCGACGATCATCCGACCAACCGCAAGGTGGTCGAACTGGTCCTGGCCGCCGCCGATGTGGAGCTGACCGCCGTCGAAGACGGCGCCCAGGCGGTTCAGGCCTTCCGCGATGGAGAGTTCGACCTGGTCCTGATGGACATGCAGATGCCGGTGATGGACGGCCTGACCGCCACGCGCGAACTGCGTCTGCATGAGGCCGCCGAGGGCCGCCCGCGCGCCCGCATCGTCATGCTGACGGCCAACGCCCTGCCTGAACATGTGGCGGCGGGCCAGGCGGCGGGGGCCGACGACCATGTCGCCAAGCCGTTCGACACCTCGGAACTGCTGGCCCTGGTGACCGAGCCGGCGACGACGGATCGGGCGTCCGCCGCCGCCTGAAGCGGCCTATTCGTTGCCGTGCGCGGCCTCGTTGATGACCTGGCTGGGCATGTTGGTGAAGTCGACGGCCACCGGCTGGGCCGTCTTGCGCTGGAAGGTGCCGATGACCTGGGCCATGCGGCGGCGCACCTCGCGTTCGGCCTCGGTTCCGGTGTCCAGGCTCAAGGGGGCCAGGCAGAAGTCGATGATGGCCTGGGTGTTGGTCAGCGGTTGCATGATCGTGTCTCCTTGTCTGCTCAGGCCGCCGCGAACTGGGCGGTTTCGGTGGAGTCCTTCAGCGCCGTCGTCGAGGACTGGCCGTTCGAGATGACGGTGGCGACGGCGTCGAAATAGCCGGTGCCGACCTCGCGCTGGTGCCGGGTCGCCGTATAACCGGCGGCCTCATTGGCGAATTCGCGCTGCTGCAGCTCGGAATAGGCCGCCATGCCGCGATCACGATAGCCGCTGGCCAGCTCGAACATGCCGTTGTTCAGGCTGTGGAAGCCCGCCAGGGTCACGAACTGGAACTTATAGCCCATGGCCCCCAGCTCACGCTGGAATTTGGCGATGGTCTCGTCGTCCAGACGCGCCTTCCAGTTGAACGAGGGCGAGCAGTTGTAGGCCATCAGCTTGCCCGGATGCTGCTTCTGGATCGCCTCGGCGAAGCGGCGGGCATCGTCCAGGTCGGGGTGCGAGGTCTCCCACCACAGCACGTCGGCGTATTTGGCGTAGGCCAGGCCGCGCGCGATGCAGTGGTCCAACCCCGTGCCGGGCTTCAGGCGATAGAAGCCCTCGGGCGTGCGGTTGTCGCGGTCGATGAAGGGATGGTCGCGCTCGTCGATGTCCGAGGTGATCAGTTGGGCGCTTTCCGCGTCGGTGCGCGCCACGGTCAGGGTCGGGGCGCCCATGACGTCGGCGGCCAGACGGGCGGCGATCAGGTTGCGCTCATGCGCCTGGGTCGGGATCAGCACCTTGCCGCCCAGGTGGCCGCACTTCTTCTCTGACGCCAACTGATCCTCAAAATGAACGCCGGCGGCGCCCGCCTCGATGAAGGCCTTCATGATCTCGAAGCTGTTCAGCGGCCCGCCGAAACCGGCCTCGGCGTCGGCGACGATGGGCACGAACCAGTCGCGCTTGGCCCCGCCCTCGGCGTGTTCGATCTGGTCGGCGCGTTGCAGGGTGCGGTTGATGCGGCGGCATAGCTCAGGCGCGGCGTTGGCCGGGTATAGCGACTGGTCCGGGTACATGGCCCCGGCGGTGTTGGCGTCGGCCGCCACCTGCCAGCCCGACAGATAGATGGCCTTCAGACCCGCCCGGACCATCTGCATGGCCTGGTTGCCGGTCACCGCGCCCAAGGCGTTGATATAGGGTTCCGAATGCAGCAGCTCCCACAGACGATTGGCGCCGCGTTCCGCCAGGGTGTGGGTGATCGGCACCGAACCGCGCAGACGCAGGACCTCGTCCGGCGTGTAGGGACGCTCGATCCCGTCGAAACGCCCGATGGGGGCCGGAACCAGATCGGCGAAGGTGGTCATGACGGTCGCTCCTGAACAGCGGCCGACGCCGCCTCGTCCCAGGATCAGACCACACGAAGTCACGATCCGCACCGCCATCTAGGGCATAATAGAAGTCTATTGGTCACAATATGACTTGTCTTGATTAGTCACATTATGACATTCTCGCCATATGCGCGGGGAGACGGATCACAAACTGTTCCTGGGCGGACGCCTGAAACGGCTGCGGCGTCAGCTCGCCCTGACTCAGACGGCCATGGCCGCCGACCTGGGCGTCTCGCCCAGCTATCTGAACCATATCGAGCGCAACCAACGCCCCCTGTCGGCCCAGTTGCTGCTGCGTCTGGCCGAAACCTATGACATCGACCTGCGCGACTTCACGGCGGCGGGCGGCGACGCCACCGAGGCCGCCGTGAACGAGGCCCTGACCGATCCGGTCTTTCAGGGACTGACCGTGCCCCGCCATGAGGTGATCCAGGCGATCCAGGACCAGCCCGCCCTGTCCGACGCCTTCCTGCGCCTGTATCGCGCCTTCGCCGAGCGTCGGGCGCGCGACAGCGGCGCCCCCGATCCCGACAGCCCGGCCGATTGGGTCCGGGAGTATCTGCAGGCGCGCAAAAACCACTTCCCGGAGTTCGACGCCCTGGGCGAGGTCCTAGCCGAAGCGCTGGAGGCCGAGACGCCGGGCGAACCGTTCGAGACCCGCGCCCGCACCCGCCTGACGGCCCGTCACGGCTTGAGCGTCCGCACCCTGCCCGCAGAGGTGATGGTGGAATGGACCCGCCGGTTCGATCCCCATCGCCGCCGCCTGTTGCTGTCCGAGACCCTGGGACCGGCCTCACGCGCCTTCGCCGTCGCCTATCAACTGGCCGCCGCCGAACACGCCGCCGAGATCGAGACCGTGATCGCGGCCGCCGCCCCGCCCGAAGCGTCGCGCGCCCTGCTGAAGGTCGCCCTGACCAACGCCCTGGCCGCCGCCGTGCTGATGCCCTACGGCGCCTTTCACGCCCTGGCGGAAGACAGCGGCTACGACCTGCCCCGATTGCAGGCGCGTTTCGGCGTCTCGTTTGAACAGGCGGCGCATCGTCTGACCACCCTGTCGCGGCCCGCAGCGCGCGGCGTGCCCTTCTTCCTGATGCGGGTCGATCAGGCGGGCAATGTCTCCAAGCGGTTCGCGGCGGGCGCCTTTCCCTTCTCGCGCTTCGGCGGGGCCTGCCCGCGCTGGCGGCTGCACGCGGCCTTCAGGACGCCGGGCCGGATCATCACCCAGATCGTCGAGACGCCGGACGGCGGCCGCTGGTTCACCCTGGCCCGCACCATCGACCGCCAGGGCCGGGACCTCTTCACCGAGGGCCAGGACCTGGCCATCGGCCTGGGCTGCGAGATCGGCCACGCCCATCGCCTGATCCACGCGCGGGGGCTGGACCTCTCCAACCCCGAGATCACGCCCATCGGCCCAGCCTGCCGCCTGTGCCCGCGCCATCCGTGCGCCGAGCGCGCGGCGCCGCCCATGGATCGTCCCCTGGCCGTCGACGACTGGGCCAAGTCGATCAGCCCCTATCCCTTCGCGACGGGCTAGGTT
Source organism: Brevundimonas sp. (assembly GCF_036732845.1). Lineage (GTDB taxonomy): Bacteria > Pseudomonadota > Alphaproteobacteria > Caulobacterales > Caulobacteraceae > Brevundimonas. Next base: position 30,590 of record NZ_DAINBO010000008.1, on the reverse strand, counting down.
CTCAATCCAGCTCCGGCTGGCCGGCGACCATCTGGAAATCCACGCCCGCGCGCCGCAGCAGGCTGGCGATCAGGATCGCGGGATCGGCGGCCCCCTGATCCAGCAGGCGATCGATGTCGTACGACAGCGACCTGTCGTTCGACACCAGATCCAGGTGATCCAGCCATTCCTGACGGGTCAGCACCCCTTCGGGATTGTCCGCGATCAGGTCCGCCAGCACCCCGAACACATCCTTTTCGGCCACCGCCTCCATCACCAGCCAGAATACGGCGCCGCAGGCATAGTTGGTGCGCAGCTCGCCGCGTCCCGCAGCCGTGACGACGGACTTTCCGGTGGTCAGGTCGATGCAGTCGTCGATCTCGCGTTGCAGTTCCTCGCGGGCGTCATAGGTCGGGTCCAGCGCCGCCAGCGCGCGCACGGCCATGACATCGGCCCCGCCCTCGGTGATCCAGGCGTCGCGGGCGACCTCATAGCGCAGACCCTGGCTGCCCAGCCAGAAATGCGCCGACTCATGGCCGAAGAACCAGCGCGCCCGCGCCAGCACCTCGGGCGAAGGCTCCAGAACCCCCTCGCCCTCGAAGTCGATGACGATCAGATTGGGCAGAACGCTGCCCGCCATGCTGGACAGGTTGTCGGCGGGACCAGACCAACTGACCATCACCGTCGGACGGTCGCCCCGGCGCGGGCCGACGTGGGCGGCGTAATAGTCCATGACCTGTGGCGTGAACCGCTCCAGCTCTTCCTTCAGCCAGGCGGGCAGGCTGGGATCGACCACGGCGGCGATGGCCTCGCCCTGGTCGGGGTCGGTCCCGCCGAACAGCACATAGGTCTCGGCATCCGCCGCCGTGACCGAGGCCTGGCGTTCGCCCCGGAACAGCACCGGTCCCGCCCGATCGCGCCAGGTCGCCTCGGTCAGGCCGCCGGGCAGTTCGACCCCGTTCAGATCGGCCGGCAGGTCGCGCGCCGCCTCGGCGCTGTCCAGAGGGATCAGGTCGAACTGCTCGCTGAACAGGGCCACGGCGCCGTCGCTGAACACCAGCGACGGCGAATATTCGGCCTCCAGGTCTCCGCCCATGGGTCTCATGACGATGCGGATGCGACGCGGCAGGTCGCGGCCGTCGGTGCTTTTCAGCACGTCGTAGTTTCCGATCCGCGCAATCTCGACGCCCGGCGTCTGAACCGTCCAGCGATCCGGCCGCCAGGGTCTGCGCCCTTCGCGCAGCAGGGCCGATACCACGAAGGCGAAGGCCGGACGGCCCAGCGCCAGGTCATAGTCCGCGGTCCAGCACGCGCCGTCGCGGGTCACGGCGACGCGGGCGATGGTGTCCGGCGTCTGGTCCTGGGCCAAGGCGGGCGAGCCGATCAGCCAGGCGGCGGTCAGGACGGTCAGGATGCGGCGCATGTCTCCCCCTTGTTTCCCGCCACGACAGCTCAACTTCGTGACCGCTCCAAGGCGCGGCCGGCCGCCGCCAATTCCTCGGCCATGACCGTTTTCAACCGTTCCGGGGCCAGGATCTCCACCTGTTCGCCCCAGGTGAACAGATGCCAGGCCAGCTCGCGCATGCCCGAGGCCTCGAACCGCACCATGACCGATCCGTCGGGCCTGTCCTGCAACGTCTGGGTCGGGTGCCAGCGCCACCCCCGCGCCTCGGCCGCGCCTTGCGGCGTGACGCACAGTTCGACCTTCTCGATCTGGTCCTGATAGATGCCGAACGACTGGGTCGAGAAGGCCGCCAGGTCGAAGTCGGCGGGCGGCGGGGCGTGCCCCTCCTGGGCCTCGACCCCGCTCATCCGGTCCAGGCGGAAGGTCTGGATCTTGCCGGTCTCGCGGTCGGCGGCGACCAGATAGTTGGCCCGTCCGAACATCAGACCGCACGGCGCCACGCCACGCCGACGCGGCTCGGCCCCCGGCCGTGAATAGAGGAAGCCCAGCGGCCGCTGCGCCAGGACGGCGTTGCGGATCTCGGCCAGCATGGTCTCGTCCGCCGTCGGGCGCGGCCCGGCCTGGACGGCGATGGTCTCGGCCCGCACCAGAGCCTCCAGATCGGGCGCCATGCGGTTCAGGGCGGCCGAGCGCATGGCCGCCTTGATCTTGCGCTCCAGCCCCTCCAGCGCCGCCGCCCGCGCCGGTTCGCCCGCCGCGCGAAGCCCCTGGGCCGCCTTCGTCAGCTCCAGCATCTCGGTCGCGGTCGGCGCCTGCTCAAAGCCGTTCAGCCCGCCCCGGATGCGCCAGCGCTTGCTGGGCGGGTCCGACACCTCCTCGACCGACGGAAACAGCATCAACACCGCGTCGCGCATCCGTTCGGCCGTGCGGCGGCCCACGCCCATGTCGCGCGCCATCTCGTCTAGCGTCAGCCCCTCGGCCGAGGCCGCCATGCGCCGCGCCAGTTCGATGACCATGGCCGCCTTGTCGTGCCGCATCCGTGCGCCCCTGAAATGATACGTCCGATTTTGGCGTAATGCCGCAGCATTGTCCACTCATCGGAACACCGACGAGACCGGAGACACACCATGGCCCGCCGCTTCGCCCCCGCCGCCGCCGTCAACGCCAGCCGCTATCTGATCGTGCCGTGCGAGGCCGAGGGCTGCGCCGACCTGGCCGTGATCTGGGACCGGCTGGAGGAACAGGTGGTCGACGTCATCTCGGCAGCGTCCGCCATGCGCTACACCGACGAGGACGCCCTGTGGGACGAAGCCCGGGGCGGCTGGGAGGCGGCCGACATGCGGCTGGCGGCCTGACGCTCAGTCGGGGTGCTTCAACCGCGTCGAGGCGGCCGAACAGACGGCCAGTTCGCGCACAACGTCCAGGTCGATCTTGTTCAGATCGGTGACATAGACGCACGACACGCTGGACTTGTGCGGACCCATCTTGGCCAGCAGGGCCTCCCGTTCGGGGAACTCCGGCGCGAAATACAGCACCAGATTGGCCTTGCGCGGCGAAAACCCATGCAGCGGCCAATACCCGGTCGGGCCGAGATATTGTCCGTAGCCGATGATCGACGGTCCCCACATCACGGCCTTTTCCCCGCTGACCTCGGTCAGCAGGTCATGAATGACCTGGGCCTGCGCGCGGCGTTTCGGATTCTCGACGGCGGCGATGAAGTCGGCGACCGAGGCGTCGGTGGGTTTGGTCTTGGGTTCGGACGGCATCAGCACGCTCCCATCAGTTGCTCCAACCGTCCGGCGTCCAGCCCGGCGGTGCAAGCTCGAATCCCGCAAAGTCGAAACCCGGCGCGACGGTGCAGCCAACCAGCGTCCAGTCGCCCAGACTCTCCGCCGCCTGCCAGGCGCCGGTCGGAACCACACCCTGCGGCGTCTGCCCCGCCGCCAGATCGGCTCCCAGCGTCAGCACGCCTTGGCCCTCGATGCTGAGCGCCAGCGGCGCCCCGGCGTGAAAGTGCCAGACCTCGACCGCATCGACGCGATGCCAATGTGACCGCTCTCCGGCCTTCAGCAGGAACAGGATCGCCGTCGACGCTGCCCGCCCGTCTATCAACCGGGGATCGCGGAAAGTCTCGCGGTAGTGCCCGCCTTCGGGATGGGCCTGGAAGCCAAGGCGGCGGATGATGTCATCGGCGGTCATGGGTCAGATTGGATCACTGCTTGTGCCAGCCCGGCTGATTGTAAAGGCCGCTAACTCCATGCGGCGGAACGCTCTCGCATCGCGGTGCTACAGGTCGAACACCGTCAGCCAAACCTCTCCAACACCGTGCCTGATGCCAGCGGTCTTGAACCCCGACATATACTCCAAACGCGGTCAGCAAAGCCGTCAGTGTTGCCGCAATCCAAAGAGCTGGTCTCGGCTTTCGCGTTACGTAGCCGGGCTGAAAATGCAGCACCATCGGCGCCAGCATCACCGGTAAGGCGACGGCTAGCCACAAGAACCAACTAACGACCGTTTCTGGTCTTGGACTTCGTAAGAGCGTGCCCCAATCGCCGGGCTGGATCACCTCACAGCCCCTTCACGATCCCTTCGACCATCTTCTTGGCGTCGGCGAACAGCATCATGGTGTTGTCGCGGAAGAACAGCTCGTTCTCGACGCCCGCATAGCCCGAACCCATGCCGCGCTTGATGAACAGCACGGTGCCGGCCTTCTCCACATCCAGCACGGGCATGCCGTAGATCGGCGACTGGGGGTCGGTCTTGGCGGCGGGGTTGGTCACGTCGTTGGCGCCGATGACGAAGGCCACGTCGCAGGTCGAGAATTCGCTGTTGATGTCCTCCAGCTCGAACACCTCGTCATAGGGCACATTGGCCTCAGCCAGCAGCACGTTCATGTGGCCGGGCATGCGGCCGGCGACGGGGTGGATGGCGTATTTCACCTCGACGCCCTCCTCCTTCAGCTTGTCGGCCATTTCACGCAGGGCGTGCTGGGCCTGGGCCACCGCCATGCCGTAGCCGGGCACGATGATGACCTTTGAGGCGTTCTTCATGATGAAGGCGGCGTCGTCGGCGCTGCCCTGTTTGACCGGCCGGGTCTCGACGTGGCCGCCCGCCGCGCCCGCCGTCTCGCCGCCGAAGCCGCCCAGGATGACGCTGAAGAAGCTGCGGTTCATCCCCTTGCACATGATGTAGCTGAGGATGGCGCCGGACGACCCGACCAGGGCGCCGGTGATGATCAGGGCGATGTTCTCCAGCGTGAAGCCCAGGGCCGCCGCCGCCCAGCCGGAATAACTGTTCAGCATCGACACCACCACCGGCATGTCGGCTCCGCCGATGGGGATGATCAGGGTCGCGCCCAGGATCAGGGCGATGGCGAACACGCCCCAGAAGGCCCAGACCGCCGTCCCGCCCGAACCGATCATGACCCCGATCAGCAGCACCAGGCCCAGGGCCAGGCCGATGTTGATCAGGTGCCGCGCCGGCAGGATGATCGGCGCCCCGCTCATGTTTCCGTTCAGCTTGGCGAAGGCGATGACCGAGCCGGTGAAGGTCACCGCCCCGATGGCCACCCCCAGGCTCAGCTCGATGATCGAGGCGGTCTTGATCCCGCCCAGTCCGTTGGCGATGCCGAAGGCCTCGGGCGCATAGACGGCGCCGACCGCGACCAGACAGGCGGCCATGCCGACCAGGCTGTGAAAGGCGGCCACCAGTTGCGGCATGTCGGTCATGGCGACGCGCTTGGCGATCAAGGCGCCGGCGCCCCCGCCCACGACAACGCCGCCAGCGATCAGACCCAGGGTCAACGGGTCCAGCGCGCCCGAGGTCCCCAGCGTCAGCAGGGTGACCCCGATGGCCAGGGCCATGCCGATCATGCCGAAGGTGTTGCCCTGGCGGCTGGTCTCGGGGCTGGACAGGCCCCGCAGCGACAGGATGAACAGGACGCCCGCCGCCAGATAGGCCAGTGCCGCGATCGATGCGTTCATGTGTCCTGTTCCCTCAGAAGGCGTTCGAGTTCGGCGATCAGGGGCGGAAAATCATTCCGCACCGTATCCACGAGGATTTGAAGACTGACCTTGCCGTAGTCGTGGACGAGGATGTTTCGCATGGCGACCGACGCCCGCCACGCCACCGACGGCGCCCTGTCGCGAATGTCGTCCGGGACCTTGCGCGCCGCCTCCCCGACGATCTGCACGGCGTGCAAGATGGCGTAGGCGTAGAGGGGATCGGCGTCGAGTTCGGTCGGTCCCCGAGCGTCGAGAAACGCCAGCGCCTGGGCGGCGTTATCGCGCATCTCCGTCAGCCTGATCCGAACGGCCTCATCCATCAGGCCACCACGAGGTCACGGCCCATGTACGCCCATCGATCGGGCTTCATCGCCTCGCGCCCGATGAGATCGACACGTCGCCCAAGTCGGTCCTCCAACTCCACGACGATCGCGCCGAGATCCAACAGAGTGGGCCGCCCGATCACGTCATAGACGACATCGACATCGCTGTCGGTGCGCCCCTCGCCCCTGGCGATAGAGCCGACGATCCCGACCAGTTCGACCCCCATGGCCCGTGCGGACGGCCGCTCTTCCCGAACGGCGGTCAGCGCCTGGTCCAGAAGGGTCCGCGGTTCGCCCATCAGTCCCTCCCTGCGGCCATCGTTCGCGTCAGCCGCCACAGGGCGGCGGCGATGAAGATCGGTCCCAGCACCAGCAGCAGCCAGTCGAAGGCGGTCCACGCCTTGGTCTGGACGATCACCCGCGCCACTATGGCCGAAAAGACCAGCACCATGCCGCAGTCCTGAAAACGCAGCTTCTGGATGGCGGTCTTGGCGCCGATCCAGCTCCAGACCCACAGGCCCAGCCCGACGCCGGTGGCGGCCCAGGAGGCGAAGATCGCGATGCGGACGGCGTCGGGCGTCATCCGGCCCCCGAAGCCGCCTTGGGCCTGTCCTTCTTCTTGTACATGGCCAGCATCCGTCGGGTGACCATGAAGCCGCCGAAGATGTTGACGCTGGCCAGGGTCACGGCCGCGACGCCCGCGCCCTTGGCGATCCAGCCATTCACGCCGGTCGCATCGCCCGACAGGGCCGCCGCCGCCAACAGCCCGCCGACGATGATGACGCTGGAGATGGCGTTGGTCACCGCCATCAGCGGCGTGTGCAGGGCCGGGGTCACCGACCAGACGACGTAATAGCCGACGAAGATCGCCAGCACGAAGATGGCCAGGCGGAAGACGGTGGGATCGACGTGTTCCATCAGTTCTTCCTCGCCGTCATCACGGTTCGCAGCGCCAGGCCCAGGAAGATCAGGGTGAACGCGCTGTAGAGCAGCTTCATCGGCATGCGCCAGTCCGGCCCGCCGAGGGCCTGCACCGCCCAGAGACCGATCCAGACACACAAGAGCAGGACGCCGAGCGCCGCCGTGGCGGAAAGGAAGCCGTGCAGAAATCCATTGTCCTTGGGCGTGTCGTTCATCCCCTCACCCCCTCATGCACAACGGCGCCGCCGTGAGTGACGACCGCCGCCTTCAGGATCTCGTCCTCCAGATCCAGCGCCACGGCCCCGTCCTTCACCATGAGGTCCAGGAAGGCGACCAGGTTGCGGGCGTACAGATTGCTGGCGTCGGCCGCGATCCGGCCGGGCAGGTTGGCGGGCGCGACGATGGACACGCCGTTCGCCGTCACCGTCGTCTCGTTCAGCTTGGCGCCCTGGACGTTTCCGCCGTTCTCGATGGCCAGGTCGACCAGCACCGAGCCGGGCTTCATCGAGGCCACCTGCTCGGCCGTGACCAGCACCGGCGCGGCGCGGCCGGGGATCAGGGCGGTGGTGATGACGATGTCCTGTTTCTTGATGTGCTCGCCGGTCAGGGCCGCCTGTTTGGCGCGGTATTCGGCGGACATCTCTTTCGCATAGCCGCCCGCCGTCTGGGCGTTGGCGAACTCTTCGTCCTCGACGGCGATGAATTTGGCCCCCAGGCTCTCGACCTGTTCCTTAGTGGCCGGGCGCACGTCGGTGGCGGTGACCACCGCGCCCAGCCGCCGCGCCGTGGCGATGGCCTGCAGACCCGCCACGCCCACGCCCATGACGAAGACCTTGGCCGGGGCGACCGTGCCCGCCGCCGTCATCATCATCGGGAAGCCGCGTCCAAAGGCGTTGGCCGCTTCGATCACCGCGCGGTATCCGGCCAGGTTGGCCTGGGACGACAGCACGTCCATGACCTGGGCGCGGGTGATGCGGGGCACGAACTCCATGGCGAAGGCGGTCGCGCCCGCGCCCTTCAGCGCCTCGACCGTGTCCTTCTCGCGATAGGCGTCCAGCATGGCGATCACGATGGCGCCGGACTTCAGGGCGCTGATCTCCTGGGCCGTCGGGCCGCGCACCTTCAGCAGCACGTCGGCGTGGGCCAGGGCGGCCTTGGTGTCCTTGGCGATGGTCGCGCCGACGGCGGCGTAGTCGGCGTCGGGGATGGAGGACCCCAGACCCGTCCCCGCCTCGACCGCCACGGTCGCGCCCATGGCGATCAGCTTCTTCACCGTCTCGGGCGTGACGGCGCAGCGAGTTTCGCCCTCTCGGCGTTCGCGGGTGACGGCGACGGCGACGGCCAAGCGAATCTCCCCGTTCAATCTGAACGGTGCGACGTTAGGCCGATTGTCGGGGAGGCGTCAAAGCACGCTCAAGCCGTGAGCGGCCGCGTCGCGAGCGGCAGCGCAAGAATTCAGTGCGAGGTCGGCTTGGAGCGCAGGAAGAACCAGCCCGCCGCCAGCATGAAGGCCCCCGCGAAGAAGCCCGAGAAGAAGCTGCCGTTCGGCATGAACCACAGGGTCAGGAACAGCACGACCGCGCCGATGATCAGCGAACCCCACTTGGCCAGGGCCAGGAACAGATGCCAGGTCGAGACCTGTTCGCTGATCTCCTGCGAGCCGCGGGCGTAGTCGTCGGTGTGTTTGGAAGCGGCCATGGCGGTCTCGGGCGTCCTCAGAGTCGGTTCGTGGCTCTTATAACCGGGACGACGGTCGGCTCAAGCCCGCTCGCTCGCGATTGGCGCCGCGTCATCGCCTGATCTCGGGATGGCGCGCCTCGAAGACGGCGAAATCGTCGATGACGTCCACGTCGAACCGCCTGGCCTGATCCAGGTCCTCGCGGCCGCCGGCGTCGCCGAGCGCCAGGCGCGCCAGGCCGCGTCCATACAGCGAGGCCGACTGGTTCGGCTGGCCCGCCAGGGCCTGGTCATAGGCGGCCTTCGCCTCCTCGTATCGGCCCAGATGCAGCAGAACCATCGCCCGGCTGTCGATGATGCTGGCCTCGCCCGTGGCGACGGCGACGTCGCAATCGGCCAGGGCCTGATCCAAGTCGAAACCGGTGATGCCCTGGTTCCAGCAGATATTGTTCATCAGGAAGGGGTTTCCGCCCGACACGGCCCGCAGGGTCGCGAAGTCCGCGCGGGCGCCGGGGGCGTCGCCGGAACGGGCGCGAAGCTCGGCGCGCAACGTCAGCAGATTATAGTTGTCCGGCGACGCCGCGATCCCGGCGTCGATGGCCGTCAGCGCTTCCTCGAACCGGCCCTGCCGCCTGGCGATCTCGGCCAGGATGTTGTTCGCGACATAGTTGACGGGATCGGTCTCCAGCTTGGCCCGCGCCAGAGTCCGCGCCTCATCCGCCCGATCCAGACGGATCAGGGCGCGCGCCTCGCCGAACAGCCCCGTGTCATTATTCGGCAAGGCGGTCTTCAACGCGCGATAGTCGGTCAGGGATCGGTCCCAGCGCCCGATCTGGTGATAGGCCGCGCCACGTCGCGACAAGGCCTCCACATCCGTCGGGTCCAACCGCAGGGCGATCGTCAAACTGACGACGGCGTCGGCGTAGCGGCCTTCGCTCGCGGCGACGCGGCCCTGGCCCACCAGGGCCTCGACATCGACGGGGTCCAGTTCGACGACGTGGTCGAAATCCTCACGCGCGCCGGTGAAGTCGTTCTGGTCCAGCCGCACGTCGCCGCGCGTGCGGCGCGCCTTGGCGTTGTCCGGCTCCTTCGCGACGGCGGCGTCCAGCAGCGCCAGCGCGCCTTCGTTGTCGCCGGATTTCCACAGCGCCTCGGCGCGTTCGACCAGTTCGGACACGGCGTCGTCGCCAGGCTCCAGCCGGGCGCGGTCGGCGTCCGTGGCGGCATAGGCGGCGGGCGCGCGGATGCGGGCGACGGTGTCGACCAGGCTTTCCGAACGTTTGCGCGCGCGGTCCATCTCCTCGGCCGAGATTTCAGGGGCCAGGCTGGTCATGATGCGCGTCACCACGGCGACGCCGTCGTTCAGAGCCGCGCGACGCTCGATGCGATAGCCGCCCGCCTCGATCACCTGATCGCCGCCCTCGATGCTGAACCCCTCACCGCCGTTGGGCAGCCGGACCCGCACCGTCACCCTGCTCATGAACGGATGATACAGGGCGTAGGGATAGTCGGCGTAGGGCGCCTGAAGGCCCTCGCGTTTCGGCTGATTGGGAATCGTGATGGCCGCCTCGGCCACGCCCATGACCCGGCCGCCCGTCGTATTGACCCAGCTCAGCCGCCCCTTGGCGTGGAAGATCAGGTGGAAGGTGTTGGTCTCGTCGTCATAACGGGTGTCGACCGATTCCATCTTCAGGGTGCCGGAATCGTCGTCCATCGACGCCCGCATCATGGTCTCCAACTGGTCGCGCGGGACCGAGCCGACCCGTTGACGCATCTGCACCGCCGAATCGCCGCGATAGATGAAGTCCATCGTGATCGGCGTTTCCGCATCGAGACCCGCCGAGGCGTCGGCGTCCAACACGGTTTCGACGTTGGGCAGGCTGGGCGAAGGCTGTTCAATCGGCAGGAAGCCCGCGCCCTCGGCCCGAACCGGCAGGCCCCAGTGGTAGGACGGCGGGACCAGATCGGCCAGGCTGCGGTCGCCGACGCGGGCGCCGTCCATCCAATAGACCCGGCCGCCGATGGTCGCGCGGACGATCACATGGTCGAACCAGCCCACCACGGGCGGCCGCTCGGGCAGGCCGTCGCCGTTGCCGGTGCTGACCATGGCCGCCTCGGCCTCGATGCCCAGGCCGTGCAGCAGGGCCAGCAACAGCACGGTCTTGCCCTTGCAGTCGCCGTAACGGCTGCGCCACACCTCGTCGGCGCTCATCGGCACATAGCCACCCTCGCCCATCGACAGGGCCAGATAGCGGACCTCGTCCTGAACCAGACGCAGCGCCGCCGCGGCCCGCGCCTCGTCGGTGTCGTGGGCGGCGCGGAGGCGTTCGATCTCGGCCGTCAGCGGCGAATCCGGCTCCAGCGTCTCGGCCCGGGCGTACAGCGGCGCCATCAGGGTCGAGACCGCGCTCCAATCGGCCATGTCGGTGATCTGGGTCGTCCGGTTCAGGCGGAAACGGCCCGGCAGATTGTCGGGCAGGTGTTCGGGCGCCAGGTCGCGCGCCTCGATCTGGAACACCCAGTCCCGCCCCTGGCGTTGGGGACGGACGTCCGTCCACGGCGCGCTGGCCGTCGCTTGCAGGGTCATGTTCGCGGGCCAACTGGCGCGCATCCGGTAATAGACGACGGGCAGACCGGAACTCAGTTGCGACAGGGCCTCGCGGTGCGGCGCCAGCACCCCGCCGTCGTCGTGGATGGTGAAGGCCGTCTCCACGATGTCGCCGACCCGCACGTCGCGCGGTTGCAGCGTCGCCGTCAGCCGCCCGTCCAGCATGGAGGATTCCAGATTGTCCTCGCGGCGCAGGGTCTGGAAGGTCTGGCCCTCCAGGGCGTCGATCACCTGGTCCCCGCGGATGATGCGCACGGCATGGACCTGAAGCCGGTCGCGCGGCGGATTCCAGACGGCGCTGACGGTGCTGACGTAGGGCAGTCCCTGGCTGGTCTGCACCTGGATACGGCGCAGGTAGAAGGTGTGCACGCCCTCGGCGTCCAGGCGGATCTGTTCATCGACCGCCAGCATGCGGATCGGGGCGTCATCGGGCGTCGCCGGGGCGTTCGTCAGGGGCAGCGGTTCGACCCAATCGGGGACCGGCGCGCGCTCGACCTCCTGCGCCGACGCCACGCCGCCGATCAAGGCCGCTCCGGCGGTCGCCGCCGCAATCAGAACTCGCACCATGCCGTCGCACCCTTTTTACGCGGGTTAGACAGGAAGGCGGCGCCGACCATACGTCAAGTGATGGATCGATTCAGGCGACGGCCTCGAACTGATCCACCAGCCGCTCCAGCCGCTTGCAGCCCGCCGCCCAGAAGGCCGGGTCGCGCGGGTTCAGGCCGAACGGCTTCAGCGCCTCGACATAGGTCCGGGTCCCGCCCCCGGCCAAAAGCTCGCGGTACAGCGGCGTGAACCCCGCCGGATCGGCCCGCCGCGCCTCCATCAGCGCCGAGACCAACAGGTCGCCGAAGGCGTAGGCATAGACATAGAAGGGCGTGTGCACGAAGTGGCTGACATAGCTCCACCAGTGCTCATAGCCGGGGTTCAGCGTCACGGCCGGTCCCAGACTGGCCCCCATCTCCTCCAGCCAGATCTGGCCGATGCGCTCGACCGAGACCTCGCCCGACTGGCGTTCGTCATGGAAACGGGTCTCGAAGCGGTGGAAGGCGATCTGGCGCACCACGGTGTTCAGACCGTCCTCGATCCGCCCAGCCAACAGACCGCGCTGTTCCGACTTCGGCGAGATCGCCAGCAGCCGGTCGAAGGTCAGACCCTCGGCGAAGATCGACGCCGTCTCGGCCAGCGTCAGCGGCGTGTCGCCCAGCAGCGTCCCCTGCCCGGCCGCCAGGGTCTGGTGCACCCCGTGCCCCAGTTCGTGCGCCAGGGTCAGCACGTCGCGCCGCTCGCCCATCCAGTTCAGGAAGACATAGGGGTGCCGATCCGCCGTCACGGGGTGGGAATAGGCGCCCGACTGTTTCCCGGGCCGCGCCCGCCCGTCGATCCACGGCCGGTCGAAGAACAACCGCGCCCGGTCCGCGAAGTCCCCGCCCAGATCGGCGAAGCTGTCCAGCACCACCGCCTTGCCCTGATCCCAGTCATAGGCGCGCGGGGCCGTCGTCTCGATCGGGGCGTTGCGATCCCACTGGTCCAGCCGCGCCTTGCCCATGGCCTTGGCCTTCAGCGCGTAATAGCGGTGCGACAGACGCGGATAGGCCTGAGCCACCGCCTCGGCCATGGCGTCCACGGCGTCGCCGTCGACTTCATTGCCCAGGTGGCGGCTGTCGGCGGGACGTCTGAATCCGCGCCAGCGTTCCTCCATCGCCTTGTCGGCGGCGACGGTGTTCAGCACCAGGGCCATGGTCCGCGCCTCGGCGCCCAGGGCGGTGTTCAGCCCCTCGGCCGCCGCCTTGCGCCGCGCCGTCTTCGGGTCCGACAGCCGGTTCAGCGCCTCGGACAGGGTCAGGGTCTCCTTGCCCGCCTCGACCCGCAGGGCCGCGAGCGTTTCGTCAAACAGACGCGGCCATTGGGCCGAAATCGGCGCGCGTTCGGCGATGAACCGCTCCAGCTCGGGCGACAGTTCATGCGGCTTCATCGCCCGCACCCGCCGCAGCCAGGGCCGCCAGCGCGCCGCATTCGGATCGGCGGTCAAGGCCGCCTCCAACGCCGCGTCGTCGATCTGGTTGATCTCCAGCGTCAGCCACACGGTCGGCGTGGCGATGGCGGTGATCTTTTCGCGCAGGTCGGCCTCGAACCCTTGCGCGTCCGCATCGTCGCGCGCCGTCGAGGCGGCCAGGAAGGCATAGGCCCCCAGCGCGCCCAACAGGTCCGACGCCCGTTCGTACAGGCCGATGGCCTGGTCCAGCAGGCCGCCCAGGACCGCCGCATCGCCCGCCGACGCCGCCAGCCGGCCCTCCAGCCCGTTCAGCTCGGCGACCACGGCCTGGGCGGCGGCCAGGTCCCCAGCCACGCGGGCGTCATCGCGGGCGGAATACAGATCGGACAGGTCCCATGACGGGGCGTCGGGCGTGACGGGGGCGGCGGTCTTGAAGGGTGCGTTCATGCCGGGATTAGTGGGGACGCCGAAGCCCCGACGCAACGGCCTTCGCGTCCGAACGGGTCTGGCGCGCGCCGACCGCCCGGCGTAAGCCGACGCCCCGCGAACGAGGAGACGGACCATGCAGGTGCTGAGGGCGGCGACCTGGCTGCACAAATGGATCGCGCTCGTCGTCGGGTTGCAGATCCTGTTCTGGGTCGGCGGCGGCCTGGTGATGACCGCCCTGCCGATCGAACGGGTGCGCGGCGAACATCATGTCCGCGCCGTCGATCCCGCCCCCCTGCCCCCCGGCCTGCGCTCACTGGACGCCGTGCGCGCCGCGACCGGTCTCGATCCGGTCAAGGCCGAGCTGAAGCCCACGCCGCGCGGCCCGGCTTGGATCCTGACGCCCGTCGACGGCGCCGCGACCGTGGTGTCCGCCGCGACCGGCGCCCGCTTCCCGGCGATGACCCCCGACGAGGCGCGACGCTTGGCGGCCGGGTCCTACACGGGCGACGGCGCGCCGATCTCGGCCCGGCTGCTGGCCCAGGCCCCGGCCGAAACCGGCAAGGACGGTCCCCTGTGGCGGGTCGATTTCGACGACGCCGAACGCACCACCTTCTATCTGTCGCCCGACAGCGGCGAGGTCGTCAGCCGCCGCTCCGGCATGTGGCGCTTCTATGATTTCTTCTGGCGGCTCCACATCATGAATTTCGGCGATGGGGAGAATTTCAACCATCCGCTGCTGATCTTCACCACCGTCCTGGCCTTCACCGTGGTGCTCAGCGGCTTCGTCCTGTTGTGGATCCGGCTGGCGCGCGACTGGGCGCGGTCGCGGCGACGCGTCTGAGGCCCGCTTTCCAACGGCGACGGCTTGGGTCACCCTGCGCCTCGAACGAGGGACGCGCGACATGACCGAGACCTCCGCCGAAACCCCGGAACGGACGGGTCGCGACAGCCTGTCCGACACCGCCTGGGGCGTCACGGCCGCCGCGCGGCTGGCCGTCGGCCTGATCCAGGGGCTGGTCCTGGCCTGGTTGATCCACGCCGCCGATGGTGAGAGCGCCACGCACGTCTGGCCCGCGACCCAACCCGAGATCTTCGGTCCCCTGCTGCTGGTCACCCTCTACCTACCCGCCGCCCTGCTGGCGGGGATCGGACGTCTGCGCTTGGTCACGCTGGTGATCTGGACCCTGTCGGCGGGCCTTGTGTTGGCCCTGCTGGGCTGGAGCGACATCGCCCGACAGTCGGCCAGCGAGATGACTGATCCGCCGTTCCTGGACTTCCCCTTGATGCCGTTCGCGGCGGCGGCCCTGTTCATCGGCCATCACCTGGTGCTGCCCGCGGATCGCGAGCGGCGCCTGATCGCGGCCTATCCGACCTATTTCGACACCGCCTGGCTGGCGGGGGTGCAGTTGGCCCTGTCGCTGGGTTTCGCCCTGGCCTTCTGGCTGCTGCTGCATCTGGGCGGCGCCCTGTTCAACCTGATCGGCATCGGCGCCCTGAACGACCTTCTGCGCGAAGCCTGGTTCAGCGCGCCTCTGATGGCCGTCGCCTTCGCCCTGGCGGTCCAGTTGACCGATGTGCGGCCCGGCCTGATCCGAGGCGTGCGGTCGGTGGCCCTGATGCTGTTGTCGTGGCTGCTGCTGGTCATCACCGTGCTGGTCGGCGGCTTCCTGGCGGCCCTGCCGTTCACCGGCATGGAGGGGCTGTGGCGCACCGGCAGCACGACCGCCCTGGTGCTGGCGGCGGCGGGCGCGCTCGTGATCCTGATCAACACCGCCTATCAGGACGGCGAGCCTGACAACCGTCCGCCCGCGGTGCTGCGGCTGGCGGTGCGCGTGGCGTCGGTGCTGCTGACGCCGCTGATCGCCATCGCCGTCTGGGGGCTGTCGCTGCGCATCGGCCAGTACGGCCTGACGCCCGACCGCATCATCGCCTCGGCCTGCGCCTTGCTCGGCGCGGTCTATGCGGGCGGCTACGGCTTCGCGGCCCTGTCGCCCCTGTGGCGCGGCGGCGACTGGATGAAGCCGCTGGAGCGGACCAATGTGCTGGCGGGCGTGCTGGCCATCGTCGTCGTCATCTGCCTGTTCACCCCCATCGCCGACCCGGCCCGCCTGTCGGTCGCCAGCCAGGTCGCCCGGCTGGAGCGCGGGGCGGTGACGCCCGACAAGTTCGACTATCGCTTCCTCCGTTTCGAGAGCGGGCGAGCGGGACAGGCCGCCCTGGCGCGCCTGACCCGTTCATCGGACCCAACGATCGCCCGCCGGGCGCGCGAGGCGCAGGCCGCCAAGAACCGCTACAGCCTGCCTGACGTCGACGCCCCGGACGTGACGCCGGTGTTCGAAGTCTATCCGGCCGGTTCGCCGCTTCCGGCGGAGCTGGCGGTTCCGGTCAGGCCCGGCGATCCCCGCGTCCCTTGCCGCGCGGCGGGCGATTGCGTGGTCACGACGATGGACCTGAACGGCGACGGCCGCGTGGAAGTCTTGATCGCGACCGGCTTCAACGTCGAGCTGATGGAACGCACGGCCGACGGCTGGCGGGCGCGCGGCGCCTATCGCCTCGCCGGTTGCGACGGCGACCGCATCCGCATCACCGACCCCCGGCTGATGATGAAGAACGGCGGGTTGAAACCCTCGACGCCGGCCTGGCCCGACCTTCAATTCGGAGACGGCGCCGTCGCGCGTCTCGATCGGACCCGCGAATGCAATACGGCCGCCGCCGCCGATTAACCCCCCGCTCACCACGCCTCCCAACGTGATTTTCACCTCGTCGCCCTAGAAATCGTCCCGAAACGAGCCAGTCCCGCTTCCAACGAGGACCGGCCGTCGGTGATGCCGAGAAGGGGTGATCCGCATGTCCAAGACCGTTCTGGTGGTCGATGACGATCCGACCCAGCGCCGCCTGATCCAGGCCGTGCTGGACCGCGAAGGCTATGCCGTGGTCCATGCCGAGAGCGGCGGCGAGGCCATCGACCGCATGACCGGCGGCGGGGGGGCCGACCTGATCCTGCTCGATCTGGTCATGCCGCGCATGACGGGCATGGAATGCCTGGCCGAGCTGCGCGCCGCGGGCGTGACCACGCCGGTCATCGTGCTGACCGCCAATGCGGGCGTCGACACCGTGGTCAAGGCCATGCAGGCCGGGGCGCAGGACTTCTTCGTCAAGCCGGTGTCGGCCGACCGGCTGATGGTCGGCGTGACCAATGCGCTGCAACTGACGCGGCTGGAGGCCGAGGTCGGCCGCCTGACCAAACGCGCCCAGGGCCGCGCCAGTTTCGACGATCTGGTCGGCGACGGTCCGGCCATGCGGCTGGTGAAATCGCTGGGATCGCGCGCCGCCAAATCGACCATCCCGGTGCTGATCACCGGCGAGAGCGGCGTCGGCAAGGAGGTCATCGCCCGCGCCCTGCACGGCGCCAGTGATCGTTCCGGCAAGCCGTTCGTGGCCGTCAACTGCGGCGCCCTGCCGGTCAATCTGATCGAGTCCATCCTGTTCGGGCATGAGAAGGGCGCCTTCACCGGCGCGGTCGAAAAGACCCTGGGCAAGTTCCGCGAGGCGGACGGCGGCGCCTTGTTCCTGGACGAGATCGGCGAACTGCCGCTGGACATGCAGGTCAAGCTGCTGCGCGCCATTCAGGAAGGCGAGGTCGATCCCGTCGGCGGCAAACGCCCGGTCAAGATCGATGTGCGCATCATCTCGGCCACCAATCGCGACCTGTCGCAACAAGTGCGCGAGGGCGTGTTCCGCGAGGACCTGTTCTACCGCCTGAACGTCTATCCGATCGAGGCCCCCGCCCTGCGCGACCGCCGCGAGGACATTCCGGCCCTGGTCGACCGCTTCATCGGCCGCTTCAACGCCGAAGAGGGCAAGCGCGTGGCCGGATGCGCGCCCGAGACCCTGACGATGCTGCAAGGCTTCGACTGGCCCGGCAATGTGCGCCAGTTGGAGAATGCGGTGTTCCGCGCCATCGTCCTGGCCGACGCGCCCTTCCTGCAGCCGCACGACTTCCCGGCCATCTCGGGTCTCGCGGCGCCGCTGCCGATCGAGGCTCCACTGGCGCCCGCCGCGCCGATGCTTTCCAGCGTGGAGCTGCCGCCCCTGCCCGACTCGCCGATCCGCGTGGTCGATGACCGGGGCCATCTGCGGACGCTGGAGGAGATCGAGCGCGACCTGATCCAGCACGCGATAGAGGTCTATGCCGGTCACATGAGCGAGATCGCGCGCCGCCTCGGCATCGGCCGGTCCACCCTGTACCGCAAGGTGCGCGAACAGGGGCTGGAAGGGCAGTTGAAGGAAGCGGGCTGACCCCGCTCCGGCGTCAGGCGACCGGACGCAGCGAGGCGATGCGGCGCAGGCCCAGGTCCGACAGGGTCAGATAGCGCCCTTCGGCGATCCGGCATTCGCCCTGGAATTCGAGACGGTCGCAGATCTCCCACTTGCCGCCAAAGACGCGCAGGCTCTCGACGCGCTGCATCGAATTCAGATTTCCGGTGCGCATGGTGATCATGTAGCGCGCGCCCGACAGGCCAGGCTGGCCATACAGGGTCACATGGCTGCGGTCCTGACCGGTCAGCGATTGCGGCGAACGATCCGACGGCGTCTGAGCAAAGGCCGCGCCCGCCAGCAGGGTCGCGGCGGATATCAGCATCAGCGTACGCATGGGGATCTCCATCGTTGCGAATGTGCACGCGATGGAGCGCCTGTTTCCGCCTTCCGTCAACGCAGCGAGCGCAGCATCAGCTCGTGGCGAAACGCCGCGACGTCGGCCAAGGCCGCGTCCAGCGCCGTGCGCGCCCGGTCCAGCAGCGGCGGCGCCTCGGCCTTTTCCGACGTCTCGGCCAGGGCGCAGGCGGCGGCCAGATCCTCGGCCCCTATGCCCGCCGCCGCGCCGCGCAGCGTGTGCACGGCGTCGCGCCAGCCTTCCTCGCGCACGTCCAGCAATGGCGACCACAGCGCCGCCTGCTGGGCGAACAGGCCCAGGATCTCTTCGGTCACCCCGTCGTCGCCGCCGGTCATCCGCTCCAGCACGGCGAAATCGACGGCGCCGGTCAGGTCACGCCGGGCCATCAGGCGGGGGTCTCTTCGCCCTTGGCCAGCCGCGTATTGCCCCGCGCGAACAGCAGATAGAGCACCAGGCCGATGCCATTCCAGATGAAGAAATTGACCTGAGTCAGATGGGGCAGGCTGACGAACAGATACAGGCACCCCAGGATGGCGCCCGCCCCGACCACCGGCCACAACGGCGCCTTGAAGCGGCGCTCGCGGTTCGGCTGCTGGATGCGCAGCACGATCAGGGCCGCGCCCACGGCGATGAAGGCCGCCAGCGTCCCGGCGTTGGCCAGGGCCGCCAGTTCGCCCAGGCTGAACAGACCCGCGATCACCGCCATCAGGACCGCCGTCACGCCCGTCATCAGCACCGGCGACCCCCGCTTGGCGCTGACCTTGGCCAGGCCGCGCGGCAGCATGCCGTCGCGCGCCATGACGAAGAAGATGCGGCTCTGGCCGTACATGAAGGCCAGCAACACCGTCGGCAGGGCCACGATGGCCGCTCCGGCGATCAGGGTGGCGGCGGTGTCGCTGCCCAGGGTCCGGGCGATATGGGCCAGCGGCTCGTCCGAACCGGCGAACTGGCCGAACGGCATGGCGCCGACGGCGGCGGCGGCCACGACCATGTAGATGATGATGCAGATCACCATCGAACCGACGATGCCGATGGTCAGGTCGCGGCCGGGGTTCTTGGTCTCCTCGGCGGCGGTCGAGACGGCGTCGAAGCCGTAGAAGGCGAAGAAGATGATGGCGGCGGCGGCCATGACCCCGACCTCCACCCCATCGGCCGTCACCGACTTGGCGAAGCCGAACGGCATGAAGGGCTCCAGGTTGGCGGGGTTGAAATGCGGGGCGGCGATGGCGACGAAGGCGCCCAGGGCGATGACCTTGATCACCACCAGCACGGCGTTGACCGTGGCGCTCTCACGCGTGCCCAGCATCAGCATGCCCGCCACCACACCGACGATGCCGACGGCCGGCAGATTGACCAGGCCCGGCGTATCCGTGCCGAACGGCCCGCTGGTCAGATAGGCGGGCAACCCCCACCCCATGCTCTCCAGGAAGCCGTTGAAATAGCCGGACCAGCCCACGGCCACGGCCGAGACCACCAGCGAATATTCCAGGATCAGGCTCCAGCCGATCACCCAGGCCAGCAACTCGCCCAGCGCGGCGTAGGAATAGGTGTAGGCCGAACCCGCCGCCGGGATCATGGTCGCCAGCTCGGCATAGGCCAGGGCCGCGAACACGCAGACCAGGCCCGCGATCAGGAAGGCCAGCATCACCGCCGGTCCCGCCTTGGCCGCCCCCACCCCGATCAGGGTGTAGATGCCGGTGCCGACAATGGCCCCGACGCCCAGGGCGATCAGATGCGGCCAGCTCATGGTCGGCTTCAACCGGGCGTGGCCCTCGATGTCGGTGATGGCTTCGATCGAGCGCCGTCGGTTCCAGAACGCCATGTTTCCCCCTCGCCGCCGTTCGTCGGCGGGCCGATTCCCAGAATGAACCATATCGCTTGCGCCTGAACGGCGAAATGCCGCTTGCGCCGCCCCCCGATCCCCCCTATGTGCAGCGGCCCTTCGGCACGGTGCTTGCACGTACCGAAGCGAGACGATCGGTTCGGGTGATTAGCTCAGTTGGTAGAGCAGCTGACTCTTAATCAGCGGGTCGTAGGTTCGAACCCTACATCACCCACCATCGTCTTCTTTTGAAATCGCCGACCTAGAGCCGAGGCGCCGGGGCGGCGTTCTCGCCGTCCGCCCCTTCGTCTCAGAACCAGGCGCTAAGGCCGATGACCAGGCGCGTGTCCTCCACGTCGTGGCCCGCCGCCTTCAGATAGTCGGCGGTGTTCCCGAAATGGCGCGTCCATTCGACGCCGACATAGGGCGCGAACTCCTTGCGGATCTCGTAGCGCAGACGCGCGCCGAGCTGCAGCGAAGTGACGCCCGATCCGATCGACAGTTCAGGAATGTCTTCGGCCGACAGGTTGATCTCCGCGCGCGGCTGAAGGATCCAGCGGTTGGTGATCCGTTGGTCGTATTCCGCCTCACCCCGGGCGGTCAGTTCGCCCTGGGTCGACAGGAAGACGGCGCCGCCCACCTCGAACCAATAGGGGGCCAGGCCCTGGACCCCGAGCACCAGATCCGTGCGGTCGCCATCGGGCCGATAGGTTTGCCGCACCCCGGCCTGGACGTCGAAGAAGGGCGAGATCGCGCGGCTGTACAGCGCCTGCAACTCGGCCTCCTCGACCTCGCCGTCGAACGCGCCCTCGCCTTCCGACTTCCACCAGAAGCGGTTGATGTCGCCGCCGGTCCAGCCCTGGGCGCCCCAGGCGTAGGTCGTGTCTCCTTCGGCGGACCCGGCCTCAAACTGATCCAGGATCACCGTCGTGGTCCGCACATCGCCGTTTTCGACGCGCAGCCGTTCGCGCGCGGCGGTCATCTCGGCGGGGTCGAAATACAGGTCGGCCGCATGGGCGGGTCCGCGCGTCGCGGCGACGGGCGGCGGCGCCTGCGGCGGACGCCCCGGATCGTCGGCGCTGGTCGGAACGACGGGCGGCATGACCATGCCCGTCATGCCCGGCATGGCGTGGCCCGCATGAGGATCGTCAGGCGCCGCCGTCATCCCCGGCATGGCGGACATGTCGTGGCCCGCATGCGGATCGGTCGTTGGCGCCGCCGGAGCCCGGTTCCCGCCCATGTCCGGCATGTGGTGACCTGCATGCGGGTCGGCGGGCGCCGTCGCGGGCGCCTGTCCCATGCTCATGCCCGACATGTCATGGCCCGCGTGCGGGTCGGCCGGGGTCTGGATGCGTTCCGGCACGGACCCGACCGGGCAGACCGGCGCGCCGGGGGCGCCGACCCGCGCGGCGTCACCGTTCGGCGATCCGCGGCGCACGCGGCCGGGCGGCAAGGGGGCGGCCTGGACCTGGGCGGCGGGGGCGTGGCCGGCGTGCGACTGGGCGGCGGCCGGCGCGGCCATGACCACCAGAGGAAACAGGATGATCGCGGTCTTGATCACGAGGCGGCTCCATCCAGGGGACGCACGGTGACGACGTTGAACATCCCCGCGTGCATGTGCAGCAGCATGTGGCAGTGGAAGGCCCAGTCGCCGGGCGCGTCGGCGGTCAGGTCGAAGGTCACCTTGGAGCCTGGCGCGACGTTCACGGTGTGCTTCAGGGGCTGATGCCCGGCGGGACCGCCCGTCACCAGTTCAAAGAAATGCCCATGCAGATGGATGGGGTGGGACATCATGGTGTCGTTCACCAGGGTGACGCGCACCCGTTCGTCCCGTTCAAAGCGGATCGGCTCGACCAGTTCGCTGAATTTGCGCCCGTCGAAGCCCCACATGAACCGCTCCATATTGCCGGTCAGGTGGATCTCCAGCGTGCGGGACGGCGCGCGCCGGTCCTTGTTCGGCGCCAGAGAGACCAGGTCGGTATAGACCAGCACCCGGTGGTCGACGTCCTCCAGGCCCGTCGGCCGTTCGCCCAGCCGGTTGATCGGCGACATGTTGACCATGTCCACCCCGACGCCGACCGCCATGCCGGGCGGGGCGTTGTCGGGATCGCGCATGTTCATGTCGCCCATGTCGCCGTGGTCCATGTCGCCGTGATCCATGGCGCCCATGGCGCCGTGGTCCATGCCCGACATCCCGCCCATGCCCATGTCGCGCATGGTCAGGTTCGGAACCTGACGCAGCGGCGGAACCTCGGCCGTCATGCCCAGACGCGGCGCCAGGGTGGCCCGACCCATGCCGGAACGGTCGATGGCCTCGGACACGATGGTGTAGGCTCGGTCCTCGGTCGGGCGGACGATGACGTCATAGGTCTCGGCGATGGAGAGTTGCAGTTCGTCGACCTCGACCGGCCTGACGTTCTCTCCGTCGGCCTGCACCACCGTCATCGCCAGGCCGGGGATGCGGATGTTGAGGATCGACATGGCCGAGGCGTTGATCAGGCGCAGGCGCACGCGCTCGCCCGGCCGGAACAGTCCGGTCCAGTTCTCGTCCGGGCCGTGGCCGTTGATCAGATAGGTGTAGGTCGAGCCGGTGACGTCCAGGATGTCGCGCGGGTCCATGCGCATCGCGCCCCACATCCGGCGCTCCTCCAGGCTCATCCGGTCGCCGCCGTCGATCAGACCGGCCAGGGAGGTGCGCTGGCGATTGAAATAGCCGGGGCTTTTCTTCAGCTTCTCCAGCAGCGCGTGCGGACTGAGGAAGCTCCAGTCCGAAAAGATCAGCACGTGCTCGCGGTCATAGGCGACCGGATCGGTCTCCGCCGGGTCGATGATGATCGGACCATAGTGGCCCACCGCCTCCTGAAGACCCGAGTGGCTGTGGTACCAGAAGGTCCCGGACTGGATGATCGGAAACTCATAGACGAAGGTCTCGCTCGGCCGGATGCCGGGAAAGCTGATCCCCGGCACGCCATCCATCTGGAACGGCAGCAAGACCCCGTGCCAGTGGATCGAGGTGTCCTCGTCCAGCCCGTTGTGCACGGCGATGCGCACATTCTGGCCTTCGCGCAGGCGCAGCAGCGGCGCCGGAAGCCCGCCGTTGACCGTGGTCGCCGTCGCGGTGCGGCCGCCCACCGTGAACGGCGTCCGCCCGACCGTCAGATCGATGTCCGGTCCCGTCAGCGTCGGCTGGTCCGGCCGCAGTCCCGGCGAACCGGTCCTGGCCCAGGCGGGCGTCACGCCTTGCAGGGCCAAGACGCCCCCGCCCGCGACGGCGCCGCGCAAGACGGCTCGACGGTCGAACTTCATACTCGGCTCCATGGACTCACGCCGCAGCGGGCGGCGTCTTGCCTTGTTAATACGCTTGCCGGGGATCGTCCCCTCGCGACAGGCTGACGCAGTGCGGGCGTCAGCGCCGCGCGTCGTCGGGGTCCAGAACCTGGGCCAGTCTGCGTCGCGCGCGAGCGACCCGCGTCTCGATCGTCTTCACCGACACGCCCAGGATGACGGCCGCCTCGGCCTGGCTGCGCGTCTCGATCGCGGTCAGCAACAGCGGCTCCTTGAGCTGGGGCGGCAGGTCCGCGATCGCACGCTCCAGGCGTGACAGGGTCTGGGCCGTCGCCAGGTCGTCAAAGGCGTCTTGCCCCGGATCGGGCGTCGCCATCGCCCGCGGCGTGTCCAGATCGACGGCGCCGAACAGCCAGCGCCGAACACGGCGGCGACGGCTCCAATCCCGGCATTTGTTGATCGCTATGGCGCGCAGCCAGGTCTCGAACGGCCGTTCGGGATCATACCGCCGGATCGCCAGCCAGGCCGCGGCATAGGTCTCTTGCATCAGGTCATAGGTCTCTTCGGCATCGCCCACATAGCGGCGCACGAAGCGATAGAGGTCGGACTTGGTCGCCTGCATCAGCCGCCCGAATGCGTCGGCGTCGCCGCCCGCGGCGCGGGCCGCAAGGTCGTCTGGTCCCGTCACGGCGGCCTAGGCGCCTTCGGCCGTGAGCGCCTCGACCACGCTTCTGTCGAAGCGTTCCGCCTGGGTCGGCGTCATCACCGCCCGCATCTGGAAGATGTGGGCGATGGTGGCCTGCTGCAATTCGCCCATGACATCGTGGAAATGATCCACGGCGGGTTGAACGACCCGGCTGTCGCCGTTGCTGGCGGCGATCGCCCGGGCCAGCTCCCGATTGGCCGCCTGGACCTCTTGCTCCAGCGCGACCCGGCGTGTCGCGAAGTCGGCCTCCAGCACCTCGATGCGCGCCAACTGGTCGGCGTTCAGCTTCAGGTCCTCATGCACGATCTCGTGCAGCGACGGCCGCGCCTCGCGCTTCAGCACCCATGTCGCGCCGCCCCAGGCGCCGACACCCCCGGCCAGGGCCGCCAGGACCGCCGTCAGCGCGATGGACTTCCAGCCCCCCGACATCAGCCGGCCTCCAGACGCGCCAACGGCGACAGCGAGGCGGTCCCGAACACCGACATCTCGGACGTCGGCGCGTGCGCCAGGCGGGCGCCCAGGCCGCCGTTGGCGACGCCGACGCTCAAGGCCAGGACGACGGCGACGATGCGAAGACGGGTCTGAACCCGCGCCGTCCGCAAGGCGCGAACCCTGTCCCACACGTCGCGCTCAAGCCCGTCCAGCGACGGTTCGTCCGTCGGCGCGCGCGTCAGCCACCGGTCCAACTCATCCATGATGCGTGCCCTTTCCCCGCCCCATGCTCAGATCTACGCACGCCCGACGGCGATCCCTCGCTTCACGGCCGAGGATCCGGCTCCCGGATTGAGGCGAAACGATCACCGGTGCGCCGGTTTCAATAGCAGGAGAGCCTGCGCAGGGGCGAACAGGCGCGGCCGGGGCGTCGCCGTCAGCGGCGCGTCAGACCTTCGAGATCGGGGCGTCGAAACGATAGCCGAGACCGCGGACGTTGCGGATCGGCAGGTCGATCTGTGCGTGGCTGAGCGCCCTTTGGCGCAGACGGCTGACGGCGGTGCGCAGGCTTCCGCCGGGCTGGCTGTTGTCCAGGATCTGGCTGTCGCTGTCGTCCGCGAACGCCGTCAGCAGCGCCAGGTCGGCGCGCGACAGGTCGATCCGGCGTCCGGTGGGGGCCAGCAAGGCCCGGCTGGAGAGTTGCAGGGTCCATGTCGCGCCCCCCCCATGCGACAGGCGCGGCGCGGCGTCTCGGCGCCGATGACGACGACGCATCAGCCCCCTCAGCCGCGCCAGGAGTTCGCGCGGATTGACCTCACGCGGCACCAGGTCGTCGGCGCCCAGCTCCAACGCCAGGACCCGCTCCACATATTCGGCGGTCTCTGACATCACCAGGATGGGCGGCCCGTCGGCCTCGGCCGAACGGCGGATGAAGGCCGAAACGGCCGGATCCGGCAGGGAGGCCGCCACGACGACGACGTCATGGTCGTCCATGGGCTGTCGCGCCTCATCGACGTGATCCGCTTCGACCACCGCCAGATCCTGCGCCGTCAGATAGCCGGTCAGGGCGCGTCTTTCTCCGCGCAGGGGGTCGATCAACAGAACCGACGCCGGACGAGGACGCGGGCGGGGACGCATCGGCGCGATGGGCGACGTTTCGATCACGGTCATGGACGGCGCGCTCCCTCGTCCTGGGCCGAACCCGTCGTTTCGAGACTCGCCGGGTCCATGACGGCCTCCAGGGCCTTGATCAGGGCGCGGCCGTCCGCGCTGAGCAGGACATGACGGACACGGGCGTCCTGGGCGCCGCGCTGCAGCTCCAGCAATCCGTGCGCCTCTCCCAGCGAGCCGGGATAGTCGACGGCGGTCATCGATCGGACATAACGCGAGGTGTTGGCGACGCTTTCGCGGCACAGATCGGCCAGTTCGGTCATGCGAACGCCTTCGCGACGCGCCGTGTGCAGAAGCGCGGCCAGTTGGCCCAGGCTGAGTCCGGGCGCGCGCGCCTTGACCAGCATCAGCCAGTCCAACACCCCTTCGGCCGCCCCCATCAGACGGCCGTAGCGGCGGGCCGATAGACGGCCGCCGGCGCCGGTGCGCGGGGCCGGATGCGCGGGCGCCGTTCCGTGACGACCAGGCTCAGGTCGTCGTACGTCGCCTGCAGGGCCTGAAGACGGGTCTCGATCTCTCTTTTCTTGCTGCGGGCGTCGAGAACGTCCTCGGCTTCAAAGTCGATGCTGATCGTCGCGCGAAGCTTCATGACCGGGTTTCCGATTTGCATGTCCGTCACCGAAGACTAACCGGCATGCAACCGCGTTGATCGGCGCCAATGGGCGGGTCTGCGGCTGATCACGGTCGTTCGTCGCGGCTATGGCCGTCTTCATCGACGCCGTTGCGCGTGAGACGTGATCGCGGATGCAATACGCCGTGCGGCGATGCAAAGTCGTCGCGACACGAGGGAAGCCGTGATGCCTTACGACGCCCTGGACACAGGACCAGACCGTCTGCTGACGTCCGACGCCGCGCCGCGCCGGTTCGGGACGCTGGATCGCGATGTCCTGGTTCTGACCGCCCTGCTCTGGTCGGCCCACTCGGCGCATGTGATCGCCCGTTCGTTCATATTGGATTGGACGAATGACCTGGGCACCACTCTGGCGCGTTGCTGCACCTGGGCGACGGGGTTCGTGGTTTGCCTGGGCGTCTGGGCCTTGACCCGTCGCATGCGTCGTCCGGGCGGCTTCATCGGCTATTTCCTGCGCGTCGCCGGTCTCGCCCTGATCGCCTGCGCCGTGATCACCCTGTGCAACGAGACTTATTTTTACTGGCTGTCCCCGCTGTATGTGATCGAGGACCGCTATCTGAAGCCTTCCGAACTGGCCGTCACCTATCTGGGCTTCCTGTGGATTCTGATGACATGGGCGGGCTTTGTGGGCGTCGTGGCCGGCGCCGACGACATACGCATCCGCGACCGCCAGGTCGCCGTCGCACGAACCCTGGCGCAGCAGGCTCAACTGACGGCGCTGCGCAATCAGTTGCAGCCGCACTTCCTGTTCAACGCCCTGAACGCGGTCTCCAGCCTGGTGCACGACCGCGATTTCGAGCGGGCCGAGCGCACGCTGATGCAGCTCAGCGGCTTTCTCGGCCGCGTCATCGACGTGTCGCCGCACGAAATGGCGCCCTTGCGTGAAGAGCTTGAAATCGAGCGCCTGTTCCTGGGCGTCGAACAGGTGCGCTTCCCGGATCGCTTGAAGGTCCGGTACGAGATCGAGGAGGCCGCGCTCGACAGCCAAACCCCCCGCCTGATTCTGCAGCCCTTGATCGAGAACGCGATCAAGCACGGGCTGGCGCGTTCCGTGGACCCCGTCACCGTGACCATCGGCGCTCGCCGTGAAACGGACGGCCTGCACATCTGGGTCCAGGACGATGCGAAGCCGATGCGGCGTTCAACCTCGGGCCTGCGCGTCGGCCTGGCCAACACGCGTGAGCGCCTGGCCATTCTGTATGGAGAAGCCGCCCGTCTGGTCGCCGCGCCGTTGAAGCCCGGCTGGCGTTCCGAAATCATCCTGCCGGCGGCCTGATCATGCGGATTCTCATCGCCGACGACGAACCCCTGGCGCTGAGACGGCTCGAAACCGCCCTGGCCTGCATTCCCGAAGCCGAGATCGTGGCGACGGCCTCCACCGGCGGCGAGGCCCGCCGCCTGATCGCGCGCCACCGGCCGGACGTCGCCATCCTGGACATTGAAATGCCGGATCAGACCGGCCTGTCCGTGATCGAGACCATCGGTCCCGACGACCATATGCCCGAGGTCATCTTCGCCACCGCCTTTCGGCACTACGCCGTCCAGGCCTTCGAGCTGGCGGCGGTCGATTATCTGACCAAGCCGATCGCCTTCGAGCGGCTGCGAGACGCCGTTCGTCGCGCCCGCACCCGGCTGAACGCACGCAGCGCCGATCAACGTTTCGCCGATCTCCAGGCCTTGGTCGCCACCTTGCAGTCCGAAGACGCGGACGGCTCCAACGGGCATGACGGCCACCTTTGGGTTCGGCGGCGCGACGAGATGATCCGATTGCCCGTCGGTCTCATCCGACTGATCGAAGCCCAGGGCGACTATGTGATGCTGTACACGGCCGACGGCGACATCCTGCACCGAGAGACGGTCAGTTCGTTGGAGAGTCGGCTGGACCCGGCCGCCTTCGCGCGGTGTCACCGATCGACCATCGTCAACCTGGACCAGGTCCGCGCCTTCAGGCGCCGCGGCAAGGGTTTGACGCTCAGCCTGACCGACGGCCGCACCATCGACGTCGGCCCGACCTATGTCGATCGCCTGATGAACGTCACGCGCCTGAAACGCTGGCGGCTGTAGTTCAGTCCAGATTCAGCCGTGAGATCACGGCCGGCGGCGGCGGCCCGTCTCTGAGCGCGCCGTCATCGCCATAGGCGCCCAGTTGGCTGATCGAGACGAACAACAGAGAGGCCCCGTCCAGCGAACCGCCCGCCGGATCGGTCATGCTCTCCAGATTGGCCGCCAGGGTTCGGGCCGCCACGACCTCGGTCTGGTCCGGCGACAGGGTCAGTCGCAACACCCGCATCGGCGCGGTTCCGTTCTGCACCACGATCAGGTCGTCGCCGCGCCGCAACAGGGTGTCGATCCCGATCAGCGAGGCGTCTCGCGGAGACGGCATCGGCGTGACCCGTCCGTCCGCCAGGGCGATGCGATGCAGGCCCGATCCATAGTCGGCCAGGATCAACGTCTCGCCGTCCGCGCTCACGGCCATGCCTTGCGGCGAACCGAAGACGCCGACGGGCACGAGGCGCCGCAGCGCCTCATCCTCGACCCCCAGCCGCCAGACGTCCCCCGCCAGGGAATCCGACACATAGACGGTCCCGTCCGGTCCTACGGCGACATCGCCGAAATTGCGGCGCGGCGCGTCAGGCGCTCGATAGCGCGCCAATAGGCGTCCGCTGGCCAGGTCGATCTTCAGCAGTTCGGCCTTGTCCCGCAACGGATCGTCGGCGGGCGTCGCGGCCGCCAGCCCGGCCGAGGCGGCCCACAACACCCCCCTCGCCTCATCGACGGCCAGGCCGAACACGCCAGCCACCGGAGCCTCGGCCTTCAGATAAGGGGCCGCCGTTCCATCGGCGCCGATCTGCATGATCGTTCGGCCCACGATGGCGGACACCAACAGCCTTTGTCGCGTCGCGTCGCGGACCACGCTCTCGGCGGCCACGGCTTCAGGGATGAGCGCGCGCGGCTCCAGCACCCCTATCAGCGCTCGGTTCGCGGTCAAGGCGTCCGCGACCGCGGGCCATTCCGGCAGGGCCGTCATCGCCGCATACAGGGGGTCGCGCGCCGGATTCGCCGTCAGGCCCAGACCGGCGTAACGACGCCATTGAGCCAGCGCCTCCCCCGGCTGCTCGGACGCCGCGGCGACACGCGCGCGCAACTGGATCAGACCCGGATGATTGCGCACGACGCCGTCGGCCTGGGCCAGTTTGTCGGCGGCGGTCGCCAGGTCGTCGGCGTTCGCCGCCGCCACCGCTTCGGCGCGCAACTGGCGAAAGCGCATCGCGGGCGAAACGTCTTGGGCCTGGACCGGGAGCGCCGCCAACTGGAGAGCGGCCAACACCGCCGTCATGGGTAGTCGAGACACGGGTCTTCTCCGAGATCTGATAAGAAAAGGGCGGCTCTTTCGAGCCGCCCCGGTCGCTGGCCGGTTCCGAACCTACCAGACTTTGTAGTTAAAGTTGACGAAGTAGCGGCGGCCGAACATGTCGAAATTGTCGGCGGTGTTGCGGCCCAACCAGTGCGCCGGCTCTTCGTCGAAAGCGTTGACCACGCCGGCACGGACCCGCAGGTCGTTGGTGACCTGATAGGCCATCGTGAAGTCGTGCTGGTTGAAGGCGCCGGTCTCCAGATATTTGGCCGTGTCGTAACGGTCGGGATTGGCGACCAGGACATCCGCGTCCTCGATCTCCTGGCTGGCCTGCCAGTCCCAATCCCACGACAGGGTCAGGCGGTCGGTGGGCTGCCAGGCCACGGTCGACAGGAAGCGGACCCGCGGCGTGCCGACCGTGTCGGCGAAGATCGTCGGGAAGTCCGGCAGCGCGATGTTGGTGTAGTCGTTCTGCTCGATCGTGTAGGAGCCGCGCAGGTTCCAGTTGATGCGGCCCCAGTCCTGGCCGATCACATCGACGATGTCGAAGCGGTATTTGGCTGAGAAGTCGACGCCTTCCGCGGTCAGCTTGGCGTAGTTCAGCGAACCTTCGATGAAGGTCGAGATCATCCAGGTGGTCGGATCGCGCGTGATGGTGTCGCACGCCGCCTGGTTGATCGTATTGCCGTTCACGCACTGGACCGCGTTCTGAAGCCCGGTGGTGGTGTCGATCGCGTCGTCGATCTCGATCTTGTAGTAGTCCAGCACCAGCGAGAAGTTGGGGAAGTACGACGGCGTCCACACCACCGAGGCGGTGAAGGAGTCCGAGGTTTCCGGGGTCAGGAACGGATTGCCGCCTTGCACGCCGGGAATGCCGCCCGTGCCGTAGGTCGGCTGGAAGGCGTTCGGGTCGGTCTGATTCACGAAGGTGAAGCTGAAGCCGGCCGCGTTCGACAGGGCCTGGCAGTTGGCCCGGCGGTTGGTCTGGATGGTCGCGTCAGCCAAGGCGTTGATATTGGCCACGACGCAGGGATCGACGAAGCCGTTGGCGAAGGTCTGGGTTTGCGGCGAGTACAGTTCGCCCAGGTTCGGCACGCGGATGGCCGTGTTCTGCGTCACGCGGAACAGCAGGTCGTCGATCGGACGCCAGGAACCCTGGATCGAATAGGTGT
>NZ_DAINBO010000007.1:0-95620 GCF_036732845.1 Brevundimonas sp. | reverse complement strand
AGCCGGTGACCACGACTTCTTCGACCTGAGAGGCGCCCCCGGCGGGGTCCTGGGCCAGGGCCGGCGTGGCGGCGATGGCGGCCAAGCCGCCGATGACGGTGGAGGCCAGCAGGCGGTTGCGTGTGATGTATCGGTTCAAGGTCAATCTCCCAATGCCGAACCCGGCTCCGCGTCGCCGGTGGTCGGTCGACTCGGAATCCCCACACGGGGCCGGGCGTTGAGTTCAACCTATTCCGCCAAAGCAGTAGTCACGAAGAAGATATTGACCACAAGGTGACGGAAAATAGACAACGTCACACGACGAACACAAGAAATCTATTTGTATTATAGAAATCAAATACTGAATACTATTTACAACATTGAGAGCTTCAACCATCGCCGGACACGCGCGCGCGATCACCCGTCCCCTATCTGGACCGGCAGCGTTGGGTTCAGGCAGTGGCGGAATTCAGCCGACCGAGGCGTCGGCCCAGGTCACGATCTCGGCGTTGACGTCGCGCGTGGCGCTGTCGAAGGCTTCGACGATCGCACCCACGCGATTGGCCGCCGCGCGCCGCTCGACCGTGAACACGCGCTCGGCCGAGACGTCGCGGCCCGGCAGGGCCAGCATGCGCGCGCGAACCGTCACCACCACCGTGGGCGCGGCGCCCGGCGCCGGATACCGGGCCTCGAAGGCGCGCACATCCAGGGCCAGGGCGCGGGTCGCCGTCGTCGTCTCGCGCGTTCCGATCAGCCGCACCCGCGTCGACTGGCCCGAAAAGGCGCTTTCCAGACTGGCGGTGTAGAGATCGCGGGCGTCCGATATCCAGCGCGCGCCCTTGATATAGGCCGTCTGCGTTCCGGTGACGCCCAGGATCTTGTCGCCTTCAGTCGCCTGCGGAAACTCGATCCGACGCAGCGCCACATGCACCGGCGCGCCCCTGGCGGCGGCGGACGGCGCGACCGGCAGGCCGCCGAAACGATAGGTCTGCACCGGATCGGGGCTGGACAGCAGGGCGCACCCCGACAGCAGGGCGGCAGCCAGGCCGAGGCTGGCCATGCGGAACACGGTCGAACGGGTCACGGCTGAACCTCCATCTCCTTGGTCGGCGCGCGGCCGATGAACTCGCGCGGGCTGGCCCGCACCTCGTCGATCAGTTCTTCAAGCGAGCGGGTGGCGCCCTCCAGCCCCTGGATCGATTGCTGAAGCTGCGGCAGGCCGGTGGTGGCGAAATCACCCACGGGACCTTCCAGATCGCCGGTCATGCGGTTGATCGAGGCCACGGCCTGGCGCGCGTCCTCGGCGGCCTTGTTGATGTTGGCGATGGCCGCGCGGCCGTCGCCCTCGACCAGTTGCCGCGTGCTGACGCCCAGGCGTTCATATTCGGCGATGGCCGAATTGGCGCGGGTCAGGGCCTGCTCCAACTGCTCCAGCATGCCCTTGCGGGCCTCGAACTCGGCGGTGATGGCCTCGACGTTCTTCAGACTGGCCGAGAAGCTGCGGATGTTGTCGTCGCTGAGCACCCGATTGATGCGGTTCAAGGCGTCCACCGTCTGGGCCAGCACCGTGCCCGAACCGCTCAGCAGCTCGGCGATCGGCGACGGCTGGCTCTGGATCACCGGCACGACGCTTTCGGGGTACTGGCTCTTCAGCAGGGCGCTGTTCGGATTGCCCGCCGTGATCTGGATGTAGTTCAGCCCGGTGATGCCCTGCGGCTCCAACTGGGCGCGCGAGGTCACGCGCACCGGCGTGGTGGCGTCCAACCGGATGCGGGCGATGACCTGATCGCCCTTCTTGGGGTCCAGGTTCAGATCGGTGACCTCGCCCACGCGGATGCCGTTGAAATGCACCTCGCCGCCTTCCGACAGGCCGCGCACCGGGCCGTAGAAGACGATGTCGTACAGGTCGTAGTCGTTGTTGAACTGCAACCGGGCCAGCCAGATGCTGAACACCGCCAGGGCCGCCAGAAGGGCGACGGTGGCGATGCCGACGGCGGCGTAATGGGCGTCTCTTTCCATCTCTCGTCCTCAGGCCGCCTTAACGACGGCGCGGCCGCGCGGACCCAGGAAATACTCCCGGATCCAGGGGTGTTCCGATTTTTCGAGTTCCTGCACCGTGGCCTTGGCCACCAACCTCTTGTCGGCCAGCACGGCCACCTTGTCGCAGATGGCGTAGAGGCTATCCAGGTCGTGGGTGATCATGAAGACGGTCAGGCCCAGATCGTCCGACAATTGCCGGATCAGCTCGTCGAAGGCCGCGGCCCCGATCGGGTCCAGACCCGCCGTCGGTTCATCCAGGAACAGCAGTTCGGGGTCCAGCGCCAGGGCGCGCGCCAGGCCGACGCGCTTGCGCATCCCGCCCGACAGTTCGGCGGGCTTCAGATAGTGGGATTCCGGTCCCAGCCCGACCATGGCGATCTTCATCTCGGCCAGTTCGCGGATCATCGCCTTGGGCAGTTCGGTGTGCTCGACCAGGGGCGAGGCGACGTTGTCCAGCACCGTCAGGGACGAAAACAGCGCGCCCTGCTGAAACAGCACCCCCGTGCGGCGTTCGATGTCCAGCGCCTGGTCCTTGGTCAGGTCCGACCGGTCGTGACCGAACAGGCGGATGGTCCCCCCTTCGGGTTCCTTCAGACCGAGGATGGAGTTCAGCAGCACCGTCTTGCCGGTGCCCGAGCCGCCGACGACGCCCAGCACCTCGCCGCGCTCGACATCGAGATCGAGACCCTCATGGATGGTGCGTTCATCGAATTGGCTCAGCAGGCCGCGCACCTCGATCAGGGGTTCGCGGGTCCGTTCCTGCCGGCTCACAGGCCCAGCTCCAGGAAGATCATGGCGAAGACCGCGTCCAGGAAGATGATGGCGAAGATGGCCTGGACCACGGCCGCCGTGACTCGGCTGCCCAGGCTCTCGACATCGCCGCCGACGGACAGGCCCTGGCGACAGCCGATGGCGGCGATGACCACGGCGAACACCGGCGCCTTCACCATGCCCACGAACAGGTGCTGGTCCATCATCGGATCATCCAGAATTCTCTGAACGAAGAAGGACGGGCCGTAGTTGAGCTGGCTCCAGGTCACCAAGAGACCGCCCACGAGACCCGAGATGATCCCCACGAAGGTCAGCAGCGGCAGCATGACCACCATCGCCGCCAGACGCGGGATCACCAGGGCCTGGAACGGATTGACGCCCATGACCTGCATGGCGTCGATCTCCTGGTTCATCCGCATCGAGCCGATCTCGGCGGCGAAGGAGCTGGCCGACCGGCCCGCCAGCAGCACCGAGGTGATGACCACGGCGAATTCCCGCAGCACCGAAACGGCCACCAGTTGCACGGTGAAGACCCCGGCCCCGAACTGGGTCAGCAGATTGGCCCCCAGGAAGGCGATGACCGCGCCGATGAAGAAGTTGGTCACGGCGATGATCGGAATGGCGTCCAGGCCCGCCCGCTCGGTCTGGCTGACCCAGGCGGGCCAGCGGATGCGGCTCGGATGCTTCAACGCCGTTCCCGTGGCGACGATCAGCCGCCCCAGGAAGGCCATCGACAGGGTCATCTCGCCGACGATGTCATGGACGCCGCGGCCGACCTTGGCGAAGGCGCGGGTGAAGGCGTCGGCGCGCTGAGGGGGCGTGCCGCTCTGGCGCTCCAGCATTTCGACCATGGCGTAGATGCGGCCGGCCTCGGGCCGCGCGGCCCAGGCGTCTCGCGGCAGGCCGTTCTGGCCGCCGGCCAGGAACACGGCCAGGGCGCCGGAGGTGTCGAACCGGCCCATGTCGTCGAGGTCCAGACCGATGATGGGGCGGCCCGCCAGACTCTGGTTCAATCTTTGGGCGCTTCGGTCGATCCCGCCCGTGGTCCAGTCGCCGGTCAGACGCAGGGTCGCGCCGCCGTCTTCACGCTCCGAAATGTCGAAACCGGCCATCGTCATCCGCCCACAATAGCCCAGCCACGCCCGGCGCCTATGGCCTAGTCGGCTTGTCGGCACGCAACATGACGCTTGCGCGCCGGTTCGCGCCCGGAACTGACATTCCGGTCACAGGAAATCCGGCCCGTCATGACGTGAAGGCGGTCGGCGCCCGGCCCGTCAGGTCAGGAAGTTCAACAATGAGACCGAGCGCAGTTGATTGACCACCTGCGCCGCCGCCTGGATCGCCACCTGCGACAGTTGCAGGTCGGTGATGGCCTGGGCCATGTCGGCGTCGGTCTTGCCGGCCAGCACCTCGTCCAGGGCGGCCTTCTGATTGGTCTGGCTGGCGATGATGGCGTCGACCCGGTTCTGCATCGAGCCGTTGCGCGCCGCTGCGCCGGTAACCGTTTCGCGGCCCGTGTCCAGCCGCTTCAGGATGTTCGTCAGGAAGTCCCGCGTCGTGTCGCTGATCGTCCCGTTCAGCGGCGTGGTCTGGTGATAGGCCTGGATATCCTTGAAAATCTGAAAGATATCGGTCCCGACCTCGTCCGCCAGGACGCCGGTCTCCAGCACTGTGCTCTCGTCGATGCGCGACTTGTGCTTCAGCGTGTCGTTGGAGAAGACGTCCGCGACGGCGGGAACGGCGGCCAGGTCGGCCAAGGTCATGACGTCGACCGGCGCCGTTTCGACATTGCCCCCGGCGAACAGATAGCGCCCCTGGTGCTTGGCGTTCAGCCCGCCTTGGACCATCTGGAACTGGCCTTCGATCTCCAGCATCAGCCCGTCCAGACGCCCCGCGGCCAGGGCGTCGGCGATGGCCTGGCGCGCGCCGCCCGTGCCGTCGGCGACGCGGTTCAGGGCCAGATCCTGGGCCGACAGACGTTCACCCGCCGCTCCGGCGGCGTCCATGAAGCCCTGGATGCGGCTCTGGGTCGATTTCAACGCCGTCAGGGTCTCGGACTGGCGGCCGAAGCCGGTCAGGTCGGTGGCGATCCTCTGGCTCGACACCCGTTGCTGGGCCTCGTTCGCCCGCGTCTGGGCGAACATCAGATTGGCCAGGGCCGATTCATAGTTCCCAAAGGTCGAGACGCGGGTCATCACACCATCCCCAGCAAGACGTCGTACATGTCGCGCGCCGCCTGGATCAGGCGGGCGGAGGCGTTGAAGGCCTGCTGATAGGTCGTCATCAGCACCAGCTCCTCGTCCAGATTGACGCCCTCATGCGCCGTCTGGCGGCCCTTGGCCTCGGTGAACAGGGCGGTGGCGCTGTCGCGGCGGCTTTTGGCGACGGCCGCCTTGCCGCCGATGTCCCCCGCCAGTTCCGAGGCGTAGCGGGACACCGAGATCGAGCCGCCGCTGGAATCGCCCGACGCCAGGAAGGTCGCCGACCGTTGGCCCGCGTCAGCCAGCAGGGACGCGCCCCGCCCGTCGCCGCTGGACAGGGCGGGCGCGCCGGACGCCGCCGCCAGGTTCAACTGGGCCAGGGCCAGTTTCGACGGGGCCGAGCGAATATCCGAACGCAGGGAGAAGCCGTCGGCGCGGCTGGCGCGCACGCCGCCGCCGATGCCGAACATCTCGGTCATCGACACGCCGGACGGAACCTGGGTGGTGCGGTCCTCCAGCACCGACAGCTTCGGCGCGGGCGAGCCGTAGCCGGTGAATTTCAACACGCCGGTCGCGCTGTCGAAGGCGAAGGCGCCGAACCGGCCCACGCCGGTCGCCGGATCGTTCAGGGCGGTCAACAGGTCGCCGACCGTGCCCCCCGCCGGAACCGCCACCTCCAGATCGCGCAGGCGCGCGCCCGTTTCGCCGGTGAAGCGGAAGGTCACCGTCTCGCCCGCCGTGAAGCCGTGCGGCGACGCCGTGGTCAGGCCGATGTCGTAATTGCCGGGCCGGTCGCTGACGACCAGGTCGTTCAGGCCGAAATAGTGCGAAAAGCCGCGCCCGGCCTTGTTGCTGGGCGTCGCGGCGGCGTCGGCTATGGAGACGCCGTTCGATCCCGCCGCCTCGATCTTCAGCACCCCGTTCGCGAAACTGGCCGTCGCGCCGGGCAGTTGGGCGTTCAGCACGCTGAGGAAGGTGCTCGGCGTCGCGGCCGCGCCGTTGATCGTCATCGTCGCGCCCGAGAAGACGATCTGCGCCCGCGACTGGATCACGCCCGCGGTGTTGACCACGGCGATGTTGGTCGTGCCCGTGAAGCCGGTCAGGGCGCTTTCCAGCGACTGGCCGACGTTCTTGCCGGTCAGGACCGTCGGGGCGGGAACGGCCGAGTTGGCGTTGTGTGCGCGGTTCAACTCGTCGGCGACATGGGCCATCAGCTCGGCCAGGCGCTCGGCCGTCTGCGGCGCGTCGACGTCGCGCAGTTCGACCAGGCCCTTGATCTCGCCGGTGGTGATGCTGTCCAGCAGCGGCCGTTTCTGGCCGCGCGGCTCGGTCACCCAGATCTCGTTGAAGCTGGTCTCGGACGTCACCGTGCCGGCGCGGTTGTAGTCCAGCGTCGCATGGCCGTCGCCCGCCAGCAGCACGCCCCCGCCGGTGCGGATCGACACGCCCCCGACCGACCGTTGCGACACGCGGATGTCCATCAGTTCGGACAACTGGCCGATCAGGGCGGCCTGGGCCGTCTCGGCGCCCGAGGCGTCGCCGTTGGTCGCCGTCGAGCGGGCGATCTCGACGTTCAGCCCCTCGATCTGGGCCAGCAGGCCGTTGGCCTTTTCGACGGCGCTCTGAATGCGGCCGTCGGCGTCTTCGCGCGCGGCCTGGATCTGGCCCGAGATGCGCGTGGATTCGTCGAACAGGGCCTGGACCCGGAACAGGGCCTCCTGCCGCCGAGGCGACGAGATCGGGTCTTCCGCCGCCCCCGCGAAGGCCGAAAAGACGCCGTCGACCTGGCTGAAGAAGCCGCTGTCGCCGCCCGGATCGCCGAACAGCGCCTGAATGCGGTCGTACAGGTCATAGCGCACGCCCTGGCGATTGGACTCGCTGGAGGCGTTCAGGCTGGCGGCTTGCAGGAAGCTGTCGGTGGCCAGGCGGATGCGCGCCACCTCGACGCCCGAACCCAGGCCCTCATTGGTCAGGGCGACCTGTTCGGCGACCTTGCGGACATAGCCGGGCGTGTTGACGTTGGCGACGTTGTCCGAAACGACCCGCAATTGGGTCTGGGCCGTCTGCAAGCCGCTGTTGGCGATGTTCAGGATGGAGCCTAGCGACATCCGCGCGCCCCTTTCGCTTTATCCACGCCGGGGCGGGCGCCCGGCAGGCCCTGCCCGCCCGCGCGCATTTCTTGCCCGGCGCTGACGTCAGGCGTCGGCGCGTAGGCATTGAAAACAAAGGACATCGTGTTTCGCGTCCGGCTCATGCCCGATGAGGTGCGCAAGGGCCGGGCCACCGCGTCGCCCGGCAGGCCAGCCGGGCAAGACTCGACCGCCAGGGCGGCAAGAATCGACCTGAACGGCGCCGATCGTCACGTCGAGTTGAACATCACAATCGTTATAATTCAATGCATTGAGTGGTGATCCTGGAGTTGGCCCACGGCTTGCCACAGGTCGTCCGAATGTCCCCAGGCGCAGCAGGCGCCGCCCATCCGTTTTTCGAGCCGCCTGCACCGCATGTCCGCATCGTCCGTCCTTTCCGTGATCGCGCCCGTCGTCGGCGCCGCGTCCGCCTCGCTCGGGGCGGAGGACCAGGACGTGTCGGCCGAGTTCGCGGCGGTCCTGTCCGAAGCGGGCGAGACCGGGGCGGAGGCGTCGCCCGACGCCGCGGCCGTCACGGCGACGCCGGCTCCCGCCCAGCCCGCGCCCAAGATCGAAACGCCCAAGACGGCGTCCGCCGCCTTCATCCTGGTCCTGGAGGACGCCGTCGCCGACGCGTCGTCTTCGCAAGAGGCCGTGGCCGCGCCGCCGCTCGCCGCTGACGCAAGCGAAGCCGAAACGTCGCCTGAAGCGCCCGAAGCGTCGGATGCGCCCGTGACGAAGGCCAAAGACGCCGACGCCGATCAAACGCCCGACGCCGCGCTCACCGCACCGCCCGTCGTCACCTCCATGGCGGTCGCGCCCCAACCTTCCGCCGCGCCGACGCTCCAGGCCGCGACCGAAGCCGCCGCCGACGCCAGTGCGCCGCCTGCGACGCCGGCGCCCGCGAACGACGCCCCCGACGCGCCGACGCAGGCCGAACCCGCGCCCGCCGCCGCCGCCCAGACCGACGCCGCCCAGACGGCGCAGGCGGCGCAGACGGCCGCCACGCTGCAACCGCTCAAGGCCGAGCCGCCGCGCACGGCGCCGGTGATGCGTGAGGCGCGACAAGACAACGCCGCCGCCGACCCGGCCCAGACCGCCTCGGAAACGCCCAAGGCCGCCCAGGCGGCCGCCGCCGCGGCCTCGGCGGCCCGCGCGCCGGAACCGGCGGTTCAATCCCCCCTGTCGGCCCTGACCAAACTGTCCGAGACCGTGTCGGCGCCGCGCCTCGAACCCGCCGCCGTCAACGCCGCCGTCGCCGAGACCGCCGCTCACACGGCCGTCGAAACCGCGCCGAGCGCACCCGCCGTCGCCGCCTCGACCCTGTCGCGCGCCACGATCGAGACCACCGTGCATATCGCCGCCCAGATCGCCCACCGGCTGGAAGGCAAGCAGACCCGGTTCGACATGGTGCTGACCCCCGAGGAGTTGGGCCGGGTCGAGGTCAGCCTGGACATCGACGCCGACGGCCGCCTGGCCGCGCGCCTGGCCTTCGACAATCCCGCCGCCGCCGCCGACCTGCGCGGCCGGGCCGACGAACTGCGCCGCCAACTGACCGACGCCGGCTTCCAACTGACCGGGGATTCGTTGGAGTTCTCCGAGCGTGACGCCAACGCCTTTTCGGGCGGCGGCTTCGATCGCGGCCAGGACCGCGCCTTCTCCTTCGCCGGGGGCAAACGGCTGGGCGACCAGGCCGATCAGGCCGTCGCCGCCCGCCCCGCCGCCTGGATCAATCTGAGCCTGACGCCCGACCGCGTCGACATGAGGGTCTGACCGATGGTCGACGCCGTCACAACCGGCCAATCCACCAACCGCATCAACAGCGGCAAGACGATGATGGCCTCGAATTTCGAGACCTTCCTGTCGCTGCTGACGGCGCAGTTGAAGAACCAGGACCCGCTGTCGCCGGTCGATTCCAACCAGTTCACGGCGCAACTGACCCAGATGGCGGGCGTCGAGCAGCAACTGCTGACCAACGACCTGTTGACCAGTCTATTGGCCGCCCAGGGCAGCTCGGGCCTGACCGGCGCCGCCTCCTACATCGGCAAGACCGCCACCGCCGCCTTCGCCACCACCAAGCTGCAAGACGGCGCCGCGCGCTGGAGCTATGAGCTGGGCGCCGACGCCG
Organism: Brevundimonas sp.; assembly: GCF_036732845.1. Taxonomy (GTDB): domain Bacteria; phylum Pseudomonadota; class Alphaproteobacteria; order Caulobacterales; family Caulobacteraceae; genus Brevundimonas. The sequence continues at coordinate 86,372 of NZ_DAINBO010000007.1, read as the reverse complement.
CCTCGGCGCAGTTGCAGGTGCTGGACAGCTCGGGCCGCGTGGTCTGGTCGGGCGACGCGCCGGACAGGACCGAGGGCACGCACGACTTCGTCTGGGACGGCAAGACCACCGGCGGCGGCCAGATGGACGACGGCGGCGTCTACACCCTGAAGATCACGGCCAAGTCCGGCTCCGGCGCCGATGTCGACGCCCAGGTGCTCATCCGCGGCCGCATCACCGGCGTCGAACTGTACGACGGCCAACCCTACGCCACGATCGGCGGCTCGATCATTCCGTTGAGCCAACTGATCGCGCTGGACGAATCCGGCGCCTTCGACGGTCTCGGCGGCGACACCCCGACCACCCCCACGACCGGCGACGACGGCGAGAGCGAGAGCCTGCTGGCCTCCTTCGCCAACGCGCTGAACCCCCTGAAACTGCTGTCCTAGGAGTTCGACCATGAGCATCAACAGCGCCCTTCTGGCCGGTGTTTCCGGCCTGACCGCGAACTCGGCGGCCCTGGCCGCCATCTCTCAGAACATCGCGAACGTGAACACCGTCGGCTACAAGCGTAGCCAGGGCGAGTTCCAGACCGTGGTGAACAGCCAGAGCCAGGGGGCCGGCTATTCCGCCGGCGGCGTCCTGGCCACCGCCCGCCACTTCACCAGCCAGAACGGCCAGTTGCAGCGCACCAGTTCGGCCACCGACCTGGGCATCGCCGGCCAGGGCTTCTTCGTGGTGACCGAAAAGGCCGAGAACCTGGCCCCCACCGACGCCCGCCTGTTCACCCGCGCCGGGGCCTTCCGCGTCGACAACCTGGGCTATCTGAAGAATACGGCGGGCCTGTACCTGCAAGGCTGGCCGGTCGACGCCAACGGCAACATCAACACCGACCCGTCGGACCTGGGCCGCCTGCGCACCATCAACGTCGGCTCGGTCGGCGGCACGGCCGAGGCCACCACCCGCATCCAGTTGAACGCCAACCTCAAGTCCAGCCAGGCCGTCTCGGCCGAGGCGACCGACGCCGCCGCGATCCCGCCCGGCGCCAACGCCTATGATCCCAGCACCAACTCCATGGCCATGTGGAACCCCGAGACCGGCGCGGGCGTGAAGCCGGACTTCGAGGTCACCGTGCCGGTGTCCGATTCCAAGGGCGGTCAGCGCACCCTGGCCCTGTCGTTCCTGAAGAGCACCACGCCGAACCAGTGGTTCGCCGAAATCCGCGCCGTGCCCGCCGGCGACGTTCTCACCGGGGCCAATCTGAACAACGGCCAACTGAAGACTGGTCTCGTCGCCTTCACCCAGGACGGCCGTCTGGACGTCGACGCCATGACGGCCCTGGGCGCCAGCGCCCTGTTCGCCGATCCCGCCAACGCCACGCTGAATTTCGGCGCCTCGGACGGTGCGGCCCCGGCGGCCGACGGCTTCAACTGGGCGGCGAACCTGGGCATCGACGACCAGTCGATCGCCTTCGACCTGACCGCCGCCGCCGGCGGCCTGACCCAGTACGACAGCGCCTCGGTCGTCCAGGCGACCCTGACCAACGGCACCGCCTTCGGCAATCTGTCCGAGGTCAAGATCGACGAGAAGGGCTTCGTCACCGCCATCTTCGACAACGGCGTGACCCGTCAGATCGCCCAGGTCGCCCTGGCCACCTTCCCCAGCCCCGACAGCCTGACCAGCGTGTCCGGCAACGCCTTCCGCGTCAGCCAAGGCTCCGGCACCTTCAATCTGAAACAGGCCGGCACCGGCGGCGCGGGCCTGGTCGGCGCCTCGCAGCTTGAGGCCTCGACCGTCGATCTGTCGACCGAGTTCACCGGCCTGATCACCACCCAGCGCGCCTATTCCGCCTCGTCCAAGATCATCACCACGGCTGACGAAATGCTGGCCGAACTGATCAGCATCAAACGCTGATCTCAAAGTAACTAGTCGTTAGTCACAATGAATCGTCGCTTGAACAGTCCGAACAAGGCGTTTCGGCGAGGTAGGAATATTATTCCTTCCTTCACCACGACGCTTAAACGGCCCTTAGCGGCGGCTGGGTACATTCACGTTCAACGGTGGTTGGTGAATGAGGCTTAAGCCCATGCTGCAAGAGCGACGCCTGAACAGTAAAGGCGAACAATACGTGGTCGGACCTACGGGAATCCCGCTGACCCTCAACGACCTGCCTCCGGCCAATACGGATCGGTGGGTCATTCGGCGCAAAGCCGAGGTGGTCGCCGCCGTACGCGGCGGTCTGTTGAGCCTGGAAGACGCGTTGTCGCGCTATCGCCTGACGACCGAAGAATTCCTGGCCTGGCAGAAGGCCATCGACAAATGGGGCATGCAGGGTCTGCGCACGACGCGGATTCAAAGCTACCGCGCTTAAGGGTCCCCTCCTCCCCGGACCCATGTGGCGGCCGCATCCGGCGACGGGTGCGGCCGTCGCCGTTTTCACCCCTGCCCTCGAAATCGCCCCGCTTTCGCACTACATGGCGGCGATGACGCAGATCGAGCCGTCCTGCCCTATCCCGACCATCGCCCCCATGAGCGCCGAAGGCGACATGGATGCGGCGATCGCGGCCGCGCGCGCGGCGGTCGGCCTGCCGGTCGGCTCGCGGGTGGTGGCGGCCATGTCGGGCGGGGTGGACTCCACCGTCGTCGCCGCCCTGCTGCACAAGGCGGGTTATGACGTCGTCGGCGTGACGCTGCAGCTCTACGACCACGGCGCGGCCTTGAAGAAGAAGGGCGCCTGCTGTGCGGGGCAAGACATCCACGACGCCCGTCTGGCGGCCGAGACCCTGGGCATCCCCCACTATGTCCTGGATTATGAGAGCCGGTTCCGCGACGCGGTGATCGACCAGTTCGCCGACAGCTATCTGCGCGGCCAGACGCCGGTGCCGTGCATCCGCTGCAATCAGACGGTCAAATTCCGCGACCTGCTGGACGTCGCCCGCGACCTGGGCGCCCAGGCCATGGCCACGGGCCACTATGTCCGCCGCGCGGTCGGCCCGGACGGCCGCGCTCAGATGCGCAAGGCCGTCGATCACAGCCGCGACCAGTCCTACTTCCTGTTCGCCACCACGTCGGAACAGCTCGACTATCTGCGCTTCCCCCTGGCCGATCTGGAAAAGCCCCAGGTGCGCGGCGTCGCCGCCGAACTGGGCCTGAAGATCGCCGCCAAGCCCGACAGTCAGGACATCTGTTTCGTCCCGTCGGGCGACTACCGCACCCTGATCGACCGGCTGCGCCCGCAGGGCCGCGCGCCGGGCAAGATCGTGCACATGGACGGCCGCGAACTGGGCGAGCATTCGGGCATCACCGGCTACACCATCGGCCAGCGTCGCGGCCTGAACATCGCCGTGGGCGAGCCGCTGTTCGTCACCCGGCTGGACCCCGACACGCGCCAGGTCGTGGTCGGCCCGCGCGAGGCCCTGCTGACCGCCGCCCTGACGCTGGAAGAGACCAACTGGCTGGGCGACCAGCCGACCATCACGGACGCCGCCGCCGAGGGCGCGCCCGTGCTGGCCCGCGTCCGCTCGACCCGCCCGCCCTCGCCCGCCCGCCTGACCCTGACCGAGGGGGTCATCGGCGTGGCCTTCGCGACCGGCGAGGAAGGCGTGGCCCCCGGCCAGGCCTGCGCCCTGTACGATCCGGCCGATCCCGACCGCCTGTTGGGCGGCGGCTTCATTCAAGGCACGACGCCGGTTGTCTGATCCGCTGCATCTCGCCGCGCGCACCGGCTTGCCGGGCGACTGGCTGTATCTGCGCGAGCAGTTCCCGCGCGACCGCTGGACCACGGCTTCACTGCCTCCGATCGCCGGACACTGGTTGCAGATGCACGACGGTTTCCGTCGCCAGGCCGATCAGATGACGGCTCTGACCACGGCCTTCCGCGCCGATCCGGCCGATCCGGCCGGCCTGCACCGCGCCCTGATCCCGCTGCTGCAGGCCTTTCTCCAGCATCTGGACGGCCACCACCGGGTCGAGAGCGGCCACTATTTCCCCGCCTTCCGCACGCTCGAACCCCGCATCGCCGAGGGCATCGACCTGCTGGACCGCGACCACGACGCCGTCCACGCCCATCTGGAGGCGATGTTGAACGCGGGCCGGGCCTTTCACATGGCCGTTTCGGCCGGCGCGCCCGACGCCGCCGACGCCGCCCACCGCCTGGCCGACGCCCTGGACGCCGCCCTGCCCGCGCTGGCCCGTCACCTGGACGACGAAGAGGACATCGTCATCCCCCTGCTGGCCCTGAAGGGCGAAGCGATCGGTTGAGTCCAGCCCCTCTCCCGGCGGGAGAGGGCTTGAGCGCCCGAGAGCCGTCAGGCGAGCGGACTTGCGCGAAAGGGTGAGGGGCTACGGCCTGACGGGTGAGAGCCGACCCTCACCCTTTCGGCTGCACGCATCGCTACGCTCTGCGAGCCTCAAGCCCTCTCCCAATGGGAGAGGGATCAACAGCTTACGCCGCCGTCATCGGCCCGCGCCGCACCTCGCGGCCCAGCAGGCTGGTCTCGGTCGGGATCAGGCCGAACTCGGGCAGCACCTCGCGATGCTGTTCGATGGGCGTCCTCAGCAGCCGCCCCGCCAGCCGGTTCAGATTGCCTAGCGGCGTGTCCTGAACCCGCGCGATCAGGCCGGTGAAACGCGGCCACCGGTCGGCGTCGATCCGCACCCGGATGGCCGCCAGGTTCATGCAGGCGGCGGTGACGGCGAAATCAGCCGCCGAAACCTCGCCGAACAGGAAGCCGTCCTCGGGCGAGACGCTTTCCAGATAGTCCAGGATCTCAGGCAGCTCGACGTCGCGGGCGTGCGCGACCACCGCCAGGTCCGGCTCGCCGCCGAAGAAGCGCGGCTTCAGGGCGATCTGGAAGAACAGTTTCCAGCCCAGCACGTCGAACAGGCGGGTGTCGCCGTATTCCTCCAGCCAGCGCGCCTGGGCGCGATCGCGCGGATCGGCGGGCCACAGCGACGGGCCGGGCCGCGTCTCCTCGATGTACTGAACGATGGCGCTGGAATCACACAGGGTGAAGTCGCCCTCGATCCACACCGGAATCCGGCGCAGCGGACTGATCTTGGTGAAGCCGTCGTCGCCCAGGAAAGGGCTGATCGGGTCCAGCCGCACCTCGACGCCCTTGACGGCGCAGGCGGCCAGAACCTTGCGCACATAGGGCGAGACCGGACTGCCGATGACGGTGACGGGCGCCATGGTCAGGCGGCTTCGTCCTTGGGCAGAACGTCGGCGACCGTCGGCCGGTCGGCGGTGAAGGAGATCTCGACATCGCGCCGCTTGACGATCTCGCCGCAGCACGAGCAGGCCAGGCGCGGCGACAGCTCCGCTCCGCACGGCTTGTGCGTGAAGGTGACGCCCGAATCCTCTTCGCCGTACAGATGCTTGGACCCCCAACTGTGCATCGTCAGCAGCACGTCGGACAGGTCCTTGCCCTTGGCGGTCAGCACATATTCGTTGCGCGGCGGCCGTTCGGAATAGAGCCGCTGCTCCAAGACCCCGTGCGCCACCAGCGTCTTCAGCCGGGCCGCCAGCACATTGCGCGCGACGCCCAGCCGCTCCTGCCACTGCTCGAACCGGCTGACGCCCTGAAAGGCGTCGCGGATGACCAGCAAGGTCCAGGGATCGCCGATGACCTCCAGCGTCGCGGCGATCGAACAGCTCTGTCGGGAATAGTCTGCGGTGCGGCCCATGTGAGAGAAGGTGACCCCGCGTCAGGCTTTTGGCAAGTGGGTTGCCAAATAGAACGCAGTAAGTCAGTCTTATTTCGCAACGGATGTTTCCGGCCGATCACGCCGAGGCGTTCCTGCATCCCTGGACTGCGGGGCGGAAGGCGCGGACGTCTTCCGTCCTGCCCCTTCCCCCTCTATGGCCTGGACCATGCCGCATCGCCTCTCGGACACGCTTCGCCTGACGCCCCAGGGCGGCGCCCTGACCGCCCATCTGTCGGGCGACTACTCCAACGGCCGCCTCGATCAACCGCCTGAGACGGGCTATCCGTTCGGCGGTCTTCTGGCGGCGATGTGCGTCCAGGCGATGCGTCAGGGGCTGGGTCTGACGGCCTCGCTGCGCACCGTCTCGGTGCAGTATCTGTCGGCCGCGCGGTTCGACGACACCCTGGCCTTCCGTCCGCGCCTGCTGCGCGGCGGCCGCACGGTCGGCTATGCGGCGGTCGAGGCCGAACAGGACGGCCGCCTGACCCACAACGCCTCGGCCACCTTCGGCGGCGACGCCGAGGGACCGATGATCGCCGAGATCGCCGCCCCGCCCCCGCCGCTGGACGGGCTGGACCCGGCCGCGACCATCGCCGGGCCGATGGCGCCGCGCTTCTCGCAATATGTCGAATACCGTTTCGACGGCGGACCCAACATCCTGGGCGGCAACGCCGGCAAACCGGCGGTCGAGCGTTTGTGGATGCGCATGGCCGACGGCCGGCCGCTGGACGACGTGGGGCTGTGTTATCTGCTGGACGCCCTCTATCCCCCGGCCTGGACCACGACGCGGCGGCCCTCGCCGATGACCACGGTCGATCTGCGCTACGACATCCTGGCCGATCCGACGCCCCTGACGGCGCCCGACGGCTGGGCCTTCTTCGAGTTCCGCATGCTGGACCTGGGCCTGGGCTGGACGGTGGACGATGTCGTCTGCTGGGGCGCGGACGGAACGCCCCTGGCCCTGGGCCGCCAACGGCGCAAGCTGATCCCCCCGCGCCGCGCCGCCCGCGACAGCTAAGTCGATCCTCCCCCGTCCTTCACGGGGGAGGGGGACCGCGAAGCGGTGGAGGGGGCGACCCCGCGCACCGGCCGTGGCCTTCGCCCCCTCCACCACGCTGCGCATGGTCCCCCTTCCCCGGTGGGGGAGGATTTGATCGTCAGTCTTCGTTCACCACCCGGGGGCTAGGTCAGGCGTTCGGGAGATTTCAAACATGACCAAGCCCCTTTCGCGCGTCGGCGCCCTGATCGTCGTCGTCACCGGTTCTCTGATGCTGCAAGGCTGCCTGGTCGGGGCGGTGGTCGGCACGACCGGCGCGGTCGTCGGCGGCGCCGCCAAGGCCACGGGCGCGGTCGTCGGCGCCGGGGTCGACGCCGTCACCACCTCGGACGAGGAAACCCGCGCCCGCCGCGAACGCGAAGAGCGCGCCGAACGCCGCCGCCAGGAACGCTGCGAAGCCCGCGCCCGTCAGGGCAAGCGCTGCTGACTTTCCTTCTCCCCCATGGGGGAGAAGGCTCAGAGACTCAGCGTGCACCGTTCGTGGATCGTCGGACGCCCCACGGTCACCCGGCACAGGCCCGGCCATTCGGGCTTCAGCCGCTCGGCGAACCACAGGCACAGCTTCTCCAGGCTGGGCAGCTCCAGCCCCGGCTTTTCGTTCAGCAGGCCGTGATCCAGCTCCTCGGCCGCGGCCTTCAGCGCGCGATCCAGGGCGCCTAGATCCGCCACCCAGCCGTGATCGGCGTCCAGCACATCGCCGCGCACCGTCGCCTCGACCATGAAGGAATGGCCGTGCAGGCGGCGATAGATGCTGCCCTCCGGCTCGTTGGGAAAGTGGTGGGCCGCGTCGAAGGTGGCCGCCTTGGTGATCTCGAACTGCATCAACGCACGCCGATGTATTTGTGGGTCTGGACGCTGAGGCGCCACTGGGGATGGGTCAGGCAATAGTCGATGGCCGCCGCCGTATTCGCGGCCTGGTCGGGACCGTCCATGGGCTGCAGCCAGAACCGCTCGAACGGCAGGTGGGCGAACCGCTCCGGCCGCGCCAAGACCTGCGGATAGACCAGTTTCAGCTCCTGGCCGGTGGTCTGCACCAGCTCGGCGTCGGCCTTGGGACTGACGCAGATCCAGTCCAGCCCGTCCGGCGCCGCCACCGTGCCGTTGGTCTCGACCGCGATCTCGAACCCGCGCGCCTTCAGGGCCGCGATCAGGGGCGCATTCAGTTGCAGCAGGGGTTCGCCGCCGGTGCAGACCGCCAGCCTCGGCGCCCCCGTCCCGCCCCGCCACATCGAGGCGACGTGATCGGCCAGGGCCTCGGCCGAGGCGAATTTGCCGCCGCCGTCGCCGTCGGTCCCGACGAAATCGGTGTCGCAGAAGGTGCAGACGGCCGTTTCGCGATCACGCTCCAGCCCGTTCCACAGATTGCAGCCGGAAAAGCGCAGGAAGACCGCCGGACGCCCGGCCTGGCCGCCCTCGCCCTGGATGGTCAGGAAGGTCTCCTTGACGGAATAGGTCATGCGGCGACCCATCGCGCATGGCCCGCCGCCCGCAGTTCGCAGGCCGGGCAGATCCCGCAGCCATAGCCCCAGGCATGGCGGTCCACGCGGTCGCCCAGATAGCAGGTGTGGCTGTCCTCGACGATCAGCTCGACCAGGGCGTCGCCGCCGATCCGGTGCGCCAGCGCCCAGGTTTCGGCCTTCGTCAGGGTCATCAGCGGCGTCTCGATCGGCACGGGCTTGTCCAGCCCCAGCGTCAGCGCCCGGCTCATGGCCTCGATCGTGTCGCGTCGACAGTCGGGATAGCCGGAATAGTCGGTCTCGCACATGCCGCCGACCAGCACGTCCAGCCCCCGCCGGTCGGCCAGGGCCGCCGCCGCCGCCAGGAAGATCAGGTTGCGGCCCGGCACGAAGGTCGTCGGCAGGCCGCGCGCGTCCATCGCTATGGCCCGTTCCGCCGTCAGGGCGCTGTCGGCGATGCGGCCATAGCCGGTCAGATCGACGACATGGTCCGGTCCCAGGCGATCCGCCCACTGGGGCAAGGCCCGCGCCATGCCGTCGCGCACCGTCTGACGCGCCTCCATCTCGACCGCGTGGCGCTGGCCGTAGTCGAAGCCGACCGTCTCGACGCGCCCGTACCGCTCCAGCGCCCAGGCCAGGCAGGTGGCGCTGTCCTGCCCGCCCGAGAACAGGACCAGGGCCGAAACATCAGAGGTTTGCGGGGAATGGCTCATGGCGAATCTGCAGTCGGCCGTCGGCCGCGCGCATGCATCCAGGTCAGGGTCTGTGATTGATGGGCGGGCGTCATACACCAGACGACGGGCGGGGGCAAAACCGGTGAAATTCTCGATCTGAGAATTTCCTGGCGTATTTACTCTTCTGAAAATGCTCCGTGGGCATTGTACGGCCGTATCCATGGAGTTCCGGCCAGTATGCCGACCATCGAAACGCTGACTCAGAAGGCCGCACCCGCGACCCCTGACACCCTGGCCGGCGAAATGCTGGCCCGGTTTGAAGGCGAACCCGACACCCTGGCCGTCGCCGTCGTCGAGGATCAGCGTCCCGTCGGCCTGATCGAACGCGACGCCTTCCTGCTGAAACTGGCCTCGCCCATGGGCCGGACCCAATATCTGCATCGCCCGATCGAGCTGATGATGGATCGCGACCCTCCGGTGGTCGAGGCCGGGGTCCGCATCGACGCCTTCAGCGACGCCCTGCTCAACAGCGGTCCCGGCGCCCTGCTGCGCGGTTTCATCGTCACCCGCCAGGGCCGTTACTTCGGCGTCGGTTCGGCCGCCGCCATCATGCGCTCCATCCATGAGCGTCGCCTGACGGACGCGCGAACCCTGGCCGACCAGTCCAAGGCCCTGGCCGACAGCCAGGCCCAGACCCAGGCCGCCGCCCAGTCCAAGAGCCATTTCGTCGGCGTTCTGAGCCAGGAATTGCGCACCCCGTTGAACGGCGTGCTGGCCGTCGTCGATCTGTTGCGCCGTCAACCGTTGAACGCCGCGGCCCAGTCGCACGTCCAGACCATCGCCGATTCCTCCGGGACCATGCTGCGCATCCTGCGCGACGCCCTGGACCTGGCCCGCGCCGAAGCGGGCGAGTTGGAGATGTCTCCCGCGCCCACGCCGTTGCACGCCGTCATGGACGAGGTGCAGACGCACTGGGCGCCCATCGCCGACCAGGACGGAGTCACCCTGTTGGTCGGCTTCGAGGGCGACACCGAACTGGCCGCCCAGATCGACGCCGCCCGCCTGCGTCAGGTGTTCGACAACCTGGTCGGCAACGCCCTCAAATTCGCCCGCAACGGCGTGGTCGAGGCCAGTCTGCGGGCCGTCGCCGACAGCGGCCAGGTTCGTCTGGAGGCCCGCGTCCGCGACGACGGGCCGGGCGTCGACGCCGACGCCGACATCTTTGAACCCTTCGTCCACGGAACCGGCCCGGAGGGCGCGGGTCTGGGCCTGTCGATCTGCCGCCAGATCATCAGCCGCATGGGCGGCCGCATCTGGGCCGAGAACAACGCCGGCCGCGGCTCGACCTTCGCCTTCGACCTGACCGCGCCCCAGGCCGTGATCCAGCCGGACGCCGCGTCCAACGTCTCGGCCCTGGCCGATCTGGCGTTGCAGTCGCAGCCGCACGTTCTGATCGTCGACGACAACGCCACCAATCGCGTCGTGGCCCAGGCCCTGTGCGAGATGTTCGGCTGCACCTCGGAACTGGCCGAAGACGGCCTGGAGGCGCTGGAGGCCGTTCAGGCCCGCCCGTTCGACCTGATCCTGATGGACATCAAGATGCCGCGCATGGACGGCGTCCAGGCGACCCAGGCCATCCGCGCCCTGACCGGGCCGGAACGCGACATCCCCATCGTCGCCCTGACCGCCAACGCCGATCCCGAGGACGCCAAACGCTATGTGTCCATCGGCATGGCCTCCGTGGTCGAAAAGCCGATCAAGCCGGAACGTCTGCGCATGGCCATGAACGCCGCCATGAGCGCCGTAACCGGCGTCGAGCACGCCGCCTCCGTCCGCAAGGGCCGTTCGGCGGCCTGAAACCCCGGCGCGGCCGCTCGCCCCCTGCAAGACGCTCGACGCGCGTCGGCCGCCTCGTCATGATCGACGCCTCCCATGACCGATCCCAACCTGCTCTCCATCCTGCCGCAACTGGCCTCCGGCGCGGCCCACACCCACGCCCTGGGCTTCCTCTATGAGGGCCTGACGGACGACGGCGCCGTGCGTCTGCGCGTCCCCTATCGCGCCGATCTGGTCGGCGATCCCGACAGCGGCGTCCTGGCCGGGGGGCTGGTCACCGCCCTGCTGGATCATGTCGGCGGCCTGGCCGTGTGGATCGCCATGGACGCCTTTCGGCCCATCGCCACGCTGGACCTGCGCGTCGACTACATGCGCGCGGCCGAACCGGGCCGCGATCTTCTGGCCCAGGCCCGCTGCTATCGCCTGACGCCGTCGATCGGCTTCGTCCGCGCCTGGGCGTTCGAGGACGACCCCTCCGATCCCGTCGCCGCCGCCCAGGCCGCCTATATGGTCTCGGGCGAGACGAACGCGGGTTCGCCGTCATGAGCGCCGATCTTTTGACCCGCCTGCCCTACGCCGTCTTCCTGGGCTTGATGGGCGAAGAGACGGACCAGGGCGTCCGCGTCACCATGCCCTTCGCCGACAGCCTGATCGGCAATCCGATGTTGCCGGCCCTGCACGGCGGCTCCACCGCCGCCCTGCTGGAGATGACGGCCATCGTCCAGGTGGCGGCGACCTATCCGCGCCTGCGGCTGCCCAAGCCGATCAACGTCACCGTCAGCTATCTGCGCACGGGTCGGCCGCGCGACACCCACGCCCTGGCCCGCATCAGCCGGGCCGGACGCCGCGTGGCCCATGTGACGGCCCAGGCCTGGCAGGGGGACAGCGCCGATCCCATCGCCGCCCTGACGGCGCACTTCCTGCTGCAAGAGGAAAACCCTCGATAGTTGCGTCGAATCTACTCATGGTTGTTTCGCGGTCTCGGCCGCGCCTCGGAGACGACGACCATGACCCGACACGACATCGGCGAATCGCTCGCCGGCCGCCTGTATGCCGCCGAGGCCGCCATCGACGCGGCCCTGGCTGAAACCGCCACCCTGGCCGCCATGCTCCCGGCCGCCCGCGCCCAGGCCTATCTGTCGGCCGTCAGCGGCCAGAAGGCGTTCGACGGCGCGGCTGCCTCCATCTCGGCCCTGGCCGAGGCCCGATCGCATCTGGTCCAGACCCACAACACCCTGGCCGCCCTGGCGCGAAAACTGGGGCTGGAGACGCTGGCCGTGGGTCCCGTGGACAAGCCGGACGACATCCCCCCGCGCGACGGTTCCGGCGGCGTCGAGGCTAAAAACGCCAATTTTCAACGCCCTGCGGTCTCGCCGATAAGGTAAACAAATCCCTACCGAATTCACCCCTGGCGTGTTAACCATTCGCTCACTGTTCTGAATAGGAGGGCTTACATGGACAGGACTGAAGTCATCGCCAGCGTCGCTGGCGACCTGCACGCCACTGAAACGGCTATCGACGCCGCCATCACCCAGGCGACCACCCTGGTCCAGTCCATGATCGGCGCTCGCGCGGCCCTATCGGTCTCGCCCGTCGCCGGCGCCGGATCGCAAGCCAAGGCCATGGAGACCATCGCCGCCCTGAGCACGGCGCGTGAAGCCATCGTGGCCTGCCACGCCGAGCTGCAAAAAGATCACCGCCGCATGGGCTGGGGCGTCTACGCCGTCGGCCCGGTCGACAAACCCGACGATTGGGAGACGCCGATGCGTCCGCCGGGCGGCGTTTCCAACCACCTGACCCGGGTGGCGTGAATTCGCTGTTAGATAGGAAACTGGTCATTCCGTATTGACCAGACTCGGCTCATGTTCGCCCCCTTGTCGTTCTTCGGCATGGGGGCGTTCTTTTTGCTCGACACCCTGCCCGGCCAGATCGGAGCCGTCCTGACGGTCGGCGTCTGCCTATTCGCCTTTCTCAAAGGCGACGAACCCGAACGCATAGCCGCGGGCGCCTTCATGCTCGGTTGGTTCGCCACCATGCTGGCCCAACGCGACAGCGACCTCTACGGCTTCCCCTGGGCCATATTCGGCCTGGACGTCGTCATGCTGTTCGTGCTCGGCGCCCTGGCTTGGAAATCCGGCCGAACCTGGCCGATCTGGGCGACCGCGCTTCAACTTCTGGTGGTCATGAGCCACATCATGATCATGATCGACCTGCGCACGCCGATCGCCTCCTTCTACGCGGTGCTGAACCTGGCCGGTTACGGCATCCTGCTGTGCCTCGCCATCGGCACCTTCTGGGCCTGGCAGGAACGCCGCGCCGCGGGGCTGGAATAGGCCTATATTCCTAGATATAAGGTTTGGACGAATCAACCGCCCGAACCCATGCCCCTGTCTCACGCCAAACTCTGGAAGGCCCTGGACAACCTCGCCCGCCGCGAGGGTCTCAGTCCGTCCGCCCTGGCGCGCCGGGCCGGGCTGGACGCCACCGCCTTCAACCCCTCCAAACGCTTCGGACCCGGCGAACCGGCGCGTCCGCGCTGGCCCTCGACCGAAAGCCTGACCGCCGTGCTGGCGGCCACCGGCGCCTCATTGGCCCAGTTCGCGGCCCTGGCCGATGACGACGCGCCCCCGACCATTCCCCTGCTCGGCCTGGCCCAGGCGGGTCAGGACGGCTTCTTCGACGACGCGGGCCTGCCGGTCGCCGAGGGCTGGGATCAGACCGACCTGCCGCGCGCCTCCGACACCCTGTTCTCGCTGCGGATCAACGGCGATTCCATGTCGCCCCTGTACCGCCAGGGCGACCGGGTGATCGTCGACCGCGCCGTCGTCGACGTGCGGCGCGGCGACCGGGTCGTGGTGCGCACCCTGGACGGCGAGACCCTGGCCAAGGAGATCGCCGTCCTGACCGCCAAACAGGTCACCCTGATCTCGATCAACCCGGCCTATGGGCCGCGCGTGATCCCGCGCAAGGACATCGCCTGGATGGCCCGCATCCAGTGGGTCAGCCAATAGGGACGACCCCTCTCCCGCCGGGAGAGCGAAGGCTCCCTCAGCCCGCCAGCTCCCCCGCCGCGCCCTTTTCGATCAGTTCGATCGTCTGCGGCAGGCCGTAGATGGCGGCGAACGAGCCGAAGCGCGGTCCCTGCGACGCGCCCAGCAGCACCTCGTACAACGCCGCGAACCAGGCGCGCAGCGGCTCGAACCCGTGGTCCTTGCCCACCGCATAGACCTCGCTCTGGATGATCTCGCCGTCCGTCGTGTCGGCGGGCAAGGCCCTCAGCCGCGCGGCCAGGTCGCGGAAGGCCCCCGCCTCCTGCTCGGTCGGGGCGCGATAGGCCTTCGTCGGCTTCACGAAGTCGACGTAGTAGTTCAGCGCCCGGTCCATCAACTGGTCCAGCACCGGCTCATTGTCCGGCGTCGCCTCGGGCAGGTATTTGGCCATATAGGCCCAGAGCTGGTCCTTGTTCGACGCATTGGCCACGCCGACCAGGTTCAGCAACAGGGCGAACGACACCGGGCTGGCGACCTCGGGCGGGGCGCCCGCGTGGATCGACCAGACGGCGTTGTCGATCCGCTTGGCCGGCTCCTGGGTCCGGTACTGGTCGATGAAGCTCAGATAGTCGTCGATGGCCCGCGGAATGACGTTGAAATGCAGGCTCTTGGCCGACTTCGGCGACTGGAACATGTACCAGCTCAACGATTCCGGCGTGCCGTAGCGCAGCCATTGCTCCATCGTCAGGCCATTGCCTTTGGACTTGGAGATCTTCTTGCCTTCGATATCCAGGAACAGTTCGTAGTTGAAGCCTTCGGGCGCCACGCCGCCCAGGGCGCGACAGATCTTGCCGCTCTCGCGCACGCTTTCGATCAGGTCCTTGCCGGCCATCTCATAGTCGACGTCCAGCGCCGTCCAGCGCATGGCCCAGTCCGGCTTCCACTGCAGCTTCACATGGCCGCCGGTGACCGGAACCTCGGTGCGTCCGCCCGCCGGATCGTCGAAGACGATGGTCCCACGCTCGACGTTGCGCTCCAGCGTCGGCACCTGCAGCACATGGCCGGTGACCGGGCTGATCGGCAGGAAGGGCGAATAGGTGGCCCGCCGCTCCTCGCCCAGCGTCGGCAGCATGATGGCCATGACCGCGTCATAGCGTTCCAACAGCGTCAGCAGCGTCGCGTCGAACCGGCCCGAGCGATAGGTCTCGGTCGAACTCATGAACTCATAGTCGAAGCCGAAACTGTCCAAAAAGGCGCGCAGCCGGGCGTTGTTGTGCTGGCCGAACCCCTCGTGCGTGCCGAACGGATCGCGCACCTTGGTCAGCGGCAGATGCAGGTCCTCGGTCAGCATCTGCGGGTTCGGCACCCCCTCGGGCACCTTCCTCAGGCCGTCCATGTCGTCGGAGAAGGCGATCAGCCGCGTGGCCCAGTGGTCGCCGGTCAGGGCGCGAAAGGCGTTGCGCACCATGGTCGTGCGCGCCACCTCGCCGAAGGTGCCCATGTGCGGCAGGCCCGACGGGCCGTAGCCCGTCTCCAGGATCACCGGCCGGTTCAGCGCCTCGAACGTCGCCAGCGCCTCATCCGCCTTGCCGGCGTCGATCAGCAGCCGCGCCGCATCCCGCTCGGCGTCCGACAGCCGTTTCTTCAGCACATGGGCCAAGAGATTGCGGGCCTGTTCAAACGGCCAGGACTTGGCGTCGCGCGCCAGGGTTTCGAGGTTGTGCAGCATGGCGGGCGGTTTGACCTCTCATCGCGGCAGGGTCAAGGAATCCGCGCCTTGACCCTGCCGCATCATCATGGCCTTTGCCCGGCCCAATGCGCACCGCCGACTTCGATTTCGACCTGCCCGAGGACCGCATCGCCCTGCGGCCGGTCGAGCCGCGCGATTCCGCCCGCCTGCTGGTCGTGCGCGACGGGGGGCTGAACGACCGCATCATCCGCGACCTGCCCGACTTCCTGCAGCCCGGCGACGCCCTGGTGTTCAACGACACGCGGGTGATCCCGGCGCGGCTGTCGGGCGTGCGCCAGCGGCCGGGACCCGAGGGCGAAACCCTGACGGTCGAGGTCGAGGCCACCCTGCACCACCGCGACGCGCCCGACGTCTGGTCCGCCTTCATGAAGCCGGGCAAACGCATCAAGCCCGGCGACCGCATCCGTTTCGGCGCCGTGACCGATGGCGCCTGCGAACTGGGCCGTCTGGACGCGACCGTCGAAGCCAAGGCCGAAGACGGCCTGGTCGTGCTGCGTTTCGACCTGTCCGGTCCCATTCTGGACGAAGCGATCCGCGACGTCGGCGTCATGCCCCTGCCGCCCTATATCGCCGCCAAGCGGCCTGAGGACGACCGCGACCGCTCGGACTATCAGACCGTCTTCGCCGAGCATGACGGCTCGGTCGCCGCCCCGACCGCCGGTCTGCATTTCACCCCCGCCCTGCTGGACGCCCTGCGCGCGCGCGGCGTCTCGACCCATGCCGTGACCCTGCACGTCGGCGCGGGCACCTTCCTGCCGGTCAAGGCGGACGACACCGCCGACCACAAGATGCACAGCGAATGGGGCGAGGTGTCCGCCGAAACCGCCGCCGCCCTGAACGCCGCCCGCGCCGCCGGGGGCCGCATCGTCTGCGTCGGCACCACATCCCTGCGCCTGCTGGAGAGCGCGACCGACCCGGACGGCGTGGTCCGCCCCTTCCACGGCGACACGGCCATCTTCATCACGCCGGGCTACCGGTTTCGCGCCGCCGACGTGCTGATGACCAATTTCCACCTGCCGAAATCGACCCTGTTCATGCTGGTCAGCGCCTTCGCCGGTCTGAAGACGATGAAGGCGGCCTATGCCCATGCGGTGGCGACGGGATACCGCTTCTACTCCTACGGCGACGGCAGCCTGCTGTTCCGCGCCTGACTTCCCTCTCCCAACGGGAGAGGGATTCCGGTAAGGGCCTCAGCCTTCACATCCCGAGGCTCCACGCCTTTGAACCGCCTGCCGATTTAGAGTTCTCCAAGCCACCCGCCGACCGCACGGTTTTCCTGCGCTATGATCGGCAGGCCGCCACCCCGCCGCCCCGTCCGGGATGCACGAATTGCACTCTTTGGACTCTCTTTTTTCGAGTGCAATCTTGCCCTTCCCCTTCGACATCTCCGCCACCGACGGCCGCGCCCGCACCGGCGTTCTGAAGACCGCGCGCGGCGACATCCGCACGCCCGCCTTCATGCCGGTCGGCACCGCCGCGACGGTCAAGGCCCTGACGGTGGATCAGGTGGCCCAGACCGGGGCCGACATCCTGTTGGGCAACACCTATCACCTGATGCTGCGCCCCGGGCCTGAGCGGATGCAGCGGCTGGGCGGCCTGCATCAATTCATGCGCTGGTCCAAGCCCATCCTGACCGACAGCGGCGGGTTCCAGGTCATGAGCCTGTCAGGCATCTCCAAACTGACCGAGGAGGCCGTCACCTTCTCCAGCCATATCGACGGCTCCAAACATGTGCTGACGCCCGAGCGGTCCATCGAGATCCAGGCCGACCGGCTGGGTTCGGACATCGTCATGCAGCTCGATGAGTGCGTCGCCTGGCCCGCCGAGGAGAAACGCGCCCGCGAAGGCATGGAGCTGTCCGCCCGCTGGGCCTTGCGCTCCAAGACCGCCTTCGGAACGCGCGACGCCCAGGCCCTGTTCGGCATCCAGCAGGGTTCGACCTTTGAAAACCTGCGCCGCGAATCCTCGGATCGCCTGCGCGAGATCGGCTTCGACGGCTACGCCATCGGCGGTCTGGCCGTCGGCGAGGGCCATCAGGCCATGTGCGAGGTTCTGGACTACGCCCCCGACATGCTGCCCGCCGACCGGCCGCGCTATCTGATGGGGGTCGGCAAGCCGGTCGACCTGGTCGAGGCGGTGTGGCGCGGCGTCGATATGTTCGACTGCGTCCTGCCCACTCGCGCCGGGCGCCACGGCCAGGCCTGGACCTGGGACGGCCCGATCAATCTGAAGAACGCCCGCTTCGCCGAGGATCAGGACCCGCTGGACATCGAGGTCCCCTGCCCGGCGTCGCAGGACTATTCAAAGGCCTATCTGCACCACTTGATCCGGGCCGACGAAATCCTCGGCAAGGTGCTGTTGTCCTGGCACAATATCGCCTTCTTCCAGGCCCTGACGGCGGCCATGCGCGAGGCGATCGCCCAGGGGCGGTTCGAGGCCTTCCGCCGCGACTTCCACGCCCGGCACGTCTCGAACTAGCGGCGCGTCCGCCTCGGCTGGAACCAACTGGGCGCCGCCGGCGGGGCGCAGTTGCGCTGCATCCCGACGCCCTTCAGGAAGGCGCGGCGCATGCGCCCGGCCTGGATCGCCGACTGCACGTGACGGCTGTGCGTCTCGGCCCCCGACAGCCGCCGCACCCAGCTTCGGCCGGGGATGAAGTCGATGGTCGTGTCGCGCACGGCGGCCAGGGCGGCCTGCGACGCCGCATCGGCGGCGCGCTCGCTGATGAACCGGCCATCGGGGCTGGGCGGCTCGTCCAGATCCGGTCCCAGGGCGTCGTCCAGCCGCGCGATCTCGGCGGCGATGGGGCGGCACTGGGTCAGGTTGCGCAGGTCATAGGGGTTGGCCTCGGCCTGCAACAGGACCGTGGGGATGTACTGACGCCTGAGGTTCAGGTCCTCCAGCGGCGCGGTCGCCGCCGCCCCGAAGCCGCGCCCGAACTGACCGGCCCCCTCGGCCACCGATCGACCGGCGTTGCAGCCCGTCAGGACCGCACAGGACACCAGGACAAGGGGCAGGACGCGACGCATGGACCTAACTCAACACGCGCGGCGCGAAAGGGAAAGCGCCGCCATGGTACGTCCTCTCGGGCTCGAACCGAGGACCCTCTGATTAAAAGTCAGATGCTCTAACCAACTGAGCTAAGGACGCATCGCATGGCGGCGCGAGGGCGCCTTCTCTTTCATCCGCCGTTTCGGGTCAAGTCTCTGACCGGCCCAACAGGCAAAAGACCAGCCGCAGGGTCCCGTCGGCGCCCGCGAACAGCACCGCGTTCTGGCCGAATTCGTCGCCCAGGGCGCAGGCCTGGTCGAACGTCAGCCCCAGGGCGACCAGACTGGGTTCCGAATCCCATCCGCCGTCCGGGTCACGCCCCTCGGCGGCCAGCCAGCTCAGGCCCAGGGTCTCGATGCGCGCCTTCAGCCGGGCCTGATCCGCCTGATTCTCGGTTTCATCGCGAGGGACGCTCTCGGGGTTCCAGGCGGTGATGAAACAGGCGGTCGCCGCACCCCGCGCGGCCATGACGGCGGCCAGGGGTTCGCACGCCCGGCCCAGCCTCAGCCGCGCCTCGTCCCCGCCGGGCAGGGTGACGACATAGTGTGCGCGCGCATAGGCGTCGGCGCAGGCGGCGAGGGATCGGTCCATGCGCCGATCATGGACCGGCCGCGCGAGGGGTCAACCGCTCGACGCCCCGCCCGACGGCGGCTAAGCCTGGACCATGCCTCCCCTTCGCGGCGTCCGCATTCTGGAATTCGACGGCCTAGGTCCGGTGACCTTCGCGGGCATGATGCTGGCCGACCTGGGGGCCGAGGTGCTGCGCCTGACCCGCGCCGACGGCGGCGGCGTGTTCCAGGATGTCGGCGGCGCCGTGCTGCACCGCGGACGGACGGCCGTTCCCGTCGATCTGAAGTCGCCAGAAGACCGCGAGCGTGTGCTGGCGCTGGCCGCGTCGGCCGATGCGGCGATCGAAGGCTTTCGGCCCGGCGTCATGGAGCGGCTGGGCCTGGGACCGGATGATCTGGCCGCGCGCAACGCCCGCCTGGTCTATGGCCGCGTCACCGGCTGGGGCCAGACCGGGCCGCTGGCGCATCAGGTCGGCCACGACATCAACTACATCGGCCTGACCGGCGTCCTTCATGCCATGGGCGAGCCGGATCGGCCGCCCCGTCCGCCGCTGAACCTGGTCGGCGACTATGGCGGCGGGGCCATGATGCTGGCGGTCGGGGTCCTGGCGGCCCTGGTCGAGGCGCGGACCACCGGGCGCGGGCGCGTCGTCGATGCGGCCATGACCGACGGGGCGGGCCTGCTGGCGGCCCTGTTCCCGGCCCTGGCGGCGCGCGGCCTGTGGTCGGAACGGCGCGGCGCGAACCTGCTGGACGGCGGCGCCCCCTTCTATCGCTGCTACGCCTGCCGGGACGGGCGGTTCGTGGCCGTCGGCGCCCTGGAGCCGCGCTTCTACGCCGCGCTGCTGGCCGGGCTGGACATCGATCCGGCCCAGGCGCCGCAGCACGATCCCGCCGCCTGGCCGGAGCTGCATGATCGGTTCGCGGCGATCTTCGCCACGCGGGACCGCGACGACTGGGCCGACCGTTTCGCCGCGACCGAGGCCTGCGTCACGCCGGTGCTGACCTTTGTCGAGGCGGCGGCGCATCCGCACAATCGGGCCAGGGGCGCCCATGTCGAGACCGGGATCGTCCAGCCCGCCCCCGCCCCGCGGTTCGACGGGGAGACCGCCCCTGTCTCAGCCGACCGTCCGGTCGAGACCCTGGACCAGGCCCTGGCGCGCTGGACCTAGGCGACGGCCGTCGCCGACGCCCGCTCGGCGCAGGCCATGTCCAGCGTCTCGGCCAGGACGGCGGCGTCGATGGGCTTGGTCAGGAAGGCATAGACCCCCGCCGCGTCCCAGGCGGCGCGATGCACGTCCATGGCGTTGGCGGTCAGGGCGATCACCGGCGTATCGGTATTGGCGCCGCGGGCGTGAATGCGGCGGGTCGCCTCCAGCCCGTCCATGATCGGCATCTGCATATCCATCAGGATGGCGTCGAACCGCTCCACCGCCGCCGCCTCGACCGCGTCGGCGCCGTTCTCGACCAACGTCAGGCGGCATCCGTGCGGCTCCAGCAACAGCCGCAGGATCTTGCGGTTCACCTCGTGATCGTCGGCGGCCAGGATCGAGCGACCGGCCAGGCCGACCGGCGCCGCGGCGGCGACGGCGACAGCGGCGTGGGACGACGGCGCGACCGTCGGCCGGGCCTCGCCGACGACGGTCATGGGCGTCGACAGACGGAAGGTCGAACCTTCACCCTCGACGCTTTCGGCCGTCAGGGTTCCGCCCATCAGCTCGGCCAGGCGGCGGCTGATCGTCAGACCCAGGCCGGTGCCGCCGAAGCGCCGGGTCGTGCCGGCGTCGGCCTGTTCAAAGCCGTCGAAGACCCGCGCCAGACGCGCCGCCGGAATGCCGCAACCGGTGTCATTCACGGCGATCTCGAGCCGGTCCCCGGCCCAGGCGGCGTCCAGGGCGATATGACCCTTGGCGGTGAATTTCACGGCGTTGGACAACAGGTTGAAGACGATCTGCTGGAACCGCAGCGGGTCGGTGCGCACCGTCTCCGGCAGGTCGGGCGCCAGGTTCAGCCGCATGCGCACGCCGTTGGCCGCGGCGCGGCCCTCCCACAGGCGGACCATGGCCGTCAGCTTGCTCTTCAGCTCCAGGTCGGCGGTCTCCAACTGCATCTTGCCGGCCTCGATCTTGGAGAAGTCCAGCACGTCGTTGAGCAGGCCCAGCAGCACGTCGCCCGCGTCGATCAGCATGTCGACATGCTCGCGCTGGGTCCTGTCCAGCCGTGTCCGACGCAACAGGTTGGCGGCCGTCACGACGGCGTTCATCGGCGTGCGGATCTCATGGCTGATCACCGCCAGGAAGTCGGATTTGGCGGCGCTGGCCACCTCGGCCTTGCGTCGCTCGCCCTGGGCCAGGTCGCCGGCCGCGCGCAGGGCCTTGGTCGTGTGCGAATTTTGCCGCACGGCCGCGACCAGATGGGCGACGTACATCAGCCCGCCGACGGCGATCAGGGCCAGCACCGGCTCGCGGAAGACCACGGCGCTGAGAATAGGCAAGCCCAGGAAATAGACGCCGTGCGGAATGACGGCCGACAGCAGCAAGGCCCGGCTGTGATGCATGTGCAGGCTGACGTGCAGCAGGCCGCCGGCCACCTGGATCATGGCGAAGACCCGGCCCGGCTCTCCGCCCCAAAACCACAGATAGGCGGCGATGCCGGAATAGAGAATCACATTCAGCGACGCGGAGACGCAGCACAGGATCTTGCGGCCTCGGCTCGGCTCCTTGTCCCGCGCCAGGCGCAGCGGACGAAAGACGATCCAGTCGGCGCCCTGCCCCACCGCCACGGCGCCGAACCAGACCAGCGGCCATATCGACGGCGCCGTGACCCAGGCCACCAGGCAGATGAAGGCCGCCAGGGCCAGCCGCGTGGGCAGTTCGCGAAAGCGAACCTGCGCCACCATGGCGTATGGCGTGCTGATCATCATGGCGCGCGATCCTCCGTTTCTTAGTCTGCGGGCCAAATCGAAAGGATTGGTTGAAGACCGGATGACGCGGCGCGGCGGGGCCGGTATGGAACAGTCAGGCCGTTCGAGCGTTGGCCGACCGACAGACGGGGGAATGCCGTGAACCGCAAGATCATCGCCGCCGCAGCCGCCTTCGGCCTGACCATGGGCCTGGCCGCCTGCGACAATTTCCAGGCGCCGCAGGATGAGACGGTCGAGACCGCCTCGGACATGGTCGAACCGACGGCGCCCGCCGCGGAAGAGGTCGCCGTCCCGGCCGCGGCCCCCAGCGCCACGGACCATCCGCCCGCCGACAACACCGCCTTGCCGCCCGAGAAACGCTCTTCGGAAGAGACGGTGAAACCGGAAAGCGAAACTCTGTTCTACTGACGCCATGTCGGCGCCACAGCCGCATGGAAAAGGCGGCCGCTCCGCCGTCGTCGCCACAGGGATTCGTTTGACCGTCAGGCCGCTTTCGCTGATCGCCGCCCTGGGCCTGTGGGCGGCTTGCGCCCTGTCCGCGGCTGCCGAGCCGCGCGCTCAGATCCGGGGCGAGATGGACGGCGCGCTGCGCGAACAGATCGTCCGCGCCGTCGGCGAGTCCGACGAACCGCCCGCCAATCGTTTCGAGGCCCGCCGCCGCGCGCGCGAGGCCGCCTCGGCCGCCGAAGCCCTGTTGCGCTCCGAAGGCTATTACCAGCCGACGCTGGAGGATGTGGTCGAAGGCGAGACCAGCCCGGTCGCCGTCGTTCAGATCACGCCCGGCCGCCGTTTCGTCCTGACCACGGCGACGATCAACTGGCTGGCGCCGGAGCCGTCCGACGAAGCCGCCGCCGTCGCCGCGTCCGAGGTGCGGATGACGCCCGGTGATCCGGGCCGCGCCGTCGATGTGATCGCCGCCGAGGGCCGCATCATCGCGGGCCTGACGCGCCTGGGCTACGCCGACGCCAGGACCGAGCCGCGCCGGGTGGTGGTCGACCACGCGGCCTTCACCGTCAACCCGACCTACAACGTCTCGGCCGGGCCGCTGGTCAAGCTGGACGGCGTGTTGGTCGACACGCGCGGGCCGACCAATCCGCGCTGGGTCGCCGGCCTGGCGCCCTGGTCCGAGGGCGACCGCTATGATCCCGACGACGTCGCCGAACTGGAGCGCCGCCTGCTGGAGACCGGCGTCTATGACGGCGTCGGCGTGGCCCTGGCCCCGCCGGAGCGCACCAACGCCGACGGCCATCGCCCGATCATCGTCACCCTGACCGACCGGTCGCGGCGCATCACCGAGGCGGGGGCCACCTTCTCGACCGCCGAAGGCTCGGGCGTGGACGTGATCCAGACCCGCTACAACCGCCTGGGCCGCGCCGACACCCTGCGGATGGAGGTCCGGCTGGCCGACGTCGACAGCCGCATCGGCGCCGATCTCAGCCTGCCGCACTGGGGCGTCGCGGGACGCACGCTGCGCCTGTCCGCCGCCGCCGTGAACGAAGACACCGAGGCCTATCGCCGGATCGCCCTGGTCCTGGCCGCCGATCTGCAACAGCGCATCGGCAAGACCTCCTGGTTCAGCTACGGCGTCGGCCTGGACGCGGGCCATTACACCCAGACGCGGTTCGATCCCCTGACCAACCAGCCGGTGGTGTTCGATCAGAACCTCGCCGTCCTGACCGGCCGCGCCGGGGCCTATTGGGACCAGTCGAACGATCCGCTGGACCCGACCTCGGGCTGGCGCATCACCGCCTCGGCCCAGCCCACCGCCGTGGCGGGCGACGCCTCGGCCCTGTTCCTGAAGGCGGAGACCCAGGGCACGGTCTATGCGCCGATAGACGAGGCCGCCCGCACCGTGATCGCCGCGCGCCTGCGTCTCGGCTCCATCGTCGGCGCCGGCGAGCTGAGCGTGCCGTCGGATCGGCTGTTCTATTCCGGCGGCGGCGGCTCGGTGCGCGGCTATGAGTATCAGGGCGTGGCCCCGCGCCTGCCCGACAAGACGCCGCGCGGCGGCACCAGCCTGTTCGAGACCTCGGTCGAGGTGCGGCGCGAGGTCGGCCACGGCTTCCAGGCGGTCGCCTTCATTGACGCGGGTTCGATCGGCTTCGACGAGATTCCCGACTTCGCCAATCTGCGCTACGGCGCGGGCTTCGGCGTGCGCTACAAACTGCCCTTCGGCCCGATCCGCGCCGATGTCGCCTTCCCCCTGGACCGGCGGCCGGGCGACGCCGATTTCCAGATCTATGTCTCGATCGGACAGGCGTTTTGACCGAGACCCCGCCGACAGACGCGCCTGAGACGCCCGCCGAGCCGAAGGCGAAACGGACCTGGCCGCGCCGGGCGGCCTTCATCGTCGGCGGCGTGGTCGCGGGCCTGTTGGCGCTGCTGATCGTCGGCTTCGTCGGCGGGCGCGCCTATCTGCGATCCGATGCCGGGCGCGCGTGGATCACCCGTCTCGTCGACGGCCAGAAGTTGAGCCGCTACGGACGCCTCCACATCGAGGGCCTGCGCGGCGATCTGTTCGACGATTTCAGCGTGGACCGCGTCACCGTGACCGATGCGAACGGCGTCTGGCTGGAGGCGGCCGACATCCGTGTGGACTGGTCCTATGGGCCGTTGCTGCTGCGCCGTTTTCACGCCCAGGACATTTCGGCCGCGCGCATCCGCCTGATCCGCCGCCCCCTGGTCGAACCCTCGACCGAGCCGTCCAAGCCCATGCCGCTGGGCATCGACATCGACCGGTTCTCGGCCAATGTCGAACTGGAGGAAGGCTTCAGCCGGGAATACGGCCGGTGGCGGCTGACCGGGTCCGCCGCCGTGCCGCGCAAGGGGTCCAAGACGGCCGAGATCGACGCCTACAGCCTGACACGACGCGGCGACTATCTGCGCGGCGCGGCGACCTTCGGCGACCAGCCGACCGACCTGCGGCTGAACCTGCGCGCCAATGAGGCCCAGGGCGGGCCGATCGCCGGCGCGCTGGGCTATTCGCCGAACCAGCCCTTCTCGGCCGTGGCCGTGGTCAATGGCGAGGTCGTCGACGCCCGCGTGACCAGCGGCCGCTACACGCCCCTGATCGTGCGCGGCCGTTACGGCGCCGAGGGAACGCGCATCAGCGGCTTCTTCGATTTCAGCGGTTCGGACCTGCTGGCGCCCTTGGCGCGCCGTGTCGGGCCGACCGCCCGTTTCGGCCTGGCCGCCATCCCGGACCCCAGGCGCGAGGGCCGACAGGGCGTGGGCTGGCGGCTGATCGCCGAGAACCTGAATTCGAGCGCGCGCGGGGTCATCCGCCTCAAGGAGCGTGACGCGCCCGAAGGCGTGCGGCTCGAGATCTCGACCCCCTCGCTGACGCGGCTGGCCGGAACGGGACTGGCGGGTCCGGCCGTCTATGCCGGCGTCTTCAAGGGCGACGTCGAGACCTGGTCGATCGACGGCGGGGTCAGCCTGTTGAACGCCTCCGTCGCCAGTTATCGGGCCGCGCGGATCGCCGGGCCGCTGGACTTCGCCGTCGACAAGGAGCGGCTGGAGATCGAGACCGACCTGCGCGCGACGGGCGGATCAAGCGCCGGCGTGATCGGCGCCCTGCTGGGTTCGGCGCCGCGCCTCCAGGCGACGGCGGTGCGACAGGCCGACGGCGCCGTCGTGTTGCGCCGCATCGACGCCGACGGTCAGGCGCTGACCGTGCGGGGAGCCGGCGGGCGTGCTCTGAACGGCGGGCTGAACTTCCGGGGCCAGGCGCGGATCACCGACCTGTCGCGCCTGCATCGCGGCGCGCGCGGCGCCTTCGGCGGCGACATCCAGGCCTCGATGGCGCGCACCGGCGCGCCCTGGACTCTCGGCTTCGACGGGCGCGGCGCGCGCCTTGTCACTGGCCAGGCCGAGCTGGACCGCCTGTTGGGGACCTCGCCGCGTCTTCAGTTGGCGGGCTTGCTGCGGGATGGGCGCATCGAACTGAACGACGGCCGCCTGACCGGCGCCCAGGGCCGCGCCTCGGCCAAGGGACTGATCGAGACCGACGGCCGCCTGCGCCTGGCGCTGGACTGGGCCGCGCAAGGGCCGTTCGCCGCCGGGCCGGTCGAGATCGGCGGCGCCATGACCGGAAACGGCGCCCTGACCGGCACCCTGGCCCAGCCGCGCGCCGACCTGACCGCCGCCCTGGATCGCGTCGACGCCGGCGCGCTGAAACTGACCCAGGCGCGGCTGATCCTCAGCTTCCGCAAGGGCGCGAACAGTTCCGACGGCCGCATCGCCGTCACCGCCGGATCGAACTATGGTCCCGCCCGCGCCTCGGGCGACTTCTTCCTGGGCGGTCCCAGCATCCGCCTGACCGATGTGGACCTGGACGCGGGCGGCGTCACGGCGCGCGGCGCCGTGGCCCTGTCGCGTCATACGCCGTCCAGCGCCGATCTGACCTTCACGGCCCGGCCGGGCGCCTTCCTGGCCTCAGGCGCGGCCGACGGCCGCATCCGCCTGACCGAGGGCGGCGGCGACGACAGCGCCATCCTGGACGTCAACGCCCGCAACGTCCGCCTGGCCGGATCGACCTATGTCATTCGCAGCCTGGACCTGGACGGGCGCGGCACGCTGGACCGCCTGCCCTTCACCCTGGCGCTCGACGTCGGCGGCGCCACGCCGGTGCAGTTCAACGGCGCGGGCGTCTATGCCCGCGAGGACCAGGCGCACAGCATCGTCCTGCGCGGCGGCGGCCGGGTGCGCGAGGTCGCCTTCACTACCCGTAATCCCGCCGTCATCGCCCTGTCGGGCGACGGCCGCGTGGCGCGACTGGACCTGAACGTCGGCGGGGGCGTGCTGCTGGGCGAACTGCGTCAGGATTCCGGCGCCGCCATCCTCCAGGCCGATCTGACCAGCGTCGAACTCGGCTCCATCGCGCCTGACCTGCGCGGCCGGGTCACCGGCAAGGTGTCGCTGCGCGGTTCGGGCGGCGACCTGTCCGGCTCGGCCAACGTCAATCTGCAGAACGTCCGCAGCATCGACGCCCCCGCCGGCCTGGCCGTCGACGGCGAGTTGAACGCCTATCTGGTCAATGACGAACTGCGCCTCCAGGCCAATGTGCAGGACGAGGGCGCCGTCTCGGCCGAGGCCGATGTGGTGCTGCCGGTCGAGGCCTCGGCCGCGCCGCTGCGTCTGGCGATCGCCCGCACCCGGCCGATGTCGGGCACGGTGTCCGCCCAGGGCCAGATCCAGCCGATCTGGGACCTGTTCTTCGGCGGCGAGCGCGCCCTGGCGGGCCAGGTGGACGCCCGCGCCACCCTGGCGGGCACGGTGAACGAGCCGCGCCTGAACGGCCGGTTGAACCTGGCCCAGGGATCGTTCAGCGACAGCCAGACCGGCCTGCGCCTGACCGACGTGACCCTGGCCAGCCGGTTCGACGACACCACGGCCCTGGTGGAGACCTTCACGGCCGCCGACAACGGGCGCGGCCGTGTGACCGGCCAGGGCCGCATCGGCCTGCGCCAGGGTTCGGGTTCGACCTTCCAGCTTCAGTTGGCCAATTTCCAGATCCTGGACAACGACCTGGCCCAGGCCCGCGCCTCCGGTCCCCTGACCGTGGTGCGCGGCGAGGACGGCAACATCCAACTGACCGGCCGCATCGACATCGACGAGGGCCGCATCGAGGCCAATCCGCCGGGGTCCAACGGCATCGTCCGCATGGACGTGGTCGAGGTCAACCGGCCCGGCGGCGACGAGGAAGAGGATGTCGAACGCACGGCGCGCGGTCCCCAGATCGGCCTGGACATCCAACTGCGTTCGTCCAGCGGACGCGTGCGCGTGATCGGGCGCGGTCTGAACGTCGAAATGGACGTGAACGCCCGCATCCAGGGCGTCATCACCCGACCGGTGCTCAGCGGCACGGCCGGGGTGGTGCGCGGCGACTATGAGTTCGCGGGCAAGCGGTTCGTGTTCGATGATCGCGGCGTGGTCACCCTGTCGACCGACCCCCAGCGCATCCGGCTGAACCTGTCGGCGATGCGCGAGGACCCGGCCCTGACGGCCACCATCCGCGTCACCGGCACGGCCGCCTCGCCCGAGATCGAGCTGACCTCTACGCCGTCGCTGCCGCAGGACGAAATCCTGTCGCAAGTGCTGTTCGGCCGGTCGGCCTCGCAACTGTCGGCCTTCGAGGCGGCCCAGTTGGCGGCGGGGGTGGCGGCCCTGGCGGGCGGCGGCGGCTTCGACGTGATCGGAAATCTGCGCGAACTGGCGGGGTTGGACCGGCTGTCGTTCGGCGGCCAGGCCTCGGCCCTGACGGTCGCGGGCGGACGCTATATCACCGATGACGTCTATCTGGAGATCATCGGCGGCGGCGAAGGCGGCGCGGCGGTGAACGTCGAATGGCAGGTGCGCCGCAACCTGGCGATCAGCTCCAAATTCGGCGGCCAGGGCGAGGCCAGCCTGTCGATCCGCTGGCGTCGGTCATCCCGCCCGCCGGGCGCCCGCGACGACGACCGACGGCAGAACCGTTAGATGATCTCCAGCACCGTCTCGGGCGGACGGCCGACGCGCACGCCCTTGCCGCTCTCGGCCACGGGGCGCTCGACCAGGATCGGATCGGCGATCATCGCCGCGATCAGGGCCTCGTCGGCCACACCCTTCAGCGCCGCCGCGCCCGGCTCCTTGGCGCGCAACAGGGCGCGCACCCCGCCCACGCCCTGGGCCAGCCGCTCCAGCGTCGGCCGGTCCCAGCCGGTCTTCAGATATTCGACGACGGTCGGTTCGACGCCGCGTTCCCGCAACATCTCCAGCGAGGCCCGCGAGGTGCTGCAACGGGGGTTGTGATACAGGGTCACGGACATGGGCGTCTCCTTCACGGCCCGATCTAGTGTCGTCGGGCGGCTATCGCCAGTGCGCGACCTTCACCTTTGCCCTTCGCCCGTCTAGGGTCCGCGCCGATGCGGATTCTCGAAGCAGACCAGGCCGTGCTCGACCATGTCGCGGCGCGGGCCGACGCCTTGACGGCGCGCGCCGTCGCCTGGGCCGAGGTCAACTCCGGCAGCAAGAACGGCCAGGGTCTGAACCGGGTGCTGGACCTGCTGGAGACCCAGGCCAAGACTCTGCCCGCCGTGGTCGAGCGCATTCCCACCGCCGGATCGACCACCGTCGCCGACGACGGCTCGGTGCGCGCCGAAGCCCACGCCGACGCCCTGAAGATCACCGCCCGGCCCGAGGCGCCGATCCAGGTCGTGCTGACCGGTCATTATGACACCGTCTTCCCGGTCGAGAGCGCGTTCCAGCGCGTGGTCACGCGGCCTGACGGCGCCCTGAACGGCCCTGGGATCGCCGACATGAAGGGCGGGATCAGCGTGCTGCTGGGCGCGCTGGAGGCGTTCGAGACCCACCCGGAGCGCCACCGCGTCGGCTGGACCGTGCTGCTCAGCCCCGACGAAGAGATCGGCTCGCCCGCCTCGGCGCCGCTGCTGGCCGAACTGGGCGCGCGCGGCCATGTCGGCCTGACCTATGAACCGTCCCTGCCCGACGGCACCCTTGCGGGCGCCCGCAAGGGCAGCGGAAACTTCCACCTGACCGTCACCGGCAAGGCCGCCCACGCCGGACGCGCCTTCGACGAGGGGCGCAACGCCATCGCCGGCGCGGCCATGATCGCCGCCGCCCTGCACGCGCTGAACGGCCAGAGGGAGGGCGTCAGCGTCAATGTCGCCAAGATCTCGGGCGGCGGCCCGCTGAACGTCGTCGCCGACAACGCCGTGGTGCGTTGGAACGTGCGCGTGCCGGATCAAGCCGCGTCGGACTGGATCGTCGAACAGATCGACCGCCTGGTCGCCACGCCGCCGTTCGAGGGGCTGTCGCTGCATCTGCACGGCGGCTTCACTCGTCCGCCCAAGCCGATGGACGCGGCCCAGACAGAACTGTTCGAGGCCGTGCGCCGCGCGGGCGTGCTGCTGAACCAGTCCATCGCCTGGAAGTCGTCGGGCGGGGTGTGCGAGGGCAATAATCTGCACGCCGCGGGCCTGCCCAATATCGACACCCTGGGGGTCATCGGCGGCGACATCCATTCGGACCAGGAATACGCCTGGCCCGCCAGCTTCGCCGAACGCGCCCGGCTGTCGGCCCTGATCCTGTGCAAGATCGCCTCGGGCGAGATCGACGCGGCGCGGCTGAAGGCCCTGCGTCTGGAGTCCCTGTAAATGCTTGTCGTTCGTCCCGCCGGTCCCGCCGACCTGGATCATCTGCTGGAGCTGGCCATCCTGTCCGGTCCCGGCTTCACCAGCCTGCCGGAAGACCCGGATCAACTGGCCGAACGCCTGGACCTGAGCCGTGACAGCTTCGGCGGCAAGGTTCCCGCGCCCGAGCGCTGGTACACCCTGATGCTGGAAGAGACCGACACCGGCGACGTCGACGGCATCGGCTCGGTCAAGGCGGCCGTGGGGCTGAAGCGGCCCTTCTTCTCGTTCCGCATCGTCAGCAACGCGGCCCAGTCGCCGTCGCTGGGGCTGAAGCTGGATCATCAGACGCTGGTGCTAGTCAATGAATGCACCGGCTGGTCCGAGGTCGGCTCTCTGTTCCTGAAGGCCGACCGCAGGAGGGGCGGCGCGGGCCGCCTGCTCAGCCAGTCGCGCTACATGCTGATCGGGGCCGAGCCGGACCTGTTCGCCGACACGGTTCTGGCCGAACTGCGCGGCGTCTTCACCCCCGACGGCGCCTGCCCCTTCTGGGACCATGTGGCGCACAAATTCTTCCCGATGGACTTCGACCATGCCGACATGATGACCGGCTCGACCGACAAACAGTTCATCCTGGACCTGGCCCCGCGCCACCCGATCTATGTCGAGCTGCTGCCTGAACCCGCCCGCGCCGTGATCGGCAAGGTGCATCCGCAAGGGGTGCCGGCCATGGCCCTGCTGGAAAGCGAAGGCTTCCGGCCCAACGGCCTGATCGACATCTTCGACGCCGGTCCCACCGTCACCTGCGGCCGCGACAACATCCGCACCGTCCGCGACGCGCGCCCGATGACCGTCGCCCTGGCCGACGAGGTCGAGACCGAATTGCCCGCCCTGATCTCGACCGCCGCCGTCTCGGGTTTCCGCGCCGTGCGCCAGAAGGCCCAGATCGACGGGGACGTCGCCATCCTGTCGCGCGAGACCGCCGACGCCCTGAAGGTGCGGCCCGGCGACACGGTGCGGGTGAAGTCATGAAAGGCGCGCACCCTTCCCTTCCCCCCTTGCGGGGGAAGGTGGGCGCCGGAGGCGCTCGGATGGGGGGGCTGGTTCCGCCCGCTCATCGTCAAACCCTCAGCCTGAAATCTGACAGTCCCCCCATCCGTCTCGCTCTGCGAGCCACCTTCCCCCGCAAGGGGGGAAGGGGAGTTTTTGCATGACCAGCTTTGCTTCAACCGACCCCGCCACCGGCGAAACCGTCTGGGAAGGCGACGCCGCCTCGCCCGCTCAGGTCCAGGCCGCCGCCGGCGCCGCCCGCGCCGCCTTCCCCGACTGGGCCGACCGCCCGCGCGCCGAACGGATCGACGCCGTCAAACGCTATCAGTCAGTGCTGAAGGATCGATCGGAAACCATCGCCGAGACCATCAGCCGCGAGACCGGCAAGGCCCTGTGGGAGACCAAGACCGAGGTCGCCGCCATGGTCGGCAAGGTCGACATCTCGATCCGCGCCTATGACGAGCGCACCGGCGAACGCCAGGCCGACACCGCCTTCGGCCGCGCCGCCCTGCGCCATCGCCCGCATGGGGTGGCGGCGGTGCTGGGACCCTTCAACTTCCCCGGCCATCTGCCTAACGGCCACATCGTTCCGGCCCTGCTGGCGGGCGACACCGTGGTGTTCAAGCCGTCGGAGGAAACCCCCGCCGTCGGTCAGGCCATGGCCGAGGCCTTCGCCGCCGCCGATCTGCCCCGCGGCGTGGTCAATGTGGTTCAGGGCGGGCGCGACACGGGCGCGGCCCTGCTGGATGCGGGCATCGACGCCCTGATGTTCACCGGCTCGGGCGCGGCGGGCGCGCATTTCCGGCGCAAATTCGCCGACGATCCGCACGTCATCCTGGCGCTGGAGCTGGGCGGCAACAATCCGCTGGTGGTGTGGGACG
Source organism: Brevundimonas sp. (assembly GCF_036732845.1). Lineage (GTDB taxonomy): Bacteria > Pseudomonadota > Alphaproteobacteria > Caulobacterales > Caulobacteraceae > Brevundimonas. The sequence goes on along the minus strand of NZ_DAINBO010000007.1, from coordinate 54,317 downwards.
CCGCCGACGCCGAGGCCGTGGCGACCCTGGTGGTGCAATCCGCCTTCATCACCACCGGCCAGCGCTGTTCCTGCGCACGGCGCCTGATCCTGCCCGAGGGACCGCGCGGCGATGCGATCATCCAGGCCGTCGTCGCTCTGGCCGACCGTTTGAATTTCGCCCCCTGGAACAGCGATCCCGAGCCTTACGCCGGGCCTCTGATCTCGGAGACGGCGGCCAAGGGCGCGCTGAAGGCCCTGCAAGACCGCATCGACCTGGGCGCCAAGGTCATCCGCGCCTCTGGCCCGGTCGGCAATCTGCCCGGCGCCTTCGTGGGACCGGCCGTCATCGACGTCACCGGCGTCGATGTGCCCGACGAAGAGATCTTCGCCCCCTTCCTGTCGGTCACCCGCGTCGGATCGTTCGACGCCGCCGTCGAAGCCGCCAACGCCACCCGCTACGGCCTGTCGGCGGGCCTGGTCAGCGACGATCCGAAGAACTGGGACCGTTTCATCCGCCGCATCCGCGCCGGGGTGGTCAATTTCAACCGCCCGACCACCGGGGCGGCGGGCGACATGCCCTTCGGCGGCCTGGGCGCCAGCGGCAACCACCGGCCCAGCGCCTATTACGCCGCCGACTATTGCGCCTATCCGGTCGCCAGTTTCGAGGCCGGATCGGTCCAGAACATCACCGGCGAGATCAAGGGACTGCTGGCGTGAGCGCCGTCGAGGCCAACGCCGACGGCCTGATCGGGCCGACACATTCCTACGCCGGTCTGTCGCCGGGCAATCTGGCCTCCAGCCTGAACAAGGGCGAGGCGTCCAACCCGCGCGCGGCGGTGTTGCAGGGCCTGGACAAGATGAAGCGTCTGGCCGACCTGGGCCTGCCCCAGTTCGTGCTGCCGCCGCACGAGCGGCCGGACATCCCCTTCCTGCGCGCGCTGGGCTTTTCCGGCACGGACGCCCAGGTGCTGGAGCAGGCGTGGAAGGACGCGCCGTCCTTCGCCGCCGCCGCCTGTTCGGCCTCGCCCATGTGGGCCGCCAACGCCGCGACGGTGACGCCATCGGCCGACGCCGCCGACGGCCGCGCGCACTTCACCCCGGCGAACCTGATCACCAACCTGCACCGCAGCCTGGAGCACGCCCAGACCAAGCGCGCGCTGGACGCCCTGTTTCCCGATCCGGCCCGTTTCGCCGTCCATGACGCCCTGCCGTCCGTCGCCCACCTGGCTGACGAGGGCGCGGCCAATCACGTGCGGCTGTGCGCCGATCACGGGTCGCCAGGCGTCAATCTGCTGGTTTGGGGCCGCGAGGCCTGGGAGCATTGGGACGGTCCCTATCCGGCCCGTCAGACGCGCGAAGCTTCGGAAGCCCTGGCCCGCCGTCACGGCGCCAGCGGCGCGGTGCTGGCGCGCCAGTCGCGCGCGGCCATCGCCGGGGGGACCTTCCATAACGACGTGGTCTGCGTCGGGGCGCTGGACACCCTGTTCCACCACGAACTGGCCTTCGAGGACACGGCGGCGGTCCAGGCCGACATCCGCCGCGCCGCCCAGGGGTTCGAGCCGCGCTTCGTCGAGGTCTCGACCGCCGACCTGCCCCTGGCCGACGCCATCTCCAGCTATCTGTTCAACTCCATGCTGGTGTCGATCCCCGGCCGGGACCGACTGACCCTGATCTGCCCGACCGAGACGCGCGACAACCCGCGCAGCCATGCGGTCGCGCAAGGCCTGGCAGCCTCCAACGGCCCGATCGGCCATGTCGATTACGTCGATGTGCGCCAGTCGATGCGCAACGGCGGCGGCCCGGCCTGTCTGCGCCTGCGCGTGGTGCTGACCGACGACGAACTGGCGGCGGTGAACCCGGCCATGCGTCTGACCGACGAACTGCACGGCGCGCTCAGCGTCTGGGCCTTGCGCTGGTATCGCGACAGCCTGACCGCGCGCGACCTGGCCGATCCGGCCCTGCTGGACGAGACGCGGGGCGCGCTGGACGAACTGACCGCCATCCTGGGCCTCGGCTCGGGCTTCTATCCGTTCCAGAGGGACTGATCCAAAGCCCGAGGGGCGACATGAGACGACTGAGCATCATCTGCGGGGCGGCCAGTCTGGTCATCCTGGCGACGGCCACCGTGGTCGGCGGCTTGGTCTATGCGGACTATGACCACCTGACGCAGTTCATCAGCGAACTGGGCGCGAACGGGGCGGTCACCAGCCGCCTGGTCAGCCTGGCCTTCATCGCTTCGGGCACGTTGCTCGCCCTGTTCTGGCTGTCGGCGATGACCCAGTTGCCCCGGACGCCGCTGGCCGTCATCGGTTTCGGTCTCAGCGCGCTGAACGGTCTGGGCCTGATGTTCGGCGGGGTCTTTCCCTGCGACTTTGAATGCGCGTTCATCGATCACAGCCCGACGGCGACGCTGCATGACGCCCTGAGCGGCGTCGGCTATCTGTGCGGCGTGGCGGGGGTCTTCCTGATCGCCCTGTCGGCCCGCCGCTGGTCCCGCCACCGCTATCTGTTCCCCCTGGGCATGGCCTGCGCCGTACCCGCCATCCTCGCCATCGGCTTCATTCACCCCGCCTTTGAATGGCGCGGCGCGGCCCAGCGGGTGGTCGAACTGGGCCTGGCCTTGTTCGCCGTCGGCGTCATCCTGGCCCTGGTGCGGGATATGAGGCGCGCGGGTTAGGCCGCGAAACGTCCGCCCTTGGCGGCATAGGCCTGGGTGCCGTGCGTGAAGACCGCGTCTGTCGGCAGGACCGCTTCGATGGCGATGTCTTCGGCGCCCTTCAGACGGTCGTAGATCGGGCCGAAGTCCTTCAGCGTCTCGCGCTTCAACTGTTCGATCGAATCGATGACGAAATAGACCTGTTGGAAGTCGTCGATGCGGTACAGGGTCCGCATCACCCGCTCCAGATCAAAGCCCAACCGGTTCGGCGACGGGTCCTCCAGCGAGAAGACGCTCTCGGTCGCCGACGACACGATGCCCGCGCCGTAGATGCGCAACTGGTCGTTCTCGCGCACCAGGCCGAACTCGACCGTGTACCAGTACAGCCGCGCCAGGTTCTGCAACATGCCCAGCGAGACGGCCCGCTGTCCGCCCTTGCCGTAGGCCTCCATATAGGCGGCGAAGTCGGGATCGGTCAGCATCGGCACATGGCCGAAGACATCGTGGAAGATGTCCGGCTCTTGCAGATAGTCCAACTGGTCCGGGCGACGGATGAACTGACCCGAGACGAAGCGACGGTTGGCCAGATGGTCGAAGAAGACCTCGTCCGGCACCAGGCCCGGCACGCAGACGACGGTCCAGCCGGTCAGGGCCTGCAGCTTGGGATTCATCACCGCGAAGTCGGGAATGCCGCCGGTGTTCAGGTCCAGCGCGTCCAAGCCCTTGAAGAAGGCGTCGGCGGCGCGGCCGGGCAGGATCTTCATCTGCCGGGCGTACAGCGTGTCCCAGGTCTTGTGTTCGACCTCGGTGTAGGCGCGCCAGTTCTGGGGGATGGTCCAGTCAGCCGCGGCGCCTTGCGGCGGCTGTTCAAAGACGTGTTCAAAATCGGACATGACGGACTCTCACGCATTCCGGCTCTGGCGGCCTTTCGCCTAGTCTAACGCGTGCGGGGCGGGGTCGTCATCAGTGGATCGGCTGCGATTTCGGCGCATGGCGTCCCTGGGCGTCGATGGTGAACCAGCGGTGCTGGTCCGCCTGGGACAGGGGCATGACGTCGGGATCGTATTCCAGCACCTCTTCGGCCGCATAGGCCAGGAAGCCGCCCTCGGTCCCCATGACGAAGACGCGATAGAAGGGCTGGGCCGGTTTGTCCGGTCCCGGCGCGGCCGGATCGCCCGCATAGCTGGGATCGACGTCCATCACCACGCCGCGAAAGGCGGCGTCGCGGTGACGCACGATCTGGCCGAGGCTGAATTTGGCGGACAGGGGCTGGGTCATGCGCCGACCCTAGGCGGCGGCGGCTGAGCCTGATCCGATGACGCCGTTCATCCAAGCGACAGCCATGTGACCGATCCATGGCGCTTGTTTCGAGCACGAACCACAGTCTAGGGTGGTTCCGACGGGCGCCGCTTTGGACCGCCCACATCAAACAGCTCGGCCATGCCGGACACCGCCGGCGCGTCCCTGAGGCGCGACGACCGGTCCAGAGGCGGAGCGCCCAGGTCGAGACCGTCGGGACGCGACGGCCCCCTGTACGGCGCCCTCGATCTCGGGACCAACAACTGCCGTCTGCTGATCGCGCGCCCGTCGCGCGAGGGCTTTCGAGTGGTCGATTCCTTCAGCCGCATCGTGCGCCTGGGCGAAGGCCTGTCGCGCACGGGCCGCCTGGACCCGGCGGCCATGGACCGCGCCTATGAGGCCCTGGCCCAATGCGCCGAACGCCTGGCCCGACGCGGCCTGACCGGCGCCCGCATCAGCGCCGTCGCCACCCAGGCCTGCCGCGCCGCCGACAACGGGACCGCCTTCATCGAGCGGGTGCGAAAGGGCACCGGGCTGAACCTGCGCGTCATCGACCCCAAGGAGGAGGCGCGGCTGGCGGTCCAGGGCTGCCTGAATCTGTTCGACCCCAGGACCGAGGCCGTTCTGGTCATCGACGTCGGCGGCGGCTCCACCGAGATGTCGTGGCTAAAGCGCGAGGGCGGGGGGTTCCGCACCGTCGCCTGGATGTCGGCGCCGCTGGGCGTGGTGACCCTGGCTGAGCGGCACCCGGAACCGGACCCGTCGGGCCCGGACTGGTACGAGGCCATGGTCGCCGACATGGCCGCCGCCGTCCGGGCGGGCGGGATCGATGACGCCGACATGCGCGGCCTGTTCGACGACGGCAGGGCGCATCTGGTGGGCACCTCGGGCGCGATCACCAGCCTGGCGGGCATCCATCTGGGCCTGCGCCGCTATCAGCGCGACCTGGTCGACGGCCTGTGGATGACCAGCGGCCAGTGCCGCGACGCCGCCGACCGGCTGATGGCTCTGGGACCGAAGGGGCGCGCCGCCGAACCGTGCATCGGGCCGGATCGCGCCGATCTGGTGCTGGCGGGCGCCGCGATCCTGGAGGCGGTGCAGCGGCTCTGGCCGTGCGAACGGGTGCGGGTCGCCGACCGTGGCCTGCGCGAGGGCCTGTTGCTGCAACGGATGAAGCAGGACCGCAGGCCCAAACGGCGTCGCCGTCGCGGCGGCGGCTCCCGTCAGGCCGACGGCGCCGGCGCGCCCGAGACCTGAACCGGCAGTTGGACGTCGCAGGCCGAGAAGTCGGCCCCGCGCGCCCGACGCGCGCTCTCGACCAGGGTTCCGAAGGTGGGAGAGCGCACATCCAGCACCTGGACCACGGGCCGTTCCGCCTCGGGCAGGTCGGCGGCCACACGGACACGGGTCATGCGATCCGGCTCTGACGTCACCGCGCCGTTTTCGCCGTCGCCGACCTTGATGGCGCGGACCACGTCCAGCCCCGACACCACCGCGCCCCAGACGGTGTAGCGTTTCTCCAACGCCGGATAAGCCTGGCGCATGAAGAAGAACTGGCTGTTGGCGCTGTCGTTGGCCTCGCCGCGCGCCATGCCCGCCACGCCGGGGCAATACAGGCCCCAACCGTGCACCTTGCCGTCGCCGGTCACGGCCATGGCCGCGTCGGGCTGGGTCTGAACCGGCAGGCTGTTGATGAAGCCGACCTCGCTTCCCATCGGCCGGGCGACCGGGACGAAGCCCATGGTCCCGTCGCGGCGGAAGGTGAACTCGGCCTCCAGGTCGGGATAAGGGCTTTGACCGTCGCCGGTGCCCAGGGGGTCGCCGGTCTGGGCCATGAACCAGTCGATCACCCGGTGCCAGACGATGCCGTCATAAAAGCCGCGCTGGGCCAGCATGCGGATGCGTTCGACGTGTTTGGGCGCGGCCAGCGGCGCCAGCTCGACCAGGATGCGGCCCTTGGTGGTGTCGATGACCAACAGGTTCTCGGGCGCCACGGCCCGCCATTCCGAGGCTGCGGCGGCGGCCGGCGCGGGCGTCTCCTGGGCCAGGGCGGGCGCGGCGGCCAGAAGCGAAAGCGCGGCGATCAGGGCGGGACGGATCATGGCGCTCTCCTCAGCCGCCCTGGGCGGGCAGTTCGATGTCGCAGACGTTGAAGGCGCCGCCGCGCGCCGCGCGGGTCCGTTCCAGCAGGGCGGCGAAGGCGGGCGAGCGGACATCCATCACCCGCACGGCCGGGCGTTCGCTCTCGGGCAGGCTGGACGCCATGCGGACGCGGGTCATGACGTCGGGATCGCCCTGAACCTGGCCGTCGGCCTCGGGGCGGCCCGCCTTGAGCGCGCGCACCGCCTCCATGCCCAGGATCACGCGGCCGAAGGCGGTGTAGCCGCCGTTCAAATCGTCCTTGCGGCCCGTCATGATGAAGAACTGGCTGTTGGCGCTGTCGGGATTGGCGGCGCGGGCCATGCCCAGGGTTCCGGGGCAGAACAGGCCGACGCCCGGCACCTTGAAGTCGGCGTTGACCATGGCCTGGGCGTCCGGCTGGGTCTGGACGGTCATGGAACCCAACAGGCCCATCTGCCCGCCGGTCGGATTGGGACCGACCGAGACGAAGCCGCCGCCGGGCGGACGACGGAAGGTGAATTCGCCGGCCACGTCGGGCAGGTCGCTGCCGCCCTGCCCCGTGCCTTGCGGATCGCCGGTCTGGGCCATGAACCCTTCGATGACCCGATGGAATTTCAGCCCGTCATAGAAGCCTTGATCGGCCAGGGCGCGGATACGCTCGACATGGCGCGGCGCCTGGGCGGGCGACAGTTCGGCCAGGATGCGGCCGTGAGCCGTGTCGATGATCAGCAGATTCTCGGGCGCGACGGTGCGCCACTCAGAGACCGCCTGGGCCGAGGCGACGCCCGCCGACAGGGCCAGGACGGCGGAAGCCAGAAACGAAACACGCGGACTCATCGGTTTTCCTTGACCTTGGCCAGCACCTGGGCGGCGACCGCCGGGCTGACGAAACTGTCGATCGCGCCGTCCAGCCGGGCGATCTCCTTGACCAGACGGCTGGCGATGGCCTGGTGACGCGGGTCGGCCATCAGAAAGACGGTCTCGATCCGGCTGTTCAGGCGCTGGTTCATCGCCGTCATCTGGAACTCATATTCAAAGTCGGCCACCGCCCGCAGGCCGCGCACGATCACCGACGCGTCCAGCTTCTCGGCGAAATGCATCAACAAGGTGTCGAAGGGCTGGACCACGATGTCGGCCTTCATGCCGGCCACCGCCTCGCGCACCATTACGACCCGTTCGTCGGTGGTGAACAAGGGACCCTTGTCGTCATTGCGCGCCACGCCGATGACCAGCCGATCGACCAGTTTCACCGCCCGGCCGATGATGTCCATATGGCCGTTGGTGACCGGGTCGAAAGTGCCCGGATACAAGCCGATGCGCATGGCGTGTCCCCCCGTTCGCCCCTTGATTAGCAGCCCGTTCCGACCGGGCCTAGTCGGGGCGCGGCGGGGTCGCGTTCAGATCGGCTGGACCGGCGCGGCGGTCCAGGCCGAGACCAGCGCGTCGATCCGCTCGGTGGACGTCGCAAAGGCCTGATCCCCGATCGAGGCGACCGCACAGGCGGGGGTGGCGCTGTTGGTGATGAAGGCGGCGTCGAAAACCGCCAGGTCCGTCAGGGTCACCGGCCGAGTCTCCTGAGCAAGGCCCGCGGCCATGAGATGGTCGGCGATCAGGGCCTGGGACACGCCCGCCAGCATCGGCGCCTGGGGCCAGATCACCCGGTCGCCGGACAGAAAGCCGATGTTGGACACGCTAGCTTCGGAGATTCGCCCGTCGGCGCCGATGAACAGGGCGTCGTCGAACCCCGCCGCCCGCGCCGCCCGCCGCGCCCGGATCAGGCCGAAAGTGGCGACGTGTTTCAGATGCGGCGCCTCGCGGGCATAGGTCTGGGGCTGAAGACGCAAGGGCCGCTCGGCCAGAGGCGATGCGGGCGCGAAGACCCCGACCGTCATGCGGGGGCGGCCGATCCAGTCGGGCGTGCGCACGCCGATCTCGGGCGCGAACAGACCGACCCGCATCCAGGCGTCGGAACGGCCGTCCAGGGCCTGGCGCATCCAGGCGCGGGCCTGGTCGTCATCGACCGCTTCGCCGAACAGTTCCAGCGCGGCGTCGCGCAGACGGGCCAGGTGCCGGTCCAGCCCCCGCACACCGCCGCCCTGGACCGCGAACGAGGTGTAGGCGCCGTAGTTGACCAGGGCTGGATGGGCCAGGTCCTCGGCCGTGGCGGGGACGCCGTCGATGAAGAGGGGCGCGCTCATCCCCCCTCTCCCTTTGGGAGAGGGCTTGAGGCTCGCGGAGCGTAGCGATGCGCCAGCCGAAAGGGCGAGGGTCGGATGTCGCCGATCATCACCCGCCAGTCGCCCCTCACCCTTTCGCGCAAGGACGACGGCTGCGGCGCCGTGCGCTCAAGCCCTCTCCCAACGGGAGAGGGATCAGGAACCTTCGCCTTCACCCGTGTCTTCGCCCTCATCTCCGCCCGCGTCGGCCAGGCGTTCGACCGAGACCACCTTCTCGCCCTCGGCGGTGCGGAAGACGGTGACGCCCTGGCTGGCGCGGCCGACGATGCGGATCTGGCCGACCGGGGTGCGGATCATCTGGCCGCCGTCGGTGACCAGCAGCAGGTCGTCGCCTTCCTCGACCGGGAAGGTCGCGGCCAGGCGGTTGCCCGCGCGGCCGCCCAGGCCGTGGGCCGTCAGCCCCTGCCCGCCCCGGCCGGTGCGGCGATACTCATAGGCCGACGAGCGTTTGCCGAAGCCGGTGTCGGTGATGGTCAGGATGAACTGCTCCGCCGCGCCCAGTTCGGCGATGCGCTCCAACGACAGGGCCGCGTCGCCGACCTCTTCGTCGCCATCGGTCTCGACCGGCGTATCGTCCTCGTCGCCCGCCGCCTTGCGCATGGCGTTGGCGTGTTTGACGTAGGCGGCGCGTTCCTCAGGCGTCGCATCGACGCGGCCCAGGACGGCCATGGAGATGACCTCGTCGCCCGGCGCCAGGCGGATGCCGCGCACGCCGGTGGAGTCCCGGCCCTTGAACACCCGCACGTCATCGGCCTTGAAGCGGATGGCGCGGCCGAGCGCGGTGGTCAGCAGCACGTCGTCCTCGCCGGTGCACAGGGCGACGCCGACCATGTGGTCGCCGTCCTCCAGCTTCATGGCGATCTTGCCGGCGCGGTTCACCGTGGCGAAGTCCGACAGCTTGTTGCGGCGCACGTCGCCCGACTGGGTGGCGAACATGATGTCGTAGTCGCCCCACGCCGCCTCGTCCTCGGGCAGCGGCAGGACGTTCATGATGCTGTCGCCCGGCTCGATCGGCAGCAGGTTGACGAAGGCCTTGCCGCGCGCGGTCGGGGCGCCCAGCGGCAGTCTCCAGACCTTGAGCTTATAGGCCTTGCCGTTGGTGGCGAAGAACAGCACCGGCGTGTGGGTCGAGGCCGAGAAGACGCCGACGATGGCGTCCTCGTCCTTCATCGCCATGCCGGACTTGCCCTTGCCGCCGCGATGCTGGGTCCGATAGGCGGCCAGATTGGTGCGTTTGACATAGCCGCCGTGGGTGACGGTGACGACCATGTCCTCACGCGGGATCAGGTCTTCATCCTCCATCTCGGCGTCGCCCTCGCCGATGACGGTGCGGCGGGGAACGGCGAACTGGTCCTTCACCTCGATCAGCTCGGCGCGGATGACGGCCAGGATGTTGGCCCGGTCGCTGAGCAGGGTCAGATGCCCCTGGATCGTGTCCGCCAGGCCGCGCGCCTCGCCGAAGATGTCGTCGCGGCCCAGGCCGGTCAGACGCGACAGGGTCAGGGCCAGGATGGCGCGGGCCTGTTCGTCGGTCAGACGCAGTTTGTCGCCGTCGATGACGACGCTGCGCGGATCGGCGATCAGCTCGACCAGGGCCATCATGTCGCCGACGGGCCAGGCCTTGGCCTGCAGCCGCTCGCGCGCCTCGGTCGGATCGGCCGAGGAGCGGATGATGTGGATCACCTCGTCGATATTGGCGACCGCCACGGCCAGGCCGACCAGGACGTGGCCGCGATCACGCGCCTTGCCCAGCTCGAACTTGATGCGGCGGACCACCACCTCTTCGCGGAAGTCCAGGAAGGCCTGGACCAGGGCGCGCAGGCCCATCTGTTCGGGCCGCCCATGGTTCAGCGCCAGCATGTTGACGCCGAACGAGCTTTGCAGCGCCGTGTAGCGGAACAACTGGTTCAGGATGACGTCGCCGGACGCATCGCGCTTCAGCTCGATGACCATCCGCATGCCCTGGCGGTCGGATTCGTCGCGGACGTCGGCGATGCCCTCCAGCCGCTTCTCGCGCACCATTTCGGCGATGCGTTCGATCAGGGTCTGCTTGTTCACCTGATAGGGCAGTTCGGTGATGACGATGGCTTCGCGATCCTTGCGGATCGTCTCGATCGCCGCCTTGCCGCGCACGATGACCGAGCCGCGGCCGTCGCGCAGGGCGTTGCGCGCGCCGGTGCGGCCCATGATCTCGCCGCCGGTCGGGAAGTCGGGACCCGGCACCAGGTCCAGCAGGGTCTCGTCCGAGACCTCGGGATCGTCCAGCAGGGCCAGGCAGGCGTCGATCACCTCGCCCAGGTTGTGGGGCGGGATGTTGGTGGCCATGCCGACGGCGATGCCGCCCGCGCCATTGACCAGCAGATTGGGAATCCGGGCCGGCAGGACCGCCGGCTCCAGCTCCTTCTCGTCGTAGTTCAGTTGGAAATCGACCGTGTCCTTGTCGATATCGGCCAGCAGGGCCACGGCCGCCGGGGCCATGCGCGATTCCGTGTATCGCATCGAGGCCGGCATATCGCCGTCGACCGAGCCGAAATTGCCCTGGCCGTCGATCAACATCAGCCCCATCGAGAAGGGCTGGGCCATGCGCACCAGGGCCATATAGACCGAGGCGTCGCCATGCGGGTGGAACCGGCCCAGCACGTCACCGACCACGCGGGCGCATTTTGAATAGGCGCGGCTAGGCTCCATGCCCAGGTCGTGCATCGAATACAGGATGCGACGGTGCACGGGTTTCAGCCCGTCGCGCGCGTCCGGCAGGGCGCGCGAGACGATCACGCTCATGGCGTAGTCGAGGTAGGAGCGGCGAAGCTCGTCCTCGATCGAGATGGGGGCGATGTCGGCGCCGCCGCCCGGAGGGGGCGCGGCGTTGTGAATGATGTCGTCGGTCAAGGAAATCTGGCTAAATCGGCCGGAATCGGAACGTGATCCGCTATCGGGTTTTCTAGCACCCGAGGGCCGGTTAAGCAAAGAAACGCCCGCCTTTTCGACCCGCCTGAACGGAAGGAAATTCCATGCGCCCCGCCTTGATCGCCGCCCTGGCCGCCCTGCCGCTCGCCGCCTGCGTCAGCGTGACCGCCAACGACTATTCCACCACCGCCCCGGAACGGGCGCCGACGGGTGATTTCGGCGAGGCGACTCTGATCGACGGCTCGGGCGCGCGCATCGGGCGGGCGGTTCTGACCCAGGGACCGACCGGCCTGTTGATCCGCATCGAGGCCGAGGGCCTGGCCCCCGGCTGGCACGGCGTGCACATCCACGCCACGGGCGAATGCGCGGCCCCCTTCACCTCGGCCGGTGCCCATGTGAACCACGGCGAACCCAAGGCGCCGCACGGCCTGTTGAACGCGAACGGACCCGACGACGGCGACCTGCCCAACATCCACGCCGACGCCCAGGGCCGCGTCCAGGCCGAGCTGTTCACCACCCGCGCCCGCATCGCCCGATCGGGTCCCGGCCAGTGGTTGTGGGACGAGGACGGCTCGGCCCTGGTGATCCACGCCGCCGCCGACGATCACGCCAGCCAGCCGATCGGCGGCGCGGGCGCCCGCGTGGCCTGCGGAGTGATGGCGGCCGGCTGACGCCGCCCCCTATCGTCTGTCGGCGGCTTGAGGGATCATGCCTTGGCCGCACCGGCCCTGAGGTTGCGTTCGGCCAGGGAGACCACGCCGACCCCGGCGATGGTCAGGGCCGCTCCGGTCAGGATCTGGACGGTCAGCACGTCGCCCATCATCCAGCCGATCAGGATCGACACGAGCGGCGTGGCCAGGAAATAGGGCGTCACCCGTCCCGCCTCGCGCTTCTGCACCAGCCAGAAGACCAGGGTGGTGGCGACCACCGAGGAGACGAATCCGGCCCAGAACACGCAGGCCCAGACCAGGGGCGTCGCCTGGCGCATGGCCTCGACCTGGCCGGTCTCGAACATCGCCGAACCCAGTGCGAGCGTTGGCAGGGCGACACAGGCCAGCAGGCCCTGCATCTTCAGCGGCGGAATGGAGGTGGTGCGGCGGGCGATCACCGTGGTCACGGCCCAGGCGGCCGAGGCGGCGATGACGACCAGAATCGCCTTCCAGTCCTGGATGGCGTGGGCGTCCAGCGACATCCAGCCGACCCCCAGAAGCGCCAGCCCCAGTCCGACCATGGCGAATTTCGACAGCCGTTCGCCCAGCATCAGCCAGGCGAACAGGGCCGTGAACGGAATCCACAACTGCGACGCCACCGACACCGGGCTGACGTCATGCGCCAGCCAAAACCCCAGATAGATCAATCCATAGTGGATCGGCCCGCCCAGGATGACGATGATCGCCAGGCTCTTCCAGTTCGGAAAGGGCGGCCGTACGAAGGCGACCAGACAGCCCGCCGCGACGGCGAAGCGCAGAGTCCCCATCAGCAACGGCGGCAGGGTGTCGGTGGCCACCTTGGCGGCGGCGTTGTTGACGCCCCAGATGACCACGACCGCCGCGATGGCGGCGATCTCGACCAGGGTCAGGCGATGACTGTGCGGGGGGGCGGGAACGGCGTCGGTCACCCCTCGCCTATCGCACGGCGACGCCGGGTCAGGGTCTCACATTGCGTGACCCGGCGTTTCGCCCCTGTTCGATCAGAACGGGATGTCGTCGTTCAGGTCGTAGCTTTCCTTGGGACCCGAAGGCTTGTTGGCGCCGCCGGTCGAGAAGCCCGAGGCATAGTCGTCGTCCGAACGGCCCGCGCCGCCGCCGTCGCCGCGCCCGCCCAGCATAGTCAGTTGCCCGCCGAAGCGCTGGATCACCACCTCGGTGGTGTATTTCTCGACGCCGTTCTGTTCGTATTTGCGGGTCGATAGCTGGCCCTCGACGTAAACGGTCGAACCCTTCTTCAGATAGTTTTCCGCGACCTTCACGATGTTGTCGTTGAAGATCACCACGCGGTGCCACTCGGTCTTTTCCTTGCGCTCGCCGGTGGATTTGTCGCGCCAGGTCTCGGACGTCGCCAGAGACAGATTGGCGACCCGGTCGCCGTTGTTCAGGGTGCGGATCTCCGGGTCCTTGCCCAGATTGCCGACCAGAATGACCTTGTTGACGCTGCCAGCCATCGCCGTTTTCCTTGTTCTTGGAGCCGCCTCGAGGATGGGACGGCCCGCTGTTCGTTGACGCCGTCATAGCCGACGGCGCTGAAATGTTCCAGTTCTGTTCCGCTCAGCCCGCCGGGGCGGCCGGAGCGGCGGAGGCGGCGTCGATGTCGCGCTGAATGGCGCCGGGGATGGCCAGGCGGCCGTCGCCCGTGCGCGCCAGAGCCATGAACCGCACCCCGTCCAGCGTCTGGGAGAAGGAGACGCCGCGTCGTTCGATGAAGATGTATTGGCCCTGATAGGCGCCGATGATCTCGCGGTTCGAGCCGCCCATGCGCAGGAAACGCAGGCGCATCTCCTCCAGCCGCGCGGCGCAGAATTCGATCTGCGGCTGATCGGTGGCGACGACGTGGAATTGGGGCGCGCCCTTCTCGCCCTGTTTCGGCGTTTGCACCGAATAGCAGACGCCCGCCTCACGCGGCGCTTCGGGCGCGCTCTCGCACGCGGCCAGGCCCAGGACGACGACGGCGGGGATCAGAAACGCACGCATCAATTCAGGCTCGGAAACTGGCAGTTGCGGTCCTGTTCGGCCAGGGCGCGGAAACGGTTGTTGTCGTTGGATTGTTCGACCCGACGCGGCACCAGGCGCAGGGTCAGCTCGCCCCAGCGGCCGTACTGGGCCTCGCCCGGACGGACGCAGGTTCCGGCGTACAGGGCCTGGACGCACTGATTCAGGCTCATGTTCCCCGACAGGGCGCGCCATTCCGAACCGGTATGACGCAGACAGGCCGTCCCGGTCGGAACAGCGGGCGTCGCCGCCGGCGTGGTCGGCGCGGTCGCGGGCGGGCCGACGTCGGCCGGCTCGGTCAGGGCGGCGGGCGGCAGTTCGGGAATCGGGGCGAAGGCGGCGGTCGGGGCGGCGGCCAGGGCGCCGGTGGCGTCTATGCCGACGTCCAGCGCATCCGTGGCCAGGCCGTTGCGCTGGGCGCATTCGGTCAGGGTCGCCATGCCGACATACTGGCCCTCGACGAAGCAGCGCAGTTGGCGGGTCGGCTCCAGCGCGGGGGCGTCGGCCAGGTCGACGGTCAGGCCGCCCTTGGACGCCGGCGGCGGCTCGGCCGGTCCCTGACGCCCGCCCGAGAAGACCAGCGCCAGCACCACCGCGGCCAGGACGGCCAGTCCGGCGCCGACGGCGATGATGATGCGTTTGTCGTTCGAGGCGGCCATTCGGGACTCGTGCGGGGCTGGACGGGTCCAATAACCCCGCCTGCCCTTCGACAGTCAACGCCCAATGCGGCCGGCCCGCGTCCCTAACCGCCCAGGCGGGCCAGGGCGGCCTGATAGTTGGCGAGCTGATTGGTCAGATAGGCGGGCACGGTTCCCGACCCGGCGGACGCCGCCGGTTTGGGGGCCAGGGCGCGATAGGCGTCGCGCACCGCCTTCAACGCCGCTTGCAGGGCTTCGCCCGCCGCCTTGACCGAGGCGGGGTTCGCCAGGCTGAGCGTCTTGGGCAGGTTCAGGCCGAAGGTCTGAAGCGCGTCGCCGCCGCTGGACGGGCCGACATAGCCGGGCGACAGGCCCAGACCGGCCAGGGCGTCGCGCCCGCCCTCGCCCGCCGAGATGACGGCGCCGACCTTGCCGTCGCGGGCGGTGATGGTCAGCCGCTGAAAGCCGCCGGCCACGCCGCTGAGCGCGCCCGCCTCGGCCTTGGCTTCGCTGTCGGACGAGACCGTGACCTTCAGCTTGGTCCCCGAGGCCTGTTCGATCTTGCGGGCCAGGGTCTGGAGCGTGTCGCGCGCCTCTATGGTCACGGCCGCGGCCCGGCCGCCCGAGGCGGGCGAGACATAGAAACGGTCGCCAACCCGCAGCGAGGTGGCGTCGATCAGCCGTTTGGAATCCTTCTGGTCGATGTCGCCTTGAGGCAGGCCCAGCCGGTCCAGCACGCTGGCGCCGTTCGAGACGACCGCCAGGGTCATCGGCGCGGCCTGATCGTTGTCGCCCGACCAGTTCCGGGTCCAGTCGATGGCGCCGGTGACGGCGTCCAGCCGGGTCAGATAGGCGCGGGTCGGATCGGTCGCCTTGGCGCCTTCGGCCCGGTCGTTGACGCCCGTCAGCCAGACCTTGCCGTCCACAACCTTCACATCGGCCGCCGTATCGTCGCCCGCCCCGCCGACATAGGTGACGCGGTCGGCGGCGTCGGCGGCCAGATCCGTTCTCAGACTGACGACATAGGCGTCCTGGCCGCCGTGATGGGCCTCGGCCGTCGTCGCTACGTCCAGGGCGGCGTTGCGCGTCGTGCCGCTCAGGATCACCTGTCCGCCCGAGACCGAGATTCCGGCCACATCCCCGCTGGCCAGACCCAGGTCGCGGCTAGAGACCAGGGTGGGAACGCCCGATCCGTCCAGGGCGAAACGACGCACCGTCAGCCGTCCGTCCTCGACCCCGGCGGTGTAGAGGTCCGATCCGTCGATGGTCATGGCCTGAACCGAATCGTCGCCCGTCGTGCCGAACTGGCGCGTGGCCGAGGCCGTGGCGACCACCGGCGCATAGATGTGCGCCTGGCTTTCGCTGAAGGTCTGGAGATAGCCGTCCCAGCCGCCCTGGGCGGCCTCGCCCGGCATGGCCGACTTGGCGCGGCCCGCGACCTGGACCGTGCCGTTGGGACCGAAGGCGACGGCCGTGGCCTCGTCCTCGGCGCGGGCGCCGCGACGTTGGGTCCAGACCTCCTGGCCCTCGGCGTCGAAGACGGTGACGAAGCTGTCGGCGACGGTCGCGGCATCGCCGGTCCTGCCTGGCTCCAGGGCGCCGACGACCGATCCGGCCACGGCGACACGGCCATTGGCGTCCACGTCTATGGCGTAACCGCTGGCGGTCGAGGCGGCGCCGATGGCGCGGGTCATGACCACGCGCCCGGCCGAATCGAGCTTCATCAGGGCCACGTCCCTCTGACCCTTGATCGGTTGGTTGTCCGGCCCGGCGGTCAGGTCGGCGACGATCCACATCCCGCCGTCGGGCGCGGCGGCCGAGGCCCGCACGGCGTCGACGCCGTCAGGCAGGGCGGTCTGCGAAACCCGGCCGTCGACCCATTGGGTCTCGCCGATGCGGGCCGCCCCGGTCTGATCGGCGGTGAATTTCAGCACCTGTTTTCCACCGGCGGCTCCATAACCCTGGACCACATAGGCGGCGTCGGATGCGTCGGCGGCCGAAAAGCCGACCGTTTCGGTGCTGACGCCCCGGATGACCAAGGCCCAGCGGTCGGCGCCCGCCGGAAGGGTGACGGTCTTGCCGCCGGCGGTGATCGTCTTCGGTTCGGCCTTGATCAGTTCGCGGCCCAGCCGCGTCTCGACGCCCGCCGCCTCCAGCTTGCCGTTGATGTAGCCCAGGACCTCGGTCAGGCTGCGGGTCGTCGCCCCCATCTCGGACAAATCAATGTTGACGGTCACGTCGCCGGACGTCCGTTTCAAGGTGATGTCGAAGGCCACGTCGCCCGCGAAGGCGGCCACGGCGTCATCCGGCGAGCCTTCATGGATCGGCCCGGTCAGAGAGCGGGCGCTGTCGCGCGGCACGCCCGCCGTGGACTTGCTGGTGGTCGAGGAGACGCCCGCGACCATGCGCACGCCGTCCAGCGTGGTCGCCGTCAGATAGGCATGGACCTCGGCCAGGCCCGAGGCGAAACGCTTGTCCAACAGGCTCTGTTCGCTGGAGGCCAGCCCCTTGACCGCCGCGCGATTGGTCAGGGCGGTCAAGGTGTCCAGCCCCTGGTACAGGGCGAACAGCTTCTTGTAGTCGGCCGAGGCGCCCGTCAGGTCCAGCTTGGCCGAATTCTCGTCGATGATGCGGCGCCCGCCCAGGGCGGCGCGCACCAGGGCGTCGGGCTTGGGAACCGCGGCCTTGGCGTCCCAGGGCGGGGTCGGCTGTTTCTTCTTGGCCGCCGCCGACAGCGAGGCGCTCGTCGTCGCATCCTGTGCGGTCGAACCCGACAGGCCGTACAGGCCGAGCAGATAGCTGTTGTTGATCAAGGCGGAAGGCTCCAGCCGTCAGCATGACCCACAGGGGTTAAGACAGGCTGAGGATTCGACGGGAACTGAGAATCACGATGTTCGTTAAGCCGCGTATCTCGCTGGGAGTGCCGTCCGATGCTCTTTCCGCTTAGCGTGCTGCAATCCGTCCTGGCCCTGTATGGGTTCGGAACCAAATCCCCCCGCCGTCGAACCGTCGCGCCGATGCTGATCGGCCGAGCCGCGCCGCCGCGTTATTCCTAGGCCCGCTTAGCCGCCGCGGAACAGCGACAGGATGATCTGCGGCGCCGAGTTGGCGATCGACAGGGCCTGGGCGCCGAGCTGCTGTTGCACCTGCAAGGCCTGAAGCCGCGCGCTTTCCTTGGCCAGGTCGGCGTCCACCAGGTTGCCGACACCCGATTCCAGCGTGTCCATCAGCTTGGAGACGAAGCTGTTGTGGGCCGTGATCTGCTTGGCCTGGGCGCCCAGCTCGCCCAGGGCGGCGTTCAACTGGGTGATGGAATCGTCCAGCTTGTTCAAGGCCGTGGTCGCGCCCGTCATGGTCAACAGGCTGTCGGACAACGACAGTTCGATGATCGAGCCGCCCAGCGTCAGATTCTTGCCCGACAGGGTCACGAAGGCCGAGGCGTCGGCGTTGGCCAGGAAGCGGATGCCGTTAGTCAGCGTGCCGTTCAGGATGTTGCCGCCGTCGAAGGCGGCGTTGTCCACGGCCGACTTGATGGCGCGCAGCAGGGCTTTGAAGTCGGCGTCCAGCAACTGGCGCGACTGGGTCTTCAGCGACTGATCCTTGGCCGCGACGACCTTTTCCTTCAACTGGTTCAGCAGGTCCGAGACCGACTCGCCCGCCGACAGAGCCACGTCCGCGATCGAAGTGGCGCGGTCCAGGCTCTGCTTCACCGCCGACAGGGCGCCGATGTCGGCGCGCTGACCCTGGGCGATGGCCCAGATGGCGGCGTTGTCCTTGGCTCCCTGGACCTTCAGGCCCGTGGAGACCCGGTTCTGGACATCGCCGAGACGCTCATTGGTCTTCGTCAGATTTTGCAGCGCGATGGCGGCGGCGGCGTTGGTGTGAACGCTGTTGGTCATTCGATTCTCGAAGCCCCAAGGGTCTGATTCCACATCAGCCTAAGGGGCGAGTCGTATGCGTATGGTTAACGGCGATTCACCACGTGCTTTAACCGCGCGGATCGCTCCTGCGCGGCGTCGAGGCTTGAAGCGGGTTTCAGCTCAGGCGGTGGTGTCGACCACCGCGCCGACGCTGTAGCGGCCCTCGTCCATCATGCGGACGACGTCTTCACGGGGCAGTTGGCGCACGACTTCGCCGGTGACGCGGTCGAGGGTCTTATAGACAAACGACCCCTTTTGGGGGCCTTCCTCGATCACCAGTCTGTAGCGAGCGGCGCGTTCCGCCTCCTGGGCCGCCGACGAGTGCCGGGCGTCGAAGCCGTCGCAGGCTCCTCCAGACCCGACCGCCGCGACCGCGACGGGTGCTATTTTCGGATTGGCATTCATGTCTCCAGCCGCCGGACCTTACCCGGCGTCTCCGGTTAAGAACGCTCGCGCGGGTCGGGCGGGGCGCGAGGCCCCGCCCTTCCGCGATCTGTTCCTTAGCGGAACAGGCCGAGCAGGATGGACGTCGAGGAGTTGGCGATCGACAGAGCCTGCACGCCCAGTTGCTGCTTGGTTTGCAGCGCCTGGAGGCGAGCGCTCTCCTTGGCCAGATCGGCGTCGACCAGGTTGCCGATGCCCGACTCGATGGTGTCCTGAAGCTTGCCCACGAAGCTGAGGTGGGTGCCCAGGGCCTTCGAACCGGTGCCCAGACGGGCCAGCGAAGCCGAGACGTTGTCGATCGAGGTGTTCACCGCCGTCAGTCGGGCCTGAGCCATCGTGCGGGTGGTGATCTGGGCCGTCGACGACAGGGTCACGACCGAACCCGACAGGGTCATGTTTTCGGCCGCGATGTCGATCGTGCTCGACCCGCCGGTGTTCGCCAGGGCCTTGAAGCCGGCAGTGCCGGAGATCACGGCCACGCCATTGAACTTGGCGTTCGAGACGGTCGAGGCGATCTGCTTGCGCATAGCCACGAAGTCTTCGTTCAGGGCGTTACGGGCGGCCGTGGTCAGCGACGCATCGGTCGCGGCCAGGGCTTTTTCCTTCATCTGCGACAGCAGATCGGAGACGGTCTCACCGGCGGCGATGCCGACATCCACGGCCGACTGGCCGCGTTGCAGGCTGTCCTTGACCGCGTTCAGGGCGCCCATCTCGGCGCGCTGACCTTGAGCGATGGCCCACACCGCGCCGTTGTCCTTGGCGGAGTTGACCTTCTTGCCGGTGTTGATGCGGTTTTGAACCGTGGCCAGTTCGTCGTTGGTCGACTGGAGGTTCTGCAGGGCGATCATAGCGCCCATGTTCGTGTTAACGCTGTTCAGCGCCATGGCACGTAGTCCTTCTTTCAAGGTGTCCGACGCCATTTTGGCTGCCGGGAGCATTTTGCTCGGCCCTCTCGCAGCAAGGAGCGGACCAGAGGCCGAAATTTCGCCGCATCGCCAAGTTACTGTTTTTACTGCGTTACCTTACCTTAACCACACCCCTCGCCCGGCAAAACCTGCCGGGCCGGGCAGAAACTGCCGGGCGCCGGGTCATTTCTGCCGGGCGGGACCGCCCCAGGCCCCCGCAAGCCAGGCGTCGATCGCCTTGCGCTCGGCCAGAAGCGTCTCGACAGCCAGCCGTCGGGCCGCGTCGCAGGCCGCGATCTGGGCGCCGCGCGCCGCATAGGCGGTCTCCAGGTCCCCCAGAGTCGGCTCAACCGGCAGGGTCGCCAGGGCGCAGGGCCGCGTCGACGGTTCGGGCAGGACCAGGCGCGGCGGCGCAGCCTTCGAGATCGGGGGCGAGGCGGCACAGGCCGCGGTCAAGGTCGTGCAGACGAGCAACACGAGCGGCGTCGAGGGGGTGATCGGCATCAGCGGCCTTCCTGGCTTCGGTCTGGGCCGCGACGGTCAGTGCGGTCACGGCCGTGGTCTGTCGGTGATGGGCGTCGAGACGGGCGCGCTGCCCGAACTCGGCCGCCTGTTCGATACGGCGGGCGTCGGCGTCGGCCTGGGCGACGGCCAGTTCGGCGCGGGTGCGCTCCAGCCGCTTTTCGCTCAGACGCAAGGGGTCCCAGCGGAAACCCAGCGCCCCCGCCGCCAGGACCAGGACGACCAGACCCGCCAGGCCCGCCGCCGCCCAGCCCCACGGCGTCAGGGCGTTCAGGATCGGCGCCCTCATGGGAACGCCCGCCGATCCAGCTCGAAATGCAGGCCGTCCTTCAGGCTTTTCCAATCGCCGCCCCAGATCAGGGCCACGCCGCGCTCGGCCGCCGCCGCCTTCATGGCTCCGGCGATGCGCGGATACAGCGGCCAGTCCCAGCGCAACCGCCCATCGACCAGGGCCGCCAGATCGACTGCATGGCCGGTGATGTGGCGGCTGTTCAACGTCCGGCTGGCCCCGGCGCGGACCAGGGCGGCCTGACGCGCCGGGCCGCGCAGCCCCTCGACGACCATGAAGTCCACCGGCGTCAGTTGGATCGCGCGCTTCACCACGCCGACCAGCGCCGGGTGCACGCCGTCCAGCCGCGCGTGTGACCGAGCCGAGAGGGCGAAGCTCATCGCCCGCCTCCCGCCGCCAGGCGCAGCCGCATCTCGGCCAGCAGGCTGACCAGTTGCTGGGCCGAGGGCGCGACCAGATACAGCACCATGGTGATCCCCAGCAGGATCATCAGTCCATGGGCCAGGACCGGCAGGGCCTCGACCGGGGCGCGGCCGACCGCCCAGGCCAACAGGCCCCAGGCCAGGCCGCTGACGGCATAGACATAGAGCCGCCGCCACAGCCATCGGGCCTCGGCCAGGGGAAGGGGTTCGGGTGCGCTCATTGATCATCCTCTTCATCAAAGCGGGGCGGTTCGCGTTCGCGGCCGCCGATTTCGACGCGGCAGTCGTCGGGGTTCAGTCGGCGGGGCGCGTCCCAGGTCTCGACGTCGGGCACGCGGTGGTCCGGGTTTCGGTCGACGGTCACGGCCGTCATCCGATCGCGGTCAGGATGACGACGCCGCCCGAACCGGCGCCGCCTGCGCCGAAGCCGGTCGCGCCCGCACCGCCGCCGCCGCCGCCCGCGCCGCGCCCGCCGCCCGCGCCCCCGGCGTGACCGGCCGAAATCGAGGCGCCGCCGCCTCCCCCGCCGCCGCCCGCACGTGACAGGTCGGGCATGGGCGAGACCGATCCGGCGGACCCGGCCGCGCCCGAACCGCCCGCACCGCCCGCCGCCGAGACGCGCAGCCCGGCCCCGGCCCCGCCCGACCCGCCCGCACGCGCCGTGTCCGAAGCGTCCAGACCGCCGCCGCCGCCGCCGCCGCCGGGCGCGGCCGAGGTCGTAGAGCCTGCACCGCCGCTGGCGACGGTCGAGGCCGCGCCGCCCGCGCCGCCCGATCCGTCTCCGGCCCCGCCCGCTCCGCCCAGACCCGAGACCGCGTCACCGCCCGCACCGCCCGCACCGCCGCGCGCCGTCAGGATGACCGTTCCGCCCAGGCTGAGGGTCGCATCGCCGCCGCCCGCGCCCGCGCCGCCCGCCGAGGTCCCGCCCGCGCCCCCCGCGCCGACGACCGCAACGACGCCGCCCGACAGGGCCGAGGCGGGCAGCCGCGCCTGGCTGATCCCGCCCGCGCCGCCGCCGCCGCCGCCGAAGCGCACGGTTCCGGCCGATCCTTGCGCACCGGCTCCGCCGCCGCCGCCCGCGCCGATCACCGTCGCCTCGACCCAGCAGGCCCAGGCGGGCGAGGTCCAGCCGCCGTCGGCGGTCAACACCGTGGTCTCGATGCGCGCGGCGCCCAGCGGAAAAGCGCAACGGCCGGTCTCCGCATCGACGGACAGGACGTCGACCCAGGTCGCGCCGTCGGGGCTGACCTTCAGCCTCAGATCGTCGTCGCCGATCAGACCGATCTCGGCCCGGCCGCTCCAGCCGCTTTGAAACAACAGCGACAGCACATCGCTTGCGCTCGACTTGTTGAAGGTGAAGCGCAGGTCCCCGTCGCCGCCCTCGCCCGGGCCGCGCGCCGCCCACAGGGCCTTGTTCAGCTTGACGGAGAAGGGGTTGGCCGCATCCGCCGTCGCGCCCAGGCCCAGGCGGCTCAGCCCCTGAATCTCGCCCAGGGTCTGGCCCAACGGCGCCCAGCCGCCGTCCAGCCGCATCACCACCGCCGGTTCGTCCAGCACCACGACGATCAGCCCGTCCGGCGTGGGCACGACGCTCCAGCCGCCGGCCTCGAACCGCATCAGCGTCCCCGCCGACTGGCCCGTCCAGGCCGCGCCGGTCGCGCCGACAGGCAGGATGTACAGGTCGCCGTCGTCGGGACCGCCGGGCTGGGCGGCCTGACCGCGGCTGATCACGGCGGTCTGTGTCAGGGCGTCGAGGCGGGTCAGGGCCTCGTTCAGGGTCACATGTTTCTGCATCTGCCCGGCCGCCAGATAGGGCAGCCCCAGGCGGGCGCTGTGGTCGTCGCTCACTGTCGATCTCCGTCGTTTGACGGAGATCAGCATCCAGCGCGCGCAAGCCCAGGCGCGTCGGCGTCTTCAGGCCTAGCGGAAGTCCTTAGAAATCAAGGCGGCGGGCCGTCAGGCGCGCACGGTTCACGGCGTTGGGCGCAACCCTCAGTCGTGCAGATAGACGATGCGGCGTTTCCCGGTGTCGCGCATGACGCCCAGATGGCGGTCGTGCTCGCCCGAAGCCTTGGCCTCGCGTTCGTCGGCCTCGACCCAGTGGGTGCTCTCGATGTCCTTTTGCAGGGCGCCGGCGGCCAAGGCGTGGCCCTGGAAGACGACGTCGAGCAGATCGGCCCCGAACGGAACGAACTCGCCCCCGGCCGTCAGCACGCTGTCGACGCCCAGATAGCCGATCATCCGCGCCAGGGTGGCGGGCGAGGCCTTGGCCTGTAAGCCCTGGATCAGAAGCCAGCCGCCCGCCCCGACGGTGTAGGCCGTGCCCACGATGGGCACGAAGGCCAAGAGGCCGTCCATGCCGATCTTGAACGGGCCGAACCCGACGGCGCGGTCGGACAGTTTCCGCACGCCCTCGACATTGGACCATATCTTCTCGATATCGCGGATGCTGCGCTTGGCCATGAGGTCTCCCGTTAACCGCCTGCGGTAACGCTTGATGGCGAGCAGCGTTCACCGAGAACACGTCCCATGTCCATCTTTCGTGTGTTTCTGACCCTGGCTTTCGTCGGCGCCGCCCTGGCCCTGGCGGTGATCGGGGCGGCGGCGTTCAGCGGAATCGGCCACCGCTGGGTGGACATATTGGCCCAGTTCCCGGCGCCCGCCTTCGCCTGCGCCGTCGTGCTGACCGTCCTGGCCCTGGTGCTGTCGATGCGGCGCGTCGCCTTGCTGAGCCTGGCCGTGGCCGGACTGCTGGCCGCCGCCGCCTGGTCCCAGTGGTTCCCGCCCCGCGCGCCGCCCGCGCCGAACAGTCCGGCGATGACCGTCTATTCCGCCAATCTGTGGGCCAGAAACCCGGATGTGGAGGCCCAGATCCGATCCGTGGCCGCGTCCCAGGCCGACATCGTCATGCTGGTCGAGGTCGGCGACGCCGTGACGCCGCATCTGGATCGGCTGCTGACGGGCCACCCGCATCGGCTGACGTCACGGGTCCATGACGGCGCCAACGGCCGCTCGCGCACCGTCATCGCCTCACGCTGGCCGCTGACCGAAACGCGGTTCAGCGATCCGGTCTGGGGGCTGGAAGGCGTCGTGGAGACGCCGCTGGGTCCGGTGCGCCTGATCGCCGCCCACATGACCCGGCCCTGGCCGTTCCGCTACCAGTGGGGCCAGTTGAGCCACGCCGAACGCCTGGCCCAGTTGAAGGGCGACGATGCGCGGCCCTTCATCCTGGCGGGGGATTTCAACAGCGTCTCGACCGCCCGTGTCGGCACGCTGATCAAGGATCTGAACGGCGCCTGGGCCGCGCCGGGATGGCCCGGCACCTGGCCGTCGTTTGTGCCCGGCGCGTTTCGGGTGACCATCGACCAGGTCTATTATTCGCCGCGCCTGGCCCTGACCTCGCGTCGCCTGGGCGCGCCGACCGGGTCGGACCACGCCCCGGTGATCACCGTCTTCAGCCGCGCGCGAGCCGCGCCAGACGCTGGGCATGGCCCGTCGTTGGAAAATCCGCCGCGATCCACGCCGCCTCGAACGCCTTGAGCAGGCGGCCGGTCTCGGGTCCCGGCGCGATCCCCAGGGCCGCGATCTCGCGCCCGCCGACGGGCAGGCGCGGCGGGGTCCAGTCCGTCGCCACGGCCCGCGCTTCACTCAAGGTCGTCGGATCGGCTCCCGCCGCCTGACGCCGCGCCAGCCGGTCCAGCACCACCCGGCCGCCCAGACGATAGACCGCCGCCCGCGCCTGAACCGCCGTGGAGACCGCCTGAACCGTCCCGTCGTCGACGGCGGCGGCCAGTCGGTCGCGCAGCGCGTTCGACAGCCGCAGCCGCGCCGCCGCCTCGCGCACGACATCGGCGTCGGCGGGCAGCAGGGCCGACAGGCGCAGGGCCGGATCGGGGCTGACATCGACCATGGTCTCGAACACCGACAGGCCGGCGTGGCCTGGAAGGACACGCGCCAACACCCCGGCCTCGGCCATGGACCGAACGGTCGGGCGCGGATCGTCGGCGGCCAACAATTTCAGCAGTTCGGTCGAAACCCGTTCCGCCGACAACCCCTCGACAAGTTCCGACAGGCGCGCGCAGGCCGCCAGCCCGTCCGCGTCCAGGTCGCCCCGGCCGAAATGCGCCTGGAAGCGGAAGAAGCGCAGGATGCGCAGGGCGTCCTCGCGGATGCGGGTCTCGGCCTCGCCGACGAAGACGATGCGGCCCGCCTTCGCATCCTCGATCCCACGGCCCGTCGGATCGAAGATCACACCGGATCGGTCGGCATAGAGGGCGTTCAGGCGGAAGTCGCGGCGCGCGGCGTCCTCGGCCCAGTCGTCGGTGAAGGCAACCACGGCGCGACGGCCGTCGGTCTCGACATCCCGGCGCAGGGTGGTGACCTCATAGGGGCGTTTGGACGAGACCACGGTGACGGTGCCGTGCTCCACCCCGGTCGGCACGGGCTTCAGCCCCGCCGCCGTGGCCGCCGCGATCACGCGGTCGGGCGTCAGCCGGGTGGCGATGTCGATGTCCAGCACCGGCTTGCCGACCAGCGCATTGCGCACACAGCCGCCGACGAAACGGGCGCAGTCGGGACCGCCCTGGATCTCCAGCGCGTCCATCACGGCCACGGTGCGCGGATCATTCAGCCAGTCGGTGGGCGGCAGGCGGTCGGTCATGCCGCGTCCTCGGTCTCGGCGGCCGCGTCGCCCGCGCCGTACAATCGCCCGTGCAAGGCCTTCAGCAGACCCGCCGTTACGCCCCAGATGTAGCGCTCGTTCCATGGCATGGCCCAGAAGAAGCGACGTACGCCGTTCATCTCCAGGTGGTCGCGGCGGTGGTTGGCCACGTCCATCAGGAAGTCCCAGGGCGTCTCGAACACCTCGGCCACCTCGTCCGGCGACGGCGCCAACATGACCGGCGGCGTGACCCAGCCGACCACCGGGGTGATCAGAAAGCCCGATCCGGTCTCATAGGCGTCGCCCAGCCCCAGCACCTCGACCGAGGCGGGCGCCAGGGCCACCTCTTCCCAGGCTTCGCGCAGGGCCGCCTGCACCGCCGTCTCGCCGGGATCGAGGTGACCGCCGGGAAAGGCGATCTGGCCCGTATGGCTGGTCAGGCTGTCGGCGCGACGGGTCAGCAGCACCGTGGCGCCGTCCGCATGGGCCATGACCGGCGCCAGGACGGCGGCGGGCCGCAGCGTGCGCCCGACCTGACGTAGGTCCGGGTTCAGATCATAGTCCGAGCGTGTCGGCGCGGGGTCCGGCGACCAGTCCGAAACCGGGCGCAGACGTTCGACCAGCCGGGCCTTCAGCGTTTCCAGGCTCACGCGGAGGTCTCCACGGCGCCCAGGTCGAAATCGACGCCGCCCGACGCCACGGTCAGCCGCCCGTCCCGCAGCCGCGCCGTCTCGACCAGTTCATAGAAGACCGGCCGCACGATCCGCGCCCACAGATCGGCCCGCACCCGCACGCGCGGCGCGGGTTCGCCGGTGGCCGGATCGGTCTCGACGACGATGGGAAACGCCGGTCCCGCCGTCGTACGATCGCCGACGTCGGTGAAGAAGATCAGGGCGTCGCCTTCGCGCTCCACGGCCACGGCGCGGAACGGCAGGTCCTGAACCGTGATCCTCAGCTTCTCGACCGGCGTGACCAGGTGATAGCCGTCCGGGTCCTTCCTCAGCACCGTCGAGAACAGCCGCACCAGTTCGGCCCTGCCGATGGGACTGCCTTCGTGCATCCACACGCCGTCGGCGCGGATGACGATGTCAATGTCGCCGCAATGGGCCGGATTCCACAGATGCACCGGCGGCAGACCGCGCTCGGCGCGCGCCGCCTGGGCCACGCCGGCCAGTCCTGTCGTGGAGGGCGCATCGGTCATGGGTCCAGACCTAGACCCGCCCGCGCCTGGGCGAAAGCCGTCAGACGACGGCGCGCGTCATTCCCGTCGGCGCCTGGGCCGCGACCGGCAGCCACAGGACCCGCCGAGGATCGACCGGTCCCGGCATGCGCGCGTCCGGCGCGGCCTGGAAGCCGAAGCGTGAGAAATAGGGCGGATCGCCGACCAGCAGCACCCCGGCCGTTCCCGCCCTCTTCGCATGATCGACGCAGGCCGCCACCAGATCAGCGCCCAGGCCCGCGCGACGGCTGGCGGCGTCCACGGCGATGGGACCCAGGAACAGGGCCGGGGTCTCGCCCACCATGACCCGCCACAACCACACCGAACCGACGATGCGGCCGCCCTCACGGACGACGAAGCCCGCCTCGATCCCGGCCTGTTCGCGCAGCCGCTCGGCCGTCTTGGCGAAGCGGCCCGGCCCGAAGGCGGCCAGCACCAGGGCCTCCACGGCCGAGGCGTCGGCGGGAGTTTCGGCTTGCACGGCCGAATTCGACAGGGGGGCGGGGGCGTTCGACATTGAGCGCGCGCCGATAGGGCCGTTGCGCGTGCGGATCAACCGGCTTTTGAAAAGTCCGGCGCGCGTTTCTGGGTGAAGGCCATGAAGGCCTCCATGGCCTCGGGACTCTTCATCTGGCCGCCGAAGGCCTCGCCTTCCCTCTGCATGATGGCCCACAGGGCCTCGGCGTCGCGCATCAGGGCCTTGGTCTTGCGGATGGAGTTGGGCGCCCGCGCCGCGACCTGGGCGGCCAGATCGGCGGCGGCGGCCTCGACCTGATCGGCGGGCACGCAGCGGTTAGCCAGGCCCCAGGCGTGAGCGGTTCTGCCGTCCAGCGGCTGGCCCAGGGCGAACAGTTCAAAGGCGCGCTGATGGCCCAGCGTCAGCGGCAGCAGCAGGCTGGACGCGGCCTCAGGGGCCAGGGCCAGATTGACGAAGGGCACGGACAACAGCGCGTCCTCGGCCACCACCACCAGGTCGCAATGCAGCAGCAGGGTCAGGCCGATGCCGACGGCGCGGCCTTTCACGGCGGCGACGACGGGCCGGTCCAGATCGGCCAGGGCCTTCAGGAAACGGAACACCGGCATGTCGGTCGGGCCTTGGCCCTGTGACCCCAGGGCGATGAAGTCGCCGATGTCGTTGCCGGCCGAAAAGCTGTCGCCCTCGGCCCGGAACAGCAGCACCCGCACGGCGTCGTCGGTGCGCGCCCGCTCGGCCGCCTCGGCCAGCGCGGCGTACATGGCCTGGGTGATGGCGTTCTTCTTGTCGGGCCGGTTCAGCGTCACCGTCAGGACGCCGTTCTCCAGCCGGGTTTCGATCTCGCTCATTGCGTCATCTCCGTTTGGGCCGACCACCAGACCACGCCCTCGGCGTCGATCCGGCTGACCGCCTGTCCCTTGTCATTCAGATAGTTCAGATGCGCCAGCGCCTCGCCGGTCGCCATGCCCAGCACGCCGTCGCCGACGGGGCGGGCGAACAGGGCCGAAAAAACGTCGACGGCCCGGCTGGGCGTCTTCAACGTGCGCCGCAGTCGCTTCAGCGCCACCTCATGACCCCGCGTCAGAGCGTCCAGCCGCGCATGGACGCCGGTGAACGGCTCGCCGTGCGAAGGCAGGACCAAGAGGTCGTCCGGCAACAGGGCGCGCAGCTTGGCCAGCGACGCCATCCAGTCGCCCAGGGGATCGGCGCCCGGCTCCGTCGGCCAGATCGAGATGTTGGACGATATCTTGGGCAGGATCTGGTCGCCCGAGATGAAGACCCCGTCCGCCTCGCGCCACAGGCACAGATGCTCGGGGCTGTGGCCGTCGCCGACGACGACGCGCCAGTCCGCCCCGTTGATGCTCAGACAATCGCCCTCGCGGACACGATCATAGGCCGTCGGCAGGGGCGCGACGGCCTTGCCGAACATGCCGTAGCCGGAACGCCAACGCGCGATCTGCTCCGTCGTCCAGCCCGCGCGATGATAGAAGACGGCGCCCGCTTCCGGCGCCGGTCCCGTATCGGCGACCAGCATCCGCCCCGTGACGTACTCCAGCCGCGACATCAGCAGGGGCGCGTCGAATTGTTCGCACAGCCAACCCGCCAGGCCGATGTGGTCCGGGTGCATGTGGGTGCACAGGACGCGCGTCACCGGCCGTCCGGCCAGGGGGCCCGC
Source organism: Brevundimonas sp. (assembly GCF_036732845.1). Taxonomy (GTDB): domain Bacteria; phylum Pseudomonadota; class Alphaproteobacteria; order Caulobacterales; family Caulobacteraceae; genus Brevundimonas. Next base: position 25,242 of record NZ_DAINBO010000007.1, on the reverse strand, counting down.
CAGCGCCGCCTCCCAAGCCTGGATCGAGGCGGGCGTGCGCAGGCCGGTGTCCACGACCATCCAGCCGTCCCCGTCGGCCAAGGCCCAGACGTTGATATGGTCCAGCGTCATCGGCAACGGCAGACGCAACCACAGAACCCCGGCCGCGACCTCGATCGCCGCGCCCGGCGCGGGCGGATCGCCGAAGGGATAGGTCAGGCCCCGCGTCGGGGAGGTCGGCGCGCCGTCGGCCAAGTGCGTCTCCAATCGAAACTGATCCGACATAAGCCGATCTCCCATCGGCGTCTAGGCCGCCGTGTCCAGCCTCAGCCGCATCTCGGCCTTGACCCCGCCCCCGGCTGGAGCCAAGGCTGCGCGCGGATTTTCCGCCCAGGAGCTGACTGTCGTGTTCAAGACCCCTCTCGCCGCCCTTTGCAGCGCCGCGCTGATCTGCGTCGGCGTCACCTCCCCCGGTTTCGCCCAGACCACCTCCAGCGGTTCGACCGTTCGCGGCTCCTCCACGGCGGCGCAAACACAACAGAATCGCGAAACCAGCCGCTCCAACCGTGAAGCGGCCGAAAGCCAGGGCCGCATCCGCACGCCGCGCCGCCAGCGTCAGGCCGCGCCCGCCGATCCGGCCGTCGTCATGGCCGAGGCCCAGGCCGTGCTGACCGCCGCGGGCGACAACTGCACCCCCACCGAGGCCGCCTTCATGGGCCAGGACGACCAGCATCAGAAGGTCTATGAGGTCGTCTGCGCCGCCGGCACCGGTCCCGGCTACATCATGGTCGCCAAGACGCCCCCGGCCGCGCCGGAACTGTTGGACTGCGTGCTGCTGGCCGGTCAGGCCGAACGCGCCCGCGCGGCCAATCCGGCGGCCGAGGCCGACACCTGCAAACTGCCGGGCAATCAGAACCCGCTGGGCATCATCACCGGCTACGCCCAGGCGGCGGGCATCACCTGCACGATCGATCAGGGCATGTCGATCGGCCGCAACGCCGGCAAGGACGTCTATGAAATCGGCTGCAACGGCGCCGACGGCTATTGGGTCGAGCGTGACGACAACGGCGCCTGGACCAAGACCGAGTGCACCATCATCACGGCCCAGAACGCCAACTGCCGCTTCACCACCACCGGCGAGATCGCGGCCAGCTTCAAGACCCGTCTGGCCGGCACCGCCGCCGACGACTGCGACGTGACCCAGGTCCGCTTCATGGGCGCCAACAACAACGGCCGCTTCTACGAGGCCAAATGCGCCGCCGAGGGCGTGGGCTACATCGCCCGCACCAACGGCGAAGGCGCCGTGCAACAGGTCTATGCCTGCGCCACGGCCGCCCGCATCGGCGGCGGCTGCACCCTGACCACCGCCGCCCCGGCCGCGGCCAACGAATAAGGTCTCCGACCTTCATCGACGACGGCCCGGCGGGACCCCTCGCCGGGCCGTTTTCGTTTTGATCTAGACTTTCGCGGCGCCGGTCTTAGCGTCCCGGCGATGCGCATCGCCACCTGGAACGTCAACTCCGTCAACGCCCGCCTGCCCACGGTGCTGGCATGGCTGGAGACCGCCCGACCCGACGTGGCCTGCCTGCAGGAAATCAAATGCATCGACGAGAAATTCCCGCGCGAGGCCATGGAGTCGCTGGGCTACAACGTCGAGGTCCACGGGCAGAAGACCTATAACGGCGTCGCCATCCTGTCGAAGCATCGCCTGTCGGACGTGCGGCGCGGCCTGCCGGGAACCGACGATTCGGGCGTCGAAGCGGACGGAGAGCAGGCGCGCTATCTGGAAGCCGTGATCGAGGCGCCCCGCCCCATCCGCGTCGCGGCCATCTACCTGCCCAACGGCAATCCCGTCGGCACGGCCAAGTTCGACTACAAGCTGTCGTGGTTCCGCCGCCTGCACGACCACGCCCGCGACCTGCTGACATTGGAAGAGCCGCTGGCCCTGTGCGGCGACTACAACGTCATTCCCGAACCACAGGACGCCCGGAACCCCGAGGCCTGGACCGGCGACGCCCTGTTCCAGCCCGAGAGCCGCGCCGCCCTGCGCGCCCTGAAGTGGCTGGGCCTGGCCGACGCCTCGGAACTGGGGAACCAGCCGCCGGGGACCTTCACCTTCTGGGACTATCAGGCCGGGGCCTGGCAGAGGGATCACGGCATCCGCATCGACTTCGCCCTGTTGTCGCCCCAGGCCGCCGACCGGTTCCGAGGGATCGAGACCCATCGCGACGCCCGCGACATGGACAAGCCCAGCGACCACGTGCCGGTGGTCGTCGACATCGATCTGGGCGACTGAGCCGTGGGCGAGGCGTTCCGCACCGTTCTGCTGATCGCCCTGGCGGCGGCCGCCCTGACCACCTGCGCCCTGGCCCTGGCCTGGTGGATGGAGCCGGAACGCCGGCTGCGTCGCGCCATGCTGAAATCTCTCGGCCACGTCGCCGACGCCGAGGCCTACGCCCCGGCCGAGGGCAAGGCCGCCGCGCTGGATTTCGACGGCGGCCAGATGGCGGTGCTGTGGTCGCGCGGCGCACACGGCCTGGTCTATGACTTCGCCGAGGTCGAGGGCGGCGAGATCATCGTCGACGGCTGCGTCGTCGCCCGCATCCGGCGCGGCGAGCAGAGAAAGGCCCTGGACGTCATGGCCCCCGAGGCCGAACAGGTGGTGCTGCGGCTAATGTTCGCGGACGCCCGTCACCCGGAGTTCGAGCTGGGCCTGTGGAACGCCGCCACGCCCGGCCACGCGGGTTCGCCGCAGGAGGCGCTGCGCCTGGGTCGACGCTGGCTGTCGCACATCGAGGCGCTGTTGAAGGCCTGAGCGGGGGGAGCTAGAAGCCCCGCCTGACTCCCCACCGTGTGTTCTTACTCAGGAGGCCGTCTTGGCCCGCCTTTTCGACGCCTATGTCGTCGCCGATTGGACCGCCGCCGAAGGCAAGAAGCTCGGCGATAATTCGCTGTGGATCGGCGTGGCCAAGCGCGACGTGCGCTTCCGCCTGTATTCCGAGACCCACAACGTCGCCACCCGCGCCGAGGGCGAGGCCCTGCTGGCGTCGATCCTGGCCGACCACAGGAAGCGCGGCGATCGGGTGCTGGTCGGCTTCGACTTCAACCTGGGCTATCCGACGGGCACGGCGGCGCGGCTGGGGCTGGAGGGTTCGCCGTGGCGCGCCTTGTGGTCCTTCATCGACAAGAACGTCGTCGACAAGCCGGACAACACCAACAACCGCTATCAGGTGGCGGCCAAGATGAACCGGTTGATGACCGGCGAGGCCTGGCCTCTGTGGGGCGCCCCGGCCAGCCAGGCCCAGCGCTGGCTGACCACCACCAAGCCGCCCGAGGGCGCAGGCGCCGACATCCCCGAATTCCGCGTCACCGAGAACGCCGCCCGCAAGGGCAAGCTCCAGCCCAAGAGCGTCTGGCAGATGCACGGCGCCGGGGCCGTCGGCGGCCAGACCCTGGTTGGCGTTCCGGTGGTGATGCGCCTGCTGGAGAAGATGGGACCGTCCGGCGCCGTCTGGCCGTTCGGCACGGGCTGGCGTGCGCTGGGCGCCGACGATGTGGAGCCTCTGTCGGCCCTGGTCGTCGAGGTCTGGCCGTCGCTGTTCGGCGCCAAGCCCCAGGCCGGAGAATTCAAGGACCAGGCCCAGGTGCGGGTCACCGCTGAGGCCCTGGCGGCGATGGACGACGCCGGAACCCTGGGCAAGGCGTTCGCTCCCCCGAAGTCGGCGACGCCCGACCTGATCGAAAAGGTCGAGAGCGAAGAGGGCTGGATCCTGGGGGTGTGACTTTGCCTTCTCCCCTTGAGGGAGAAGGTGGGCGCTGAAGGCGCTCGGATGAGGGGGCTGTGTCAGACACGCTGACCGGCTGACGTCCAGGACGGATCAGGCCTACCCCTCATCCGTCTCGCTCCGCGAGCCACCTTCTCCCCCAAGGGGAGAAGGCTACCCTTCTTGCGCCTCGTCCCGTTCCAAGGCCCGCCAGCCGATGTCCGAGCGGTGGAAACCGCCGGGCCAGTCGATCTTCTTGATGGCGGCATAGGCGCGTTCGCGGGCCTGCTGGATGTCGTCGCCCCGGGCGCAGACGTTCAGCACCCGCCCCCCGGCCGCGACCAACTGGCCGTCCTCGCGCTTCCTGGTCCCCGCATGGAAGACCTGGACGTCCGGGCCGAAATCCTGTGACGCGCCACGGATGATCGAGCCTTCCAACGGGCTGTCGGGATAGCCCTTGGCCGCCAGGACCACGCAGATCACCGTCTGCGGATGGAACTCCAGCGGCGGCAGGGCGGAGACGTCGCCGCACGCGCAGGCCAGCAGATAGGGCGTGATGTCGCCCGCGATCCGCATCATCAGCACCTGGCATTCCGGGTCGCCGAAGCGGGCGTTGAACTCGACCACCTTGGGACCGTCCTCGGTCGCCATCAACCCGGCGTACAGCACGCCGCGATAGGGCATGCCCTCGGCCGCCATGGCGCGGATGGTCGGTTGGACGATGCGTTCGTCGGCCTGCTCCACCAGGTCCGGCGTGAAGACCGGCGCCGGCGAATAGGCGCCCATGCCGCCGGTATTGGGTCCCAGGTCACCGTCATAGGCGCGCTTGTGGTCCTGGGCGCCGCCCAGCAGCACGGCCCGCTGACCGTCGCACAGGGCGAACAGCGAGCCTTCCTCCCCGGCCATGAATTCCTCGATCACCACCCGCGCCCCGGCCGCGCCGAACCGGCCGCCCAGCATCCGCTCGATCTCGGCCTCGGCGTCGGCGCGATCGGGACTGATGGCCACGCCCTTGCCCGCCGCCAGGCCGTCGGCCTTGATCACATAGGGGGGCTTGAACACGTCCAGCGCCGCCCGCGCGTCCTTCAGCCGTTCATAGACGCCGTAGCCCGCCGTCGGGATGTCATGGCGTTCCAGGAAATTCTTGGAGAAGGCCTTGGACGTCTCCAGTTGGGCGGCCTTGGCCGTGGGTCCGAAACAGGGGATGCCCGCCGCGGCCAGTCGGTCGGCGAGACCCTTTTCCAGCGCCGATTCCGGCCCGACCACGACCAGATCCGCCTTGATCTCGCGCGCCAGGGCCGCCAGGCCGTCGGCGTCGACAGCCTTGACGTCGCGCAACTCCGCCAGCGCCTCCATGCCCGGGTTGCCGGGCGCGCAGACCAGCCGTTTGCACAACGGCGACTGCGCGATCTTCCACGCCAGGGCGTGTTCGCGCCCGCCCGATCCGACCAGCAGGATGTTCATGGCCGCGCAATGGCCTTCGCGGGTCGGCGGGTCAAGGCAGGAAAGGGGTGAACAGAACCTTGGCGCGGCGCTCCGACCGTTTCGCGGCGCGGCGACCTGCTCTAGGCTGCGGCCATGAGCGACGACTCCTACGTCTTCGAGGGCGAGGCCCCGGCCGCCCCGGCGCGCGACAACAATCCGCCCCAGACCGTTTCCGAGCTGTCGTTCGCCCTGAAGCGCACGCTGGAGGACCGGTTCGGCCACGTCCGGCTGCGGGGCGAGATCAGCAAGGTCAACCGCCACGCCTCGGGCCACGTCTATCTGACCCTGAAGGACGACAAGGCGGCCATCGACGGCGTGGTCTGGAAAGGCTCGACGCGCGGCCTGGGGGTCCAGCCCGAGACCGGGCTGGAGGTCATCGTCACCGGCAAGATCACCAGCTACCCCGCGCGGTCCAGCTATCAGATCGTCATCGAGACCATGGAGGCGGCGGGCGCGGGCGCCCTGCTGGCCCAGCTTGAACGGCTGAAGAGCAAACTGCGCGACGAGGGTCTGTTCGAGACGGCGCGCAAGCGGCCGATCCCGGCCTTCCCCTCCGTGATCGGCGTGATCACCAGCCCGACCGGCGCGGTGATCCGCGACATCCTGCACCGCATCGCCGAGCGCTGGCCTTGCCGGGTCGTCGTCTGGCCCGTCGTGGTTCAGGGCGATGCGGCGGCGGGCCAGGTCGCGGCGGCGGTGCGCGGGTTCGACGCCCTGTCGGCCGACGGTCCCCTGCCTCGGCCCGACGTGATCATCGTGGCGCGCGGCGGCGGCTCGGTCGAGGACCTGTGGGCGTTCAACGACGAGACGCTGGCCCGCACCGTGGCCGCGGCGGCCACGCCGATCATCTCGGCCGTGGGGCACGAGACCGACACCACCCTGATCGACTTCGTCTCGGATCGGCGCGCGCCGACGCCGACCGGGGCGGCCGAGATGGCGACGCCGGTTCTGGCTGATCTGAGATACGCCGTCGCTGAGTTGTCGGGACGCCTGGCGCGGGCGGGCGGGCGGCTGGTCGAGGATCGCCGCACCCGTCTGCGCGCCGCCGCGCGCGGCCTGCCCGCCCGGCCCGAGGACCTGCTGGCCCTGCCGCAACAACGGCTGGACCTGGCCGGGAGCAGGCTGTTTTCGGCCCTACAGCTCAACACCATCCGGCATGGTCAGGCACTGGCGCGGACGACCGGGCGGCTGAACCGCAACCTGCTGGACCACGCGATCCAGCGGCGCGGCGACCGGCTGGAGGCCCTGTCGCATCGTCTGGGCCGCTGGCCGCAGAGGATCGAGCGCGACGGCGAACGTCTGGCCGCCCTGGCGCGGGCCTTGTCCAACCTGGACCCCGCCAAGCCCAAGCCGGGCTTCGCCCGTGTCGAGGACGCCGACGGCCGCTGGATCGCCCAGGCGGCGGGCCTGACGGCCGGTCAGACGGTCAATCTGGTCTTCCCCGACGGCGCACGCGGCGCGCGGATCGACGGCGACGGCGACAGCCCGGCGCCGCGCAAGCTGCGTCCGACGCCGAAACCCAAGCCGGCCGCGCCGGGACAGGGCGACCTGTTCTGACCGCGCCTTCTCTCCCAAGGGGCGCTCACCGGTTCGTCATCTCCCGTCAGACGCGCAGGGCTTGGCGCGGTTCGCGCGGCCCGGCTATCGTGGGTTCATGAACGATGTGACCACTCCCGGCCAGGCGACCGTCCACTTCGGCGACGGCGAGTTCGCGGTGCTGAAGCCCGGCCGTTATGTCACCTGCGCCGTGACGGAAAAGCCGATCCCGCTGGAGATCCTGCGCTATTGGAGTTCCGAACGGCAGGAGGCCTATCACGGCCCGCTGGAGGCGCTCAGCCGCATGGGACCGATCGATTGAACCCCGCGCGCCGCCATCTGCTGATCGGCGGCGCCGCCAGCCTGGTCGGCGGCGGCGTCCTGGCGCAAGAGACGCCCGGCCTGGTCCTGAACGGCGAATGGCGCCAGGGCGGCTTCGCCTTCGGCCGCACCTGGCCCCGCGCCCTGGTCTTCGTGGATGGAGAAGCCCTGACCGCCGCTTCCGACGCAGGCCTGTTCGTGGTCGGTTTTGATCGCGACGCGCCCGGCTCGGCCCAGATCGAGGCGCGCGGCCCGAACGGCCAGACGGCGCGCCGGACGCTGGACATCGCGCCCGGACGGTTTCCCTCGACGACGGTCAACGGCCTGCCGCCCTCGACGGTCGAACCGACCGATCCCGAACTCTTGGCCCGCATCCAGCGAGAGGTGCTGGCCAAGACCGAGGCCTTCACCAGCCGGGTCGCGGGCGACGATTTCCGCGACGGCTTCGACTGGCCCCTGGCCAGCTATCGCGTGACCAGCCAGTGGGGCAGCCAAAGGGTGCTGAACGGCACGCCGGCGCGCCCGCACTACGGCGTCGATCTGGCGGCGCCCCAGGGTTCGATCATCCGCGCGCCCGCCGACGGCCGCGTCGCCATGGCCCAGACAGGCATGCATTTCGAGGGCGGCCTGACTTTGATCGACCACGGACAAGGCCTGATCACCGCCTATCTGCACCAGTCCCGCATCGACGTGACGGCCGGTCAGCGCGTGTCGCGGGGCCAGGCCATTGGCCGCGTCGGCATGACCGGACGGGCCACGGGTCCGCATCTGTGCTGGCGCATGAAGTGGCGGGACCGAAACCTGAACCCAGCCCTGATGGTCGGCAGGCGAGCACCGGAAACCGTTTACAATCAACCCTGAATACGAATCGGTCACAGTCCGCTAACCATTGCCGCGCTAAGTTCAGAAATCACCGGTCGAGAAATCGGCGTTCCTATTTTTACGGCCCTGCATGGCGTCTCTCGAATCCGTTCACGTCTTGCTGGTGGACGACAACCAGCACATGCGGGCCATCACCTCCGCGATCCTGCAGTCGGCCGGAATCCGCAAGGTGCGCGAGGCGCATGACGGCGCGGCGGCGCTGGAGGCCCTGCGCGACCATCCGGTCGATCTGGCCATCGTCGATTTCAACATGTTCCCGCTGGACGGGGTCGAGTTCACGCGCCTGGTCCGCAACAGCCCCGACAGCGCCAACCCCTATCTGCCGATCATCATGATGACCGGCCACTCGGAAAAAAGCCGGGTCCAAGAGGCGCGCGACGCCGGCGTCACCGAGTTCGTGGTCAAGCCGATCACCGCCCGGGCCATCCTGGAACGGATGCAGGCCGTGATCCTGCGCCCCCGCGCCTATGTGAAGGCCGACAGCTATTTCGGACCCGACCGCCGCCGCCAGAATCCGGTCAACTACAAAGGCCCGTTCCGTCGCGCCACGGATCAGAAGCGCGAGGATTCCAGCGCCGCATAGACGGCGTCGGGCCACCGCCTGTGCACCCAGAACCAGTCGACGGGATGTTCGCGCACGCGATCCTCGACGAAGGTCGTCACGGCCTGAACGCCGCGCGCGATGTCGGCCGACTTGTCGCCTGACGGCGTGATCGTGATCGGCTCATGCACCGTCAGGCGGAACCGCACCCCCGGCAGGCGCGTCACCGACAGGGGCTGAAGCACCGTGCCGAAGCGCAGGGCCAGGCGGCTGGGTCCAGGCGCGGCGTTCACCGGCTGGCCGAAGAAGGTCACTTCCGGCCCTTCGGAAAACTTCTGATCGTTCATCAGGGCCACCGATTCGCCGCGCTGCATCCCGGCCAGCAGTTCGCGCGCACCGTCGCCGCCCTTGGGCGCGAACAGCTTGACCCCATAGCGCGCCCGGTTCTCGCGGATCATGGCGTCGACATAGGGGTTGTTCGTGGCGCGATAGGTGATTTGGCACGGCACGCCCGCCGCCAGGATCACCGCCGGCATCAGCTCGAAATTGGCCAGGTGGCCCGAGACGAAGACTACCGGACGCCCGCTGTCGCGGATGGCCTCCAGCCGCTCGGCGCCGACGATCTCGATCCGGCCCGAGGCGGGCGTCAGCCGGTCCATCATGGTCAGTTCGGCGAAGGTGCGGCCGGTCTGGTCCCACTGATCGGCGGCCAGCCGTTCACGGTCGGCGTCGCTCATCTCGGGGAAGGCGATGCGCAGGTTGCGCATGACCGTGCGCTGGGTGCCCGTCTTCGGTCCCAGGGTCCGCAACAGCCAACCGCCGAATGCCGAGGCCCGCTCGACGCCCAGGGCGCGCAGGCCCGCAATCAGCAGGGCGAAGCCCGCCGCCTCCAGCCGCCAGGCCAGCGTCTGGCCCAGGCCGGGCCGATCACCAGGCAATGGTGATCCCGCCGTCGACGACCAGGGTCTGACCGGTCATGTAGGACGAGGCCGGAGCCGCCAGATAGACGGCCGCGCCCGCGATTTCGTCCGGCTGGCCGATGCGTTTCAGCGGCGCGGGTCCGGTCACCTCCTTCAGCAGGGCCGGGTTCTCCCACAGGTATTTGGCGAAGTCGGTCTGGACCAGGCCGGGCGCGATGCAGTTGACCCGCACGTTCGACGGTCCCCACTCCACGGCCAGGTTGCGCGCCAACTGCATGTCTGCGGCCTTGGAGATGTTGTAGGCGCCGATCAGGGCGTTGCCGCGCAAGCCCCCGATCGACGAGACGATGATGACCGACCCGTCCTTGCGCTCCAGCATCTGGGGCGCGGCCATCTGGATCAGCCAGTGGTTGGAGACGACGTTGTTCTGAAGGATCTTGTCGAACTGCTCGTCGGCGATGCCCGCCATCGGCCCGGCGTAGGGATTGCTGGCGGCGTTGCAGACCAGGATGTCGATCCGCCCCCAGGCGGCCATCGTCTCATCGACCAGCCGTCGCAGATCGTCCTTGGAGGCGATGTTGGCCGGAACGGCGATGGCGCGGCCCTCGCCGTATTTGGCGTTGATGGCGGCGGCGGCCTCATCGCAAGGTCCGGCCTTGCGTGACGAGATGACCACGCGGGCGCCGTGCTCGGCCATCCGCTCGGCGATCGCCAGCCCGATGCCGCGCGAGGAACCGGTGATGACGGCGACCTTGCCGCTGAGATCGAACAATTCCATGCGTTTTCCCGCCCTTTCGTCATCCGGCGCACTAGCCCTGCGTCCCTGATACCCCGATACTCGGCCGATTCCATCCGGGAAGGCGGTCGATCCGTTCCCATGCGCAACATCACCTCGGCGTTTCTGGCGTTCGCCTATCTGTTCCTGGCCATGACGGTCGGGACCTTCATCTGGCGTGCCGGTTTCGGCGCCGGGGCGGGCGCGGCCGGGGCGGTCGGCGCCCTGGGCCTGTTCGCCGCCGTCCACGGCCTGATCTCCCAGATGTCCGACCGTCGGTCCCTGAAGAAGGAAATCGACCAGGTCCGCGAGGCGCACCGTCTGCTGGCCGATGCGCTTGAGGAGACGCAAGGCGCCCTCAGCGACCTGGCCCAGGCTATCGAAAGCGGCGCCCTGAACCGCAATGAGGAGCTGTCGGGCGAGGTGCGGATGCTGGAAGGCCTGGTCCAGCAGATGACCGAGACGCTGGAGGATCGGTTCAAGGCCGGTCCCGTCGCCGTGGCCGATCCGGTCGAGGCGCGCCGCCAGCAGCAGTCCACCGCCCTGCTCCAGGTCGTGCACGAGGCGCTGAGCCAGAACCGCGTCGATCTGTATCTCCAGCCGGTGGTCTCCCTGCCCCAGCGGCGGACCATCTTCTACGAAAGCTTCACCCGCCTGCGCGACGCCTCGGATCGGGTGATGATGCCGGCCGAATATCTGTCGGTCGCGGAGGGCGAGGGCCTGGCGCCGGTGATCGACAACCTGTTGCTGTTCCGCTGCGCCCAGATCGTACGGCGCCTGGCGCGTCAGGATCGCAAGGTCGGCGTCTTCTGCAACATCGCCCTGACCAGCCTGGGCGACGAGACCTTCTTCCCGCAGTTCCTCGATTTCCTGAACGAGAACCGCGACCTGAACCAGGCCCTGATCTTTGAACTGGGCCAGGCCACCTTCGATGCGCGCGGGGCGGTCGAGGCGCGCAACATGGCCAAGCTGGCCGACCTGGGCTTCCGCTTCTCGATCGACAAGGTCCAGACGCTGGACGTCGACTTCGCCGACCTGCAACGCTCGGACGTGAAATTCATGAAGGTCGCCGCCGACCTGATGATCGAGCAGCTTCTGGATCTGGACGGGGCCGCCCCGCTGCGGTCCATGCCCGATATCCAGGCCGCCGATTTCGCCGCCCTGACCCGTCGCTACGGCATCGAACTGATCGCCGAAAAGGTCGAGAACGAGCGTCAGGTGGTCGACATCCTGGAACTGGACGTCGCCGCCGGCCAAGGCCACCTGTTCGGAGAGCCGCGCGCCATCAAGGAACAGGTGCTGGCCGAGACCGACCCGCCGCCGGACTTCCTGCGGTCGACCCTGCGCAGCGCCGAACAGCGCCGCCGTTTCGGCTGAGACCGGCCTGTCGTGACCGAGGCTCGGACCTGCGGCGCCTGCACCCTGTGCTGCAAGACCATGCTGATCGAGGCGCTGGACAAGCCCATCGGCCAGTGGTGCGTCCATTGCGACATCGGCAAGGGCTGCAAGACCTATGAGACCCGCCCCCAGGCCTGCCGCACCTTCCGCTGCGGCTGGCTGCAAGATCCGTCCATGCCCGATTCCCTGCGGCCCGACCGGTCCAAGGTGATCCTGGACCTGGGTCCCGACGGGCGGTTGATGGCGCGCTGCGACGCCTCAAACCCCACCGCCTGGAAGAAGGAGCCGTTGTACAGTCGGCTCAAGGCCTGGTCGCGCGTGGGCTGGGCGCGAGGCGACACCGTCTATGCCGTCGCCTTCCCCCGCGTCTGGCTGATCGCCCCGGATGAGGACATCGACCTGGGCGCGCCGCCCGCCGACGCCCGCTTTCACATCAGCCGAGGGCCGGACGGCAAGGTGAAGGTGGCCGTGCTGCCGCCCGCCTGATAGTCCCTGGCGCCTCTCCCCCGGCGTTCGAGACCCGATCCTCATGAGCCTGCCCCACGCCCTGCCCCATCTGTCCGACGTCGCCGACGCCTATGACGTGCTGCTGTGCGACGTCTGGGGGGTGATCCACAACGGCCGCGAGGCCTGGCCCGGCCCGTGCGAGGCCCTGGCGCGGTTCAATGCGCGCGGCGGCACGGTGGTGCTGATCTCCAACTCGCCGCGCCCAGCCGACGGCGTGGTCGCCCAGATGGACGCCCTGGGCGTGCCGCGTGAGGCGTGGAAGACGGTGGTCACCTCGGGCGACGCGACCCGCGCCGAGCTAAGCCGCCGCGCGCCCGGCCCGGCCTGGATCATCGGCCCGGATCGCGACGAGGCTCTGTACAACGGCGTCGGCCTGATCCGCGCGGCGGGCGCCGACGATGCGGCCTTCATCTCGGTCACCGGTCCCGAGGATGACGAGACCGAGACGCCCGAAGACTATCGTCAACGATTGATCCCCGCCGCTGCGCGCGATCTGGAGATGATCTGCGCCAACCCGGATCGGGTGGTCCAGCGCGGCGACCGGCTGATCTATTGCGGCGGCGCCCTGGCCGATCTGTACGAAAGCCTGGGCGGACGGGTGACGATGGCGGGCAAGCCGTTCGGCCCGATCTACGACCTGGCCGTCGATGCGGCCGAGGCCCTGCGCGGCGGCCCGATCGACCGATCGCGCATCCTGTGCATCGGCGACGGCGTGGTGACCGACGTCATGGGCGCCAACCGCCAGGGGCTGGATTGCCTGTTCATCGCCCAGGGCATCCACGGCGACCAGGCGCGTGGTCCCGACGGCGCCCTGGACCCCGCCCGCGCCTTCGACCTGCTGAAGGCCGAGACGACCTATGCGCGCTACGCGGCGCTGGACCTGGGCTGGTGACACGACGCCCCCTCCCCGAACAGGGAGGGAGAGGGTTTCCACTCCGCCTGCTTACGGCTAAAGCCCGGCCATGAGCGATCTGGTCCAAGCCCATCCGTCCGGCGGTTACATCCTGGACGAAATGTTCGTCGGCATGACGGCCGAGAAACACGTCGAGATCACCGAGGCGCGCATCGTCCAGTTCGCCGAGGCGTCCGACGACTTCAATCCGGTGCATATGGACGAGACCTATGCCGCCAAGACCGCCTATCGCGGGCGCATCGCCCATGGCCTGCTGTCGGCCTCGATCGGTTCGGCGGTGGTCGGCACCATGCTGCCGGGCGCGGGGGCCATCTTCCTGTCCCAGACCCTGTCGTTTCAAAAGCCGGTTCGCATCGGCGACGTCCTGACCGCCCGCGTCACCGTGGCCGAGATCGACCCCGAAAGCGCCCGCGTCGTGCTGAAGGCCCAGGGCCTGGTCGGCGAAGAGGTGGTCATGGATGGCGAGGCCCTGGTCCGCGTGCCGCGCCGCCGTCGGCCGGCGAAGGACTGACTTGGCCGCCGAGATCATCCGCGGCCCGCGCGACCTGCCCGCCGGGCTGAAGGGCGCGGCCGTCGCCGTGGGCGCCTTCGACGGGGTGCATCGCGGACACCAGGCGGTGATCGCCGACGCGGCCCGCGCCGCCCGCGCGCTGAACGCGCCCCTGGGCGTGGTCAGTTTCGACCCGCATCCGCGCCGCTTCTTCCAGCCGGACGCCGCCCCCTTCGGCCTGATGACGCCGGACCAGATAGCCCAGGCCCTGGGCGAACAGGGGGTCGAGCGCCTGTATCTGCTGGCCTTCGACGCCGAGATGGCGGGGATGAGCGACCGCGACTTCGCCGAACGGGTGCTGGCCCAGGGCCTGGGCGTCCGTCATGCGGCCGTCGGCTTCGACTTCACCTTCGGCAAGGGCCGCACCGGCTCGCCCGAGGCGCTCAGGGCCTATGGCGCCGAACTGGGCTTCACCGTCTCGGTGACCGACCGGATCGACGACCCGGACGGGCTGAAACTGTCGTCATCGGCCGTGCGCGAGGCCCTGAAGGCCGGGGACATGGCGCGCGCCGCCGCCATACTGGGCCGCCCCTTCGCCATCGCGGGCGAAGTGGTTCATGGCGACAAGCGCGGCCGGACCATCGGCGTGCCCACCGCCAACGTGCCCCTGGGCGGCTATATGCGCCCCGCCTTCGGCGTCTATGCGACCCGCACCCGCCTGGCCGACGGCCGCGTCTTCGACGGCGTGGCCAATCTGGGCGTCCGGCCTATGTGGCGGACACCCGAACCGATGCTTGAGGTCTGGCTGTTCGGCTTCGACGGCGACCTGTACGGCCAGGTCGTCGAGACCCAGTTGATCGCCTGGCTGCGGCCGGAAATGACCTTCGACGGCCTGGAGGCGCTGAAGGTCCAGATCGACGCCGACGCCCAGGCCGCGCGCACGGCCCTGGCCGCTATTTCAGCGTCGCGATGATCCGTTCCAGCAGCGAGGTCTCGCCCGCCGGGACCACGTCGGCGATCTTCCAGCTCTGACCTTCGCGCTCCAGCTTCAGAACCTGGGTCTTGGCCTGGCCGTCGACGGTGAAGGCGACGGCGGCGTCGGCCTTGAACCTCTCGGTCGGCGTCAGCGTGACCGAGGTCAGACGCACCTGCCCGTCCTGACAGCCGCAAACCGGGTCGAAATTCAGGAACGGGACCTGGCCCTGGTTCTGGCGGAAGTCGGCGCCGGCGGCGGCGTTGAAGGTGCGGCCGTACATCGGGTCACGGCCGGGCGGCGGCGTTTCGCCCGCCGCGTTCGCCTCATACATCGCATAGACCGCGCGTACGAAGGGTTCCGCCCCCTCGACGGCGGCCTGATAGACGGCGGGGCGGCCGGGCGGCAGGGTCGCGGCGGCCGGAGCGTCGGCGGGTTCGGCGGCGTCGGGGTCGGAACAGGAGGCCAGACTGGCGGCCAGAGCGGCGGCGGCCGTGGCGATCAGGGCGAAATGGCGCATGACGTCCTCACTGTGGAGCCGACTATCCGCGCGGACGCGCCGCCCGACAAGGGTCAGTCGCGCCCCATGGCCTGTTTGCCCGTCTCGATCCGGGCGTTGGACGCGGCCAGGTTCTCGGCCAGCGACGGATGGCCGGGGTTCATCACGTCGTCAACGCGCCAGCCGTCGGCTTCGCGCACCAGTTTCAGCAGGGCCGTCTGGTCTTCGCCCGCATTGACGAAACGCACCGTCGCCTCGACCGAGCCGTCGGCCCGCACCGGCGACAGGGCGACCGAACGCACCGACAGATTCTCCCAATCCTGACAGTCGCAGATGGGATCGGCGTCCAGATAGGGCAGGTCCCCGTTCGCCAGTTCGGCGTCGCGCCGGACCAGGGCGCCCATGCGCCGCGACCAGACCCGGCGTCCCGACCACGGCGCGGCGTCACCCGCCGAATAGCTGGCGTACAGCGCCCGAACATAGGCTTCGGCCCCTTCGGCCGGGACCTGAGGCGGCGGCGCGGGCAAGGCGGTCAGGATCGCAGTCTCGGCTTCCTGTGCGGGTTGGCGGTCACAGGCCGTCAACATCAGAGCCAGGGCGATGACGAGGCGTCTCATGGGGGTCCCTCCCGCATTCTCGTCATGCTGCGCTCGTCGCTTGCCGCCGCCAAGCTCGCGGTTCCTGACGATCCGCGCTGGCGTCCCCGCCCCGGCGTCTGCTAGACCGCCGGAACCATGACCGTCCGCGTCGTTCGCAAGATTTCGATTAGCCGCCCGGCGTAGCGCCACAGGGCATTCGCCCCACGCACGTCGGGACTGAAATCAAGACGCGAACCGATCATTCAAGACGCCGAGACTTTCCATGGCCGACGCCAACGACACCACCTCCTCCGGCCGCGATTACCGCGACACCGTCTTTTTGCCCGACACGCCGTTTCCGATGCGCGGCGGCCTGCCGCAGAAGGAGCCGGTGATCCTGGAGCAGTGGGGCGACCTGTACGGCTCGCTTCGCGCCCTGCGCCAGTCGCAGAAGGCTCCGCTGTACGTGCTGCACGACGGCCCGCCCTACGCCAATGGCGACATCCACATCGGCCACGCCCTGAACAAGACGCTGAAGGACTTCGTGGTCCGCAGCCGCTTCCTCTTGGGTTACGACGTCGACTTCGTGCCCGGCTGGGACTGCCACGGCCTGCCGATTGAATGGAAGATCGAGGAGCGGTTCCGCAGCCAGGGCAAGCGCAAGGACGAGGTGTCCAAAGCCGCCTTCCGCGCCGCCTGTCGCGAATACGCCGCCGGCTGGATCGATGTGCAGCGCGACCAGTTCAAGCGCCTGGGCGTCCTGGGCGACTGGGACCGCCGCTACGCCACCATGGACTTCGCCACCGAGGCGGCCATCGTCAAGGAATTCCACCGTTTCAAGAACTCGGGCCAACTGTATCGCGGGTCCAAGCCGGTGATGTGGTCGCCGGTCGAGCGCACCGCCCTGGCCGACGCCGAGGTCGAATATCATGACCACGTCAGCCCGACGATCTGGGTGAAATTCCCGGTCACAGGGGTCAGCGACGACCACCCGGACGACCTGCTGGCCTTCCGCCACGCCACGCCGTCGGTGGTGATCTGGACCACCACGCCCTGGACCATCCCGGCCAACCGGGCGATCAGCTATGGTCCCGAGATCGCCTATGGCCTGTATGAGGTCACGGCCATGGAGACGGGGCTGGAGTTCGAGCCTTGGGCCAAGCCGGGCGAGCGGTTCATCGTCGCCGACAAGCTGGCCGAGGACGTGCGCACCGCGGCCAAGATCGCCGAGTGGACCCGTATCGACGCCGTCAATCCGTCAGGGCTTGAGTGCGCCCATCCGCTGGCCCCGCTGCACCCCGGCTATGGCTTCGCCGTGCCCCTGTTGGCGGGCGATCACGTCACCGACGACGCGGGCACGGGCTTCGTGCACACCGCCCCCGGCCACGGCGCCGACGACTTCGAGGTGTGGAAGGCCCACGGTCATCACGAGGTGCCCGACACGGTCGATCCCGACGGCGCCTATTACGACCACGTCCCGCTGTTCGGGGGGCTGAAGGTGCTGGAGACCGAGGGCAAGAAGACCGGCAAATTCGGCCCGGCCAACGGCGCGGTCATGGACAAGCTGATCGAGGCGGGCGCCCTGCTGGCGCGCGGCCGGATGGAGCATTCCTATCCGCATAGCTGGCGATCCAAGGCGCCGGTCATCTTCCGCAACACGCCCCAATGGTTCATCCGCATGGATGAGTCGCTGAACGACGGCGACACCCTGCGCGAGACCGCGCTGCGCGCCATCGACGAGACGGTCTTCTATCCGGCCGTGGGCAAGAACCGCATCCGTTCGATGGTCGAGGGTCGTCCCGACTGGCTGATCAGCCGCCAACGCGCCTGGGGCACGCCCCTGGCCATGTTCGTCGACAAACAGACCGGCCAGCCGCTGCACGATCCCGAGGTCGACGCCCGCATCGCCGCCGCCGTCGCGGCGGGCGGCGCCGACGCCTGGTTTGAAACCCCTGACGCGGCCTTCCTGGGCGCCCACGACCCGGCCCGGTACGAAAAGGTCGAGGACATCCTGGACGTCTGGTTCGACTCGGGCTGCACCCACGCCTTCACCCTGGAGCCGCGCACGCCCGAGCAGGGCTATACGGGCGACCGCCCGTCGCACTGGCCGGCGGATCTGTATCTGGAAGGTTCGGACCAGCATCGCGGCTGGTTCCAGTCGAACCTGTTGGAAGGCTCCGGCACGCGCGGCCGCGCGCCCTACAAGGCCGTGCTGACCCACGGCTTCACCCAGGACGAGAACGGCGAGAAGATGTCGAAGTCCAAGGGCAACACCACCGATCCGGCGGTGGTGATCAAGGAGAGCGGGGCCGACATCCTGCGTCTGTGGGTCGCCCTGGTGGACTATGCCGAGGACCAGCGGATCGGAAAACAGATCCTGCAAACCACGGTCGACGCCTATCGCAAGCTGCGCAACACCGTCCGCTATCTGCTGGGCGCCCTGGCCGGGTTCGACGAGAGCGAGCGCCTGCCCTACGACCGGATGCCGCCGTTGGAGCGGTTCATCCTGCACCGGCTGTGGGAACTCGACGGCCAGGTCCGCCAGGCCTATGCGGAGTACCGTTTCCAGGACGTGGTGCGGCCGGTGCTGGAGTTCTGTTCCGGCGACCTGTCGGCGCTGTATTTCGACATCCGCAAGGACAGCCTCTATTGCGACCGCCCCGACGCGGATCGCAGGCGCGCCGCCCGCACGGTGATGGACGAGGTCTTCATGCGCCTGACCGCCTGGCTGGCCCCGCTGACGCCCTTCACCATGGAAGAGGCCTGGACCACCCGCTTCCCCGACGGCGGCTCCAACTGCGCGCGCGTGATCCCGGACACGCCGGCCGAATGGCGCAACGAGGCCGAGGCCGCGCGCTGGAGCCGCGTCAACGCCGTGCTGGAGGTCGTCAACGAACAGTTGGAGGCGGCGCGGCGCGACAAGATCATCGGCGGGGCGCTGGACGCCTGGCCGCGCGTGTCCGGCCCGGCCGAGGCCCTGTCGGCCTTCGACGGTCTGGACCCGGCCGAGGTCTTCCGCACATCGGGCGCCGAGCTGGCTCCCGGCGGCGATGGCGTGAGCGCTGAAGTCCGCCTGGCCGAATACGCCAAATGCGCCCGCTCATGGCGCCGCGTGCCGGACGTCGGCTCGGACCCCGCCTACCCCGACCTGTCCGCCCGCGACGCCGACGCGGTGCGGTGGTGGGACGCACAGCGGGCCTGACCTTTGCCTTCTCCCCCTCGAGGGAGAAGGCAGGATGACGCTTTCCCTCTTCGCCCGCGCGCCGGTTCCTGCTACCGGCGCGGCATGAAGATCACTCGTCTCGCGGTCACGGCCTACGCCTTCGCCCTCATCGTCATCGTCATCGACCAGATGACCAAGGCCTGGATGATCGGCGCCGATCTGCGCGAGCTTGGGCGCATCCCCGTTCTGCCGCCCGTCCTGAATTTCACCTGGGTCGAGAATACGGGCGTCAGCTTCGGCCTGTTCGGCGGCGGCGCCGCGCGCGGGGCGCTGACGGTCTTTTCGATCGCCGTCTCGGGCGTTCTGGCCTGGTGGGCGACGAAATCGGATCGTCGCCTTCTGACCACCGCCCTGGGCCTGATCATGGGCGGCGCGCTGGGCAATGCGATCGACCGCGTGCGCTTCGGCTATGTGGTCGACTTCCTGGACTTCTCCCAGACGGGCGTCTTCCCCTGGGTGTTCAATGTGGCCGACAGCGCCATCACGGTGGGCGTCGCCCTGTTGCTTCTCGACAGCCTGTTGTCCGACCGCCCGGCCAAGGTTGGCGCGGCCAACGAAAAGTCGTAATGACGCGGTCTTCCTAGACCCGTGATCGCGCGTGAACCGCGCCCGGAGCCTGAACTGAACATGCGAATCCGCCGCGTCGCCGCCCTGTCCCTGCTCGCCGTTTCGGCCCTGGCCTTGACCGCCTGCGGCGGCATCCGTCAGTCGATCGGCCTGGTGAAGGTCGTGCCGGACGAGTTCGTGACCGTTTCGACCGCCCCGCTGACGGTGCCGCCGGAATACGGCCTGCGTCCCCCGGCCCCCGGCCAGCCGCGCCCCCAGGAACTGGCCCCCGAAAGCGCCGCCCGTCAGATCCTGCTGGGCCAGCGCCAGGCGGTGACCCGCACGCCGGGCGAACAGGTCCTGACCGCCCAGGCCGGCGCCGATCGCGCCGATCCCCTGGCCCGCTACGTCATCGACGACGAGTTCGGCGACCTGGCCCACAAGGACCCCAGCTTCGCCGACCGCGTGCTGTTCTGGCGCCGCAACGACCCGGCCACCCAGGTCGCGACCACCGCCCAGACGTCGAGCGGCGCGGTGACCATCGACGCGACCAGCGAATATCAGCGGCTGCAAGCCCTGACCGGCGGCCAGGCGGGCATATTGATCGCCCCGCGTCGCAGCGGTTTCAAACTGCCCGGTCTGTGACCCTCGCTTGATCGGGGCGCCGGTTTGCCGCGCCTCGGTTTAGCCGCTATCTGCATTGAGCGTGGCGGGATCGACGCCGGTCCCGGCGCGACACCAATTTTCCGCCTGGCCCGATTTTTCCGCTTGGATTGAACCCGATGCGTCGCGTCTTCTTCGCCCTCGCCGCCGCCGCCCTGGCCGGCGGAACCCTGGCCACCGTCGCCGAGGCTCAGGTCGCCACGCGCGGCAGCCGCAGCACCGAAGGCCGCCGCGAGACCGCCGACGGAACGGATCAGGACGCCAACCGCAATCGGCCGCGCATCCAGCCGCTGCGCCGCCGCGCCGCCGCCGGTCCCTGCCCCTATGTGAAGATCCTGTACGAAGGCGCCCGCTACGTCGAACTGACCGACAACCGGCCGTCGATGCAGAACGTCGGCTTCACCGGCGAGATCGAGGGCCTGGTCTCGGACTGCGCCTATCAGTCGGACGAGCCGATCGAGCTGGAGATCCGCACCCTGTTCAACCTGGGTCGCGGCCCCCAGGCCCAGGGCGACCAGCGCACCTATCGCTATTGGATCGCCGTGACCGAGCGGAACCGCGCCGTCCTGGCCAAGGAGTATTTCGACCTGCCGGTCAATTTCGAGGGTCAGCAGACGGCGTCCGTCACCCAGGACAACACCATCCTGATCCCGCGCGCCACGGCCACCGTGGCCGGTGATAATTTCGAGGTTCTGGTCGGCTTCGAGGTCACGCCGGAAATGGCCGAGTTCAACCGCTCGGGCAGCCGCTTCCGCATCCCGGCGGGCCAGCCGCAGACGCCCGCCCAGGCCCCGGCTCAGACCCCGGCGCCCGGCGCCCAATGACCGATCTCAGGACGGCTCTAGGCGAAGCGGTCCAGGCCGCCTTCGCCGCCGAAGGCGTGGCGGGTTCCCAGGGGCGCGTCACCGCCTCGGATCGACCCGATCTGGCCGACTTCCAATCGAACGGCGCCCTGGCCGCCGCCAAGTCGATCGGCGCCAATCCGCGTGAACTGGCCGCCCGCGTCGCCGCGCGGCTGGACGGCGATCCGCGTCTGGTCTCGGTCGAGATCGCCGGTCCCGGCTTCATCAACCTGAAGGTCTCGGATCAGGCCCTGGCCGCGCGCGCGGCCCAGGCGGCGGGCGACGCCGTGCACGCGGGCGCCTCCACGGTCGCCGAACCGCGCAGGGTGATCATCGACTACGCCGGGCCGAACGTGGCCAAGCCGATGCACGTCGGCCACCTGCGCAGCTCCATCATCGGCGAGAGCCTGAAGCGGCTGTTCCGTTTCCGCGGCGACACCGTCTGGGGCGACGCCCATTTCGGCGATTGGGGCTTTCAGATGGGCCTGCTGATCGTCGCCGCCGGCGACGAGGGCAGGGTCGACGCCTTCCTGCCCGAGGGCGAAGGTCCCTTCCCGAGCGAAAGCCCGGTGACGCTGGAGGACCTGGAGCGCCTGTATCCTTTGGCCGCCGCCAAGGCCAAGGAAGACCCCGACTTCCGCGACCGCGCCCGCAAGGCGACGGCCGAACTTCAGGCCGGACGTCCCGGCTATCGCGCCCTGTGGTCGCATTTCGTCGCCGTCAGCCGCACGGCGCTGGAGCGTGAATTCGGCGCGCTGGGCGTGACCTTCGACCTGTGGAACGGAGAGTCGGACGCCGACCCCCTGATCCCCGACATGGTCGCCGAGCTGAAGGCGCGCGGCCTGGCCGAGTTCGATCAGGGCGCCTGGATCATCCGCGTGGTCGAGGACGGCGACAAGCGCGAGCTGCCGCCGCTGTTGCTGGTGTCGTCGGAAGGCTCGGCCATGTACGGCACGACCGATCTGGCCACCATCCTGCAACGCCGCCGCGACCAGGACTTCGACCTGATCCTCTATTGCGTCGATCAGCGTCAGGGCGACCATTTTGAACAGGTGTTCCGCGCCGCCTACAAGGCCGGCTACGCCGCGCCGGGGCAGTTGGAGCACACCGCCAACGGCACCATGAACGGAACCGACGGCAAGCCCTTCAAGACCCGCGCGGGCGGGGTGCTGAAGCTGCACGACCTGATCACCCAGGCCAGGGACAAGGCGCGCGAGCGGCTGAAAGAGGCCGACCTGGGCGCCGATCTGCCCGAGGCCGAGTTCGAGGAAACCGCCCACAAGGTGGCCGTCGCCGCGCTGAAATTCGCCGACCTGTCGAACGCGCGGACCACCAGCTACGTCTTCGACCTGGACCGGTTCATGTCGTTCGAGGGCAAGACCGGGCCGTATCTGCTGTACCAGGCCGTGCGCATCAAATCCCTGCTGCGCAAAGCCGCCGACCAGGGGCTGACGCCCGGCGCCATCGCGGTGGCCGAACCGGCCGAGCGCGACCTGGCCCTGACGCTGGACGCCTTCGACCAGGCCGTCTCCGACGCCTATGACAAGCGCATGCCGCACCTGATCGCCGAGCACGCCTATCGTCTGGCGCAGTCGTTCTCGAAATTCTACGCCGCCTGCCCGGTGTTGATCGCGCCGGACGACGCGACCAGGGCCTCGCGCCTGGCCCTGTCGAAGGCCGCGCTGGATCAGTTGGAGATCGCGCTGGACTTGCTGGGCATCGCGACGCCGGAGCGGATGTAGGGTTCAGCCCGGCTTCTTCTCGCCGAAGGCGTCCTGGACTTCGTCTTCGGTGATGCGCTTGGACGGATCACCCGGCTGGCCCAGGTTCTGTTCCTCGGTGCCGTCGCCCATGACGCCGGGCGTGGTGTTGATGATGATCGGCTTGTCTTGCTTGTCGGTCATGGCGGTGCTCCTAAGGTGGATCGTTCAACGCTAACAGACAGGCCTCGTTCCTGTCAGCGCCGGAAACCGTGATGTCTCAGCCCCAATCCCTGGACGCCTATATCGACGGCCTGCCCAAGGCTGAACTGCACCTGCATATCGAGGGCAGTCTGGAACCCGAGCTGATGTTCGAGCTGGCCCGGCGCAACGGCGTGTCGATCCCGTTCGACAGCGTCGAGGCCGTGCGCGCGGCCTATGATTTCTCGAACCTGCAAGACTTTCTCGACATCTATTACGCGGGGGCGAACGTCCTGCTGACCCGGCGCGATTTCGAGGATCTGGCCTTCGCCTATTTCCAGCGCGCCGCCGCCGACAATGTCCGCCACGCCGAAATCTTCTTCGACCCCCAGACCCACACCGACCGCGGCGTGGCGATGGAGACGGTGATCGAGGGCCTGTGGGACGGCATGACCCGCGCCGAGAACGAGCTGGGCGTCACCTCCAAACTGATCCTGTGCTTCCTGCGCCATCTGGACGAAGCCGCCGCCTTCGCCACGCTGGAGGCCGCAACCCCCTTCCTCGACCGCATCGTGGGCGTCGGGCTGGATTCGTCCGAGGTCGGCCACCCGCCGTCGAAATTCGCGCGGGTCTTCGCGCGTGCGGCCGAACTGGGCCTGAAGCGTGTCGCCCACGCCGGAGAGGAAGGCCCGCCCGCCTATGTGCATGAGGCGCTGGACCTGCTGCACATCGACCGCATGGACCACGGCAACCGTTCGATGGAGGACGAGGGCCTGATCCGCCGCCTGGCCGGCGAACGGATGACCCTGACCGTCTGTCCGCTGTCGAACCTGAAACTGTGCGTGGTCAAGGACCTGAAGGACCACCCGGTCCCCGAGATGCTGCGCCGGGGTCTGCACGTGACCCTGAACTCGGACGACCCGGCCTATTTCGGCGGTTATGTGAACGCCAACTACAAACAGTTGGCGGCGGCGGTCGGCCTGACCCGCGAACAGGTGACCCAGATCGCCCGGAACAGTTTCGAGGGCAGCTTCCTGAGCGAAAGCGAGAAGGCGCGTCATCTCGCAAAGATCGACGCCTACGCGGCCTGACCCTGCCGCCGGTTGGGGCGGTCCTCTTCATTCGCCTAAATGTTCCTGATATGTTCCCGTCATGGGCGATGCGGTTCCAGACGGCGGAGAGGATGGTGCGGGCCTGCGCTGGCTGTTCCTGGACCTGAACGCCTATTTCGCCAGCGTCGAACAGCAGATGAACCCGGATTGGCGCGGCAAGCCCGTCATCGTGCGGCCCGCCCCCAGCGAACACACCGGCGCCATCGCCGCCAGCTATGAATCCAAGGCCTTCGGCGTGCGGACGGGCATGCGGGTCTCCGAGGCGCGCGCCCTGTGCCCCGGCCTGATCGTCGCCGACGCCCGGCCCGACCTCTATGTGAAGATCCATCACCGCATCATGGCGGTGCTGGACCGCCATGTGCCGATCTTCAAGGTCGGCTCGATCGACGAGGCGTCCTGCGAACTGACCCGCGGCCAGCGACGGGTGGACCAGGCCGTTCCCCTGGCCCGGGCCGTCCAGGCCGCGATCCGCAAGGAGGTCGGCGACTGCCTGCACTCTTCCGTCGGCCTGGCGCCCAGCCGATTCCTGGCCAAGACGGCGTGCGGGATGCAGAAGCCGGACGGCCTGACCGTGCTGCGCGCCGACGCCCTGCCCGGTCCCTTGCTGGGCCTGTCGCTGTCGAAATATCCCGGCGTCGGCCCGCGCATGGTCAAGCGGCTGGCGGCGGCGGGGATCACCGACACGGCCGGGCTGTGGGCGCTGGACGCCCGCCGCGCCCGCGCCCTATGGGGCAGCGTCGAGGGCGAGCGGATCTGGCGCGGCCTGCGCGGCCTGGACAGCGACACGCCCCCGCCCAAGCCCATCGCCTCGATCAGCCACAGCCATGTCCTGGCCTCGGCCATGCGCACGCCCGAAGGAGCGCGGGCGGTGGCGCGGCGGTTGATCGTCAAATGCGGCGCCCGGCTGCGGCGGCTGGGCCTGACCGGCGGGTCCCTGGGCCTGCATATCGACCTGGACGAGCCGCAAAAGCGCGGCGGGTGGGCGAGCGGCTTCAACGTCGCCGTGCCCCCGACCAGCGACACCTTCGTGCTGTTGGCGGCGCTGGAGACTCTGTGGCGGCGGGCGGCGCCCGGGCTGGGCGCGCGGCCGTCCTATGTCGGGGTGTCGATCCACGCGCTGAAGCCAATCGGCGAGACCGCGCCCGATCTGTTCGACCCCGGCCCGGACCAGGGCGGCGCCTCGCGTTCGCTGCGTCTGTCGCAGGCCCTGGACACGCTGAACCGCCGCTTCGGCAAGGATACGGTCAGCATCGGCCCGCGCCCCGACCTGCCCGCCTATGTCGGGGCCAAGATCGCCTTCAACCGCATCCCCGAGTTGGACGAGTTCTGCGAATGATCGGCCTCGCTTGACTTCGGCCCGGAGTCGGGGCCTTAGGTCGGCGCTCTCGCGGGAG
>NZ_DAINBO010000006.1:0-96390 GCF_036732845.1 Brevundimonas sp. | reverse complement strand
TCTACTACTGGTTCGAGAAGATGTTCGGGGTGAAGTACAACGAGTTCCTGGGCGCCGCCCACTTCTGGATCATGTTCGTGGGCGTGAACCTGGTGTTCTTCCCGCAGCATTTCCTGGGCCTGCAAGGCATGCCGCGCCGCTATGTGGACTACCCGGAGGCCTACACCTACTGGAACCACATCTCCTCGATCGGCTACGTCGTGACCATGGCCGGCGTCGGCGTGTTCCTGATCATGCTGCTGGAGGCGGCGATCCGTCGTCGTCCGGGCGTGGCCAATCCGTGGGGCGAAGGCGCCACGACGCTGGAGTGGACCCTGTCCTCGCCGCCGCCGCACCACCAGTTCAACGAACTGCCGGTGGTCAAGTCCGACGAGCACTGAAGACCTCCCGGAGCGATCCGGGCCGGGGGCCGCCCTTCCCGACCGGGAAGGGCGGCCTTCGCCTTTTCAAAGCCCCGCAAAAGCGTATGACACGACCGCGATGATCGACGCCCCCGCCAGACCCGCCGTCTCCACGGCCCAGCCCGAGGACTATGTCCAACTGCTGAAGCCGCGCGTCATGTCGTTGGTGATCTTCACCGCCGTGACCGGACTGATCGTGGCGCCAGGCGACATGAATCCGCTGTCGGCGGCCCTGTCCATCCTGTGCATCGCCGTGGGCGCGGGCGCCGCCGGGGCCTTGAACATGGCGTTGGAGGGCGAAACCGACGCTCTGATGCGCCGCACGCGCGGACGGCCCGTCGCGGCCGGTCGCGTCAGCAAGGGCGACGCCATGGCCTATGGCGTGGTGCTGTCGGTCTTTTCGGTCATGCTGCTGGGCATGGCGGCCAACTGGTTCGCCGCCGGTCTGTTGGCCCTGACCATCGTCTATTATGCGGTCTTCTACACCTTGATGCTGAAGCGGCGGACGCCGCAGAACATCGTCATCGGCGGCGCGGCCGGCGCCTTGCCGCCGGTCATCGGCTGGGCCGCCGCGACCGGCCAGGCGCCGTGGCAGGCGTGGCTGCTGTTCCTGATCATCTTCCTGTGGACCCCGCCGCATAGCTGGGCCTTGGCGCTGTATTCGGCCGGCGACTACGCCCGGGCGGGGATACCGATGATGCCCGTGGCGCGCGGGGCCAAGTCCACTCGCGGTCAGATCGTTCTTTACAGCCTGCTGTTCGTTCCGGCGGCGATCGCCCCGGCCTTCGTCGGCCTGGGCGGGACCATCTACGCTGTCGTTTCGATCATCGGCGGCCTGGCCTTTCTGGCCCTGGCGGTCCAGGTCTGGCGTTCGCGCGCGGGCGACCAGCCCGACAAGGCCGACACGGTGGGGCGAGAGGCCGCATTGTACGACGTCCGCGCCGAGGCCAAACCGGCGCGCAATCTGTTCGCCTTCTCCATCCTCTATCTGATGGCCCTGTTCGCCGCCCTGCTGGTCGAACAAATCCCGGGCCTGGGACTGTAAGACCATGCGCCTGACCCCCGAGGAACTGGCCGCCCGCAAGCGCCGCAACATCGCCCTGGCCTGGGCGCTGGTGGCCTTCATGGCCCTGGTCTTCACCACCACCTTCCTGCGCATGCAGCACAACCGGGCCGAGGCCGCCGCCACGCGCCAGGCGGTCCTCGCCGCACAGGCGCCCGCCCAGGCTCCGGCGGCCCGGCCGTGAATCGCAAGAACGCCATCGCCATCGCCTGCGTCCTGGCGGTGATGTGCATGACCGGCGCGGCCTTCGCGGCGGTGCCGCTGTATCGGCTGTTCTGTCAGGTGACGGGCTTCGACGGCACGACCATGCGGTCGGACAAGCCGTCGGAGGTGGTGCTGGATCAAACCGTGCTGGTGCGATTCGACACCAATGTGCGCGGCCTGCCCATGACCTTCCGCGCCGAACAGGTCAGTCAGCGCGTGCGCATCGGCGAGACGGGCATCGCCTATTTCGACGTCACCAACACCTCGGACGCCCCGATCAGCGCCAAGGCCGCCTACAACGTCGTGCCCGAGCGGGCCGGCGCCTATTTCCAGAAGCTGCAGTGCTTCTGTTTCGACGAGCAGATCATCAAGCCCGGCGAGACCCGCCAGTTCCCGGTTCAGTATTTCGTCGCCCCCGAATTGGCGACCGATCGCGAGGGCCAGGGCGTGCATGAAATCACCCTGAGCTACACCTTCTATCCGACCCAGGGCTTCGACGCGGCGCAAACCGCGGGCTGACCACTGGCGCGCTCGGCGAGGCGGCGCTATAGCCCGTCGTTGAATCGAGAACTCTTCTCTGAGACCGGAAGACCCCATGGCCGACGCGCACGCCGTTCCGCATCACGACTATCACCTGGTGAACCCCAGCCCGTGGCCGCTGGTCGCCTCGATCGCCGTGACGATCATGATGATCGGCGCCGTGATCTGGATGAAGGGCCTGGCCCCGGCCGAGTCGGGTCCGGTCGCCGCCGCCCTGCTGGCCAAGGGCGACAAGGCCTTGTTCTTCGCCGGTCTGGCGGGGGTGCTGGTGTCGATGTTCGGCTGGTGGTCCGACGTCATCAAGGAGAGCCGTGCGGGCGACCACACGCCGGTCGTGTCGCTGGGTCTGCGCTACGGCATGATGCTGTTCATCGCCTCGGAGGTGATGTTCTTCGTCGCCTTCTTCTGGATGTTTTTTGACATGGCGCTGTTCAACGAGGCGCGCACCCTGATCCCCGAGGTCGGCAACTGGACCGACACCGCGGCGGCCTGGTCGACCTGGCCGCCCAAGGGCGTGGAGGTGCTGGACCCGTGGCAGTTGCCGCTGCTGAACACCATCATCCTGCTGCTGTCGGGCACGACGGTGACCTGGGCGCACCACGCGCTTCAGGTCGGCGACCGCAAGGGCGCCAAGACGGGCCTGCTGATCACCGTGCTGCTGGGCGCCCTGTTCACGGGGGTCCAGGCCTATGAGTACCAGCACATCATCCACGAGCACCTGTTCTTCAACGAAGAGGCGGCCAATTCGGGCCTGTACGGCTCGATCTTCTTCATGGCCACGGGCTTCCACGGCTTCCACGTGCTGGTGGGTTCGATCTTCCTGCTGGTCTGCCTGCTGCGCCTGTACGCCGGTCAGATGACCCCCGAGAAGCATTTCGGCTTCGAGGCGGCGGCCTGGTACTGGCATTTCGTCGACGTGGTGTGGCTGTTCCTGTTCGCCTTCGTCTATGTCGCCTTCGGTTGACGCCTGACGCACAATCCAAGGACGCTGTTCCGGCGCGGGTCGATCCGATCCGCGCCGGTCTGCTTTGCCGCTGTCCCCATTGCGGGCGCGGGCGGTTGTTCGACGGTTTTCTGAAAGTGGTGGAAAACTGTGAAACCTGCGGCTTCGACTATCGCGGGCTGAACACCGGCGACGGGCCGACCGTCTTCGTGATGCAGATCGCGGGCGGGATCGTGGTGTTCAGCGCCCTGGGCGTGGAACTGGCCTACAGTCCGCCCATGTGGGTGCATCTGGTGCTGTGGCTGCCGCTGGTGGCCGTCCTGTCCCTGGGCCTGATGCGTCCGGCCAAGGGGCTGATGATCGGCCTGCAGGTGCGCAACCGCGCGGCCGAGGTGCGCAATGACGAATTCTGAGCGCGCGCACTTCCCCTGGGTCCTGACGGTCGTCACGGCCCTGGCCCTGGCGGTGCTGATCGCCCTGGGCGTCTGGCAGGTGCGGCGGCTGGCGTGGAAGGAAGGCCTGATCGCCGCGGCCGAGGCGGCCGCCGCCAAGCCCGCGGCGCCCCTGGTCCAAATACTGGCCGAGGGCGGCGATCTGGAGTTCCGCAAGGCGGTCGTGGACTGTCCGGGGCTGGCGAGCGCGCCCTATGTCGAGCTGCGGACCATTCAGGACGGCGAACCGGGTCTGCGCCTGGTTTCGGCCTGTCGGGCGGCGGGTCGGACCTGGCTGGTCGATCGCGGCTTCGTGCTGGAGACGATCTCGGCGCGCCCGCCTGAAGCCGTTTCTGAAATCCCGACCCGGATCACCGCCGAGATCCGCGCCGCGCCGCCGCCGGGACCGATGACGCCGCCCGCCGAGGCGCGGATGTTCTATGGCCGCGACAACGCCGCCATGGCGCGCGCCCTGGACGTCCAAGGCCCGGTCGAGGCGCGGACCCTTTATGCCCTGACGTCGTCCAATCCCGATTGGTCGGCGCTGAAGCCGTCGGCGCCGCCGGTCGCCTTTTCAAACAACCACCTCGGCTACGCCCTGACCTGGTTCGGCCTGGCCGGGGCGCTGGCGGCCGTTTACGCCGCCATGCTGCGGCGGAGGCGAAAGTCCTGAGCGCGACCCTGCACACCTTGTCGAACGGCGTCCGCGTGGTCTGCGACCCCATGCCGGGCGTACGCACCCTGGCGTTGGTCGTCGCGGTCGAGGGCGGCGCGCGATGGGAGCCGAAAAACCGCTCCGGCTGGTCGCATCTGCTGGAGCACCTGGTGTTCAAGGGCGCGGGCGACATGTCGGCGCGCGACATCGTCGAGCGGATCGAGTCCGAGGGCGGTTCGATCAACGCCGCCACCGGCTATGAGCGGACCAGTTTCGAGGTGCGCGGCCTGGCCGGG
Source organism: Brevundimonas sp. (assembly GCF_036732845.1). Classification (GTDB taxonomy): domain Bacteria; phylum Pseudomonadota; class Alphaproteobacteria; order Caulobacterales; family Caulobacteraceae; genus Brevundimonas. The sequence continues at coordinate 91,857 of NZ_DAINBO010000006.1, read as the reverse complement.
TCGCTGCCCCTGGCCATGCAGGTGGTGTCCGACCTGTTGTTCCGGCCCACGCTGGACCCGGTCGACATCGAACGCGAGAAGGACGTGGTCGGCCAAGAGATCGCCGAGGCCTATGACACGCCCGACGACCACGTCTTTGACATGGCCCAGACGCGGGCCTTTTCCGGCCAGTCGCTGGGCCGGCCGATCTTGGGTTCGATCGCCAGTCTGAAGCCCGCCGACCGCGCCTCGGTCGGCGACTGGCGCGCGCGGCTGTACTCGCCGGATCGAATGGCGGTGGCCGTGTCCGGCGCCGTGGACGAGACCGAGCTTCTGGCCCTGGCCGAGCGCTGGTTCGGCGCCGAGACGGCGACGCCCGCCGAGCGACCCCGGGCAGCCGCGTTCGTCGGCGGTTCGGCCAGGCTGGGACGACGCATCGAACAGGCCAATCTGGTGTTGCAGCTTCCGGGCGTGTCGGCGACCGACCCGGACCTGCCCGCCATGCGCATCCTGACCGAGATCCTGGGCGGCGGCATGGCCTCGCGCCTGTTCCAGAGCGCGCGCGAGGAACGGGGCCTAGCCTACGCCATCGACGCCTATCACGAACCCTATGCCGACATCGGCGTGCTGGGGATCTATGCCGGCTGCGCCGCCGACCGAGCCGAAGAACTGGCGCGGGTGTGCGCCGACGAGGTGAAGGCCCTGGCCGCCGACGGCCCGACCGAGACCGAACTGGCGCGGGCGCGCACGGTGCTGACCGCCGGCCTGTGGATGTCGGACGAAAGCTCGATGAGCCGCGCCGGGCGGATCGCGACACAGGCCCTGATCTATGGACGCCCCGTGTCGTCCGACGACCTGGCGACAGCCATGGCGGCGGTCGGCCGTGACGATGTGCGCCGTTCGGCGCGGCGTCTGCTGGAGGGCGGACGGTCGGCGACGGCGGTGCTGGGTCCGCGCGCGTCGGGCGGCGCCGGAGACGTGTTCACGCAAAGTCTGTTTCCGGGCGGAAACGGCGGCTAGTCTGCGGCCATGGCTCTGCTGGACTGGATGACGGAGACGACTGGCCCGGTGATCGAGGGCCGAGGCGTGACGCTGCGTCCGCCGCGCGCCGCCGACTTCCAGCCCTGGGCCGAATTGCGCGACCTGTCGGCGGCCTATCTGCAACCGTGGGAGCCGTCCTGGGCCGAGGACGACCTGACCCGGCCCGCCTTTCGGCGGCGGCTGTCGGTCTATGCGCGGGAAATGGAGCTGGAGACGGCCTGGCCCTTCTTCATCTTCGCCAATGGGGGCGAGACCCTGGTGGGGGCGGTGACCCTGTCAAACATCCGGCGCGGCGTGGCCGAGAGCGGGACCCTGGGCTATTGGATCGGCCGCCCCTTCGCCGGTCGGGGCCATGCGACGGCGGCGGTGAAGGCGGTTCTGACCTTCGCTTTCGACACATTGGACCTGCACCGGGTCGAAGCCTCGTGCCTGCCGACCAATTTGCCGTCGCGGCGCGTGTTGCAGAAATCGGGCTTCCGCCAGGAGGGCGAGGCCAAGGCTTATTTGAAAATTAACGGCGCGTGGGCAGATCATCTTCTGTTCGGCGTGGTGTCGGACGACTGGGTTCGCGACGCCTGACGCGGCCCGTTGAGGGGCGGAACGTCGTTTGAACGCTCGACCGCGATCACTGGGCTGGGACGCGACCACCGCCATCGAGGCGCTGGCGGCCGCGGATGCGGCCCTGTGGGAGTGGACCCCCGCCGACGACCAGATCCGTTTCACCGGCTCGACCCGGCCTCTGGGCCTGGGACCGCTGGCCCCGGAGTGTTCGGGCGCCGCCTTCGTCGCCTTGGCCCAGCCGCAGGACCGCGCCCTGGCCGAGCGTGTGCTGAAACCGCAGGAGGAGGGGACCGAGATCGCCCTGCGTCTGCGCATGCGCGGCTCCGAGGTCTGTCTGTGGCGCGGCGTCTGGCTGGAGGACGGGCTGCGCGCCGCCGGCATGGTGGCCCTGGAGACCAAGTTCGCGGGTTCGGACAAGGACGGGCTGACCGGCCTGTTGGACCGCCGCACCTTCATCAATCGCGCCGCCGAGACCCTGACCCAGCCGGGCGACTATGATCTGATCGTCGCCGACGTGGACCGGCTGCGCCGCCTGAACGAGGCCTTGGGCCACGAACGCACGGATCTGGTGCTGTCGGCCCTGGGGTCGCGTCTGAGCGCCGCCTTCTCGCACGGCACGGCGCCGGCGCGGATCGGCGAGGATGAGTTCGCCGTGCTGTTGCCGCGCGGTCCCGGCAATCCGGCCGACCGGGTGCGCGAGGCGCTGGAGCAACCGCTTCGGGTCGCGGGCTTCGACATCTATCCGACCGTCTCCATCGGCGCCGTATCGACCGAGGGCGGGCCGGACGCCGCCGATGCGGCCGAACTGTTGCGCCGGGCCGAACTGGCGGTCGAGCAGGCCAAGAGCGCCGGGCGCGGCGGGGCCGCCGCCTATGGCCGGGCGCTGGAAAGCGACAGCCTGAGCCGACTGGCGCTGGAGGCGGACCTGCGCAACGCCTTCGTGCGCGGCGAGATCGAACCCTTCTTCCAGCCGATCGTGAACCTGACGACCGGCGCCGTGGCCGGTTTCGAGGCCCTGGCGCGCTGGCGTCACCCCAGGCGCGGTCTGGTGGCGCCGGATGAGTTCCTGACGCTGACCGATGAAATGGGTCTGATGAACGACCTGGGCCTGCTGATGATGACCCAGTCGGCCAAACAGTTGGCGGAATGGCTGCATCGCCATCCGACGGCCGGAAAGCTGTTTTGCAGCGTCAATCTGTCGGTCGGCGAGATCGAGCGGGCCAATCTGGTCGATGACGTCGCCCGCGTGATCAAGGAGACGGGTCTGCCGCGCGGGGCGCTGAAGCTGGAAGTCACCGAAGGCGACATCATGCGCGACACCGAACGCGCCGCCGAGGTGCTGCGTCAGTTGAAGGGGGTGGGGGCTTCGCTGGCGCTGGACGACTTCGGCACCGGTTTCTCGTCCCTGTCCTATCTGGCCAAACTGCCCTTCGACACGCTGAAGATCGACCGCTATTTCGTGCTGACGATGGACAAGGACGAAGGTTCGGCCAAGATCGTCAAATCCGTCGTCAACCTGGGCCGCGACTTGGCGCTGGAAGTGGTGGCCGAAGGGGTCGAGAACGCCGGCCTGGCCATGCTGCTGATCGATGCGAGCTGCCATTACGGCCAGGGCTTCGGCTATGCGCCCGCCCTGCCGGCGCAAGAGGCCGAGGTCTATCTGAACGAAAGCCTGGCCGATGGTGCCGCGCCGTTGAAACAGCGCTCGGCCTGACGTTTCAGGCCCAGGCGTTTCAGGCCCGGCCGCCCTGGGCCGACAGGCGGGCGGCGTCGACGCCGATGCCGGCCAAGGCCCGGCTCCATTTGCTGTCGTGGTCGGTGTCGAAAATGATGTCCAGGTCCGCGTCGGCGGTCAGCCAGACGTTTTCGGCCAGTTCGTCCTCCAACTGCCCCTCGCCCCAGCCGGCATAGCCGAGCAGCAGGACCGAGCGCCCAGGACCGGTTTCCGGGTCCGTCATCGCCGTCAGGGCCTCTCGCGTGCCGGTCATGGCCAGGCCCTCGCCGAAGGGCAGGGTGGCGTCCGGGCTGATCCAGTCGTCGGTGTGCAGGACGAAGCCGCGTTCGCGCTCCACCGGCCCGCCGACCAGGACGATGCGGCCCTGGGCGGTGTCGGGAGAGGCGATGTCCAGCCGGTTCAGCACCGCCTTCAGATCGACGCCGTTCGCGGGCCGGTCGAGCCGCAGCCCCATGGCGTGGTCGTCCTCATGCGCGCAGATCAGGATGACCGCGTGCTCGAAACGCGGATCGCCGATGCCCGGCATGGCGACCAGAAGACGACCCGCGAGGGACTGGAACTGCGACATGCACCGATCATCGACCGCAACCGGCCAGGGCGCAAGGCGTCAGGGCGGCGAACATTCAAGGCGGTGAACGTCGATGTCTTGGCGTGGGCCGCAAGGCTCTCTATCTGATCGACATCGCATCGGCGCCGCGCGCGCCCAGCCCGGAGAACACCCATGACCATCAAGGTCGGCGACCGCATCCCTTCGTCCATGCTGGGCGTGATGACGCCGGAAGGCCCGCGTCCGATCAATTCGGACGAGGTGTTCAAGGGCAAGACCGTGGCCCTGTTCGCCGTGCCCGGCGCCTTCACCCCCACCTGTTCGGCGCGCCACCTGCCCGGCTTCAAGGACAAGCGCGACGAACTGGCCGGCAAGGGCGTGGACACCGTGGCCTGTCTGTCGGTCAACGACCCCTTCGTCATGGGCGCCTGGGCGCAGAGCCAGAACGTCTCGGGCGACGAGATCGTGATGCTGGCCGACGGCAACGGCGACCTGACCCGCGCCCTGGGCCTGAGCATGGACGCCACCGGCTTCGGCATGGGCGAGCGGTCGCAACGCTATTCCATGCTGGTCAAGGACGGCGTGGTCGAACAGTTGAACGTCGAACAGGGCGGAGAATTCCGCGTGTCGTCGGCCGAGCATCTGCTGGCGCAGCTTTAAAATCCGCTCATCCCCGCGAAAGCGGGGACCCAGTCCTTTGGGCGATGCATTGAGGACGGGTCATGCCGAACGATATCCAAACCTGGAGTACGCGGCTCTCACTGGGTCCCCGCTTTCGCGGGAATGAGCGGCGTTGGGTTTGATCGGCGTGGCCGACGTCTTCACGCCTGAACAGCGCAGCGCCGTCATGCGGCGGATCAAGGGCCGCGACACCGGCCCGGAACGTCGCGTGCGCGCGGCCCTGCGTGCGGCGGGGATCGGCTATCGCCTGGGCGGACAGGGTCTGCCCGGACGGCCCGACGTGGTGATGAAGGGACGGCGGATCGCCGTCTTCGTGCACGGCTGTTTCTGGCACGGGCACGACTGTCCGCGCGGCGCGCGCCGACCCCAGGCCAACGCCGACTACTGGATCGCCAAGATCGGACGAAACCGCGCGCGCGACGCCGTCAATGCGGCGCGCCTGGCTCAGGACGGCTGGGCCGTGGTCACGGTCTGGGAATGCGCCATGCGAGCGGCCGATTTCGACGACCGATTGGTCGCTGCCGTGCGGGCGGCTCAGGCGGCGACGATTTCCGGCGCGGCTTCCTCTTCGCCCGACTGAGCGTCGGCCAGGACGTGCTGCAAGGCGCCCAGCAGGGCGGCCGGCGTCAGCGGCTTGGAGACGAAATAGGCCATGCCGGCGGCGGTGCAGGCCTCGACGTCTTCGGGCTGGGTGTCGGCGGTGACGGCGACGACCGGGGTCTGGGCGTTCGGGCTGTTCCCGGCGCGCAGGCGGCGAGTCGTCTCGCGGCCGTCCAGCTCGGGCATCCGCACATCCATGAAGATGACGTCGAACACGGCGCCCTCGCAGGCCGCCAGCGCTTGCAGGCCGTCGGCGGCGGTGGCGATGTCGCAGCCCAGCGGCTGGAGGATCAGTTGGATGGCGCGACGGTTTATGTCGTGGTCGTCGACGACCAGCACCGACAGCGGACGACCTTCGTCCTGAGCGGAGTCCTGGGCCGATGCGGTCTCGGTCTCGATCTCGATTTGGGCGGGCGCCTCGGCGGACGGCGGCGCGATCGGGGCGGCGATCGGGGCCTCGGCGCGGATCGGCGTTGCGGCCGTCGGCGCGAGACGCGGGCGGTCGGCCAGGGCGCGGGCGATGGCGCCGCGGCTGGCGTCGTCCAGGCCGGCGCCGACCGGGGCGGCGACCTGGCCCTCGCCGGGAGACAGGGTCAAGGACAGGGTGAAGCGCGCGCCCTGGCCCGGTCGGCTGCGAACCGTCAGGCGGCCGCCCATCAGGTGGGCCAACTCGCGGCTGATGGCCAAGCCCAGGCCCGAGCCGCCGAAGCGGGCGCCGACGCCGTCGGCGGTCTGGTCGAAGGCGGTGAACAGGCGGTCGAGCTGGTCACGGCTCATGCCGGGACCGGTGTCGGCGACCTCGAAGGTGATCGCATTGGCGCCGCAGTCTTCGGCCCAGGCGGCCAGGCGCAGGGTGATCGACCCCTGGTCCGTGAACTTCATGGCGTTGGACATCAGGTTGTTCAGCACCTGACGGATGCGCATGGCGTCGCCGCGCACGGCGGTGGGCAGACGGCGGCCGCCCTCCAGGGTGAGCCTCAGGCCCTTGGCCTTGGCCGGGCCGCGCCACAGACGGGCGGTCTGGGCCACCAGGGCGCGCAGGTCGAAATCGGCGACCTCGACCTTCATGCGGCCGGCCTCCAGCTTGGAATGATCCAAGAGGTCGTCCAGCAGGCCTTTCATCATCAGGCCGGCGTCGGTGATCAGGGCGGCGTGGGCGCGGGCGGCCGGGTCGCCGCCGCGCGAAACCTCGGAGGCGCCGGTCAGGATGGCGCCGATGGGCGTGCGAAGATCGTGGCCGACGGCGGCCAGGAAGGCGGCGCGGCCCGCCATGACCCGTTCGGCCTGGACGCAGCGGCGCTCGGCGTCGTGACGCGCCTTGGATTCGGCCTGGGAGGCCTTGTTCATGCGCTGCCAGGTGGTCAGGCAGAAGATGGCGAAGACGGTCTGGGCCGCGCCCGCCGCCAGCACATAGGCCGGGTCCGCTCCCGCGGCGGTCATGAAGGCCGGCGTCATGGCCATATAGATCAGTTGCGGCGTGGTGGTCAGGGCCAGGACGGTTCCCGATCGCGGGGCGTTGACCATGGAATAGACCAGGGCGGCGGGCAGCAGCACGCCCGCGCAGATGCCGCCCATGGGACCGCCGAACAGCCACAGCGGGATGGACAGGCCCCCGATCATGGCCGTGTTCAGAACCAGCACGGTCCCGCCCAGGGCGCTGCGCCACAGGGGCATCTGGTTGGCCTGGCGTCGGATGATGGGGGCGAACAACGCCGCCTCGACCATCTGCATGGCCAGATAGGCGGACAGCCACGGCAGGCTGACGGCGTATCCCAGCAGCGGGCTGACGATCAGGGCGGTGGCCGCGCCGACGCACAGCCGGATCACCAGCGCATGGCGACGCTGACGGACGGCGGCGGCCCAGCCGGGCGTTTCGTCGGTCAGATGCGGCATTCACCATCCCCACTTGGGCGCATTCTCCGCCCCTTGGGGTGACCATGGCAGATCGGCCCTAACGCTCCGTCAACGGCAGCGTCCCAACGGCGTCGCGCAGGGTGGGAAAACCGTCGGCGCGCAGGCGGCGGGCCAGATCCCGCTTGATTCGACCGACCAGTCCGGGACCCTCGAAAATCAGCGCGGAATAGAGCTGCACCGCCGAAGCGCCCAGGCGGATGCGGCGATAGGCGTCGGCGCCGGAGGCGATCGCGCCCACGCCGATCAGGGGCAGGCGGCCGTTCGCCGCCTCGGCGGCGGCGATCAGGGCGGTCTCGGCCCGATGTTGCAGCGGGGCGCCGGACAGGCCCCCGGCTTCGCCGCGATCGGGCGCGCACAGGGTCTCGGGCCGGTCCAGGGTGGTGTTGGACACGATCAGGGCGTCGATGCGGTGGGCCAGGGCCGCCTCGACGATCATGGCGATCTCGGCGGCGGTCAGGTCCGGGGCGATCTTCAGGAAGACGGGGGCGCCGTCGGCGGGTCGGGCTTCGGCGATCCGGCCCAGCAGGTCGTCCAGCGCCTCGCGGCCTTGCAGAGCGCGCAGGCCGGGCGTGTTGGGCGAGGAGATGTTGATGGTGAAATAGGCGGCGCGTCCGGCCAGACGGCGCAGGCCCGTCACATAGTCGGCGGCCTTGTCCTCGGTCTCCTTATTGGCCCCCAGATTGGCGCCGACGACCACGCCGCGCGGGCGCCGGTCCAGCCGGGCGGCGAAGGCGTCCAGGCCCGCATTGTTGAAGCCCATGCGGTTGATGACGGCGCGGTCTTCGCTCAGGCGGAACAGGCGCGGCTTCGGATTGCCCGGCTGCGGCCGGGGCGTGACCGAGCCGCATTCGACGAAGCCGAAGCCCAGGCGCGACAGCCCGCCGATGGCCTCGCCGTCCTTGTCCAGACCGGCGGCTAGGCCGATGGGATTGGGCAGGCTCAGACCCGCCAGCGTGGTGTGCAGGATCGGGTCGTCGGCGGGCGCGACGGGTGCGGGCAGGACCGACAGGCCGCGCACGGCCAGTCTGTGCGCCGTCTCGGGGTCCAGCCGCCGCAAGGTCCAGGCGCCGAGGTCGCCCAGGCTCACGCCGGGTCCTCCTCGAAGACCATTTCGCCGTCCTGGCGGACATGGAAGGCGCGGACGCGGCTGACGCTCGCGACGGACAGGCGGCCGTACAGGTGCGGGAACAGGGCGCCGCCGCGAGACGGCTCCCACACGATCGCCTGGCCATAGGGCGTCAGGTCCACGTCCAGCAGCCTCAGGTCGGCGCGACCGGCATAGTGTTTGGCCGCCGTGCCCGCCAATTGATCGGCGGCGGACAGGTGGATGTAGCCGTCGCGCAGATCCACCGCCGAGCCGTCATAGCCGCCGGCGGCCTGGATCGAGACCCAGTCGGCGGCCGAGACGATCTTATAGGCGACGTCGCTCACGCCAGGACGCCCGGATCGCGCGGGGTCAGATAGGCTTCGTGCGTCCGGCGGCCTTGCGGGTCGATGGCGAAGACCGCGGCCGAGCCGGGCGGAAAGCCGCCGGTCATCCGCTCCATCAAGGCGGGCGAGGCGGCGGCCTGCAACAGATAGTCGCCCGCCAGCACGGGGACGCCCGGATTGTGGGCCAGAACCAAGAGGCAGCCCGCGTTCTCGGCCGCCTCGGCGATCAGGGCGCGCAGCATCTCGGCCGGGGCGTTGTAGAGGTCCGGTTCGATCCGCACCTCGACGTCGCCGAAGGCGTCCTGCATCAGATCCCAGGTCTGGCGGGTGCGGACGGCGGACGAGACCAGGGCCAGGTCGGGCCGCAGGCCGCGCCGGGCCAGGGTGCGGCCCATGACGCCCGCGTCATCGCGGCCTCGGGCGCTGAGCGGACGTTCGCGGTCGCCGCCCGGATGGGCGCGCTCGGCCTCGGCGTGGCGCATCAGGATCAGGCGGTGCATGGCCTCGCCTTAAGGGCGTTCGGTCCCAGAGACCAGATGTCTTGCGGCGCAAGACCCCCTGGACGCGGGAACGGGCGTGACCGGCTGGGGTGCCAGATCGCCCAGGGCGGCGGCGGCCTGTTCGGCCAGGCCGGGGCGCACTGGGGCGTAGGCGCGGCGGCCCGCCTCCAGCAGGACGACCCCCGCCGAGCCGGGCGCGAGGCGGCGCGCCACCTGCTCCCAACCCTCGGCCAGGGAGAACAGCGGCGGCCAGGGCGGGGTGAACAGGGTGGCGGACCAGGCCAGCGGCTCCAGGCCCGCCTCGCGCACCAGACGCTCCATCTGACGGCGAGTGAAGGGACGGCCGTGGCCGAAGGGCGTCGATTCCGCGCGCGCCCACAGGCCGCCGCGCGCCGCCGCGACCAGGATGATGCGCCCCGCCGGGGCCAGGGCGCGCACCGCCTCCAGCATCAGGGCGCGGGCGTCGTCGGCCTCTTCCAGGGCGTGGACCAGCAGGATGCGGTCAAAGGCGCCCGCGGCGAAGGGCAGGCGCGCATCCTCGACCAAGAGGGCGCGGTTGCGGGCCGAGGCGGCGGGCCAGGGTTCGACCCCCTGGCCGCCGGGCATGGCGGCGATCGTGCGGCGGGCGCCGACGAAGGCGTCGAGCCACGGCGTGGCGTAGCCGATCCCCAGCACGTCGCAGCCGTCGGCCTCGCCCCAGGCGTCGGCGAGGCGACGCGCGATCAGCCGACGGGTCAGCACCCCGGCTGGTTCGCCGTAGAAGGCCCGCAATTCCTCGATGGCGCGACGCATGGATGGACCATAGGCCGACCAGGCGTGTGGGGCTAGGATGGGGCCATGGCCCTCGACATCCGAATGTTCCCCTGCCTCGGCGACAACTACGGCTTTCTGGTGCGTGACGCCGCGACGGGCGCGGTGGCGACGATCGACACGCCCGACGCCGACCGCATTCTGGCCGAGCTGGAGGCGACCGGCTGGGGGCGGCTGGACCTGATCCTGAACACCCACTGGCACGCCGACCACGCGGGCGGGAACGCGGCGGTTCAGGCGGCGACGAACTGCGAGATCGTGGGACCGGAGGAGGTGCGGAAGATCGCGCCGCTGGACCGGGTCGTGGCGGGCGGCGAGACCGTCATGCTGGGCGAGACGGCGCTGGAGGTCACGGCCACGCCGGGCCACACCCTGGGCCATGTCGTCTATCGCAGCGCGGCCGACGGCGAGGCCTTCGTGGGCGATACGCTGTTCGCCCTGGGGTGCGGACGTCTGTTCGAGGGGACGGCGGATCAGATGTTCGCCAGCCTGGGCGCCCTGGCGGCCTGGTCGGACGACACGCGGATCTGGTGCGCGCACGAATACACCGCCTCCAACGCCCGTTTCGCCCTGAGCCTGGACGACCGGCCCGAGATGAAGGCGCACGCCGAGGCGATCTTCGCGGCGCGTGCGCGGGGCCAAGCGACCGTGCCGACGGTGTTGGGGGTCGAGAAGCGGTTCAACCCCTTCCTGACGGCCGGAGATGCGGCCGAGTTCGCCCGGCGACGGGCGGCCAAGGACGGGTTCAGCGGCTGACCTGTTCGTCGGCGAAGGCGTTGATGATGCGCGCCGAGGAGGGACGGCCCGCGGGGCCTCGGTCGGGATCGACGACGATGCGCAGATCGCCGCGCGCATAGGTGGCCGAGACGCGGTCGCCCTCGACGATGGTGATGCTGCGCAGCCGGGCCAGATAGCCGCGCGCGGTGGCTGAGCGGGCCATGCGCACCACGGCGTCGGTGGTGACGATCAGGGCGTCGACCGACAGGGCCTCGGACCTCTCGCCCGACAGATTGATCTCGACCAGGCGGCCCAGGGCGGCCGAGACCAGGGCGCTGCGCCGGGCCATCAGGTTGAACAATTGCACCGGACCCAGGGTCGGCGGGGTCAGGCTTTCGCCCGGTCCGGCCAGGGTGACGGGCGAACCGGCGGGAACCCGTTTGGTGTACAGGGTCATGCCGCCGTCGGCGGTGACGCGCAGCACCAACTCGCCCGCGTCGTTGCGATACAGCACATCGCCGCGCGGGGCGGGGGTGGGACGCAAGGCCCAGGTCTCGACGCTGCGGTCGAAACGCAGCAACGGCGTCGATTCGCTGCGGTCCAGAACGAAGCCCTGGCCGGATTCGGCGACGTAACGGCCCTGGGCGGGCAGGTTGCGGCTGAACAGGCGGTCGCGCAGGGATCGGCTCTGTTGCGCCTGGGCGTTGCCGCCCGTCTGGGCCGCGGCCGCGTCGGCCGTGATCAGCGGCGACAGGGCCGTTCCCGCGACGGCGAACGCCGTCGCGGCGGCGAGGGGCGCAACCGCCCGCAAGACCGTGACCCTCAACTTCATGCCCGGATAGTCGCCATCAGGCGGAGGCGGATTTTAGGCGCCGATCCCCAAGCTTGAGCTTAGCCGACCAGATACTGACCGCCGTTCAGCGATAGGGTGCAGCCTGTGACATATCCGGCACGTTCGCCTGACAGCCAGGACACCATGTCGGCGATCTCCTCGCCCTTGCCCAGGCGGCCGACGGGGATCTGGGCGATGATGCTGTCCAGCACCTTCTGGTCCATGGCGCCGACCATTTCGGTGTCGATATAGCCGGGGGCGATGCAGTTGACCGTCACGCCCTTGCGCGCGTTCTCCAGGGCCAGGGCCTTGGTGAAGCCGATCATCCCGGCCTTGGCGGCGGAATAGTTGGTCTGGCCGATCTGGCCCTTCTGGCCGTTGATCGACGAGATGTTGACGATGCGGCCGAAGCCCCGGTCGCGCATGCCGTTGATGACCTGGCGCGTCATGTTGAAGACCGAGTCCATATTGACCCGGATCACGTCGGACCACTGGTCGGCGCTCATCTTGTGGAAGAAGCCGTCGCGGGTGATGCCGGCGTTGTTGATCAGCACGTCGATGGGTCCCAGTTGAGCCTCGACCTCGGCCACGGCGCGCTGGCAGTCCTCGAACGAGCCGACGTTGCCCTTGACCACCATGACGCCCAGTTCGCGGGCGGTGGCTTCGGCGGCCTCGGTGTTGCCGGAATAGCCGGCGGCCACCTGCATGCCGTCTTCCTTCAATCGCTGGACGATCGCCTTGCCGATGCCGCGGGTTCCGCCCGTGACGAGAGCCGTTCGAGCCATGTGCGCTTCCTTTATGTCCCTGGCGACGGCCTCTGGACGGGCCGCCTTCAGGAGAAAGCATTAGCGATCTCAACGTGCGGCGCCAAATTTCTCCTCCTCACGACGTGGAGGGGAGGCGCGGGCGGCTAGATCCGGCTCATGTCCAAGACGAAACGATAGCGCACGTCCGACTTCTCCAGCCGTTCATAGGCCGTGTTGATCTGATCGGGGGCCAACAGTTCGATGTCGCAGGCGATGCCGTGCTCGGCGCAGAAATCCAACATCTCCTGGGTCTCGCGGATGCCGCCGATCAGGCTGCCGGCCACGGCGCGGCGGCGCCACAACAGGCCCAGGGCGTAGATGGGCAGCCCCTCGGTCGACAGGCCCAGCATGATCATGGTCCCGTCCTTGGCCAGCAATTGCACGTGGCCCGCGATCTCATGCGTGGCCGAGACGGTGTTGATGATCAGGTCGAAGCTCTCGGCCGCCGCCGCCATGGCCGCCTGGTCGGAGTTGATCAGGAAATGCTTGGCGCCCATGCGTTCGGCGTCGGCCTTCTTGCGATCCGAGGTCGACAGCACGGTGACCTCGGCGCCCATCGCGGCGGCCTGTTTGACCGCCATATGGCCCAGGCCGCCCAGGCCGATCACCGCCACCTTGGACCCCGGCCCGACCTTCCAATGGCGCAGCGGCGAATAGGTGGTGATGCCCGCGCACAGCAGCGGGGCGGCGGCGTCCAGCGGCAGGGCGTCGGGGATGCGCACGACATAGTTCTGATCCACCACGATGGCGGTGGAATAGCCGCCCTGGGTGATGGTCTCGCCCGACTGGGCGGCGTGGCGGTCGGGCCAGCCATAGGTCTGGTCGAAGCCGGGGACGCAATACTGCTCTTCGCCATCACGACAGGGTTTGCACTGGCGGCAACTGTCGACCATGCAGCCGACGCCGACCCGGTCGCCGACCTTGAAGCGGGTGACCTGATCGCCCACGGCGGCGACCACGCCCGCGATCTCGTGGCCGGGCACGATCGGATAGCGGGTGTTGCCTAGGTCGTTCTTCACGATGTGCAGGTCGGAATGGCAGACGCCCGCGAATTTGATGTCGATGAGCACGTCGTCCGGGCCGGGGTCGCGGCGGTTGAAGTCATAGCGCGACAGGGGCGCGTCCGAGGCGGTGGCGGCGAAGGCGCGGGTGGCGATGGGCATGGGGTGGTCCTTCGATCTGGCGGCTATTTGAGTTTTTCGATCAGCGCTTGCGCGGCGGCGGGGTTCCGCACCTTCGCCCCGGCGATGAAATAGGCGAAGACGTCGCCGCGCCTGGCCCAGTCCTTGGTCTGTTTCGCCACCGCGTCCAGTTCGGCCGAGGTCATGCCGGTCGGCTCGTCCTCGCGGCTGGACATCAGTCGGGCGTAGGTGAAGTCCGCGGTCGGCTGGTCGATGCGGGGCCATTCGGGCGCCTCGTCGTCGACCGCATAGACGATGGCCGCGCCGTATTTCGCCGCCAGATCATAGAATTGTTGCGTGTCGAAGGTCGGGCTGCGGACCTCCAGCGCGTGGCGCAGACGCACGCCGTCCTTTTCCTTGGGCAGCAGCTTCAGGAAGCCCTCGAAGTCGACGGGATCGAATTTCTTGGTGGCCATGAACTGCCAGTTGATCGGTCCCAGCTTGTCGCCCAGGGCCGTCAGCCCCTGATCCAGAAACCGGCCCACGCTGTCGCCGCCCTCGGACAGGATTTTCCGGTTGGTGCAGAAACGGCTGGCCTTGACCGCGAAGACGAAGCCGTCGGGCGTCTCGTCGCGCCACTTCATCCAGGTGTCGATCTTGAAGCCGGAATAGTAGGTGCCGTTGATCTCGATGGAGGTCAGGGCGCGGCTGGCGAACTCCAGCTCCTTCTTCTGGCTGAGCTTGTCCGGGTAGAAGACGCCGCGCCACGGCTCATAGGTCCAGCCGCCGATGCCGACGCGCAGGGTTCCGGTCATCTGAACTCTCCTTTTGCCTTACAGGCTTGGCTTCGGGCCTGAGGGGTCATGAACCCCAAAAAATCCGAGATCAAATGTCTCGGGATTTGGAATAACGCGCATCACGGGAATGCCGCGCTTGATGCCCTGATCAATTAGCCAGAATGCATCTTCGTCTCTGGTCTTTGCGCCGAGAACTATGCTCGTAATGACTTTTGGATCGAACTCGATTGTTTTTCCCGCACCAGCCGGTTCGACAAAGCGCCACTCCTGTTCGTATTTCCAAAATTCGGCTTTGGTGCAAAGCGCGGTGGTAATCGCTTCTGCTTGGTTGTCTCCGCTAAAGAACGCCGTCAGGGCCGCCCTTTCGCTGCTGTAACGCACCTTAAAGAGTGGCATCAGTCCGCAATCTAAGCGACCACGGAACTCAAATCGAAGCGCTATACCTTTGTGATTATCGGCGTAGTGCGACCACATGAGGACAGATTGGATACACTCAGCAAGACAGAATACGCCCATTTGGGCGCCGCTGTTGTTGAAGCTCTCTCGCGTGATTTCGGTAAAAGCATCTATGCTGCTATTACCTATTGCCTGATCGATGACGGACGTGATGTCCGCTACGGACATATGCGGCATGGACTGATGAAGTCGCTGCGCAAACGCCGGTTTTTGCTCCTCGAATTCGTCAAGCGTCTTGGGCAAGAGCACCGGCGGGAGGCAGTCGAAGGGATCGTTGAAAGCCAGAGGCGATGAAAGATAGGCCTTACCTTCGAGGTACGCTGAAACCCTGTCCTGCCAAGGGGGATATTGCCCATCAGCAAGGCTAAGAAACTTGAAAAGAGGTGAAGTCGGAAAGGCGTCTTCCCAGATCATCCTCATGCCCTGCCGCCGAAACGCAGACTTTTGGCCACGACTTCGTCCTCAGTAGGCGAAGTCGCGATACACCCGGCTGATGTCGCCCTGCCAGGCGCCGTTGTAGAGGTCCAGCAGCCGTTCCGCCGGAGTGACGCCCGAGTCGGCGATGTCTTCCAGTTCGGACAGATAGCCGCGCTCATCGACCATGCCGCCGCTGAAGCGGGCGCGGTTCTTCAGGCCGTCGCGGGCGATGTGGACCATGTCCCTGGCCACGTCCTGGACGGTGCGGCCGGCGACGGTGGCTTTCAGGCCCAGGCGGGTGACGTCGCGGCGCAGACGCTCGTGATCGTCGATGTCCCAGTCCTTGCACAGGTCCCACGCCGCGGCGAGAGACGGGGCGTCGTACAGTACGCCGGTCCACAGGGCGGGCAGGCCGCAGATGCGGCTCCACGGGCCGCCGTCGGCGCCGCGCATCTCCAGATACGATTTCAGCCGCACCTCGGGGAACAGGGTGGTCAGGTGATCGGCCCAGTCCGCCTTGGTCGGCCGTTCGCCGGGCAGGGCGGGCAGGCGTCCGTCCATGAAGTCGCGGAACGACTGGCCCGAGGCGTCGATGTATCGGCCGTCGCGCTTGGCGAAATACATCGGGGTGTCCAGGGCGTAATCGGCGTAACGCTCGAAGCCGAAACCGTCCTGGAAGACGAAGTCCAGCATGCCGGTGCGGTCGGGATCGGTGTCGGTCCAGACGTTGGCGCGCGCCGACAGGAAGCCGTTGGGCTTGCCCTCGGTAAAGGGGCTGTTGGCGAACAGGGCGGTGGCGATGGGTTGCAGCGCCAGGCTGGCGCGGAATTTCAGCACCATGTCGGCCTCGCTGTCGAAGTCGAGATTCGCCTGGATGGTGCAGGTGCGCAGCATCATGTCCAAACCCAGCGAGCCGCGCTTGGGCATATAGGACCGCATGATGTCGTAGCGGCCCTTGGGCATGATCGGCACGTCCTGGCGCCGCCACATCGGATCGAAGCCCAGGCCCAGGAAGCCCAGGCCGATCTGGTCGGCCACTGACTTGACCTCCATCAGATGCTGGCCGGTCTCGGAACAGATTTCGTGGATGTCCAGCAGGGGCGCGCCGGACAGTTCGAACTGGCCGCCCGGCTCCAGGCTGATGGAGGCGGTCAGGCCGTCGGCGTTCTTGCGCTCCAGGGCGATGACGTGGCCGCCCTCGGACACCTCGCTCCAGCCGAAACGGGTCAGGCCGGTCAGCATGGCCTGGATGCCGTTGTCGCCTTCATAGGCGGGACGGCGCAGGGTCAGGCGGTCGAAGCCGAACTTCTCGTGCTCGGCGCCGATGCGCCACTGGGCCTTGGGCTTGATCCCCTTGGCCATGGCGCCGATGAGGTCTTCGCGGGTGAGCGGCGCGGTATCGGCCATCGTCTGTTTCAGCCCCTGTTGCGAAGGCTAGATGGGCGACGCAGCGGCTTCGCTCAAGAGGCTTCGGTTCGCCAATCGCCCAGGGTCGACTGCCACAGGGTCAGGGCGGCGGCCGCGGCGGTGTCGGCGCGCAGGATGCGCGGACCCAGCGAAACGGCGACGGCGAAGGGCAGGGCCAGCAGCCGCGCGCGCTCCTCGGGCGCGAAACCGCCCTCGGGACCGATCAGGATGGACCACGGGCCGAGAGGTTGGGCGGCCAGGGTCGCGGCGGCGTCGGGACCTCCGGTCTCGTCGCAGAACAGAAGGCGGCGGCCAGCGTCCTGGCCGGCGTCCCAGCCGTCCAGCAGGGCGTCCAGCTTCACCGGATCATCGACGGGCGGCACGTCCAGGCGGCCGCACTGTTCGGCGCTCTCTTCGGCGATGGCGTCGAGACGGTCCAGGCGCAGGTGTTCGCTGGTGGTGCGGCGGGTGCGGACCAGGCGGATGCGGCGCACGCCCAGCTCGGTCGCCTTCTCCACCGCGAACTCCAGCGGCGCCTTCTTGACCATGGCCATCAGCAGTTCGACGTCGGGCGAGGCGGCTTGCGGCCGGACCTGTTCCTGGGCGCGCAGGACGACGCCCTTCTTCAGCACCTCGGCGACGCTGACGCGCCATTCGCCGTCCTGGCCGTTGAAGACCAGCAGGTCGTCGCCCGCCTTCAGCCGCATGACCTGGGTCAGGTAGCGCGACTGGTCCAGCGTCGGCGCGACGGCCGCGCCGGGGGCGAGGGTCTGGGGGATGTGGAGGCGGATCATGGGTTTTGCATTACCGCTCGCGACACCCACCGTCATCCTCGGGCTTGACCTTGTCATCCCGGACGCCGCGAAGCGGCGATCCGGGACGGGATGACACCGACCTTGACGCCTCCCGGACAACCCGCAAGGGTTGCGCCGGGAGACGGCCATGCCCAAGACCTTTTACGTCTATCTGCTCGCCAGCGGCCCGTGTGGATGGCTGTACGTCGGGGTCACCAACGACCTGGTTCGGCGCGTCGGAGAGCACAAGCAGGGATTGATCCCCGGCTATACGTCTGAGCGCGGAATTGATCGTCTCGTCTGGTATGAGACGCATACGTACATCGACCAGGCGATCCTGCGGGAAAAGCGGATCAAGCGGTGGCGGCGCGAGTGGAAATTCGCGCTGGTCGAGGAAAACAATCCGCGTTGGGCCGACCTCTATGGGGAGTTGAGGGCGGGGCAGGTTTAGGCCCGGTTCGGCGGGGCCGCCCGGGCCTGACGATTTGTCAGCTAGTTCGTCCCCGATCTCGCTTCGCTCGTCGGGGATGACAAGGGAACGAGGGCGCGGTCAGAGCGTCCGCGCGATCAGCAGTTTCATGATCTCGTTGGTGCCGCCGTAGATGCGTTGCACCCGGGCGTCCTTGTAGAGTTGGGCGATCGGATACTCGTTCATATAGCCGTAGCCGCCGTGGAGCTGGAGCATCTCGTCGATGGTCTCGCCCTGGATGTCGGTGACCCAGTATTTGGCCATCGAGGCCGTGGCCGCATCCAGTTCGCCCTTCAGGTGCAGGCCGATGCAGTGGTCGACGAAGACGCGGGCGACGGTCAGCTTGGTCTTGACCTCGGCCAGTTTGAACTGGGTGTTCTGGAAGTCGATGACGCGCTTGCCGAACGCCTTGCGCTCCTTGACGTAGGCGACGGTCGCCTCCAGCCCGCGTTCGGCGGCGGCGACGCCCTGGACGGCGATGTTCAGCCGTTCCTGGGGCAGTTGCTGCATGAGCTGGTAAAAGCCCTGTCCCTCGACCCCGCCGATGATGTTGTCACCGGGGACCTTCACTTCGTTGAAGAACAGTTCGGAGGTGTCGTTCCCCTCCATGCCGATCTTGTGCAGGTTGCGGCCGCGCTCGAAGCCCTCTGCGCCGTCCGTCTCGACGACGATCAGCGACACGCCCTTGGCGCCCTCGGCCGGGTCGGTCTTGGCCACGACGATGACGAAATTCGCCAACTGGCCGTTGGTGATGAAGGTCTTGGAGCCGTTTACGACGTACTGGTTGCCCTGTTTCAGGGCCGTGGTCTTGACGCCCTGAAGATCGGAGCCGGCGCCCGGCTCGGTCATGGCGATGGCGCCGACCAATTCGCCCGAGGCCAGACGGGGCAGCCAGCGCGCCTTCTGCTCGGCCGTGCCGTAGTGCCAGATGTAGGGGGCGACGATGGCGTTGTGCAGCGAGATGCCGAAATGGTCCGCGCCCTTCCAGCCCAACTGGCGCATCAGAACGACTTCGTGCCGATAGTCGCCGCCCATGCCGCCGTCTTCCTCGGGCATGGACAGGCCCAAGAGGCCGGCCTCGCCCGCGTCGTTCCACAGCGAGCGGGGGACGCTGGAGTCGGCGATCCATTGCGCCACCTTTTCCGGCGGGGCGTGTTCGTCGATCCATTTGCCGACGCTGTCGGAGAAGAGGGTGATCTCCTCTTCCTGCATGAAATCGGGGGTCGGGACGTTGAGGACGTTCATGAGGAGGTTCCGAGACGTTCGATTACTTGCATCAATTCATGCGCCTGACCGTGGGCGTCGCCACCGTTCCGAGCCTGGGGGAATTCGATCAGATCGACGGCAGACGACAGACGAAAGCGCCATTCGTCCCGAGACACCTGACGCTGCTTGAGTTCGCTGCGCAGCGTTTCAACAAGCACGGCCTTGTCTTTGTCGGAACGACCGGATTCAAGGTAACGTCCGAAATGTTCCGCCAAGCGACCTTGCAGCGGATCGTGCGTGTTCACGGATCGAGTCCGAACCCAGCCGACCACGCAGATCACAATCCCGCCCAAGATGCCGAAAACCCATGGCAACGGCAGGCTGAATTCCACCTCAGAACGCCTCGGCGGGCATGGTCATCAGCACATCCGCGCCGGTCTTCAGCTTCTTCAGATGGGCCGCGCCGTCGGGCAGGATGCGCTCGACGAAATAGCGGCCGGTCTGCAGCTTGGCGACATAGAAGGGATCGGTCGAACCGGCGTCGATCTGTTTCTGCGCGGCGACGGCCATCTGCGCCCAGACATAGGCCAGGGCGTTCAGGCCGAAGATGTTCAGATAATCGGTCGAGGCGGCGCCCGCGTTGTCGGGGTTGGCCATGCCGTTCTGCATCAGCCACATGGTGGCCTCTTGCAGGGTCTTCTTGGACTCGGCCAGACCGTCGATGAAGGGTTTGACGGCGTCGCCCGCGTCGCCGTGTTCGGCCACATAGGCGTCGACGTCGCCGAACCAGCTCATGATGGCGCGGCCGCCGTTGGACGGCAGTTTGCGACCCACCAGGTCCAGCGCCTGGATGCCGTTGGTGCCCTCATAGATCATGGTGATGCGCGCATCGCGCAGATATTGCGACGCCGGGAAATGCTCGGTGTAGCCCGAGCCGCCGTGGACCTGCATGGCCAACGACGCGGCGTGGAAGCCCTTGTCGGTCAGATAGGCCTTCAGCACCGGGGTCAGCAGACCCATGTAGTCCTTGGCCTTGGTCGCCACGGTCTCGTCTTCCGACTTCTCCAGGTCGGCCTGCAGCGCGGTCCACAGGATGAAGGCCTGGCCGCCCTCGACGAAGGCGCGGGCCTCCAGCAGCATGCGGCGCACGTCGGGGTGGACGATGATCGGATCGGCCGGGCCGTCCGGGTTCTTCGGACCCGTGAGCGAACGGCCTTGCAGGCGGTCCTTGGCGAATTCGACGGCGGCCTGATAGGCGGCGGCGCCGATGGCCAGGCCTTGCAGACCGGTGCCCAGGCGGGCCTCGTTCATGACCACGAACATATTGTTCATGCCCCGGCCTTCCTCGCCGATCAGCCAGCCGGTGGCGCCGTCGTACTGCATGACGCAGGTGGCGTTGCCGTGGATGCCCATCTTGTGCTCCAGGCCCGCGCATTCGACGGCGTTGCGTTCGCCGATCGAGCCGTCGTCGCCGACCATGAATTTGGGCACCAGGAACAGCGACAGGCCCTTGATCCCGGCCGGGGCGCCTTCGACGCGGGCCAGGACGGTGTGGATGATGTTGTCGGCGAAGTCGTGCTCGCCCGCCGAGATCCAGATCTTCTGGCCGGTGATGGCGTAGCTGCCGTCGCCGTTGGGCACGGCCTTGGTGCGCACCATGCCCAGGTCGGTGCCGCACTGCGGCTCGGTCAGGTTCATGGTGCCGGTCCATTCGCCGGTCGTCATCTTGGGCAGGTATTTGGCCTTCAGTTCGTCCGAGGCGTTGGCGTGGATGCCCGCGTGGGCGCCCGCCGTCAGGCCCGGATACATCGAGAAGGCCGCCGAGGCCCCGGCGGTGAACTGGCCCACGGCCGAGCCGATGACCGACGGCATGCCCTGGCCGCCGTAGGCCGGGTCGGCGGTCAGGGACGGCCAGCCCGCCTCGACCATCTGATGATAGGCTTCCTTCCAGCCCTTGGGCGTGGTGACCACGCCGCCCTCGGCCCAATGGCAGCCTTCCTTGTCGCCCGGATTGTTGATCGGGGCGATGACCTCGTCGGAGAAGCGCGCGGCCTCTTCCAGGATCTGCTGGGCCAGGTCGGACGACACGTCCTGGAAGCCGGGCTGATTGGTGTAACGGTCGATCTCCAGCACCTCGTTCAGGATGAACGTCAGGTCGCGGACAGGCGCCTTATAGGCCATGGTCAGGCTCTCGCTTTGAAGGGCGGGTGATGGTCGGGGTTCAGGCGTTCACGCAGCAGGCTGGCGTATTCCTCGGCGCCGGGCAGCAGGTCGGGGCGGTATTCGCCCAGTTGCTGCTCCATCCAGGCGCAGGCCTCCTCGGCCGTCTGGATGGCGCCCTCGATGTCGTCGCGCTGTTGTTTCAGGGCCTCGATCTGGGCGCGGTGACGGCGCAGGGCCACGGCCATCTGATGGGCGTTGTGGTCTTTGCGGTCGTACAGATCCAGCATCTCCTGGATCTCTTGCAGGGTGAAGCCGATGCGGCGGCCGCGCAGGATCAGCTTCAGCCGCGCCCGGTCGCGCGCGTCATAGACCCGCGTCTGGCCCTTGCGGGCCGGGGTCAGAAGGCCCTTGTCCTCATAGAAACGCAGGGCGCGCGCGGTCGCGCCGAACTCGCGGCACAGGTGCCGGATCGAATAGGTGCGATGATCGTCGGCGGTCGGCATGACCGCCTGCATAACCCGAACTTGACGTGCACGTAAAGGGAAGCTTTCGCCTCCCTCGACATCAGGCGTTCGGTCGGCGGCCGATCAGCACCGCGCCGGTCATGCTCAACAGGATCAGATTGACGACCGCCAGGCCCCATTCGCCGCCGATGGCGTGGACGCCGGCCATGACGGCCGCCAGCGTCGCCAGGCCGACGGTCGAGACCAGCAGCACAGGGCGGCCGATCCGCCACGAGACCAGCGGCGCCAACAAACCTAGGGCCAGGCCGACCTCCAGCCCGCCCAGACCGCGCACGAAGCCGTCCGAGGCCATGGCCGGCCAGGACATCAGGGCGATCAGATTGTCCATCGGCTCGGTCAGCTTGGCGTAGCCGGCGGCGATGAAGAACATCGCCAGCCACCCTTGCAGGGTCCACAGGCCGAGGTTGCGGTAGGTGGCGCACAGCTTCAACTGCGCGGGGGTCAGGGTCTGGGTCGTCATGATCGGAGCCGGGGAGGGCATGGTTCTGTAACAGCAGCCAGATCAGATCGCGGACGTCATCCTTCAAGGGCGACGAGCGTGACCGTAACCAAGCGTGATGCTTATCCCGTTAACGCCGCGGCCGAAACGTGGCCGTGAGCGCTGAAAATGCGCGATTTGGGCGGCCGGATCGCCTGTCGGTTACTGACCGTTGCCGTCGGGCCACGCCCAGGCGTCGCGGGCGCTCTCCAGCCGGGCCAGTTTGGCGTG
Source organism: Brevundimonas sp. (assembly GCF_036732845.1). GTDB lineage: Bacteria > Pseudomonadota > Alphaproteobacteria > Caulobacterales > Caulobacteraceae > Brevundimonas. Next base: position 69,640 of record NZ_DAINBO010000006.1, on the reverse strand, counting down.
CAGGGGCGCCCAGTCGTCGTTCGCGTCGATGGCGGCCCAGATCGCCTCGACCTCGTCGATGCGCATCTCTTCCGGTTCGGCGGCGGCGAACATGGCGTGCTCCAGCCGCTCGGGCCGATCCGGCTCGTGCTCGAACAGGGCGAAGCGGAAGGCGTCGAACGCCTCGCCCTGATAGACGGCCCGGCGCGGCCCGCGCAGGGCGCGCTCGGACGAGGCGAAGCCGGCGAACCAGTCGAAGAACAGCGGCTCCCACCGCACAGCCTCGCGGCCTTGACGCAGCAGGGCCAGGGCCGTGTCCAGCAGGCGCTGGTCGGCGGCCTCGCCCAGGCTTCGGACGCCCAGCCGGGCCAGGAAGGCGGCGCGCAGTTCGGTGATATAGGCCGGGCCGAAACCGTTCAGGGCCTCGGTCAAGGCCGCCGCCTCGGCGACCGGCTTCAGACAGCCGGCGAACTGGGTCAGGTTCCAGAACACCGCCTCGGGCTGGCGCGCAAAGGCGTAGAGGCCGAACTGGTCGAAATAGGCGGCGGTGAAGCCCGGTTCATAGTGCGGCAGGAAACGCCACGGGCCGTAGTCGAAGCTCTCGCCCGTGACGTTCAGATTGTCGGTGTTCAGCACGCCGTGCACGAAGCCCGCCGCGATCCAGCGCGCGGTCAGCCGGGCGTTGGCCGCCACCACCGCCGCCAAAAGGCCAGGCGCGTCGCCGGGCGCGACGGCGGGGTGATACAGCGACCGGACGTGCTCGATCAGGCTCTCGATCTGGTCCGTGCGCTCGAAATAGGCGGCGCGCTGGAAGGTCCCGAAGCGGATGTGGCTGTGCGACAGCCGCACCAGAACGGCCGAACGGGTCGGCGACGGCTCGTCGCCGCGCTCCAGCGCCTCGCCGGTCTCGATCAGGCTGAAGGCGCGGCTGGTGGGCACGTTCAGCGTCTCCAGCATTTCGGCGGCCAGCACCTCGCGCACTCCGCCCTTCAGCGTCAGCCGTCCGTCGGCCGTGCGTGACCAGGGGGTCTGGCCGGACCCCTTTGTGCCCAGGTCGAGCAATCGGCCATTGCGGCTTGCCCTATCGCTCTCGGCTTGAGGGCGCTCGCGCATCTGGGCGAACAGAAACCCCCGTCCGTCGCCCAGGTCGGGGTTATAGGTGCGGAACTGGTGGCCGTGATAGCGCATGGCCCTCGGCTGCGGCTGGCCGGGCAAGGGCTGGAAGCGGCCGAAATGGGCGATCCATTCAGCGTCGCTCAGGGTCTCCAGCCCGACCGTGGCGGCGGCGCGGTCGTTGCGGCGGCGCAGGACGGTCTGGGGAAAGTCGGCCGCGCGCACGGCGTCGCCGAATTCGTCGCCCAGATCGAAGAAGCGGGGTTCGGGGCGATAGGCGGGGGAAACGGGCATGGGCCGCAGATGCGGCCTGGCGCGCTCTGACGCAACCGTGATCCGTCGCCCTTGAACGGCGAGGCCGCATCCGTATGGTCGCGCCCAGAGATCGGGCCGCGCCAGCGGTCAGGCCGGCGCCGACAGGCGAACCCGGTCCCGACGTCCGTCGATAACCGGGCGTCACGACAGTCCCATCGCTTTGTGGAGGCCGCCGTGGCGCGCAAGATCACCCTGGATTTCCTGAAGACCGAAGCCGGTTCCGGCGCCGTGCTGGGCCTGGCCGCCCTTCTGGCCCTGATCGTCGCCAATTCGCCGATGGCGGGCGGTTATTTCGCCTGGCTGAAGAGCGAGCATCTGTTGCAGCTCGGGCCGCTGACCCTGACGATGTCGGTGTCGGAATGGATCAAGGAAGGCCTGATGGCGGTCTTCTTCCTGGTCGTCGGCCTGGAGATCAAATACGAGATCCTGCGCGGCGAGCTGAGCGATCCCAAGAAGCTGGCGACGCCGGTTCTGGCGGCCCTGGGCGGCATGATCGCCCCGGCCCTGGTCTATCTGGCGGTGACGACGCCGCTGGGCGGGCCGCACCAGGGGTGGCCCGTTCCGCTGGCCACCGACATCGCCTTCGCCCTGGCCGTCTTCGCCCTGGTCGGACGGGACCTGCCGACCTCGCTGAGGGTCTTTCTGCTGACCCTGGCCATCGTCGACGACCTGGGGGCCATCGCCCTGATCGCCCTGCTGTTCAGCCAGGGGGTGTCGTGGCAGCCGCTGCTGATGGTGGTCATCCTGTTGACCGTGGGCGGGGTGCTGGCCCGGTTCCGCAAGGTTCCGGCGCCGTTCTGGGTGCTGGGGTTCGCGGCGGTCTGGTGGCTGACGGTCGAGGCGGGGCTGTCGACGTCGCTGAGCGCGGTGGCCTTCGCCGCCATCGTGCCGATCCGCGCCCGCGCCGAGGACCGCCAGAGTCCGTTGCGGGAGGCGATGCACGATCTGCATCCCTGGGTCGCCTTCCTGGTCCTGCCGCTGTTCGCCTTCGCCAAGGCGGGGGTGTCGTTCGCCGGCCTGTCGCTGGATCAGGCCTTCGCGCCGCTGGTGATCGGCATCGCCCTGGGCCTGTTCCTGGGCAAGCAGGCGGGGGTGTTGGGCCTGGCCTGGCTGGCGACGGCGCTGAAGATCGGCAAGCGGCCGACCGGGGCCAGTTGGATGCAGGTGTACGGCGTGGCCGTGCTGTGCGGCGTCGGCTTCACCATGAGCCTGTTCATCGGCGCCCTGGCCTTCCCCGGCGCCGTGGATTCGCCGCAGCAGATCGAGGTCAAGCTGGGCGTCATCGGCGGGTCGCTGATGTCGGTGCTGTGGGGCGCCCTGGTTCTGGCCCTGGCTGGACGCAAGTCGGGCAAGGAAATCGCCGAAACCGAGCCGGTTTAGCGGCTTAAAGGGTCGAATATTGACCTAGCGTCATCGGTTTTTGTCGCTTTCGTGTCACAGTCGAGGCGACGGTAAGGACAATTGGACGCGGGAAGCTTCGCCGCTCCTTGGCAGGGACTCGGGGTCGCGGTACCCATAGGGTTCGAGAATCCTCGCTCCACAGAAGGGCGGGGACAGGGATCAGGAACGTCTCGGTCGTCCTTCCGGCGGCCGAGCCATCGAGAGCCGGGAGAGCCGTCCATGCGTCGCGCCAATCTTCTACGTTGCACCGTTTCCGCCGCCGTCGTCGGCGCGGTCGCCTTCGGTTTCGCCGGGGCCGCCGCCGCCCAGGACGGGCCGACGACGGTCGACGACATCATCGTCACCGCCCAGAAGCGCGAACAGAGCCTTCAGGACGTGCCGATCGTGGTCACCAGCCTGTCGCAGGAAGTCCTGCAAGACGCCGGCGTCAAGGACATCAAGGATCTGACGATCCTGACCCCGGGCATGACCGTGACCTCGACCACCACCGAGGCTTCGACCACCGCCCGCATCCGCGGCGTCGGCACCGTCGGCGACAACCCCGGCCTGGAAAGCTCGGTCGGCGTGGTGGTCGACGGCGTCTATCGCTCGCGCAACGGCGTCGGCTTCGGCGACCTGGGCGAAATGGCCCGCATCGAGGTGCTGAAGGGTCCGCAAGGCACCCTGTTCGGCAAGAACACCTCGGCCGGCGTCATCAACATCATCACCGAGGCCCCGTCCTTCACGCCGAGCTGGAACCTGGAAGCGACCGCCGGCAACTATGACGCCTGGGGTCTGTCGGGTTCGGTCACCGGCCCGATCACCGACGAAATCGCCATGCGCCTGTACGCCGCCCGGCGCGAGCGTAACGGCTTCTATGACGTCGATGTCGGCGCCGGTCCGCGCACCCTCACGGACGACGCCAACCAGGAATTCTACACCCTGCGCGGCCAACTGCTGTTCCTGCCGAACGACGCCGCCTCGATCCGGGTGATCGCCGACTATACGCGCCGCACCGAATACTGCTGCGCCGCCGTGCAGGTCCGCACCGGCCCGACCTATCCGTTCATCGACGGTGCGGCCACCGGCACTGGCCAGCGTCCGCCGGCCCCGGGCAACGGCGCCCTGCCGTTCTCGCGTCAGGCCTTCTCGAACCGCGACACGGGCCAAGAGATCATCGACCGCGGCATCTCGGCCGAAGCCAATATCGACGTCGACTGGTTCGGCGGCTCGACCCTGACCTCGGTCACCTCGTTCCGCGACTGGTCGACGACCAACGGCATGGACCTGGACTTCACCAGCGCCGACATCGCCTATCGCAACCAGGACGGCGAGTTCCGCTCGTCGTTGGACAGCCTGACCCAGGAATTCCGCCTGGCCGGCGCCAATGACCGTCTCGACTGGCTGGTCGGCGTCTTCGCCAACCGCGAGAACGTGACCCGCCGCGACAGCTTCTACTTCGGCGCCGCCTATGCGCCGGTGCTGTCGTACCAACTGTCGGCCTCCCTGAACGCCGCCACGGCCGGCGCTATTCCGATCAGCCCGTCGATCATCCCCTGCTTCACCCGCACGGCCCAGACGACCCTGGGGCTGCAGCAGTGCCTGGGCACCGGCGGCGCCATCATGGGCGGCGGGCCGTCGTTCGCCGCCGGCCAGAGCCTGCGCGACAACTACGCCCAGGCCTCGGAATCGGTCGCTCTGTTCACCAACAACACCTTCCACCTGACCGACGCCTTCGACATCACGGTCGGCCTTCGCTACACCTATGACAGCAAGCGCCTGGACTCGCTGCAGACCAACGTCGGCACAAACGGCCTGACCTGCGCCGCCGGCCTGGCCAACCAAGGGGCCATCGTCGGAGCCGTCGGCGCCACCAACGCTCCGGCCATCCTGGGTCGTCTGTGCCTGCCCTGGTCGAACCCCTTCTACGCCAACCGCGCGCGCTCGGAAGAGGTCAACGACAGCGAAGTCTCGGGGACGGTCAAGGCCAGCTACCGCCTGAACGACTCCATCATGGTCTATGCGTCGTACGCTCGCGGCTACAAGAGCTTCGGCTTCAACATGGACCGGGTGCAGTCGGGCGTGACTCCGAACGCCTCGCTCTACTTCCCGTCGGAAATCGCCGACAGCTATGAGGCGGGCATCAAGACCACCCTGTTTGACCGCACTGTGCTGTTGAACGCCACCTACTTCGACCAGACGTTCAGCGACTTCCAACTGAACACCTTCCTGGGCACCGCCTTCGTGGTGGAATCGATCCCCGAGCTGACCGCTCGCGGCGTCGACGCCGACTTCATGTGGTTCACCCCGATCGAGGGCCTGAGCTTCGCGGGCGGCGTGACCTACACCGACGCCAAATACGGCAAGTTCACCGCTGCGGACCTGTTCAACCCGGCCAACTTCAACCAACTGTCGCTGCTGCCGGGCAACCGCTCGTCCTTCGCGCCGGAATGGTCGGGCACCGCCTCGATCAACTTCGACCGCGAAATCGGCGGGGGCCTTCGCGCCGGCTTCGCCCTGTCGGCCAAATACATGACCGAGTACAACACCGGCTCGGACCTGCTGCCCTTCAAGATGCAGGACGCCTTCACCACGGTGAACGGCCGCATCTCGATCGGCGCCGCTGACGACCGCTGGACGCTGGACCTGTGGGGTCAGAACCTGACCGACGAAGACTACGTCCAGGTGGCCTTCAACGGCTTCCTGCAAGGGTCGGCCTTCAACGGCCCGCTGAACACCGCGCCGGGTCCCTATCAGGGCAGCTACTACAACCCGTCGCTGGACAGCCAGACCTACGCCGCCTTCCTGGGCCAGCCGCGCACCTACGGCTTCACCCTGCGCTTCAAGCACTGATCGTTCCCTACAAAGGGGGCTGACGAGACCGGCCGGGGTTCGCCCCGGCCGGTTTTTGTTTGGCCGGGTGTTTCCCCGTTGAGGGCGGAGCGGAATGCCTGCGTGGCTCACCCCGGCGTCAGGTCCCCGGTGCATTCCAGGGGCGAACCTAGGGTCTGGACCCCAGCGGTCGCCGAGGAGGCGGTGGGCGAGGGGCGCCAGCACCCGTCGCGGGCACGGCCTGTCGCATTGGGCGAAGGGACCGGGGGCAGGCGACAGGCCGCAATCCGCCTGGCCTCGTTCATCCCCCGCGGTCGCGAACAGCGGCGCCGCACCGACCATGAAAAAGGGTCCCGGCGCGAACCGGGACCCTTTCTGTGATCGGACGTGGCGCCGGCCGCTATTCCGCCGGTTGTTCGCCGGTGTCGTGGGCGTGGCGGAGTTTGCGGCCCAGCACCTGCTCCAGCCGCGTCTTGACGCCGTCGATCAGGCTGAAGGCCGCCGGGATGAACAGCAGCGACAGGGCCGTGGAGGTGATTAGGCCGCCGATCACGGCGACGGCCATGGGGCTGCGGAACTCGGTGCCTTCGCCGAAGGCCATGGCGATCGGCAACATGCCCAGGCCCATCGCCAGGGTGGTCATGATGATCGGTCGCGCCCGCTTGTGCGCGGCGTCGATGATCGCCTCGCGCCGGGTCATGCCCTGTTTCATGGCGATGATGGCGTAGTCGACCAGCAGGATGGAGTTCTTGGCCGCGATGCCGGTCAGCATGATGATGCCGATCAGCGCCGGCATCGACAGCGACTTGCCGGTGACCAGCAGCAGGAAGAAGGCCCCGCCGAACGAGACGGGCAGGGCGGCCAGGATGGTGATCGGGTGGAAGAAGCTGCGGAACAGCAGCACCAGCACGGCGTACATCAACAGAATGCCGGTGATGATGGCGAACATGAAGCCGGTCGCCGTCTCTTGCAGGTTCTCCAGCTCGCCGGACACCGCCTGAGTGACGCCGGCGGGCAGGCCGCGCATGGCGGGCAGCTCGTTCACCCGCTGGGACGCCTGGCCCAGGGTGATGCCGTTCAATTCGGCGGTCAGGGTGGCGACCCGCTTGCGGTCCAGGCGGTCGATCTGGTTCGGCCCGGCGCCGAAGGTGATGTCGGCCACGGCGTTCAGCGGCACGGCCGCGCCGGACGCCGTCGGCACCTTCAGCGTCTCCATGACGGCCAGGTCGCTGCGCGCCTCTTCGCGCAGCATGATGCGGATCGGGATCTGCCGGTCGCCGAGATTGAATTTCGGCAGCAGTTGATCGGCGTCGCCCAGGGTGGCCACGCGGGCCACGGAGCTGATGTCCGAAGTGGCCACGCCTTGAAGCGCGGCGATGTCGGGCTTGGGCGTGATCAGGATCTCGGGCCGCACCAGGGCGGCGGACGAGATCACGTTGGCCAGGCCGGGGATCTCGCGCATCTGGCGTTCGACGGCCGAGGCCGCCTGGGCCAATTGGGCCGGGTCGTCGCCGACCAGTTGGATGGAGACCTGGTTGCCGGACCCGTCCTGACCGAACTGGACCCGGGCGCCGGGGATGGCGCGCAGGACCGGTCCCATCTCCTGCTCGAACGCCTGCTGGCGCAGCTTGCGCTCGCCGCGCTTGACCAGATTGACGGTGATGTTGGCGCGACGCACCTCTCCGGCCGAACCGCCGCCGCCGGGACCGAAGCTGACGGTGGCGGAGCCGACCGAGGCGTAAACGGACTTCACCTCGGATCGTTCTGACAGGATGCGGCTGACCTGCTGGGACACGGCGTCCGTCTCGGCCAGGGTCGAACCGGGCGGAAGCTGGACGGCGATGTTGGAGCGGGACACGTCCTCCGCCGGAATGAATTCGAACGGCAGCATGGCCGCCAGCACGAAGGAGCCGGCCAGGAACAGGGTGCCGCCCCCCATGACCCACAGGCGGTGATCCTTACGCCGCTGCAACAGACGACGGCCCAGCGGCCGCCGCTTGCCGCCCTGGTCGCCGCGGAAGTCGTTCAGCACCCAGTTCACCATGCGCAGATAGCCGCGCATCCAGGCCGGGTCCGCATGCTCCTTGCCCTGGTTGCGCCGGAGCATATAGGCGCCCATCAACGGGGTCAGGGTTCGGGCCACGATCAGGGAGAAGAAGACGCTGACGCAGGCGGCGATGGCGAAGCTCTTGAAGAACTGGCCGACCACGCCGGGCATGAAGCCGGTCGGAGCGAACACGGCCAGCAGGGTCGCGGTCGTGGCCATGACGGCCAGGCCGATCTCGTCGGCCGCCTCGATGGCCGCCGGATAGGGCGCCTTGCCGTCGCGTATGTGTCTGACGATGTTCTCGATCTCGACGATGGCGTCATCGACCAGGATGCCGATGGTCAACGACAGCGCCAGCAGGGTCACCACGTTCAGCGACTGGCCCCACATGTCCATGATCCAGAAGGTCGGGATCAGCGACAAAGGCATGGCGATGGCCGCGATCAGGGTCGCCCGCCAGTCCCGCAGGAAGACGAAGACCACGGCGATCGCCAGCCCCGCGCCCAGCAGCAAGGCTTCGACCGAGGCGTGGAAATTGTTGATCACGTCCGAGGTGGTGTTGCTGACCTCCTCGATGGTGACGCCGTCCATTTCCTGGTCCAGGCGCGCGATCTCGGCCTTGGTCGTCTCATAGACGTCCAGCTCGGACGACCCCTTGGAGCGGCTGACGCTGAAGCCGACGACCTCTTCACCGTTGTAGCGGGCGCGGCCGCGCGGCTCGGACCACTGGTCCACCACCTCGCCCAGGTCGCCCAGCCGCACGGTGCGGCCGCCGACCGGGATCAGGGTCTCGCGCAACTGTTCGACCGAGGCGGCCGAACCCATGGTGCGGATGGCCTGCTCCTCGCCGCCGATCTCGCCGCGTCCGCCGGGCAGATTGATGTTGGAGGCGCGCAACTGGTTCGACACGGCGGCGGCCGAGACGCCCTGGGCGGCCAGGCGCGCGGGGTCCAGCTTGATGCGGATCTCGCGGTTGACGCCGCCGTCGCGGCTGACCTGGCTGACGCCGTTCACCGACAGCAGGCGTTTGGCGACGGTGTTGTCGACGAACCAGCTCAGCTCTTCGGGGTTCATGCCAGGCGCGCGGACCACATAGGTGGCGATCGGCATCTGGGTGAATTCGATCCGCTGGACGATCGGCTCCTGCACGTCGGCGGGCAGGTTCTGGCGGATGCCGGCGATGGCGTTGCGGACGTCGTTGGTCGCCTTCTCCAGATCGACGCCGAGTTGGAAGGTGATCGAGGTGGTCGAGGCGGAATCGCTGACCACCGAATTGATGTCCTGAACCTCGCCCAGACCGGCGACCGCGTCCTCGACCAGCCGGGTGACCTGGGTCTCCAGCTCGGTCGGCGCGGCGCCCGACTGAACCACCGTCACCGCCACCACGGGCAGGTCGACGTTGGGGAAGTTGTTCACCGGCAGGCGGAAATAGCTGAGCACCCCCGCCAGGGTCAGGATGATGAACATCAGGATGATCGGAATCGGGTTCCGAATCGACCAGGATGAGATGTTGTTGAAATTCATGGCCCGGCCCTATTTGGTCGCGGCGGCGGGGCGCGCGGCGGCCGCTACGGGACGGCCGATGGCCACCAGGTCGCCTTCGCCCAGGAAGCCCGCGCCCTGGACCACCACCTGCTGGCCCGCCTGCAGGCCTTCGCGCACGGCGACGACGTCGCCCGACCGTGCGCCGGTGGCGACGGGGGTGAAGCGCACGGCGCCGTTCTGGCCGATGACATAGACGCCCGACCGTCCCTCGCGGAACACGATCGAGGCCGAGGGCACGGTCAGCATCGGCTGGTCGCCGACGTCGATGTCGGCGCGGGCGAACATGCCGGAGCGCAGACCGTCGCCCGAACCCAGCGAGATGCGGGCGACGCCGAGACGGGTCTGGGGGTCCACCTCGGGCGTCACGATGCGGACGCGTCCGGTGGTCGTTCCGGCCTGGTCGGAGGTGATGACGGCGGTCTGGCCGGGACGGATCAGGGCCAGTTCGGTCTCGGGCGTCTGAGCGTCCAGCTCCAGCCGGCCTTCACGGACCATGCGGAACAATTCGGTCCCCGCCTGGACGATCTGGCCGCGGGTGACGCTGCGGCTGATGATGCGGCCGGCGACGGGTGCGCGCAGATTGGTCTGGTCCAGGCGGGTCGCCGTCTCGGCGCGCGCGGCGCGGGCCGAGACCAGTTGCGCTCCGGCCGACCGCTGCTCGGCCACGGCCATGTCCAGCGAGGCCTGGGACAGGAAGCCGCGCGCCTTCAGTTCGTGGGCGCGGGCCAGTTCGGCGTCCTCGCGCGCGGCGTTGGCCTCGGCGGCGACGACGGAGGCGTCCTGCTGGCGCAACTGAGCGCTGAGCAGGCTGTCGTTCAGCTTGACCAGGATCTGGCCCTGACGGACGACGGCGCCTTCATCGACATAGACGCCGACGGCCTGAAGCCCGCCGGTTTCGGCGGCCACCGGCACCTCTTCCCAGGCCGAAACGGTGCCCGAGGCGGTCACGACGCGCGGCAGATTGACCAGGGCCACGGTCGCGGCCGTCACCGTCTGACGCGACGGCGTCTGGGCCTTCTCGTCCTTCTTGTCGCCGCCGCAGGCCGCCAGCGCCATGACAGCCGCCAGCGCCAGACCCGCGCGGGCCGTCGTTCGGGTCGTAATCGCCACGTCAGTTCATCCCCTGTGCATCCGTCGCCGAGGAGGACCGGCGACGGCGGACGCCCGGTCGCGGGCGCCCGAAATCCAACGCTTTTCTTATGCCTGTTCGCGACTCGTTCTCAAACCGACAAAGCGACGTTCGGGTGAGATATTGAAAGGGGCGTGTTCCGCAAGACGCGCGGGCGTCGCATTGGCGATTTTCTTTGCGCCGTGCTAGGCGCGCGCCATGTCCACGCCTCCCATCGAACGCATCCGAAATTTTTCTGTGGTCGCCCACATTGACCACGGCAAGTCGACGCTGTCAGACCGCTTGATTCAGATCACCGGCGGTCTCAGCGCGCGCGAAATGTCGGCTCAAGTCCTTGATAATATGGACATTGAGAAAGAACGAGGCATCACGATCAAGGCGCAGACCGTACGCCTGAACTACAAGGCCAAGGACGGCCAGACCTATGTCCTGAACCTGATGGACACGCCCGGCCACGTCGACTTCGCCTATGAGGTCAGCCGGTCGTTGGCGGCGTGCGAAGGCTCGCTGCTGGTGGTCGACGCCTCACAGGGGGTCGAGGCTCAGACCCTGGCGAACGTCTATCAAGCGATTGATAATAATCATGAAATCGTCCCCGTCCTGAACAAGATCGACCTGCCGGCGGCCGAGCCGGAGCGGGTCAAGGCCCAGATCGAAGAGGTCATCGGCCTGGACGCCTCGGACGCGGTGATGTGCAGCGCCAAGTCCGGCATCGGCATCGAAGACGTGCTGGAGGCCATCGTCACCCGGCTTCCCGCCCCCAAGGGCGACCCGGCCGCGCCGCTGAAGGCCATGCTGGTCGACGCCTGGTACGACCCCTATCTGGGGGTGGTGCTGCTGGTGCGGGTGTTCGACGGCGTGCTGAAGGCCGGTCAGCGGGTGAAATTCATGCAGAACGGCTCGACCCATCTGGTCGACCGGGTCGGCGTCTTCCTGCCCAAGAACACCCCGGTCGAAAGCCTGGGACCGGGCGAGGTCGGCTTCATCACCGCCCAGATCAAGGAGGTCGCCCACGCCGCCGTCGGCGACACCATCACCGAAGAGAAACGCCCCACCGCCGAGCCGCTGAAAGGCTTCAAGGAGGTGCAGTCGGTGGTGTTCTGCGGCCTGTTCCCGGTCGACGCGGCCGATTTCGAGGACCTGCGCGCCGCCATCGCCCGCCTGCGCCTGAACGACGCCAGCTTCACCTATGAGATGGAGTCCAGCGCCGCCCTGGGCTTCGGCTTCCGCTGCGGCTTCCTGGGCCTGCTGCACCTGGAGATCATCCAGGAGCGCCTCAGCCGCGAGTTCAACCTGGACCTGATCGCGACCGCCCCCTCGGTGGTCTATAAGATCGAACTGCGCGACGGCTCCCACATCGACCTGCACAATCCGGCCGACCTGCCCGACGTGATGCAGATCATCGAGATCCGCGAACCCTGGATCAAGGCCACGATCCTGACGCCCGAGGAATATCTCGGCGGGGTCATCAAACTGTGCCAGGACCGCCGCGGCGAGCAAAAGGAGCTGACCTGGGTCGGGACGCGCGCCATGGTCGTTTACGACCTGCCGCTGAACGAGGTGGTGTTCGACTTCTACGACCGGCTGAAGTCGATCTCGAAGGGCTACGCCAGCTTCGACTATGAACTGGCCGACTATCGCCCCGGCGACCTGGTCAAGATGAACATCCTGGTCAACGCCGAGCCGGTGGACGCCCTGTCGATGCTGGTCCACCGCAGCCGCGCCGAGACGCGCGGCCGGGGCATGGTCGAGAAGATGAAGGAGCTGATCCCGCCGCACCTGTTCCAGATCCCGATCCAGGCAGCCATCGGCGGCAAGATCATAGCCCGCGAAACCGTGCGCGCCCTGCGCAAGGACGTGACGTCCAAATGCTACGGCGGCGACGCCACCCGCAAGAAGAAGCTTCTGGAGAAACAGAAGGAAGGCAAGAAGCGGATGAGGCAATTCGGCAAGGTCGAGATCCCGCAGGAAGCCTTCATCGCGGCATTGAAGATGGATGAGGATTGAGGATGTTCGGCTTGGGAGGCGAGAAGCCGTCGAGTGTCGAGCGTGCGCTTGCACTCGCCGTCGATACCCGGAAGTTCGAAATAGAGCGGTTCTGGCAGCGCGCCCTTTTCTTCTGGGGTTTTATCGCCGCAGCCGCCGTCGCCTATTCGTCAGAGGCTTTTAAAGACGACCACTACGCGAAGTTGGTCATCGCCTGCTTTGGCGTCGTTTGCAGCCTCGCCTGGACGCTCGGTAACCGAGGGAGCAAATATTGGCAGGAAGCCTGGGAAAGAAAGGTTGAAAATCTGGAGCAGGACGCGCTTGGCATGCGGCTCTTTTCCCAGATCGAACGCCCTCAGAGTAAGGGCTTTTGGGGCGGTTCTCGTTTCTCGGTCAGCCAGCTTGCCATCGCCCTGAGTGATTTCACACTGATCGTTTGGATCGTGGCTATGTTCAGGTGCGTGAAGATTGACCCCGCTGGAATGATCGATGTGGGCGAGGCCGTTGTTGTTGGGTTCACGGCATTTTATGGCCTGGCTATGTTCCTGGGCGCCAAAGTGAAGGTCGAGGCTGACCAGTAGAATATGGTGCTGGCGGCGCTTGGTCTGACACTCGGCCTATCCAAACAGTCTGTCCTTTCTGCCCTCCCTGAACCTGCCGATCCTGTGCAAGTATTCGGAAAAGGAGACAGCCGCCGCCCTCGCCCGCTAGAAGCGCGTCATGACCTCCGCCCCCCTTCCTGACGCCGGCCGCAACTGGGTGGATCGGCATGCGCCCGAGAGGCTGAAGCCGTGGCTGAAGCTGGGGCGGTTCGATCGGCCGATCGGGATCTGGCTGCTGTTGTTGCCCGGCTGGCAGGGGATCGCCCTGGCGCTGGCGCACTATCGCGTCACGCTGGGGGCGTATGAGGCGTGGCTGTTCGCCGGGTTCGCGATCGGGGCGTGTCTGATGCGGGCGGCGGGATGCGCCTTCAACGACATCGTCGATCGCGACATCGACCGTCAGGTGGCGCGCACGGCCGGGCGGCCGGTGGCGTCGGGCCGGATTTCAGTGAAGGGGGCCTGGGGGTTCGTGGCCGGGTGCAGCCTGGTGGCGTCGGCGATCCTGCTGACGCTGAACCTGACGGCGATCCTGTTGGGGGTCGGGTCGCTGGCGCTGGTGGCGGCCTATCCGTTCATGAAGCGGATCACCTGGTGGCCGCAGGTGTGGCTGGGGCTGACGTTCAACTGGGGCGCGCTGATGGGCTATGCGGCGGCGGGCGGGTTCGCGTCCAGCGCCGTCCTGGCGCCGGTGCTGGGACCGTTCCTGCCGCTGGTCTGGGCGGGGCTGTGGCTGTGGCTGGGCGGGGTGTTCTGGACCCTGGGCTACGATACGATCTACGCCCTGCAAGACATCGAGGACGACGCCATGGTGGGGGTGAAATCCTCGGCGCGGCGGCTGGGCGGACGGGTCAAGGTCGGGGTCGGCGTGTTCTACGCCCTGGCCGTGGCGTTCGCGGCGGTCGCGGGCTGGTCGGCCGATCTGGGGGCGGGGTTCTTCGGCGTGCTGATCGCCTATGCGGCGCACCTGGCCTGGCAGGTGTGGAGCCTGAGGGCGGATGATCCGGCCCTGGCGCTGCGGTTGTTCAAATCGAACCGCGAGGCGGGGCTGATCCTGCTGGCGGCGATCGGCCTGGGGGCGCTAGTCTAGGGGCGAACCCCGGAGCCTGCCCCATGTCCGCCTCGCGTCTCGTCCTGATCGCCTCTGTCGCCGCCCTGGCGCTTTCGGCCTGCAACCGTGATCGGGACAAGGCCGCGCCCGACGCGTCGCCGTCCGCGCCCGGCGCCGCGGCGACCCCGGCCGAGGCGGGCGCGCCCCTGGGCTATGAGAGCGGCACGCCCTACGCCTCGGTCAAGCTGAGCCTGCCGCCGGCGTTGAAGGCCCAGCCGGACCTGCACGCGGCCCTGTACGCGGCGGCCGTGCGCGACCTGCGCCAGTTCGTGGAGGGCGCCCAGGCCGACCGCACCGAGGCGGGGACCGAGCCGGGCATGGCGCCCTATGAGAAGACCATAGAGTTCAAACCCGCCGCCGAGACCGGCAAGCTGCTCAGCCTGGAGCGGGTGGACTACGACTTCACCGGCGGCGCCCATGGCAACAGCCTGTTCGCCGGGGTGCTGTGGGACAAGGCGCTGAAGCGTCAGATCACCACCGCCGACCTGTTCCGCAAGGGCGCCGACAGCCGGGCGCTGGACCAGGCCCTGTGCGCCGCAATCAACGCCGCCAAGAAAGAACGCTCGCCGGACGCCGAGCCGGTGTCGTTGGGCGGGACGCAGTGGTCGTGCCCGCGCGCGCTGACCACGCCGTTCGTGCTGACGCCCGGCACGGTTCCGGGCAAGGCGGGGGGGCTGACCTTCCTGATCGGGCCGTATCAGGTCGGGCCGTACGCCGAGGGTCCCTATGAAATCGTGGTGCCGCAGAGCGTGTTCCGCGCGCTGATCGCCCCGGCCTATGCCGAGGAGTTCGCCGGTGCGCCGATCAAGTCCGGCGACGCGCGGCCGGCCCAGGGCTGACGGTCACAAGGCCCAGACCGACGACCGCTTGACCGCCAGGTCCTCCAGCTCGCGCGTGGTCGGCACCTGGTATTCGGCCAGGAAGGTCAGGCCGTCGCGCGGGAAATAGGTGCGGCCCGGATCGCCGATCAGGACCCGCGCGCCTTGCACCCTGGCCTGGGCCAGCCAGGCCAGGACGCGGTCGGTCATCGGCTTTTCATAACAGACGTCGCCGGCGCAGACGACGTCGGCCGGGGGCGGCGGGGCGTCCAGCAGGTCGCGGTCGGTGAAGGCCAGATCGACGCCGTTGGCGGCGGCGTTCAGCGCGACGGCGGCGGCGCAGAAGGGGTCGATGTCGGCGCACAGCACGCCGGCGGCGCCCGCCTTCATCGCCGCGATCCCGACCAGGCCGGAGCCGCAGGCGAAGTCGACCACCCGCTTGCCCGCGACTTCCTCAGGGTGGTCCAGGATCCAGCGCGCCAGGGCCTGGCCGCCCGCCCAGGCGAAGGCCCAGAACGGCGGCGGCAGACCCATTTCGCCCAGTTCTTCTTCGGTCAGACGCCAGATGGGCGTGATCTCGTCGGCCAGCCAGAGCTGGATTTCCGGCGCGTGCGGCACGGCTTGCAGACGGGTGTTGGCGGCGATGAAGGCCGCCGGATCGGCGATGGTCATCCGCGCGCCGTCGCCGTCTTCAACACCTGGGCGTAGCCGTCCGCCGTCTCCATCCGCGCGCTCTCGGGCCGGGTGCGCAACGCGCGGTGCAGGTCGGGCAGGCGCCAGCAGGGGACGTGCATGAACAGGTGGTGCTCGGCGTGGAAATTGACCCAGTAGGGGGCGATGAAGGCGCGGGCCAGCCAACCGGCCCGCGTGGTGCGCGCGGCGCGGAAGGCGTCGTCGGCCGAACCCTCGACACAGGCGTGTTCGGCGATGTTGCGGATGCGGGTGACCATGGGGAACCAGGTCGCCATCGGCAGCAGCCACAGGACGAAATAGGCCCACCAGACGCCCGCCAGGGCGCAGATCGCCAACAGGCCCAGATTGACCAGCAGGAAGGGGGCGACCGACTGGCCGGTGACCACCGCGCCCTGGGCCAGGTCTTCGTCGCGGGCGTCGCGGAAGGCCTTCAGCGCGAACAGCACCCTTTGCTTGAAGAAGGTCTGGCCGGTCAGGTCGCGGATCAGTTTTCGCCGCAGAGAGGCGCGGGTGACGGGGAAGGGCGCCGACAGGGGCAGGTCCGGGTCCTGGGCCTGCTGGGCGTATTTGTGATGCGCCAGATGATAGGGGCGATAGGCGGCCAGGCTGGCGCCGATGGGGACGGCGCACAGCCAGTGGCCGAGCGCGTCGTTCAGAGACCGGTTCGGCGACAGGCCGCCGTGCGCCGCCTCATGCATCAGGATCGCCAGGCCCAGTTGGCGCGTGCCGATCACCATGACCGACAGGGGAATCAGCCAGGGCCAGATCACGCCGACCACGACTGCTGCGATGATCGCCGCCCAGCAGTGCAGCACCAGCAACGGCCCGATCCAGGCCGAGCGCCGCTGGAACGGCGCCCATTGTTCGGGCGTGAACAGACTGGCGGCGGCGATGCGGGGCGCGGCGGGCATGGGGCGAGGTTACGCCCTTGCGGCGGGTCTCGCAAAAGGACGAACTTGTGTCAGGCTGGCCCAACATTTTGTCAGGTTGACATGACATATTGTTCGTGTCAGGTTGTCCTTACACAAGGAGAACGACATGGAACTCGCTTCCGCCAAGGGCACGAACGCCCACAAGAAATACCTGTTGCGCACCATGGCCTTCATGGGCGGCTATGTGGCGATCAACGCCGCCGCCATAACCGGCGCCTTCGACGACATCGGACGCACGGCGGGCCTGGCCCTGGGGCTGGTGGTGGCTGCGCCGGTGGCCGGTCAGATCTGGGCCACCCTGGCCCTGATGGGTGAGAGCGACGAGTTCATGCGCGCCCTGCTGGCCAAACGGTTCATCGTCGCCTCGGGCCTGGCGATGGCCATCGCCTGCGCCTGGGGCTTCATGGAAAGCTATGGTGATGCGCCGCACGTTCCGGCCTGGATGATCTATCCGCTGTTCTGGGCCTTGTTCGGCATCGTCAGCCCCTTCATTCGGACCAGCCGCTGATGAGGAACCGTCTGAAGGTGCTGCGCGCCGAACACGGCTGGACGCAGCAGGATCTGGGCGACCGACTGGGCGTGTCGCGCCAGGCCGTCAACGCCCTGGAGACTGAGAAACATGATCCCTCGCTGGACCTGGCCTACCGCATCGCCGCGGTGTTCGGCCGCCCGGTGGAAGATATTTTCGACAACCCCCACGCCTGACGCGAAGTCAGGATAACCTTACAAGGACATCATCATGCTGCACATCGCTCGTCACGCGGGGCGCTCGACCCTGCGCGCCCTTCTGGTGGTCTCCGCCGTCGCCCTGGCGGCCGGAAGCGCGGTCTCCATCGCCCGCGCCGAGACATCGACGCAAGCCCAGGCCCAGGCGCCCTTCGTCTCTGACCGGCTGTCGGTCGAGGTGGTCGGGTCGGGACCCGACGTGGTGCTGATTCCCGGCCTGGGATCGTCGCGCGAAGTCTGGCGCGCCGAGGCCGAGCGGCTGAAGGCGACGCACCGTGTGCATCTGGTGCAGTTGGCCGGTTTCGCCGGAGAGCCGTGGAGCCATGGCGACGGCGCCTTCCTGCAGCCGGTGGTGGATGAGCTGGCCCGCTATGTCGCCGAACGGACCACGGGCCGCCCCGCCGTCATCGGCCATTCCATGGGCGCCCTGACCGGACTGTTGCTGGCCCAGCAGCATCCCGAGCGGGTCGATCGTCTGATGAGCGTCGACAGCCTGCCCTTCTTCGGCTCGTTGTTCGGCCCGACGGCGACGGTCGAGACCGTTCGTCCGGCGGCCGAGCAGATGGCCGCCGGCCTGGCCGCGACATCGGACGAGGACTTCCTGGCCGGGCAGCGGCAGACGGCCAATGGCATGTCGCGCAATCCGGCGGAGCGCGAGCGGATCGTGCAGTGGTCGCTGGCCGCCGACCGTCACGCCCTGGGCGCCGCCATGCGCGACGTCATGACCACCGACGCCCGTCCGGGCCTGGCGGCCATGACCACGCCGGTGACCGCCCTTTACGCCTCGGACGCCGACGGCGGCGCCCCGGCGGCCATGGCCGACGCCATGTGGTCGTCGCAATACGCCGCCCTGCCGGGCGTCAAACTGGCCCGCATCGACGACAGCCGCCACTTCATCATGGCCGACCAGCCCGAGGTCTTCGCCCGCGCCGTCGATGAATTCCTGAAATAGGGCGCGGCGCACCGCGTGAACCATGACCGCATGCGGCGGCCGACACAGCCGCTGCATGCATAACCTCAGTTGATCCAAAGCGCAGTTATAATCGATTTTCCCTGTTTCCTGTCCGGGTCTAGCCTCACCTGCAGATGACAATTCAGGAGGATCGACCATGGACGGCAATACAGGCGCTTCCGCCCCGAACAACGCCCCCAAGAAGGACCCCGCCAGCCTGCGGACCCTGTTGGGCCGCACCAACCAGGACTGGTGGCCCAAACAGTTGTCGATGGACATCCTGCATCAGCAGGGCAAGTCGGGCGACCCGATGGGCCAGGACTTCGACTACGCCAAGGCGTTCGAGAGCCTGGACTATGACGGGCTGAAACGCGACCTGACGGCCCTGATGACCGACAGCCAGCCGTGGTGGCCGGCCGACTACGGCCACTATGGACCCTTCTTCATCCGCATGGCCTGGCACAGCGCGGGCACCTACCGCACCGCCGACGGGCGCGGCGGAGCGGGCGCGGGGCAACAGCGGTTCGCGCCCCTGAACTCGTGGCCCGACAACGGCAATCTGGACAAGGCGCGGCGCCTGCTGTGGCCGATCAAGCAGAAATACGGGGCGGCCATCAGTTGGGCCGATCTGCTGATCCTGGCCGGAAACGTCGCCATCGAATCGATGGGCGGGCCGGTGTTCGGCTTCGGCGGCGGCCGCGCCGACGTGTGGGAGCCGGAGAAGGACGTCTATTGGGGCGCCGAGCAACAGTGGGTCGGCGAGCCGGGCAATGAAACCCGCATCCAGCCGGACAAGGGCCTGACGCTGGAGGCGCCGCTGGCGGCGATCCAGATGGGTCTGATCTACGTCAACCCGGAAGGTCCCGGCGGCGTGCCAGAGGCCCTGGCCTCGGCCCGCGACATCCGCGAGACCTTCGCCCGCATGGGCATGAATGACGAAGAGACCGCCGCCCTGACCGCCGGGGGCCACACCTTCGGCAAGGCGCATGGCGCGGGCGATGCGGCCAAGGTCGGCGCCGCGCCCGAGGCCGCCGCCATGGCCCAGCAGGGCCTGGGCTGGATCTCGGCTCACGCCAGCGGGGTGGGCGGAGACGCCATCACCTCGGGCCTGGAGGGCGCCTGGACGCCGACGCCGACGACCTGGGACATGAGCTTCTTCGACATGCTGCTGGACCACGACTACGAACTGGTCCGCAGCCCGGCGGGCGCCAAACAGTGGCAGCCGGTCGGCAATCCGCCCGAGACCCTGGCCCCGGCCGCCCATGCGTCGGGCCAGCGCGTGCCGACGATGATGACGACCGCCGACATGGCGTTCAAGATCGACCCCGCCTACCGCCAGATCATGGAGCGGTTCCGCGCCGATCCGGCCTATTTCGCCGACGCCTTCGCCCGGGCCTGGTTCAAACTGTGCCACCGGGACATGGGTCCCAAGGCCCGCTACCTGGGTCCCGATACGCCCGAAGAGGATCTGATCTGGCAGGACCCGATCCCGGAACGCAGCGGGCCGATGATCGGCGACGCCGAGGTGAAGGCGTTGAAGGCGGCGATCGCGGCCTCGGGCCTGTCGACGGCCGAGATGATTTCGACGGCCTGGGCCTCGGCGTCGACCTATCGCGGGTCGGACCATCGCGGCGGCGCCAACGGCGGGCGACTGAGGCTGGCGCCCCAGAAGGACTGGGCGGTCAATGAACCGGCCAAGCTGGCCAAGGTGCTGAAGGCCTATGAGGACATCCAGACTGCGTCGGGGACCAATGTCTCCATCGCCGATCTGATCGTTCTGGGCGGCTCGGTCGGGATCGAGCAGGCGGCCAAGGCCGCCGGCCACGCCGTCGAGGCTCCCTTCACGCCCGGCCGCACCGACGCCTCTCAGGACCAGACCGATGTCGAGGGCTTCGCCGTGCTGGAGCCTAGGGTCGATGGCTTCCGCAACTATCTGTCGACGCTCTTCAACGTGCCGACCGAGGATCTTTTGGTGGATCGCGCCCAGCTTCTGGGGCTGACGGCGCCGGAGATGACGGTGCTGGTCGGCGGCCTGCGGGTTCTGGGCGCCAACCACGGCGGATCGAGGCACGGCGTCCTGACCGACCGTCCGGGCATGTTGAGCAACGACTTCTTCGTCAACCTGTTGGACATGGGCACGGCGTGGACGGCGGCCGACGGCGCCGATGAAGAGGTGTTCGTGGGCGCCGATCGCGCCACCGGCGCGGCGCGCTGGACGGCCACGCGGGCCGATCTGGTGTTCGGCTCAAACGCTCAACTGCGGGCCTTGTCCGAGGTCTATGCCTCGGCCGACGCGGGCGAAAGGTTCATGAAGGCCTTCGTGGCCGCCTGGGTCAAGGTGATGAACGCCGACCGCTACGACCTGCCGCGGTCGGCGCGCAAGGCCGTCTGAGGTCCCGCTTCCCGACCCTCGTCGCGGGCGCGGCGGGGGTCGGATCAGGCGCTCAGGCCGCCAGACGGCCCTTGGCCTGGTCGGCCGAAAAGACGATGTCGGGATCGGGTTGGGCGGCTTGCAGGCCCGGGCGGTTCAGCCGGTGCAGGATGTGGCGGATGATGTTCAGCCGCGCCTTCTTCTTCTTGTCGGTGGCGACGACCGTCCAGGGGGCCGGGTCGGTGTGGGTTTGCGCCAGCATGCCGTCGCGGGCGGCGGAATAGGCGTCCCAGCGCTTCTGGGCCTCGGCGTCCAGGGGCGAGGTCTTGAAACGTTTCAAGGGGTCGGTGATCCGCGCCGCCAGGCGTTTGGCCTGTTCATCCTTGGAGATGTCGAGCCACAACTTGATCAGGATGACGCCGTCGTCGGTCAGCATCCGCTCAAACCCTGGGGCGTCGTGCAGGAATTGTTCGTGCTGGGCGGGCGTGCAGAAGCCCATGACCGGCTCGACCCCGCCGCGATTATACCAGGAGCGGTTGAAGATCACGACCTCGCCCCTGGCGGGCAGATGGGGAACGTAGCGCTGGAAATACCACTGGCCGGTTTCGCGCTCGGTCGGCTTGGGCAGGGCGACGACGCGGGTCTGACGCGGGGCCATGTATTCGGTGATGCGTTTGATCGCGCCGTCCTTGCCCGCGCTGTCGCGGCCCTCGAACAGGATCAGGATGCGCAGGCCCGTTTCGATGGCCCAGGCCTGGGTTTCGACCAGTTGGATCTGCAGCCGTTCCAGCTCGGTCTCATAGTCGTCGGATTTGCTCATGATCCCATGTTGCCGCCGGGACGCGGGCGGGTCCAGATGCGGCGTGCAAGCTGAACCGCTTGTAAGATGACCGCTCGTCGGCGGCGCGGTAGGGCTGGACCTCATGAAACGGGCGAATTCGATGATCCGGCTGAACCGTCGCGCCCTGGTCGGCGCCGTCGCCGCCGCCGTCGCGACCCCGAGCTGGGCGCGGCGGGCCGATGGACCTGACGCCGCCCTGAATGCCGCCCTGAATGCGGCCCTGGCGACGCCGGGCGCGCCGCCGGCGATGGCGGCCGGGATCGTGACGTCGGGCGGGCTGGAATGGTCGGGCGTGGGCGGAGTGCGGCGGGTTGGCGCCGATGAAGCGGCCACCAGCCAGGACCGCTGGCACATCGGCTCGAACACCAAGGCCATGACGGCGGCGGCCTATGCGCGCCTGGTCGAACGCGGCCTGGCCGACTGGGCGACGCCGCTGTCGGACATCTTCACGGGGGTGACGATCGATCCGGCCTTCGCCGCGGCCACGCCGGACGACCTGGCGCGGCATGTCGCGGGGCTGAGCGATCAGACGGCCTTGGTTCTGCCGATGGCGGCGCGGGCCGACACGCGGCCGGTGGTCGTCCAGCGCGCGGCCCAGGCTGCGATGGCCCTGGGCCGGCCGCCGGGCGGAACGCCGGGGCGGTTCGCCTATGGCAACGTCAACTATGTGCTGTTGGGCGCCGCCATCGAGCGGATCACCGGGCGGCCGTGGGAAGCGGTCATCGTCGACGAGGTCTTCAGGCCTCTGGGCCTGTCCGGTGCCGGGCTGGGCGCACCGGTGCACGACGCCTCGGGCCTGGGCAACGTCTGGGGCCATCAGGGACCGCCCGAGGCGCGGGTCGCGGTCGATCCGACGACGCCGTGGGCGGACAATCCGCCGATTCTGGGTCCGGCCGGGACGGCGCACATGACGCTGTACGACTATGCCCGCTGGCTGCAGGTCATGATCGGCGGCGAGCAGGCCTGGCTGTCGGCCGAAGGGGTGCGCGGCCTGATCACGCCGCGCGAGGGACAGCCCTATGCGCGCGGCTGGATCACGCGGCCCGAGACCTGGGCGGGCGGAACGACGACCATCGCCCATGAGGGGTCCAACACCCTGTGGCACGCGATCGCCGTGGCCGCGCCGGACAAGGGTCTGGGTTTCTTCGTGCTGTCCAACGGCGGGCTTGAGGGCCGGTCGGCGGCGGTTCCGCTGATCCGTCAACTGATCGTCGCCCGCACGGCCTGACCGCCGCCGCGCCTTGCCGAACCGCGTCAGACCGTTAAGGCTGACCGTCGATGGATCGCGATTTCGCCGATTTCTGGAATCTGATGTGGGAGTTGGGGCTGGGCCTGTGCGCGGCCTTCGCCCTGTTGAACCTGTTCGCGCCGCATCAGGACCTGCCGTGGAAGCCGCTGGACCTGAACCGGCCGGTGGGCGCGGCCACGGCGGCCAAGGTGGCCGACTTTGAACTGGCCCGCAGCGCCGCGGCCGAAGAGGTGGCGGCGACGACCGACGCCTGCATCCAGGTGCTGCGCGAGGCGGGCGTGCAGGTGGAGCGCGCGCCGGATCGCGACGACGGCGGTTTCTGCGTGGTGCGTGGCGCGGTTCGCATCACCGGCGGGGCGGTGACGCCGCTCAGCCCCGGCGGGCTGACCATGCAGTGCCCGCTGGCGGTGCGCTACGTCATCTGGGACCGGCAGGTGCTGCAACCGGCGGCCGAGGCGACGTTCGGATCGCGCGTGTCGCGGGTGGAGAATTACGGAACCTATTCCTGCCGCCGCATCAACGGTTCGACCGAGGTCAGCGACCGGCCCAGCGAACATGCGCGGGCCAATGCGCTGGACGTCTCGGCCCTGCGGCTGGAGGACGGGCGCACGATCAGCATCGCGGGCGATTGGGACGGACGGGGCGAGACCGGGACCGACGGGGCGCGGTTCCTGAAGCGCGTTCGCGACGGCGCCTGCCGCGTCTTCTCCACCGTGCTGACGCCGGACTACAACGCCGCCCACCAGGATCATCTGCATCTGGACGGTTCGCCGCGCGGCCTGTGCGCCTGACGCCGGTAACCATGTTCGCCTGAAGAGCGAACGCTTTGCTGTTGACCGTCCACAAATCACAGGCGAGAACTTCGCCGCAGTCCGGATACGACGCGGCCCAACGGCCGCGTTTCGCTCTTTCTACCGAACGAGCTTGTCCAGTTGGGCTGACGGGCGATCCCGAGGGACGCCCGCCTGGAAAGCGCGTTTACGGAGACGCAGACATGGCGACCGGCACGGTTAAGTGGTTCAACCCCACCAAGGGCTTTGGTTTCATCCAGCCCGAAGGCGGCGGCTCGGATGTGTTCGTACACATCACCGCCGTTCAGAAGGCGGGTCTCACGGGTCTCGATGAGAACGCCAAGGTCGAGTACGAGCTGGAGACCCAGCGCGGCAAGACGGCGGCGGTGGACCTGAAGCTGATCGGCTAAGCGGCCCTTCAGGCTTTGAGAATTGAAAGGCCCGGGAGCGATCCCGGGCTTTTCTTTTTTGTTGGCCCTAATGCTCGCCGCGCGGCGGTTTACGGCTTGAGGGCGCGGCTATGCGCGAGTCGGTGCGTCAGGTCATGGCGGGCTGTGGTGCGGGTGCCTGTCGTGACCGTTGGGCCAGCACGACGGCGGCCAGGACCAGGGCGCCGCCGGCGGCTTGAATGGGGGTCAGGGTCTCGCCGAAGACCCACCAGCCCAACAGGGCGGCGACGATCGGCTGGATCAGGATGGTCACAGCCGTGACCGAGGCGGGCAGACGGCCCAACGCCCAGGCCACGCCGCCCTGGCCGAACACGTGCATGACGCCCAGACCGACGCAGGCGGCCCAGCCGGCGGCGGTGGCGGGGATCATGTCCTCGCCCAGGATCAGGGCCAGTCCGCCCAGCAGGGGCGCGCCGACCAGGGTGGCCCAGAAGGTGACGCGCATCGCTCCCGCTGAAGTGCGGGCGCGCTGGACCGCCAGGAAATAGCCCGAGTACCAGACCGCCACGGACAGGCTGAACAGATCGCCGAGCAGGGGGTTGGAGCCTTGTCGGCCGTTCGCGCCAGCGGCCATGGCGAAAGCGCCCAGCAGCGCCAGGACCAGAGCGGCCACGAACAGGCGGCCCGGCCGCTCCTTCAGCACCAGCCAGGCGAACAGGGTGACGACGACGGGGGTCAGGTTGCACAGCACCGTGGCGTTGGCCACCGAGGTCATGACGATCCCATAGTGCCAGAAGCCCAGATCCAGGGCGAAGAACAGACCCGCCAGCAGCATCCATTTCGACGGTCGGCCCACGCCGGCTTTCGTCCCCTCGGCGGTTGGCCGCGCGGCCAGGACGAACAGCAACGGCAGGGCCAGGACGAAACGCCAGAAACCGGCGGCGGCCGGGCCGGTCTCGGTCAGGCGCACCAGGATCGGCGCCAGCCCCAGAACGCAGGCGGCGACCAGCAGAACGGCGAGGGCGCGTGCGCGTGAGGACATGAAGCGGCTGTATCCCGCGCTGTCTTCAGGGGGAAGGGAAACCCAGTTGGGCCTTCACCTGCGCCGCCGTCACGCCGCGTTCGCGCAGGTCGGTCAGGGTCGCGGCCTGATCGCGCTTGGCCAGGCGGCGGCCGTCGGGACCCAGGATCAGGCGGTGGTGGCGATAGATCGGCGTCGGCAGGTCCAGCAGGGCCTGAAGCACGCGCTGGACCGAGGTGACCGGGGCCAGGTCGACGCCGCGCACGATGTGGCTCATGCCCTGGGCCGCGTCGTCGACCACCGAGGCGACGACATAGCCGGCGCCGATGTCCTTGCGCCCCACCACCATGTCGCCAAGCGTTTGCGGCGCGGCGCGACGAAGGCCCGGCTCCAGCCCTTCTTCGGTCCAGGTCAGGCGGTCGAAGCCGCCCAGACGATCCTCGGCCGCGCCCAGCGACAGGCGCCAGGCGAAGGCCTCGCCGCGCGCGAGGCGTTCGGCCTCTTCGTCCGGCGAGGCGGGACCGCCGCGAAAGGCCTGGGCGTCGGCCGGATCGTCGCCGTGCGGCGCCGCGCCGGCCAAGGCCATCAGCTCCTTCCTGGTGCGGAAGCAGCGATAGAGGACGCCCTGGCCGCGCAAGGTCTCCAGGGCGGCGTCATAGGCGGGGCGATGCTCGGACTGACGCCGCACGGGCGTCTCCCAGTCCAGGCCCAGCCAGGCCAGGTCCTCGTGAATTCCAGCCTCGTACTCGGGACGACAGCGGGTGAAGTCGGTGTCCTCGATGCGCAGGACGAAGCGGCCGTCCGCCGCCTTGGCCGCAGACCAGGCGGTCAGGGCCGAAAAGGCGTGGCCCAGGTGCAGACGGCCGGTCGGCGACGGGGCGAAACGGGTGGCGAACACTCAGGCGACGGGGGTCATGGGACGCGGGCCAGGGCGCCGGCCTTGACCGCGCCCTCGACGGTCTGGCGCAGCCGATCGGGATCGTGGCCCTCGAACTCGGCCAGCAGGTCTTCGACGGCGAAGGCCGGCTGGGCGAACATCCAGCGCACCGGCGCGGCCATGGGACCAGGCGGGATGGGGTGATGCAGGCCGGTGACGCGATAGAAGGTCAGCACCGGCGCCTGGGGCAGGGCATAGGGCGCGATGCGCGGCGACAGCCGGGCCTGGGCGGCCATCATCTCTTCCAGCATGGCCGGACTGGACACCTGATCGGCCAGGCGGCGGGCCAGGTCGGCCAGATGCGCGGCCAGGGCCTGGCCGTCATCCGCATGGGCGGGCGGCAGGAAGGCGCGGAAGGCCGAATCCTGAACCAGGGTCTGGGCCAGAACGCCCAACAGGGCGCGCCCGTCCAACGGGGTGACGGAATAGGTCAGGTGCAGCGACGCTCCGCCGTCGGCCAGGGCGTCGTGGTACCAGCCGCGCGGCAGATACAGCAGGTCGCCGGGCTTCATGCGGATCTCGTGCATCACCGGGCCGCGCGTGGCTTCGACCCAGCGGCGCGCCTCGGGCGAGTCCGGCGGGAAGACGTGCGGGTTGTCGGCGCGGTTCTGATAGACCCGCCAGACCTTTTCGCCCTCCAGATGGAAGGCCCAGACGTCGTGGCTGTCGAAATGGGTTCCGAAGGCCCGCACCCCGTGGAAGGAGCAATAGACATTGGCCCCGACCAGGGCCGCGAACCGCCGCGACAGAACGTCGGCGACGGCCGCCATCCTGGGGCTTAGGAACTGGACCTCATTGGCGACCAGGCTGGCGCCGTCGGCCAGACAGACCTGAACCTTGGCGGGCGAGGGCCGCAGCGTCACCTGGCCGTCCTGGGTCGGCACGCGGTTGCAATAGTCGGTCTCGGGGATGCGGGTGACGTCCTTGTACAGCCGCAGATGGGCCGCGTTCCAGATCGAAGCCTGATCGAGCAGGGCGTTGAAACCGGCCCAGTCCAGCGGACGGCGGGCGGGCGAACCCCCGCCTTCGGCCGGGACGTACAGCGGTTTTCGGTCGTGATAGTCCGCGAAGAACTCGGCCGAGGTGATCGGCGCCAGGATTTCGTCCAGGGTGGTCATGCCCAGACGCTAAAGCGCCATCAAAAACCTGTCGATTCCGAAACCATGTCCAAGACCATCCCAGACGCGAAAGCCCTGGCCGCGGCGCGCGCGGCCTTGGTCCGGGCCGATCCGGCCCTGGCCCAGGCGCATGAGCGGACGCCCGTGTTTGAATGGCGGGCCAGGCCCGGCGGCTTTCAGGGCCTGTTGCGCATGATCGTGGAGCAGCAGGTGTCGACGGCGTCCGCGGCCGCCATCTGGCGACGCGTCGAGGCGGGCTTGGGCGAGATGACGCCGCAGGCCCTGTTGGCGCACGAGGTCGAGACCCTGCGCGGCTGGGGCCTGTCGGGACAGAAGGCGAAATACGGGCGCGAGATCGCCCTGGCCCAGGTCGAGGGCCGGATCGACCTGGAGCGGATGCAGGCGCTGAGCGACGACCAGGCCGTGGCGGCCTTGACGGCGATCAAGGGCGTCGGCCGCTGGACGGCCGAGACCTATCTGATGTTCTGCGAAGGGCGGACGGATGTCTTTCCCGGCGGCGACGTGGCCTTGCAGGAGGCCCTGCGCTGGGCCGACGGGACTCCGGCGCGTCCGACCGAGAAACAGGCCTATGCCCGGGCCGAGGCGTGGCGTCCCCATCGCGGGGTGGCGGCGCATCTGCTGTGGGGCTGGTACGGCGGGGTGAAGCGCGGGGAGATCATGCTAGAGGAGGCCGCATGACGACGCCTCTGGTCGACCCCGCCCTGACCGATCCCGAAACCGTGCTCGGCGCCCTGGACTACGCCGGGGTGGCCGTGTTCGCCGCGACCGGCGCCCTGGCCGCCGCGCGCGAGAAGCACGACTTGGTCACCTTCGCCTTCTTCGCGGCGATCACCGGCGTCGGGGGCGGGACGGTGCGGGATCTGTTGATCGGGGTTCCGGTCTTCTGGGTGCAGGACTGGCGCTATATCGCCGTCTGTCTGGCGGCGGCGGCGGCGGTGTGGCTGTTGGGCGCGCGGCCGTGGCGGTTCCGGCTGCTGCTGTGGCTGGATGCGCTGGGCCTGGGCGCCTATGGCGTCATGGGCGCCGCCAAGGCCGAGGCGGCGGGTGCGGCGCCGTTGATCTGCATTGTCATGGGGGCGTTGACGGCCTGTTTCGGCGGGGTGGTGCGCGACCTGCTGGCGGGCCAGCCCTCGATCCTGCTGCGGCGCGAGATCACCGTGTCGGCGGCCCTGCTGGCGGCGACGCTGTATGTGGTGATGCGGGCTTTCGACCTGCCGCCCTGGCCGTCGGCGATCACGGCGGCGACGGCGGGGTTCGGCCTGAGGGCCGGGGCGCTGGCCTGGGGCTGGAGCCTGCCGGGCTTTCCGGGGCGGGCGAATTGAGCGTCATGGTCCCGACGTCGAATCAGGCGTAGGCTCTTCCCGCTAGACAAGGGGGAGCGTGTCTTCAGTCCTGTCGCGTCGCACATTCCGAGGCGGAGGCTCTGATGCAGGGCCACGCGCGTCCTCACGGCGGTTTTCCGGCCTTGGTGCTGAACGCCGACTTTCGGCCGTTGTCCTATTACCCGCTGTCGATCTGGCCGTGGGAGGAGGCGGTCAAGGCGGTCTGGCAGGACCGGGTGGACGTGGTGTCCTGTTACGACAGGGTGGTGCGGTCGCCCTCGATCGAGATGCGGCTGCCCAGCGTCATCGCCCTGCGCCGCTATGTCGAACAGGACCGGCAGCCGGCCTTCACCCGTTTCAACGTCTTCCTGCGCGACGGTTTCGCCTGTCAGTACTGCGGCCACTCGGCCGAGCTGACGTTCGACCACGTCATTCCGCGCAGCCGGGGCGGGCGCACGTCCTGGGACAATATCGTCGCCGCCTGCGGTCCCTGCAATCTGCGCAAGGGCGGACGCACGCCCCAGCAGGCGGGCATGCCGATCCGACGCCGACCGCACCAGCCCAGCGCCTGGCAGCTTCAGGAAGCGGGGCGCCGCTTTCCGCCCAACCATCTGCACCAGAGCTGGCTCGACTACCTCTATTGGGACATCGAGCTGGAGCCGTAGAGGCGGACTCTGGTTCAGGAACCGGCGTTTTCATCATATCTTAGAGCCTCTTCCCCAACGTCACCGGCCTGGGAGCGGGGGGAGGCGTGCATGACGGATGCGACGACGACGACAGACAGGGCGGGCGCCCCGCCCGCGGATCGGGCGCACAAGACGCCTTTCTTCCATCGGATCATGGCCATAGGCCATCTGCGTTACTGGGTCATCGGGGCGTGGGGCCTGGCCTTGCTGACCACCGTGCCGTGGCACTGGGCCGCGATCTGGTACGTCGTGGCGACCGTGTCGGGCGTGGGACGAACCATCGCCGAGACCCGGATTCAGATGACGGACCCGAAACGGCACGCGCGGGTCAAGCTGATCGTCGCCACCATATCGGGCGCCTGCTGGGCCGGGGCGCCGTTGCTGAGCTTCTTCATGGGCGGGACGTTCGGCGGCATGCTGGCCATCGCCCTGCTGTGCGCCGGCTACACCCTGGTCTTCACCCAGATGCGGGCCAATTCGCGCGAGGCGATGATCGTCTCCATGCCCTATACGTTGACGGTCGCCATCATCGTGGCCAGCCTGTGGGGCCAGCCGGGGATGCTGACGGTGCTGGCCATCGGGCCGGTCATGGCCATGGCCCTGCTGATCAAGGTGGTCATCACCGAGATCAAGGACAATGAACTGGCCGCCATCAACGCCCGCCAGGCCGAGCTGATCGCGGCGCTGGTGGTGGCGGGCGAACAGGCGCGGGCGGCCTCGGACGCCAAGTCGAACTTCCTGGCGGTGGTGTCGCACGAACTGCGCACGCCGATGAACGGCGTCCTGGGCGCGGCCCAACTGCTGGAAAGCACGACCCGCCTGGGCGAGGCGCAACAGAATTATGTCTCCATCATCCGCCGGTCGGGCGAGAGCCTGCTGGTGCTGCTGAACGACATCCTGGACCTGGCCAAGATCGAAGCCGGGCGGATAGAGATCGACGCGGCCGAGACCTCCATGGCCGATCTGGTCGAACGCAGCGTGGGACCGTTCGAGGCCCAGGCGGCGGCCAAGGGGCTGGATTTCGAGGTCACGCGCGTGGGCGAACTGCCGCACCGGCTGAACACCGATGCCCTGCGCGTCGCCCAGATCGTGCAGAACCTGTTGAGCAATGCGGTGAAATTCACGCCCGAGGGCAAGGTGGAGCTGACCGTGCGCGGGCGCAGGATCGGCGAGACGCGGGCGCGGCTGGACTTCGCCGTGGCGGACAGCGGCGTGGGCATAGCCGAGGCCGATCAGGGCAAGCTGTTCCAGCCCTTCACCCAGGTCGACGCCTCTTCGACGCGCGGCTATGGCGGCACGGGCCTGGGGCTGAGCATCTGCCGCAAGCTGGCCCAGCTTCTGGGCGGGGACATCGCCCTGACGTCGGCGGCGGGGGCCGGATCGACCTTCACCCTGTCGCTGGACGTCGATGTCGAGAGCTGGGAGGCGACGCCGATCACGGAACGCGCGGACGCGGCGGTCGAGACCACGGCCGGGCCGTTGAACGTGCTGGTGGTCGAGGACCATCCGGTCAACAGAATGGTGCTGCAAGCCTGGCTGACCTCGATGGGTCATGCCTGCGCCATGGCCGAGAACGGACGCGAGGCGTTGGACGCGGCGGCCGAGGCGGCTTTCGACATCATCATCATGGACGTCAACATGCCGGTCATGGACGGGCTGACGGCGACGCGGGCGCTGCGCGGCGGCGACGGGCCGAACCGTGAGACGCCGGTGGCGGTGCTGTCGGCCTCGGCCCGGCCGGAAGACCACGCCTCGGGCTTTGCGGCGGGCGCCGACGCCTATGTCGACAAGCCGGTGGACTTCGCCGCCCTGGCGCGGGTGCTGGCGGCCACGCCTCATGGACGCGAGGCGGTGCGCGCCCTGCCGACCCTGAGCGCGGCGGCCTGAGGTCTAGTTCGAGGTGGTTCGCGCCGCCGCCTGGGCCGCACGGCGGCGCTCGGCCTCGGCCTTCTGCCAGTCCTGAAACTGTTCGACGTGCGGCAGACGGCGCAGCACGCGGTTGCGCGGGTCCAACAGGATGTGGGCGCCGGGTGCGGCGGTCAGCTCACCCCGGCCGTCGGTCATGGCCAGGGTCTGGACACGGCCGTCGATCTCGACCTCGACCGGCATGGGGAAGGGGCGGCCTGACGGCGTGATCCAGGACAGGCTGACCCGGTCGCCGTCGCGGACCATGCGCAGCTCGGGCAGGGCGGCGTTGTACAGATAGGCGTCGAAGAACCAGCCCAGGTCGCGGCCCGAGGCGCGCTCGGCATTGGCGATGAACTCGGGCGTCGTGCCGTAGCGCGGGCGGAAATTGCCGGGACGCGGGTCGGGGCGACCGTAAACGCTGGTGCGCACGGCGCTCCAGAAGGCCTCGTCGCCGATCAGCAGGCGCAGGGTATGGGCGATCAGGGCGCCCTTGCCGTAGATGTCCTGGCCCGGCCCGACGGTTCCTTCATAGACCTCGCCGGAGGTGTGGCTCTGACCCGAGACCAGGGGGAAGCGATTGGCCAGCCGCAACCGCATGGCCTGAAGCTCGCTCTCCATGGCCCGGTCGCCGTGCAGCCAGCGGGCGTAGAGCGGCTGCATATAGGTGCCGAACCCTTCATGCAGCCACATGTCGTCCCAGTCGGCATTGGTCAGTTGGTTGCCGAACCATTCGTGGGCCAGCTCGTGTTGCAGCAGCCAGTCATAGCCCTTGCCGTCGAACGCATAGCCGTTGCCGTAGGCGTTGATGGTCTGGTGCTCCATGCCCAGGTGCGGGGTCTCGACCACGCCCATCTTCTCGTCGCGGAAGGGGAAGGGACCGACCGTCGCCTCATAGAAGTCGAGCATGGGCGCGAACTGGGCGAACAGGTCGCGGGCCTTGACCGGGTCGTCCGAGGCCAGATGCCAGAAATGCAGCGGGAACCGGTCGCCGAACCGGCTGGCGTAGCTGTCGCTCAGCTCGACATAGGGACCGACGGCCAGGGTGATCGCATAGGTGTCGGGATCGCGCGTGGTCCAATTCCAGGTGGTCCAGCCGTCGCCGTGATCGACCTTGCCCAGGAAGCGGCCGTTGGACGGGGCCGACAGGTCGGACGGCACGGTGACGTGCAGATCGACGCGCGCCGGTTCGCCCTGGGGGTGGTCGATGCAGGGCCAGAACAGGTCGCAGCCCTCGCCCTGGACGGCGGTGGCGATCCACGGCTTGCCGTCGGGCGTGGCCGCCCAGACGAAGCCGCCGTCCCACGGTGCGCGCACGGCCCGGTGCGGCGCGCCGGAATAGGCGATGCGCACGCTGGTCGACCGCCCGGCGGGCAGGGTCTGGGCCAGGGGAATGGTCAGCCGCCCCTGGGGATTGGACCATTGGTCAGGCCGCAGGGCGCGGCCGTCGACGACGATCTGAGAGATCGGCAGGACGGTGTCCAGCTCCACGACCAGGGCGTCCAGCGGAGCGACGGCGGTGAAGTCCAGCACCGCCAGGCCGTCGATGGTCTTCGTATCGGGATGAATGCGGAAGCTGAGATCGGCCTTGTCGAACCGCATCGCCAGTTGCTCGGGCGTGCGCGGCGAACCGGTGCTGAGGGTGAAGGGCGTCGAGACGGGCGCCGCGGGGTCGGGCGTCGGAGCCGCGGCCGGAGCCGGGGCCGGAGCGACGGCCGGGGCGGTGGCGCAGGCGGCCAGAACCAGGACGGAGGCGGAGACCAGAAGACGACGGACCATGACGCGGCTTTCACTGGGGGATGTCGCGCCCAGACTATCGGCCGAGAAAGCGCCGCAAAAGTTGCGAGTTTGTAATCCCGGCTCAGGCCAGGCCGCGCGCCCGGCGCTGGGCCATGGTCGCGCGGCGCGCCCAGGCCTTTTCGATCTGTTCGCGCAGCCGATCGTCGTCGGCGACGGTGTAGCGCACCAGCACGGCGGGCCAGCCCTGATAATGGGGCGTCTGGAAATAGGTCTCCGGCTCGGTCTCCATCAGGAAGGCCAGGGTCTCCAGGTCCAGGGCCAGAGCCAGGGCGTCGGCCTCGCGCGATTCATTGACGATCCAGTGGCCGCGCACCCGCACGCAGCGGCCGCCGTGCAGGGTCGAATCCTCGGCGCCCGGCTGTTCGAGGGCGCAGGCGAACATCTGATCGCGGGTCATCGTCCTCCCCCAGCGAAGCGAACGGAGGAGGGGGACCACGAAGTGATGGAGGGGGCAAGCCGCAAGCGCCGGTGGATGGGAGGCTCCCCCCACCGCCTTTGGCGGTCCCCCTCCCCCGATGGGGGAGGATCAAAAAGAAAAAGGCCGGTGTCTCCACCGGCCTCGTTCAGTTGGGCTGCGTCGCCTGGATCAGGCGGCGGCTTGTTCGGCCAGCTTGGCCTTGACCTGGCGCTTGATGCGCTGGGCGGCGACCGAGAGCTGCTCGTCGCGGGCCTTGACGATGAAGGCGTCCAGGCCGCCCTTGAAATCCAGGGTGCGCAGCGCGGCGTTCGAGATGCGCAGCGAGAAGGTCTGACCCAGGGCGTCCGAGGTCACCTTCACCGACTTCAGCGACGGCAGGAAGCGGCGCTTGGTCTTGATGTTCGAGTGGCTGACCGAATTGCCGACCATCGGGCCGACACCGGTGAGTTCGCAACGACGCGACATCGTCAGATCCTTGGGCTTGCGTCCCGTCGGAACGCATGAAACGGAAGCGCGCGGGAGACGGGTCCCGCGCGAGAGGGGGCCGTATAGTCGAAAGGCCGGGGCCGGGTCAAGGCGCCAGCGGGCCGGAAAGCTTGTTCAGCCGTCGTTCAACCGCCACCTTCTAACGCTATAGCCCATGAGCTTCAGGATCGAGAGACCCAAGATGAGCATCCAGTCCCTGACCCGCGCCGTCGCCATGATCGCCCCCCTGGCCGTCGGCGCCGCCGTGCTGGCCGCGCCGGGCGTGGCCGGAAGCCAGACCAACGACCAGCCTCAGCCGGGCTATTGGACCTATACGACCAGCGTGCTGGGCGTGCGCGACACCGAGACCAAATGCGTCCGCCCCAGCGAGATCAACCGCTTCTTCGGCGGCCTGTCGACGCGGAAATGGCAATGCGTCTATCCGGTGCGCGTGGTCGGCAACGGCAACGCCCGTTTCGAGGGGACCTGCACCGACCACAAGGGACGGCGGGTCAATGTGCGGCTGAACGGTCCCTATACGTCCGAGACCTTCACCTTCCGGGGCGGCGCCCAGCTCTCGCGCGGCACGCCCTATATCCCGGCCAGCATCACGGCGCGCCGTCTGGCGGCCCAGTGCCCGGCGAACGCCGAGTATTTCTGAGGCCCTGAGGGTGAGGGGGAGAACCCCTCCACCGCTTCGCGGTCCCCCTCCCCATGAAATGGGGAGGGGGAAAAGCAAAAGGCCCGGACAGTGATGTCCGGGCCTTTCGTTCGTCTGGAGCCTTGAGAAGGATCAGGCCGCTTCGGCGGCGGCGACGATCGGCTTCTTGGCGCTGAGCGACTTGGCCAGCAGCTCGACGGCGGCGTCCTTGTCGATGCGGTTGGCGGCGGCGACTTCGCGGGCCATGCGGTCCAGCGCCGATTCATAGAGCTGGCGCTCCGAATAGGACTGTTCCGGCTGGCTGTCGGCGCGGTGCAGGTCGCGGACCACCTCGGCGATCGAGATCAGGTCGCCCGAGTTGATCTTGGCTTCGTATTCCTGGGCGCGGCGCGACCACATGGTGCGCTTGATGCGGGCGCGGCCCTTCAGCGTGGTCAGGGCCTTGGTCACGACGTCTTCGCCGGCCAGGGTGCGCAGACCGGCCGTCTTGGCCTTCTTGGTCGGGACGCGCAGGGTCATCTTCTCGTGGTCGAAGGTCACGACATAGACCTCCAGCGACATGCCGGCGACTTCCTGGGTCTCGATGGCCGCCACCTTGCCGACGCCGTGCGCCGGATAGACGACCGCGTCGCCAACCTTGAATTCCAGACCGCTCTTGCTCGTCATGTCTTCAGTCCTTTCTGGCGCAGGACGGACGGCGAGACGAACCCCCGGAGAAGGCGACACGGCTTCGCCCGGCGATGCGGCCGGGTGAGAGCAGTCTGACCTTCAAACGTGGAAACGGATCACCGAACCTCTGGCCGACCCCGCCTGCATGGGCGGAGTTCTGTCGCAAACACGGGCGGCGCGGGAATTCCCGATCCGCCCGATCCAATAGATAAGAACCTATCACAAATTTGCGGAATTTCAAAACATCCACAGCGTCAGTTGGTCCGACGCCGGAATCCGCTGCCGCGAAAGCCCCGCGGTCGCGTCAGGACCCCTTGCCGGGCTTCTCGCTGAAATACTTTTCAAACTTGCCGGTTTCGCGCTCGAACTGCTCCTTGTCGGCGGGGGGCGTGCCCTTGACCGTGATGTTGGGCCAGACCTTGGCGTATTCGGCGTTGACCTGAAGCCATTTGCCGTCCGGCTCGTCCTCGGTGTCGGGCTTGATGGCGTCGACGGGGCATTCCGGCTCGCAGACGCCGCAGTCGATGCATTCGTCCGGCGCGATCACCAGGAAATTCTCGCCCTCATAGAAGCAGTCGACCGGACACACCTCGACGCAGTCCATGAATTTGCAGCGCACACAGGCGTCAGTGACGATGTAGGTCATGGAACTTGGGACGGGGGCGGCGAAACCGGTCACGGCGGGGAGTGCCGGGGGAGATGCGGCGCGAGGCCGCCGGTGTCAACTCCGGGTCTCCCCGGAGGACGGGATCAAGGCATAGAGGGCGCGCGCCTCGCTTGCCGGGCCGCGCCGTTCGCCCAGGGTCTCGACGCGAACCTCGGTCAGGCGGCCGTTCACGACGAATAGCACCAGGTCGCCGGGGTGAACCGCGCGGCTGGGCTTGTCCAGGCGGCTCTGGCGGCCCTGGTGGGTCAGGCGCACCGCCCCGGCCTCGACCAGGGCGGCGGCGATCACGCGGGTCTTGGCGAAGCGCGCGCGCCACAGCCAGACGTCGATGCGGCAGGTTTCAGGACCGGCCATCGGACCTCGCGGCGGCCTTGCGGCGGTGACGGCGCGGCGCGCGGCGCGCGGGCGTGTCGGGCCGAGTCAGGTCGGCCAGGGCGGCGAAGGGGCTGTCGGGGCGCGACAAGACGACCGGCAGGCCGGGCTTGTCCGGTTGCTGACGGCGCGTGGGGCGCAGGGCGGTCAGGATCTCTTTCGCCTGGCTTTCGGTCCAGCCCAGTTCGGCCAGGGCGGCGTCGGACAGGCGGCCCCCGCCCTCGGTCCGCAGGACGGCCAGACGCTCGGCGGTCTCGACCGGCACGGCCCAGCGTCCGGCGGCGAGGCGGCCGTGGGCCGACAGGGCGCGCTCGGACGGGGCGGGATCGGACAGGCGGATCAGCCCTTGGCCGGGCAAGGCGGGACCGGGCAGGGCGGGGACGAAGGCTTGGGCCAGGATCAGGGCGCGGGGCTTGAGCACGGCGGGCAGCCAGACGGCGAAGGCGCCGATGCGCACGGCGAACGGCTTCAGGGCGCGCCGCTCGGCCTGGCTGAGGGCGGCGAGATCGCGATCCAGCCCGGCGCGGCCGGTGACGCCACCCGCCTCGATCAGGCGGAAGGCGACGCCGCGCGCCAAACCCTTCAAGGCGCCGTCCTCGATCGCGCGGCGCAGGCGGGCCAGGGGGCGCAGGGCGCGGCCCGCCTCGGCCGTCAGCCAGGTCTCGATGCGCCGTCGCGCCCGCTCGCGGGCCGGTTCCGGTCCCAGGTCGCCCAGCAGGCGGATGCGTGGCGAAAAAGGATCGCCGCCCGCGATCTGAGCCGTCAGGGCGCCGCGCCACAAGACGCCGCCGTCGGCCGTGATGGAGAAGGCCTCGTCCGGGTCGGCGGCCAGGCGGCCCAGGCGGCGGGCCACCTCGGGTCCCACGGCGCGCACGGCGGCGGCGCGGAGGGCGCGGTCGGCCAGGGCCGAACCGCCCGCCTCAGGCGCAAACCGGACGCCGTCCAGACGGCCGACGCTGGCGCCCTCGATCAGGACCGCGCCGTCGTCGCCGACCTCGGTTCCCAGATCGGGCCGATCGTTCAGGGCGCGCATCAGGGCGGTGGTCTTGCGGTCGACGAAGCGGGCGGTCAGCCGTTCGTGCAGGACGTCGGACAGCCGGTCCTCCAGGGCGCGGGCGGCCTCGCGCCATTCCTGAGGCCGGTCCAGCCAGTCGGGGCGGGCGGCGATATAGGCCAGGGTTCGCACCCCCGACAGGCGCGCCGACAACTGGTCGATCTGGCCGTCGTCGCGGTCCAGGTCCTTGAAACGGGCGGCGAACCAATCGTGGGTCAGGCGGCCGCGTCGACCGGTCAGGGCCTGGAAGATGTCGCGCGCCAGGCGGGCGTGTTCGTCGGGGGTGGTCTTCTGAAAGTCCGGCAGGCGGCAGGTCTCCCACAACCGCATGACGGCGCCGCGCGAGCGGGCGATCTTCTGAATGTCCGGGTCGGCGGCGGCGCGGCGCAACAGGGTCTCGTCCAACGATTCGGCCGTCAGGGTCAGGCCGGGCACGTCCGGCTGGACGGTCAGGGAGCGCAACAGGTCGGGCAGGGTGTCGAAATCCAGCCGCGCGTTGCGCCACTGGGCCGCCTCCAGCGGATCGAAGCGATGCTCCACGACCTGTTCGACCAGATCGGGGTCCAGATCCTCGGCCTCGCCCGTGACGCCGAAGGTTCCGTCGCGCAGATGGCGGCCCGCGCGACCGGCGATCTGGCCGATCTCATGAGCGTGCAGCCAGCGGGTGCGGCGGCCGTCGAACTTGCGCAAGCCCGCGAAGGCGACATGGTCGACGTCCATGTTCAGCCCCATGCCGATGGCGTCGGTGGCGACCAGGAAATCGACCTCGCCCGATTGGAACAGGGCGACCTGGGCGTTGCGGGTGCGGGGCGACAGACTGCCCATGACCACGGCGGCGCCGCCCCTCTGGCGGCGGATCAGCTCGGCGATGGCGTAGACCTGTTCCGCGCTGAAGGCGACGATGGCGCTGCGTCGAGGCAGGCGGGTCAGCTTCTTGGACCCGGCATAGGCCAGGTTCGACAACCGGTCGCGCGTGACGACCTCGACGTCCGTGACCAGCCGCCGGATCAGGGGCGCGGCGGTTCCGGCGCCCAGGAACATGGTCTCGAACCGTCCGCGCGCGTGCAGCAGGCGCTGGGTGAAGACATGGCCCCGTTCCGGGTCGGCGATCAGTTGGATCTCGTCGATGGCCAGGAAGTCGACCGACCGCTCCATCGGCATGGCCTCGACGGTCGAGACGACATAGGCCGGGCGCGGCGGGACGATCTTCTCCTCGCCGGTGATCAGGGCCACGGCGGCGGCGCCCCGGCGG
The DNA here is from genome assembly GCF_036732845.1 of Brevundimonas sp. Classification (GTDB taxonomy): domain Bacteria; phylum Pseudomonadota; class Alphaproteobacteria; order Caulobacterales; family Caulobacteraceae; genus Brevundimonas. Next base: position 31,474 of record NZ_DAINBO010000006.1, on the reverse strand, counting down.
ACGACGATCCGCTCATAGATCTCGCGCGCCAGCAGCCGCAGCGGCAGGCCGATCATGCCCGAGGCATGACCCAGCATCCGCTCGACCGCCAGGTGGGTCTTGCCGGTGTTGGTCGGTCCCAGCACGGCGGTGACGCGCGAAGGAGCCAGGCCGGGGGAACGGTCGCTCATGACACGGGACAAGGTGGCGATTCCCGAGCGTTTGCTCAAGCGGCGTCGGGGCGGTTAACGGCGGGCGGCGAAGGCGCGGAACAGGCGCGAAACGAATCAGGACCGAATCACCGACACGGCCCGATTCGGGATTTGTTCCCTACAAGATATTGTATCTTAAGCTCGATTAACCACAATCGAATTCGATGTGATGCGGAAGGGGCTAGGCGAACGCCGCGCCAGCCGCTAGGTCCGCCCCCACGTGGCCCCGTAGCTCAGCCGCATAGAGCAAGGCTTTCCTAAAGCCGAGGTCGCAGGTTGGAGTCCTGCCGGGGTCGCCATAAGCTTCCGCTTTGACGGGCGCGGGGGGTGATCTTGAAAAAATTCCTGGCCAATCCGGGGGTCAAATATCTGCTGACCTTCGGCATCGTGGCGCTGGCGCTGTTCAGCGTCCTGGCGACGCCGTGGGCGGACAAGGGGTTCACCCAGCCGTTCACGCGGATGCTGGTCGATCTGTCGGCCGCGCTGATCGCGCCGTTCGACAGCCGCGTGGTCGCCGAGGGCGACATCCTGCGGTTCAATGACGGGCGCGGCGCGGTTCAGGTGCTGGCCGGGTGCAATGCGGTGGAGGTCTGCGCCCTGTTGGTGGCGGCCATACTGGCGTTTCCGGGGCGGCTGCGGGACGGGCTGATCGGGGCCGCGGTCGGGGTGCTGGCCCTGCAAGTGGTCAATCTGGGCCGGATCATCAGCCTGTTGTACCTGTCGCGCGGGTCCGAGCACCTGTTCGACTTCTTCCACGCCTATGTGTGGGACGCGATGATCGGGCTGGAGGGGCTTCTTATCTTCTTCTTCTGGACGCGCTGGCAGGAGCGGCAGGGCCGAAAGGCGGCCGAGGCCAAGGCCGCTTCGGAAGGGACCGCGTCATGAGCGGCTGGCGCGAGGCGATCCGGGCCAAGACGCCCGAGGAAGAGGCCCGGCGCCGGTTCGGCCTGTGGGCCTTGGGCGCGCTGATCGTGCTGTTGCCCCTGTGGTGGTGGGTCGGGGCGGACCTGGCGGCGGCGGCGTTGCGGCCGATCGCGGCGTTGGTCCTGCGGCTGTTCGGCATGAACGGCGAGATCGGCGCGCGCGCCGACGGCGGCTGGGACATCGGCGTCAACATCGTCCAGAACGGCCGCGACTATGTCTATGGCTTGCCGCACGAGGTGGTGAAACGGCTGCTGTTGGGCGTGCCGCTGTTCGCGGCCTTCATGATCGCGCCGCCCCGGACGGATCGGCCGGTGCGGGCCGCCCTGATCGGCGTCGGGGTGATCGTGGCGCTGTTCCTGCTGTCGGTGGCGGCGGTGGTGTGGGGCGAGATCGCGCCCATGCTGAACCCGGCCCTGGCGACCCAGCCGGGCGGAAGCCGCCTGGTCGGCGAACCGCTGAACCCGATGGCGGCCCAGATCGCCATCGTCGGCCGCTATCTGGCGCTGTCGGTGGCGCCGCTGGTCCTGGCGGTGGTGACCTGGGCGGCGGTCAATCCGGCCGGGCGCGAGACCCTGTTGGGCGCGCTGGGCGAGGCGAAGGCCGAGGACGCCTAGGACTTGCGTCGGGTCTTCCAGGGCGAGCCTTCGCCGTGGCCGCCGACGCTGGAGAACTGGGCCTGTTCGGCCTTGTGGATGTATTGCTCGGCCACCAGCCAGCCCTTCAACGGCCGCAGCACGGCCAGACAGCCCAGGGTCAGCAACGGCAGGGTGACGACCATATGCACCCAGACCGGCGGATGGACCGTGAACTCGAAGCCCATGAAGGCGACCATGCCGATGACGCCGACCAGGCTCATGCCGAAGAAGGCCGGGCCGTCGGCCGGGTCGGCGAAGCCGTAGTCCAGGCCGCATTTCGGGCAGGACTCGCGGATGGTCAGAAAGCCCTTGAGCAGCGGCCCTTGGCCGCAACGGGGACAGCGACAGGCCAGGCCCGTCTTCAAGGTGTTCAGCGGCGGCCAGGCGGGATCGGACATGGTCGGGATGTCGGCCCGAAGGGCCGTGCGCGCAAGCGTCGTCTTTGTCGCAGGCGGGTCACGGTGAACGGGCGTTAACCGCGATGAAAGGGCGCGCGCGTGAGGGTGCGCGCGAATGTCCGGCCCTCGTTCCAGCAAGCGCTTTCTGAAGTCGACCGTGGCCGCCGCCGCGGCCGGCGCGGTCGTGTTCGCGCCGATGGCGCCCCTGGCCCAGGAACAGGCGTCCTCCGGCGACCCGATCGAGATCCGCGTCGGGGCCAACGCCGGCTTCACCCGCGTGGAGTTCGCCGGGGTCATCGGCGCCCGGTCGCGCATCCGGCGCGAGGGTCAGGCGGTGATCGTGCGCATCGGTTCGACGGCCGCGCCCGACGTGTCGCGCCTGAAGGTCGATCCGCCCAAGGGGGTGACCGCGGTCGAGACCCGCGCCGTGCAGGGCGCGACCGAACTGGTCCTGACCCTGGCCGAGGGCGCCGATGCGCGCACCGGCAATGCCGACGGGGCGGTGTGGCTGAACCTCTATTCGCCCGAACAGGCCCCGGCCGCACCCGAGGTCGCCGCCGAGACCGCACGCGTGGCCCCGGTGCGCGCCGTGGCGGCCGCCGACCGGGTGGTGCTGAGCTTCGACTGGACCGCGCCCGTGGGGGCGGCGGTGTTCCGGCGCGGCGAGGCAGTGTGGATCGTCTTCGACACGGCCGCGCGCATGGACCTGAGCGGGGCCAAGGCCCTGGGTCCGGCCGAGAGCGCCCACTGGGCGGCGGGACCGGACTACACCGTGGTGCGGGTCAAGGCGGCCGAGAACCTGCCGGTCGCGGCCGTGGCCGACGGCAACGGCTGGAAGGTGACCATCGGCGGCGCGTCCCAGGCGGCCGGGGGCGTCGAGGTGGTGCGCGACGACCAGGGGACCAACGCCCTGGTGGCGCGGATGGCCGGGGCGACGCGGACGGTGTGGCTGACCGATCCCATGGTCGGCGACCGCTTCGCGGCGGTGACGGCCCTGGCCCCCGGCAAGGGGTTCGCCGACCGGCGCGAGACGGTGGACCTGACCCTGTTGCCGACCGCCCAGGGCCTGGCGATCGAAAGCCGAGCCGACAATCTGACGATCGCCGCCGAGGGCGATCTGGTGACCCTGAACCGGCCGGGGGGCCTGACCCTGTCGGCGCCGTCGGCGGCGCTGGAGGCGGCGGCGGCCGAAGACCATGCGCCCAAGAAGGCGCCGCATCCGGGCCTGATCCTGGCCGAGTGGGCGGCGCCGGCCGACGGCGGCTTCACCACCCGTTATCGCGACCTTCAGGCCAAGGCGGCCGAGGAGACGGCCAAGGCGGGCGAGGACCCGCGCGCGCCGGTCGAGGCGCGGCTGGCCCTGGCCCGGTTTCTGATCGGCTCGGGCCTGGCCTATGAGGCGATCGGGGTGCTGAACGCCCTGGTCAAGACGGCGCCCAACATGTTGGGCGAACCGGAGGTGCGCGGCCTGCGCGGCGCGGCCCGCGCCCAGATCGGGCGGCTGGACGAGGCCCAGGCGGACTTCTCGGGCGCCTCGGTGGCGGGCGATCCGGCGACCAAGGTGTGGCTGGGCTATATCGCCGCCGAGCACGGCGACTGGGCCGGCGCGCGCCAGGCCTTCACGGCCGGCGCCGGGGTGATCGACGACTTCCCGGCCGAATGGCGGGCGCGGTTCGGCGCGGCCCACGCCCTGGCGGCGCTGGAGACCGGGGACATGACCGCGGCGGCTTCGCTGCTGGACTATAGTTTCAGCCAGAACGCCTCGGCGGCCGACCAGTTGTCGGCGCGGCTGGTGCAGGCGCGGATGTTTGAACTGCAAGGCCAGACGGATCGCGCGGTGCGGGTCTATCAGGCGGTGGCGCGCGCGCCGCTGGACGGGATCGCGACCCCCGCCAAGCTGGGGCTGGTGCGCATCGGTCTGGCCAAGGGGACGATGAAGCCCGACGCGGCGGCGGCCGAGCTGGAATCGCTGAAATGGCGCTGGCGCGGCGATGCGACCGAACTGGCGGTGATCCGCACCCTGGGCAGTCTGTATCTGTCGCAGGGCCGGTACCGCGAGGCGCTGGACGCCCTGCGCGGGGCGGGCAAGCGGATGGCCCAACTGCCGGGCGCCGCCGAAATCCAGACCGATCTGAACGAGGCGTTCAAGAGTCTGTTCCTGGACGGGACGGCCGACGGCTTGCAGCCGATCCAGGCCCTGGCCCTGTTCTACGATTTCCGCGACCTGACCCCGATCGGGGCGGACGGCGACGAGATGGTGCGGCGCCTGGCGCGGCGGCTGATCGACGTCGACCTGCTGAAACAGGCGGCGGAACTGTTGAAATACCAGGTCGACAACCGGCTGGAGGGCGTGGCCAAGGCCCAGGTGGCGACCGATCTGGCCGCCGTCTATCTGATGGACCGCCAGCCCGAGGCGGCGTTGCAGGCCCTGTGGGGATCGCGCACCACCCTATTGCCCACGGCCATGAACGCCGAGCGCCGGGCGCTGGAGGCGCGGGCGCTGATGGACCTGGGCCGGTTCGACCACGCGCTGGAGCTGCTGGAGAACGACAACAGCCCGGCGGCGCGCGAGGTGCGGGCCGACGTCTTCTGGAAACAGGAGAAATGGGGCGAGGCGGCGGCCCTGTATGAGGCGCGGCTGGGCGATCGCTACAAGGACACGGCCACGGCCCTGACGCCGGACGAAGAGGCGCGGCTGCTGCGCGCCGGGATCGGCTATTCCCTGGGCCGGGACGCGGGCGCCCTGGCGCGGCTGTCGCGCAACTATCAGCCCTTCGTGGCGCGGGCGCGAAGCGCCGATGGTCTGAGGATCGCGCTGGACGGCCTGGACGGCATGGGCGGGGCGACGTCGGCCGGTGATTTCGCGGCCCTGGCGGCGGGCGTCGACACCTTCAACGGCTGGGTCACGGCCATGAAGGCCAACATCAGACAGAAAACGGGCGGGAACCGACCCGCGGCGCCCGCCCGTCCTGCTCAAGCGGCGCCGGCCCCTGCGAGGCCGGCGGCCTGATCCGTCTTACTTGTTGACGGCGTCCTTCAGCGGCTTGGACACGCGGAAGCGTACGGCCTTGGAGGCGGCGATCTTGATGGTCGCGCCGGTGGCCGGGTTACGGCCTTCACGGGCGGCGCGCGAGGCGGTGTCGAACACGCCCAGGTTCGAGATGCGGACGTCGCCGCCCGACTTCAGGGATTTGTGGATGTTCTCGACGATGGCGGTCAGCACCTTGCCGGCGTCGGCTTGCGAGACACCCGCGTCCTTGGCGACGGCGGCGATGAGTTCGGCTTGAGTGGTCATGATGGCGTTTCCAGTTGGTCGCCCGATTCCAGGCGAAGACTGGAGGATCAACACGCTTTTCACGCGACTTGGCAAGCGGCCCTGCTGCGGAAAGCCTTTGAGGCTGGGGATTCAGCCTGTTCCAGAGGCCCTCTGGAAGCTCTCGACCAGGCTGCCGGCGACCTGTCTCCAGCCGTCCACGAGTACGAAAAAGATCAGCTTGAACGGCAGGGAAACCACCACCGGAGGCAGCATCATCATACCCATGGACATGAGCACGCTGGCGACCACCAGATCGATCACAAGGAACGGAACAAAAAGAAGAAATCCGATCTCGAAGGCAGTCTTCAACTCGCTGATCATGAAGGCCGGGGTGACCACGCGCAGGGGCAGGTCGGCGGGGGCGGTGTTAGCCTCGACGCGGGACAGGCGGGTGAACAGGGCGAGGTCGGATCGATCGACCTGCGACAACATGAACGTCTTCACCGGTTCAGAGGCCGCGTCGAACGCCTGGGGCAGCTCCATCTGCTGGTCCATCAGGGGCCTGATTCCCGAATCATAGGCGTCCTGCCAGGTCGGAGCCATGACGATGGCGGACAGGAACAGGGCCAGGGAGACCAGGACCGCGTTGGGCGGCGACTGCTGCATCCCCAGAGCGGTGCGCAGCAGGGACAACACCACGACGATGCGCACGAAACTGGTGGTCATGATGACGATCGACGGCGCCAAGGACAGAACGGTCATCAGGCCGACCAGTTGGACCACACGCTCGGACAGGCCTGCGCCGCTGCCCAGGTCGATGTTGATGGCGCTGCCGGTCGCGGCCGCGTCCTGGGCCAAGGCCACCAGGGGGAAGGCCAGGCACAGCAGGGTGGTCAGCAGCGACAGGGCCGCCGCGCGCTTCAACTCGTCGCGGGTCGGGATGCAGAACAGCTTCTCCCTCCTCCTGCGGGGGAGGGTGTCTGAGCCTGAAGGGCGAAGACGGGTGGGGCGATCCACGGCTGGACCCCAGCCGATGCTGCGCGCCACCCTCCCCATAAAGGGGAGGGAGAGGAACGGCGCCTTCACTTCGGGCCTCCGATCTGGCGCGGTTCGATCAGTTCGCGGCCTTCGCCCAGCAGCAGCAGGCGCTCCTCCTCATCGACGCGGACCAGGACCAGGCGGCGGGCCGGGTCCAGCACCAGGGTCTCGACGACCTGAAGACGGCGCTCGCCGCGCTCGGCGTTCATTCGGGCCAAAAGCTGGGGCGCGTAGCGGCGCGCGGCCCAGGCGCACAGGCCGATAATCCCCAGGGTGAAGGCCAGGCCGAAGACGGCGCGGGCGAGGTCGAGGAAATTCATGCACGGACCCGGATTCGGCGCGCGGATCGCGGCGCCGGTTCCGCCCGACTGTTAAGCGACACGGTTAACGGTTGGTTTAGGGAAACCTCTTCTTAACCATGAGCCGGGCATTTTTCGCCGGGTGTTGAATGGGCGCGTCATGCGTCCCCACGGGAACCGGTCATGGGCGTCGTCGACCTGCCGCTGCTGGATCAGATCAAGGGCCGCCTGGGATGGCTGGACCAGCGCCAGCGCGTGATCGCCCAGAACGTGGCCAATTCGGACACGCCCGGATACGTCGCCCGCGATCTGGCCGCGCCGAAGGATTTCGCCGCCGCCCTGAGGGGCCAGGGCGGGCCGTTGCAGATGACCCGGACCAGCGCCGCCCACATCGCGCCCGCGGGTCCCGCCGCCCGCTATCAGTCGAACGAGACGCCGGATTCCGAGACCACGCTGGACGGCAATTCGGTGGTGGTCGAAGAACAGATGCTGAAGATGGCCGAGAGCCGCATGGCCTATGACGCCGCCATCGGCTTCTACCAGAAGTCGTTGCAGATGATCCGCATGGCCGCCCGGCCGCCGGGTCGCTGAAGAAGGGTTGAGCCGTGGCTGATCCGATCCCGCCCCGAAACCCGGCCATGGCCGCCGCCGCCTCGGCGCTGCGGGCGCAGCAGTCGCGCATGCGGGTCATCGCCGAGAACATCGCCAACGCCGAATCCACCGCCTCCACGGCGGGCGGCCAGCCCTATCGTCGTCAGACGCCGGTGTTTCAGGCGCGCGAGATCAACGGGGCGACCGGCGTCGTCCTGGCCGAGGTGCGGCCCGACATGAGCGACTTCCGCAGCGAATACGATCCGACCCACCCGGCGGCCAACGCCGAGGGCTATGTCACCCGGCCCAATGTCGACACCCTGATCGAGGCCATGGACATGCGCGAGGCGCAGCGGGCCTATGAAGCCAATCTGAACGTCATCGAGACGGCGCGCGCCATGGAGATGCGCACCCTCGACCTGCTGAAGAAGTGAGGGGCTGAGCCATGAATCCCATGATGGCGGCCCGGGCCTATCAGGCCATCCAGACCGGCGCCTCGCCGGCGGGCGAGGCGGGCGGCGCGGCGGCGGCCCAGGGACCCGGCTTCGGCGAACTGTTGCAGAACGTCATGTCCAGCGCGACGGAACAGACCCGCGCGGCCGAAACCCAGATGGCCAGCGCCGTCCAGGGCCAGGGCAGTCTGATCGACGTGGTCACCGCCGTCAGCTCGGCCGAGGCCTCGCTGGAAACCGTCATGGCCGTGCGCGACCAGGTGATCCAGGCCTATCAAGAGATCATGCGCATGCCGATCTGACGGCGCGCGCGCATGCTTGCGCCGCCGATCCGCCTCCTTGCGTAGGGTGGAGGGATCAGCCCCTGACCAGCCGCAGGAATTCCTCGCGGGTCCGGGCGTCGTCGCGGACCACGCCGACCAGGTGGCTGGTGATCAGGCTGGTTCCGGGCGCGTTGACGCCGCGCAGCGTCATGCAGCTATGCTCGGCCTCGATGACCACGCCGACGCCTTGAGGCTTGAGCACCTCCTGGATGGCGCGCGCGATCTCGGCCGTCATCTTTTCCTGGATCTGGAGGCGGCGGGCGTAGCCGCGCACCACGCGGGCCAGTTTGGAGATGCCGACGACGCGATCGGTCGGCAGATAGGCGACGTGCGCCTTGCCGATGACGGGCAGCATATGGTGCTCGCAGACGCTGACGAAACGGATGTCCTTGAGCACGATCAGCTCGTCATAGCCGCCGACCTCCTCGAAGGTCCGCTCCAGATATTCGCGGGGATCGACGTCATAGCCGGCGAACATCTCGCGATAGCTGCGGGCGACGCGATCGGGGGTGTCCACCAGGCCTTCGCGGTCAGGATTGTCGCCGGTCCAGCGGATCAGGGTTCTGACGGCGGCGCGCACCTCGTCTTCATCGGGAAGGTCCGCCTCGGGCCGACGCCCGCCACGACGGGGCAGCGGCGTGCCCGCCGCGCGGGCCAGGGCTTCGCGTTCGATCCAACTGCCGTCGCAGTCGGCGTCGTGGTCGTGGCGGCGGGTGTCGTCCATGGATCGGTCCTGTGCGCGAGGCGTGGCTCATAGCTGGTGTGGGCGGCGCTGGCGAGCAAGGTCGATCCTAACGCGACATTAACCATGCACCCGGCAATTTCAGCCCAGTACCCGGGAGCGAGTGTTAATGAACGGCGCCGAAGTTCTGGACGTGGGGCGGGACGCCCTGTGGCTGACCATCCAGCTCTGTGCGCCGGTGCTTATCGTCGGCCTGGTGGTCGGCGTGGTCATCGGCCTGTTTCAGGCCCTGACCCAGATTCAGGAACAGACCCTGATCTATGCGCCCAAGATCATCGCCATCTTCGTGTCTCTGCTGCTGTTCCTGCCGCTGATGGGGGCGCTGTTGGGCGGCTTCATGCAGCAGATCGCGGCCCGCATCGCGGGCATGTAGTGGAGCCTTACGCCACATCGGATCAGGTCTGGGCCGGGGCGCTGATCTTCGCCCGAATCGGCGCGGTCCTGATGATGCTGCCCGGCATCGGCGAGAGCTATGTGCCGCCTCGGGTGCGTCTGGGGCTGGCGCTGATGATCACCCTGGCCTTGTGGCCGGTGGTGGCTGGATCGTTGCCGGCCCTGCCCGCCAGCGTCGGCGGCATGGTCGGCTGGGTGCTGCGCGAGGTCATCGTGGGCCTGATGATCGGCGCCCTGCTGCGGTCGTTCATGACGGCCCTGGGGACGGCGGGCGAGATCGTGTCCTTGCAGACCACCCTGGGCTTCGCCCAGACGGCCAACCCCTTGCAGGCCCAGCCGGGCACGACGCTGTCGGCCTTTCTGACGCTGTTGGGCGTGACCCTGCTGTTCGCCACCAACACCCACCACCTGTTCGTCGCCGGGCTGGTGGGATCGTACGAGCTGATCGCCCCGGCGCGGCCGCTGGTGACGGCGGACTTCACCACCCTGGCGATACGGACGCTGGGCGATTCCTTCCTGTTGGGGGTGCAGTTGGCCGGGCCTGTGCTGGTCTTCGCCCTGGTGTTCAACATCGCCACCGGCCTGATCGGGCGGGTGATGCCGCAGTTCCAGGTCTTTTTCGCCGCCGCCCCGCTGAGCGTGATCCTGGGCCTGTCGGTGTTCGCCTTGAGTCTCGGGGTGCTGGGGACGGTCTTCATCGACCGCTATCGCCGCCTGGCCGAGATCTTCGCGGCGGGTTCGGGAGGCGCCCTTGGCTGAAGGCGCAGATCCCGAATCCAAAACAGAAGAGGCGACCCCGCGAAAACTCGAAGAGGCGCGAAAGAAGGGCGACGTCGCCAAGTCCCAGGACGTCGCCCCAGCTCTGGCCCTGATGGGGGGGGCGGCCGTCATCCTGATGGGCGGCGGCTGGTTCGCCACCTCGACGGCCGAACAGTTGCTGCCCTTCATCGCCAGCCCGCACGCCATGGTCGGGGCGCTGGAATCCGGCGCGGGGATCGAGATCGGCGCGCGCGCCCTGTGGTCGGTGACGCCCCTGTTCGCGGCGGTGATGATCGCGGTGATCGTGGGCGGCGCGGGCGGCAATCTGATGCAGTCGGGCCTGATCTTCACCGCCGACAAGATCAAGCCCAAATGGGACAAGGTCAGCCCCCTGTCGGGCTTCAAACGCATCTTCGGTCCCGATGGCCTGGTGCAGTTCCTGAAGACCTTCATCAAGCTGATCGCGGTGTCGGCCGTCTGCTGGATGGTGCTGAAGCCGCACACGCGCGAGCTGGAGAATCTGGCGGCCATGAGTCCGGCCGAACAACTGCCGTTCGCGCGGGACCTGATCGTGGCCCTGATGGCGGCGACCCTGGTGCTGCTGGGCTTCACCGCCGGAGCGGACTTCATCTGGCAGAAGATGCGCTTCGCCAAGCGGATGCGCATGACCAAGGAAGAGCTGAAGGAAGACTACAAGCAGTCCGAGGGCGATCCGCACGTCAAGGCCAAGCTGAAGCAGATCCGCATGCAGCGCAGCCGCAAGCGGATGATGCAGGCGGTGCCGACGGCGACCGTGATCGTGACCAACCCGACCCACTATTCGGTGGCCCTGCGCTATGAGCCGGACAAGGGCGACGCCGCCCCGGTCTGCGTCGCCAAGGGCGTCGACGCCCTGGCCCTGAAGATCCGCGAGGTCGCGCGCGAGCACGAGGTGCCGATCGTCGAGAACGTGCCGCTGGCGCGGGCGCTGTATGCGGCGGTGGATGTGGACGAGACCATTCCGCGCGAACATTTCGAGGCGGCGGCCAAGGTCATCGGCTTCGTCATGCAGAAGCGGCGGCGGCGCTGAAACGCGCTAGTATCCAACAATTGATTCGCGCGCGGGGTTTCATGGAAGCGCACAGCCGACGCCTGCCGTTCGACGCCCTGGCCGGGGTGATGGTCGTCGGCTTCGTGGCGGCCGTGGCGGCCCTGGCCTATCCGGCGTTCCGGTCGGACCCGTGGTCGGCGCCGGGGCTGATGCTGATCTTCACCGCCGGGGCCGTGGCCCTGATCGGTCTGTTCGCCTTCGGCCGGGCGGGCGCGCCGCGACGACCCAGCGGCGACGCGGCGGTCGAGATGCTGGACGCCCTGGCCGAACCGGCGGCCCTGGTCTGGGCCTCGGGCCAGGTGCTGGCCTTCAACCACGCCTGGGTCGAGGCGAACGGGGCGACGACGGCCCTGCCGCGCGGGCGGTCGAACCAGGCGCTGTACATGGCCTTCGCCCAGGCCAAACAGGGCCATGAGGGCCGCGCCATCGTCACCATCGGCGAGCGCGAGACCGAGGTGGCGATCGGCCGGGCCGGTCCCGATCGCTTCCTGGTGCGCCAGGCGCCCGACCTGCACGCAGCCGCGCCGACACCGGTCGCGGTCCTGGCGGTTCAGACCGGCGACGCACGGGCCATGGCGGCGGGGGCGCCGTTCGGCTCGGCCGTGATCATGGGCGAGGACCTGTTCGCGGGCCAGGCCGAGGAGCCGAACCCGGCCCTGGCGGTGCTGACCGGGCCTGCGGCGGCGCGCGACGCGGCCTTCGGCCATCTGTTCGAGCCGACGGGCGTGGCCGAGGCGCGCACGCGGCTGGCGGCGGGGTCGTCGGGACCGATCGAACTGGTGGCGCGGGCGCACCCGGACAAGATGCTGCATCTGTACGTCGCGCCCGAGGGCGAGAAACGGCGCGTCTGGCTGTTTGACGTCTCGGCCCAGAAGTCGATGGAGCTGCAACTCTCCCAGGCCCAGAAGATGCAGGCGGTGGGCCAGTTGGCGGGCGGGGTGGCGCACGATTTCAACAATCTGCTGACCGCGATCCAGCTTCAGTTGTCGGGTCTGCTGGAACGGCACCCGGTCGGTGATCCGTCGTACGAGGGGCTGAACGAAATCCGCCAGACGGCGATCCGGGCGGCGGATCTGGTGCGCAAGCTGCTGGCCTTCTCGCGCAAGTCGACGGTGCGGCGCGAGCGGCTGGATCTGGGCGAGCTGGTCGGTGAATTCGCCGTGCTGCTGCGCCGCCTGCTGCGCGAGGACGTGCGGTTGGAGACCGACTATGGCCGCGATCTGCCGGTGGTGCTGGCCGACAAGAGCCAGTTGGAGACGGCGGTGATGAACCTGGCCGTCAACGCCCGCGACGCCATGCGCGGCGTGGTCGCGCCGGGCGACGCCGTGGTCACCATCACCACCCGCCGCCTGACGCGCGACCAGGCCAAGGGTCTGGGCTGGCTGGAGGTCTCGACCGACGACGCGGCCATGATCGAGGTGTCGGACACCGGGCCGGGCGTGCCGGCCGAGATCGTCGACAAGATCTTTGAACCCTTCTTCACCACCAAGGCGGTGAACGAGGGCACGGGCATGGGCCTGGCCACCGTCTACGGCATCGTTCAGCAGGCGGGCGGCCACATCACGGTGGCGAACATCGAGGGGGCGGGGGCGGCTTTCCGCATCTTCCTGCCCGCCGCGGGCGAAGCCGAACTGGCCGAGGCGCCGCCGGTCGAGGTCAAGACCGCGCGCCAGCCGCGCGACCTGTCGGGCGCCGGGCGCATCCTGTTCGTCGAGGATGAGGCCGCCGTGCGCGGCATCGCCGCCCGGCTGCTGCGCCAGCGCGGCTATGACGTCATTGAGGCGGCGGACGGCGAAGAGGCGCTTCTGCTGGCCGAAGAGCACGCCGGGACCATCGACATGCTGATCTCGGACGTCATCATGCCGGGCCTGGACGGGCCGTCCCTGCTGAAGAAGGCGCGCCAGTATCTGGGCGACGCGCCGGTGATGTTCATCTCGGGATACGCCGAGAGCGACTTCTCGGATCTGTTGCAGGACGAGACGGGGGTGTCCTTCCTGCCCAAGCCGCTGGACATCAAGACCCTGGCCGAACGGGTGAAGCAGGAACTGCACGCGGCCTGACCGGTCGTCCCTTGCAATCGTCCAAGTCCCGCGCGACGGTCCCGGCCCTGTTCAAGAGAGGGTCTGAGATGCGTCTGGTGAGTTCGGCGGTTTTGGCGGCGACCCTGGTGCTGGGCGGCGCGCCGGCCCTGGCGCAGACGCCGCCGCCGCCGGTCGAATACGATCTCCGCTTCGACAACGCGGCCCACCGCGAGGCGCGGATCACGGTGACCTATCGCGGGCTGGAGCCGGGACCGGTGCGGTTCCGCATGGCGCGTTCGTCGCCCGGCCGTTATGCGATCCACGAGTTCGCCAAGAACGTCTATTCCGTCTCGGCCGTCGACGGCGCCGGACGGCCCCTGACCATCGAGCGCACCGATCCCTATGGCTGGACCGTGCCGAGCCATGACGGGGCGGTGACCATCGCTTACACCCTGTGGGCCGACCGCGGCGACGGCACCTATGCCCAGATCGACACCAGCCATGCGCGGCTGAACGCCCCCGCAAGCCTGATGTGGGCCGAGGGGTATGACGACCGGCCCGCCCGCGTGCGCCTGCGCCGCCCCGACCCGCGCTGGCGGATCGCCACCCAACTGGCGCCGACCTCGGACCCCGAGGTCTTCACCGCCCCGAATTTCCAATATCTGATGGACAGCCCGATGGAGCTGAGCGACCACATGGTGCGGGAATGGCGGGTCGACGACGCGGGCACGCCGCGCACCATCCGCATCGCCCTGCATCATCTGGGCACGGCGGCCGAGGCCGATGAGTTCGCGGCCCGCGCCAAGAAGGTGGTGGACGCCCAGATCGCCATCTTCGGCGACGTGCCCGACTTCGACTTCGGGACCTACACCTTCCTGGCCGACTATCTGCCGTGGATCAGCGGCGACGGCATGGAGCATCGCAACTCCACCGTCATCAGCACCACGCGCGGCCTGGCCGAGGCCGACTACGGCCAGATCGGCACGCTGAGCCACGAATTCTTCCATGCCTGGAACGTCGAGCGCATCCGCCCGGCCGAGCTGGAGCCGTTCGACTTCACCCAGGCCGATCCGACGCCGTCGCTGTGGCTGTCGGAGGGGTTCACCAACTACTACGGCCCGCTGGCGATCCGACGTGCGGGGGTGGGGACGGTCGACGCCTTCCTGGGCGCGATCGGCGGGCAGGTGAATTTCATCGTCAACAATCCGGCGCGCGCCTATGGCGGGCCGCAGGAGATGAGTCTGAGGGCGCCCTTCGCCGATGCGGCGACGGCGATCGATCCGACCAACGACAACATCTTCGCCACCTACTATCTGTGGGGGGCGACGATCGCCACGGCGCTGGATTTGACGCTGCGCGAGCGGTTCCCCGGCGTGACGCTGGACCACTATATGCGCTGGCTGTGGACCCATCACGGAGTGACCGAGGTTCCGTTCACGCCCGACGACCTGCAACGGGGCCTGGCTGAGGTGACGGGCGACGCCGCCTTCGCCGCCGACTTCTTCGACCGCGTCGTTCGCGGCGGCGAACTGCCCGATTTCGCCCCGCTGCTGGCCCAGGCGGGCATCGTCATGCAGCCTCAGAATCCCGGCCGGGGCTGGGCCGGGCCGACGCCGCTGCAATTCACCGGAACCGCGGCCAAGGTGTCGGGCGCCACGGCGCCGGGCACGCCGCTGTACGACATCGGCCTGGACCGGGGCGACGAGATCGTGGCGGTCGGCGACACGGCCATCGACAGCCAGGCGGATTGGAGCAAGGTGATCCAGGACGCGCGCCCCGGCGACGAGATCGCGGTGCGTTTCATCCGGCGCGGGCGTGAAGGCGTGGCGCGGATGCGTTTCGCCGCCGATCCGTCGTTCAAACTGGTCCGCACCGAGGCGGCCGGCGGCCAGGCGACCGAGGCGCAACTGGCCTTCCGCCGCGCCTGGCTGGGCGAAGAGACCGCGCCCGCGAACTGACCATATCGTAACTTGCGAAACGTCCTATCGCGGGCTTAGCGTCGTGGGTGAAACGCTGGAGTTCGCCATGATCGACCGTCGCCGCATGCTGATGACCGCCGCCGCCGGAGCGGGGATCGCCGCCACGGGAGCCTGCGCCTCCATACCGGGCCTGAGTGCGGCGACGCCCGCGGGTCCGGCCGCGTCGGACCCAGCCGTCAAGGCGGCGCTGGACGCCTTCATGGACCGGACGTTCGAGCGGATTCTGGACGAGTCGCCCGAAACGACGACCGCCTTCGGCCTGGACGTCGGCGCCCGCGCGGCGGCCAAGTCCAAACTGTCGGTTCCGACGCTGGAGGAAGAGGAGAAGGGCCGACGCTTGACCCGCGCCCTGCGCGCCGAACTGGCGGCCGTGGACCGGTCCAAGCTCGCGGGGGTGGACGCCGTCCGCTACGACACCATCGCCGCCAGCTATGATGCGGTGATCGCCACCTTCGCCATACCCTACGGCCAGGGCGGCTGGCCCCAGGTCTATCGCGTCAGCCAGCAGTCGGGCGCCTATCAATCGACGCCGACCTTCCTGGACACCCAGCACGGCATCGAGACGGCCGCCGACGCCGACGCCTATGTGTCGCGCGTCGACATGTTCGCCGATGTGCTGAACGCCGAGACGGATCGGATGTTGGAGGACTATGGGCGCGGCGTGGTTCCGCCAGACTTCATCCTGTCGAACGCCATCGGCCTGCAAGAGGGGATGCTGCGCACGTCGGCTGCGGATTCCACCCTGGTCGGATCGGTCACGCGGCGGACCCAGGCCCAGGGCCTGACCGGCGACTGGGGCGCGCGGACGCAGCGGCTGGTGGAGGGCCGGGTCTATCCGGCGCTGCGCCGTCAGTTGGAGGCGATGAAGGCCAGGCTGCCGACCGCCGGGCATGAGGCGGGCGTGTGGCGTTTCCCGCAGGGCGACGCCTATTACGCCAACAGCCTGCACTACATCACCACGACGCGGCTGAGCGCCGACGAGATCCACCGCATCGGCCGCGAACAGGTGGCCGAACTGAGCGCGCGCGCCGACGCTCTGTTGAAGGCCCAGGGCCTGACGCAAGGCTCGGTGGGCCAGCGGATCGGGGCGCTGGGCGACGATCCGAAATACATCTATCCGAACACCGAGGCGGGCCGCACGGCCCTGATCGCCGATCTGAACCGGCAGATGGCGGACATGCAGGCGCGCCTGCCGCAGTATTTCGGCCGCCTGCCGCGCTCGCCCGTCGAGATCCGGCGCGTGCCGGCCGAGATCGAGGCGGGGGCCGGACTGGGCTACTACAACTCGCCCAGCCTGGATGGGTCGCGGCCGGGCGCCTACTACATCAACCTGCGCGACACGTCGGAATGGCCGAAGTGGACCTTGCCGACCCTGACCTATCACGAGGCGGCGCCGGGCCATCACCTGCAGATCGCCATCCAGCAGGAGAGCGAGGCCGCGCCCAAGCTGATGAACACCCTGTTCTTCTCCAGCTATGTCGAGGGCTGGGGCCTGTACGCCGAACAGTTGGCGGACGAGATGGGGGTCTATGCCGACGATCCGATGGGTCAGATCGGCTATCTGCAATCGCAGATGTTCCGGGCGGTGCGCCTGGTGGTCGACACCGGCATCCACGCCAAGCGCTGGAGCCGCGAACAGGCCGTCCGCTACATGGTCGAGACCCTGGGCGACCAAGAGAGCGCGGTGACCTCGGAGGTCGACCGCTATTGCGGCTGGCCGGGCCAGGCCTGCGCCTACATGGTCGGCAAGCTGGAGTGGGTGCGGTTGCGCGAAAAGGCGCGGCGGGCGCTGGGCGACCGGTTCGACATCCGGGGCTTCCACGACGCGGGCCTGGGCGGCGGGGGCGTGCCGCTGACGGTGCTGGAGCGGGTGATCGACGACTGGACGGCGTCGGTGCGGCGCGGCTGATTTAGGGTGTGAACTCCTGAACCTCGTCACCCTCGGGCTTGTCCCGAGGGGCCATGAGGGCCGCAGGCTGGACCAGAGGTCGTTGTGATCGATGGTCAAGACCATCCGCGTTCGAGGATGACGCAAGGATAGGCCCTCGGGACAAGCCCGAGGGTGACGAGCCTTTGAAGATCTTTATGAAACTCGGACCCGATTACGGGTTCACACCCTAGCGCGTGCGCCAGCGGGTCGGCCACAGGTCGAAGGGCGCGCCCCAGCATTCGCCCATGCTGATCTCATGGGACAGGACGAAGGCGTGGCCGGTCCAGGTCCATTTCTGGAAGGTCCCGCAGTCGCCGATGCCGCGCCCCTTGTAGAATTGGCGCAGGGTGCGCTCGGCCGGATCGTATTCGGGATTGGTCACGACATAGTCCGGGTCGCCGTCCACCCCTTGCAGGGCGATGGCGCGCGGGTCCGACCCGTTCGGCCCGGTGATCCAGAACCGCATCATCAGATTATAGGCGCCCGCGTCGCAGGGCACGCCCCACAGCTCGGTGTCGGCGTCCAGGCGGGCGCGGCTGGTCTGTTTGAACAGCTCCGGGTTCCAGCCGAGGTTCGCGCGGCATTCGCGGACGGCCGCCAGGTCGGTCAGGGTGCGCGGCAGGGCGGGTCCGGGACCTTCGGGATCGGGCATGCCGGTCTGGTCGGCCGCGGGGGCGGGGGCGACGACGGGCAGCGCGGGCGCCGCCGGAACGGCCGAGGCCGGACGCGCGCCGCGCCGTCGCAGGGCGGTGACCGTGTCCAACCGTCCCTGACGCTCGTCGATCCACAGCAGGGCCGCCGCCGCGCCGTTCGGCGACAGGGCGACGGTGTTCGATCCCTTGACCAGGGTCAGGCGGCGCGCGTCGCCCAGAGCGCGGATCACGGCCTGGGCCTGGCGGCCGGTCGCGCGGCCGATATCGCCGCCGTCCTGTTCGGGATCGGGCGCAATGACGAACTCTTGCCCGTCGATCTGAAGACGCAGAGGGGCTGCGGCGTTCTGAGGTTCGCCGTCGCCCCAAAGGCCGACATGGACCGTCGCCGCCGCCGCCGGACCCGCCGCCATCGCCACCCGCAGCCAGCCTGTGCCGCTGTCGGTCGGTCCCGCGAAGGCGACGCAGTCATTGCCGTTGTCGCAGCCCGCCAGCCAGTCGCGGAAGGTGCGGTCAACGGGCTGGGCCGTCGCGGCGGGCGCCGCCTGGGTTGAGAGGCCCTCGGCCGCGGCGCCCTTGGCCGCGCTCGGTTCGGCGCCGCAGGCCGCCAGAACGGCCGCCGTGGTCAGGATGAACTTACGCATGGCCGTCTCCTGAAGATGCAGAGGCAGCATAGCGCCCAACGACCGCCGCTCGGCAAGCCCGCCGTTCCTGACGCCGCGCCCTTTGCGCACCGCGCCGCGGCTCGCTATACCCGCCGCCAATCCCGATCCTCCCCTTCGACAGAGAGAACCCATGGCCAAGATCAAGGTCGCCAACCCCATCGTGGACATCGACGGCGACGAGATGACCCGCATCATCTGGCAGATGATCAAGGACAAGCTGGTCTTCCCGTTCCTGGACCTGGAGCTGGACTACTACGACCTGGGCATGGAGAACCGCGACGCCACCGACGATCAGGTGACGATCGACGCGGCCGAGGCCATCAAGCGTCACGGCGTCGGCGTGAAATGCGCCACCATCACCCCCGACGAAGCGCGGGTGAAGGAGTTCAACCTCAAGAAGATGTGGAAGTCGCCGAACGGCACCATCCGCAACATCCTGGGCGGCGTGGTCTTCCGCGAGCCGATCATCTGCCGCAACGTGCCGCGCCTGGTGCCGGGCTGGACCCAGCCGATCGTGGTCGGCCGTCACGCCTTCGGCGACCAGTACAAGGCCACCGACTTCCTGGTTCCCGGTCCCGGCAAGCTGATCATGAAATGGGTCGGCAATGACGGTCAGGAGCTGAACTACGACGTGTTCGACTTCCCGTCGTCGGGCGTGGCGATGGGGATGTACAACCTGGATGACTCGATCACCGAGTTCGCCCGCGCCAGCTTCGCCTACGGCCTGAACCGCAACTATCCGGTCTATCTGTCGACCAAGAACACCATCCTGAAAGCCTATGACGGGCGCTTCAAGGACATCTTCCAGAAGGTGTTCGACGAAGAGTTCGCCGACCAGTTCAAGGCCAAGGGTCTGACCTATGAGCACCGGCTGATCGACGACATGGTGGCCGCGGCCATCAAATGGTCGGGCGGCTTCGTTTGGGCGTGCAAGAACTACGACGGCGACGTGCAGTCGGACGTGGTGGCGCAGGGCTTTGGCTCTTTGGGTCTGATGACCAGCGTGCTGATGACCCCGGACGGCAAGATCCTGGAGTCGGAAGCCGCCCACGGCACGGTCACCCGCCACTATCGCCAGCACCAGAAGGGCGAGGCGACCTCGACCAATTCCATCGCCTCGATCTACGCCTGGACCCGCGGCTTCAAGCACCGCGGCAAGCTGGACGGCAACCAAGAGCTGATCACCTTCGCCGAGACCCTGGAGCGCGTGGTGGTCGAGACCGTCGAGGCCGGACACATGACCAAGGACCTGGCGCTGCTGGTCGGCGATCAGCAGGGCTGGCTGTCGACCGAAGGCTTCCTGGACAAGGTGGCCGAGAACATCCGGGCGGCCATGGCTTAATTCTGGTCGCTAACGCTCGCGGCGCGGTCGCTCGCTGCTTGAGCGACATTTCAGCAAGCCCCGCCGGTTCGCGCCGGCGGGGCTTTCGTTTGAGCGAGGCGGCTGTTCGTGCATTGATGGGCCGCGAGACGGAGGGGCGTATGAGCAAGCTGTTGTTCAATCTGGTGCTGACGGCGGTCGTGGCCGCGGTCATCGCCTTCTTCGCGGCGCCCGGCGTGGTGTTCTTCGGCATCCGTTCGGCGGGCGACGCCAATGATGCGGCGGCGCTGGCGAAACTGGTCGATTTCGGCGCGGTGCGGTCGTCGCTGCGGCCCCAGATGGGCGGCGATCCGCGCGCCCTGGCTCCGGCCCCGTCCTTCATCGAAGACCCCATCGGCGCGGTGCGGCGCCAGTTCGATCAGAACCCGGCGGTGCGCCCGCCCGACGTGGACGCTTATCTGACGCCTCACGCCCTGGCGGCCCTGACGCGGGGCGAGGGACGGCTGGCGTCGCAGCGCAGTGCCCAGGGGGCCGAGCCGTCCAAGGGCGACCGCTGGCCCAGCCCCGTCTATTGGGGCGTCAACAGCGCCCGCATGGCCGTGGCCGACGAGGGCGGATCACGCACCGTCTTCACCTTCGCCCGCAAGGGACCGTTCGAGTGGAAACTGGTCCACATCGGCCTGCCCGACGGCGTGGCCCCGGCCGCGCCGCGCCCGCTGCTGGCGGAACCCGTGGCCGACTCCAAGAGCGGCAAGACCGGCGGCTGATCGGCGAAAGCCGCTGGCGGCGCCCGGCGAGTCGCGCTTAACCTGCGGACGGGCGCGGCTGTCTTCGCGCGGGAGTTCGGTATGAAGCGTAAGCTGTGGGTCGGCCTGGCCTCGGCGGCGGTCGCCGTCTTCGTGGGCGCCTACGCCCTGTCGCCGGTGTTCGCGGCCCACGCCCTGATCCAGGCGGGCAAGCGCGGCGATGCCGAGACCCTGCGTCGGCTGGTCGATTTCCCCGCCTTTCGCGCCAGCCTGAAAGACGAACTGAATCAGGTTCTGGCCGGCGAAATGCGCGACCAGGGCGGCGAGGCGGGCGAAGTGCTGGCCGGTCTGGGCATGTTGCTGGCCCCGGCCCTGGTGTCGGGGGCGGTCGATACGCTGGTCACGCCCGAAGCCGTCGGCCAGATGGTGCGATCCGGCCAGGCGCCCGATCCCACCGACCGCCAGGCGCCCGCCAAGGCCCAACCCAAGGCCGACGGCGACGACATTCATCAGGCCTGGGGCTATCGCAACCTGGACACCTTCGCCGTCACCCTGACGCGCAAGGACCGGCCGGATCGGCGACTGGCCCTGGTGATGAGCCGGCGCGGCCTGTTCGACTGGAAGCTGACGGGCGTGGACTTCCAGCGGGATCGATGACCCTCTCCCGTTGGGAGAGGGCTTGAGCCGCCCGAGAGCGAAGCGATCGGTCCTGCGCGAAAGGGTGAGGGTCGGCTGTCGGTTTACGGCTCGCGCCGATGGACAGAGCCGACCCTCATCCGACCCTTCGGGCCACCTTCTCCCAATGGGAGAAGGATCAGGATTTGAGCGCCGTCCGCACCGCCGCCAGGCCGTCTTCCGCCTTCGCGCCGTCCGGGGCGCCGCCCTGGGCGAAGTCCGGCTTGCCGCCCGCGCCCTGGCCGCCCATGGCCAGGACGGCGGCGCGAGCCAGATCGGCGGCGTTGACGCGATCAGTGACGTCGGCGGTCACGGCCACGGTCACGGCGGCCTTGCCGTCGGCCAGGCCGATCAGGGCGACGACGCCCGAGCCGACCTGTTTGCGGAAGTCTTCGGCCACGCCGCGCAGGCCCTTGCCGTCGACGCCGTCCAGGATACGCGCGATCAGCTTGATCCCGCCGATCTCTTCCGGCGCGCCGCCGCCGCCCGAACCGCCGCCCACCGACCCCGCCAGGGCCAGTTGTTTCTTCAGCTCGGCGACCTGCTTCTCCAGCGTCTTGACCGAGCCGGACAGGGTCTCGACGCGGGCCGGAACATCGGCGGGCTGGATCTTGAAGTCGCGCGCCAGGTTGCGGGCGACCTTGGCCTGACCTTCCAGATATTGGCGCGCGGCCTCGCCGGTCAGGGCCTCGATGCGGCGAACCCCGGCGGCGATGCCGCTCTCGGCCGTGATCTTGAACAGGGCGATGTCGCCGGTGCGGCCCACATGGGTGCCGCCGCACAGTTCGACCGAATAGGCCTTGGCGTCGTCGCTCAGGGACCGGCCCAGCGTCAGCACCCGGACCTCGTCGCCGTATTTTTCGCCGAACAGGGCCACGGCGCCCGCCTCGATGGCCTTGTCCGGCGCCATCAGGTCCGTGGCGGAGGGCAGGTTCTGGCGGATGACGGCGTTGACCTGGCTCTCCATGGCCGCCAGCTCGTCCTCGGTCACCGGGGCGTTGTGGCTGAAGTCGAAACGCAGGCGCTCGGCGTCGACCATCTGGCCCTTCTGGGCGACGTGATCGCCCAGCACGTTCTTCAGCGCCGTGTGCAGCAGGTGGGCGGCCGAATGGTTGGCGCGCGTCGTGCGGCGCTTGTCGGCATCGACCATCAGCGCCGCGCGGACGCCGGTCGTCAGGGCGCCCGAGGTGATCTCGGCCACATGGACGTGCAGATCCCCGGCGTGTTTCTTCACGTCGATGACCTCGGCCGAACCGCCCGGCCATTCGATCAGGCCGTGGTCGCCGGCCTGGCCGCCGCCCTCGCCATAGAAGGGGGTGGCGTCGAACAGAACCTCGACGATGTCGCCGACATCGGCCGCATCGACCGCCGCGCCGTCCTTCATGATCGCCAGGACCTGGCCCGAGCCGTCGACGCCGTCATAGCCGGTGAACACCGTCGCCCCCAGCCGGTCGCGGATCGACAGCCATTCGGCGGCGTTGGCGACCTGGCCGGACCCCTTCCAATGCTCGCGCGAGCGGGCGCGCTGTTCGGCCATGGCGTGCTGGAAGCCGTCGACATTGACCGAGAAGCCGCGGCGACGGGCCTCGTCCTGGGTCAGGTCCAGCGGGAAGCCGTAGGTGTCATACAGGGTGAAGGCCGTCTGGCCGTCCAGCATGTCGCCGGGGCGGAAGCCCTGAACCGCCGTCTCGAACAGGGTCATGCCCTTGGACAGGGTGGTGCGGAAGCGGATCTCTTCCTGTTTCAGCGTGTCCTCGACGAAGGCCTGGGCGCGCTTCAGCTCGGGATAGGCCTCGCCCATCTCCGACACCAGGGTCGGGACCAGGCGGTGCATCAAAGGCTCGCTCGCGCCCAGCAGGTGGGCGTGGCGCATGGCCCGGCGCATGATGCGGCGCAGCACATAGCCGCGCCCCTCGTTCGACGGCGTCACCCCGTCGGCGATCAGGAAGGACGACGAGCGCAGGTGGTCGGCGATGACCCGGTGGCTGGGTGCGCGTTCTTCATCGGACTTGGTCTTGGTTAGGTCTTCCGACGCCGCGATCAGGGTTTGGAACAGGTCGGTGTCGAACACCGAATTCTTGCCTTGCAGCACCGAGGCGATGCGCTCCAGCCCCATGCCGGTGTCGACCGACGGCTTGGGAAGGTCACGAACGATGACGTCGTTTTCCTTCTCATACTGCATGAAGACGTTGTTCCAGATCTCGACGAAGCGATCGCCGTCCTCGTCGGGGGACCCCGGAGGGCCGCCCGGAACATGGTCGCCGTAGTCCCAGAAGATCTCGGTGCACGGGCCGCACGGGCCGTTGTCGCCCATGGCCCAGAAGTTGTCGGACCCGGCGATGCGGATCACCTTGTCGTCGGAAAAGCCGGTGATCTTCTTCCAGATGGCGGCGGCCTCATCGTCGTCGATATAGACGGTGACCAGCAGGCGTTTGGGGTCCAGGCCGAAATCCTGGGTGACCAGTTTCCACGCCTGTTCGATGGCGTGTTCCTTGAAATAGTCGCCGAAGGAGAAATTCCCCAGCATCTCGAAGAAGGTCAGGTGCCGGGCGGTGTAGCCGACATTGTCCAGGTCATTGTGCTTGCCGCCCGCGCGGACGCATTTCTGGCTGCTGACGGCGCGCGGATAGGGCGGCGTGGCGGCGCCGGTGAAATAGTCCTTGAACGGCACCATGCCGGCGTTGACGAACAACAGGGTCGGATCGTTCTGCGGCACCAGCGGCGCCGAATGCACCTTCTCGTGGCCGTCAGCGGCGAAGAAGTCGAGGAAGGTGGAGCGGATCTGTTTCAGGCTGGCCATGGCGGTGCGCGTTCGGTCAGGTCCCCGTTGGGCGGGGAGGGCGTGAGGAGGAAGGCGCCTCCATATAGGGTTTTCACGCCCGGCGCATCACCCGGTCGTGATCGGAGAGCCGCAAGAAAAAAGGCCGCCTGACCCGTGAGGATCAGACGGCCGCTCCGGCCCAGACCGATCCCAGCGGGGTCGGATGGCGGGTCGCGGGGACCGGCCGGGCGGAGTTTCGGGGAAGGCCCGTCATCGACGGCGAAAAACCGCGTCTATCGAGTCTATCGAGTCGATTTGGTCGATCCGATCAGGATCAGCCCTCCAGGTCCTGGCCCTCGTCAGGCTCGGGCGTGCCCAAGAGGTCGTCGGCGATCTTGTTGGTCGAGGCGCGCACGGCTTTTTCGATGCCGTCGGCGATGTCGGGATTGGCCTTGAGGAAGGCGCGCACGTTCTCGCGCCCCTGGCCGATGCGCTGGCTGTCATAGGAGAACCAGCTTCCCGACTTCTCGATGATGCCGGCCTTGACGCCCAGGTCGATGATCTCGCCCAGTTTGGAGATGCCCTCGCCGTACATGATGTCGAAGATGACCTCGCGGAACGGCGGGGCGACCTTGTTCTTGACCACCTTGACGCGGGTGGTGTTGCCGGTGACCTCGTCGCGGTCCTTGATCGCGCCGGTGCGGCGGATGTCCAGGCGCACCGAGGCGTAGAATTTCAGCGCATTGCCGCCCGTAGTCGTCTCAGGGCTGCCGTACATCACCCCGATCTTGTGACGGATCTGGTTGATGAACAGGACGATGCATTTCGACTTGGAGATCGAGGCCGTCAGCTTGCGCAGGGCCTGGCTCATCAACCGGGCCTGAAGACCGGGCAGGCTGTCGCCCATCTCGCCCTCGATCTCGGCGCGGGGCGTCAGGGCGGCGACCGAATCGACCACCACGATGTCCACGGCGCCCGAGCGCACCAGGGTGTCGACGATCTCCAGCGCCTGTTCGCCGTGATCCGGCTGGCTGACCAGCAGATCGTCCAGATTGACGCCCAGCTTGCCCGCATAGATCGGGTCCAGTGCGTGTTCGGCGTCGACGAAGGCGGCCACGCCGCCCTTCTTCTGGACCTCGGCCACGGTGTGCAGGGCCAGGGTGGTCTTGCCCGAGGATTCGGGACCGAACACCTCGATCACCCGGCCGACCGGCAGGCCGCCGATGCCCAGGGCCATGTCCAGACCCAGCGAACCGGTCGAGACGCTCTCGATCTCGGCCACGACCCCGGCCTTGCCCAGTTTCATCACCGAGCCTTTGCCGAACGCACGGTCGATCTGGGCGATCGCCGCCTCGAGCGCGCGTTGCTTGTCGCCGTCTTCCTTGCCCACCAGTTTCAAAGCCGCCTGTGCCACTGCCTTACTCTCCCTTGCCATGATTCCCGTTCAGGTTCCGGGAGAGACCCGCCATGGACCCGCTCCCTGTGTGAGCCGGACTATGTGCATGGTTTGTTCTGGTTGCCAATATGTTCTTTTTCGGGCCTGCGCGGATACGACCGGAATTGACGTGGGCCGGTTCCGGGCGACGATGATTGGCGGGTTCAGCGCGCCGACCTTTTCGGGGTGGCGGGCGCCCTGAGGCGCGGGGCGGGCGCTCTCGAATCCTCACGATCCCGCTGCGCGTAAAATTGTGCGCGTGCGGCGATGCAACCTTCACGAGCGAGCGCCGTTCTTCAAACGTGCCGCAAGGCTGGGAGGGACATTATGGATTTGGTGCGCATCGCGGCGGTCGCCGCGCTGGGGTTGGCGGCGTCGTCCGCGGCGGCGGATGAAAAGACCACCTATCGCTATGACGCCGACGGGCGGGTGACCGCGACGACGATCGCGCGGTCGTCGGGCGCCAGCCTCTATGTCAGCTACGCCTTCGATGACGCCGACAATCGGGACCAGCGCGCTACGGTGACCGTGCCGGTCCGCGCGGCCTCGAACGAACTGCGGTCGAACGAGACCCTGATCCCGCAGCAGTCGATCTTCTCCAACGACAACCGGTTCGAGCTGAGGTTCCAGGTCGATGGGAACATCGTCCTTTATTTCGGCGCCACGGTGCTGTGGTCCAGCGCGACGGCGAACGGCGAGGGGATGGTGCTGGGGATGCAGGGGGACGGGAATCTGGTCCTGTATTCGCCCGACCTGACGGCGCTGTGGGCCAGCGGCACGGCGGGCAGCAGCGGCGCCTTCCTGAGGGTCCAGAACGACGGGAACGTCGTGATGTACCTGGGCGCGACGCCGATCTGGGCCACCAACACCTGCTGTCACTGAGGACCAACCCATGAAGACGATGCAACTGCGCGCGCTGCTTCTGGGCGCCTCCTCCATCGGCGCCCTGGCGCTGGCCACGCCGGCCCTGGCCCAGGTGCCGCAACAGCCGGTGCCGCCCGAACACTACACCCAGGACCCGCGCGGCGTGGACCTGGTGACGGGGGCCTTCAACTACGCCACGACCGAGGTGGTGATCGGCCAGCCGGGCCAGGGCGGCATCGCCCACGGGCGCCTGTTCCTGGGATCGCCGTCGGGCGGCGGCTGGCGCTACAGCCTGATGGGCACGATCAACGCCTCGGGTTCAGTCTATACCGTCAGCGTGGGCGGCGAGTCCGAGATCTTCATCAAGACCGGCTCCACCTATTCCGCCCAATCGAACCGAGGCTTCACCCTGACGCAGTCGGGTTCGACCTACACCCTGACCACGCCGTCGGGAGTGACGGCGACCTTCTCCAGCGGTTGGGTGGGCAGCTACAGCCCCTATCAGGCCAATGTGGCGGTGGTGACCAGCTATGCCCAGGCCAATGGCGAGACCCTGACCTACACCTATCAGGGGGCCAACGTCTGTTCGCGGTTCGACGACCAGGGCGAGTGCGAACAGACGCGCGCGGCGGCCCGGCTTCAGTCCGTCGGCAACAATCGCGGCTATCAGATCCACTATGACTATGTCTCGGACGACCCGCTGACCGGTTATGACTGGCTGGAGCTGGCCACGGCCACCGGGTTCAACATGACGGTGGACTATTGCGCGCCCGGCGCCGACGACTGCACCTTCAGCCAGACTTGGCCCAGCATCACCTACAACGGCTATCTGCCGACCACGGCCCAGGACCAGTCCAGCCGGACCACCACCTACACCTATGGCACGGGCGGCCTGTCGGGCGTCCAGTATCCGGGATCGACCGGCAACGACATCGCCGTCACCTATGACGGATCGCAGAGGGTCAGCGGCGTCACCGACGCCAGCGGCGCCTGGAGCTATGGCTATGCGGATGTGGGCACGACGCGCACGACCACGGCCACAGGTCCGCTGAGCCAAGTCGTCACGGCGGTGTCGGACCTGACCATCGGCCGAGCCACCTCGGTGGACGTGGCGGGCGACGCCTGGACCTTCGCCTACGACAGCCAGAACCGCCTGGAGCGGACGACCGCGCCGGAGGGGAATGCGGTCGAACTGACCTATGACGGTTTCGGCAACGTCATCAAGACGGCGTACAAGGCCAAGCCGGGCACGCCCAGCCTACCCGACATCGAGGTGTCGTCGACCTATCCGAGCAGTTGTTCGACGCTGCGGGTCCTGTGCCATCGGCCGCTGACGACGACCGACGCCAACGGCAACGTCACGGACTATGTCTGGGATTCGACCCACGCGGGGCTGTTGAGCGTCACCTTGCCGTTGCCCACATCGAGCGCCACTGTGCGACCGCAGACCCGCTATGCCTATTCCAGCCTGACGGCGCGGTATCATGACACGGCGACGACCTTCGCCAACGGTTCGGCCATCGTGATGCCGGTGTCGTCCTCGGCCTGTGTGACCGGGAGTTCCTGCGCCTATTCGACCACTGAGTTGAAGACGACCCTGGCCTATCCCAGTTCATCGACGCCGAACAATCTGTTGCCGGTCTCGTCGGCGGTCGGCGCGGGCTGGGGATCGCTGGTGGCGACCACGACCATGACCTGGACCGACAATGGCGATCTGGCCTCGGTCACCGGGCCGATGGGAACGGGCTATACGACCGAGTATCGGTACAACGCCGCGCGGGAAATGGTGGGCATGATCGGTCCCGACCCGGACAGCGGCGGCGGGCGGTTGCATCGCGCGGCCCGCTATACCCGCAATCCTCGCGGCCAGGTCGAGCTGACCGAGGTCGGTACGACGACGGCGTATGGAAACACCGGCTGGGCGTCGTTCAACACCTTGCAGCGGCAGGAGACCGCCTATGACGCCATGGGGCGGCCGATCCAGGCCGAGACCCAGTCGGCGGGCGGAACGACGCGCGCCCTGACCCAGGTGTCCTATGACGCCGCTGGACGGCCGTCGTGCACGGCGGTGCGGATGAACCCGGCGACCTTCGCCAGCCCGCCAAGCTCGGCCTGTTCGCTGGCGACCCAGGGCGGCTATGGTCCTGATCGCATTCTCCAGACGGCCTATGACGCCGCGGGCCGCGCCATCTCGACCACGACGGGCCTGGGCACGGGGGCGGCGGCGACCGAGAGCGTGACCTATACCGACAACGGCCAGGCCGCGACCCTGACCGACGGCGACGGCAACGTCTCGACCCTGGCCTATGACCGCTATGACCGGATGGCGTCGCTGACCTATCCGGGCGGGGCGCTGTCGGAACAGTACGGCTATGACGCGGCGTCGAACGTCACCAGCTATACGGACCGTTCGGGGCGGGTGTTCACCAACGCCTACGACAATCTGAACCGGCTGAAGATGGTGTATCAGCCGCACCCGGCGCCGGTTCAGGCCTATACCTATGACAATCTGAACCGCGTGCTGACGGTCAACAACTATACGACCGGCACGATCACCATGACCTGGGACATCCTGGGCCGGATGATCAGTCAGGACGGGGTCCTGGGCGCGATGACGTTCGAGTACGACATCGGGGGGCGTCGCACGGGGCTGATCTGGCCGGACTCCATCAAGATGGAATACGTCTATGACCAGACGAACAACGTCACGGGCATCTATCCGGCGGGCGGCGGGGCGGTGTCGCAATACGCCTATGACAACCTGGGCCGCCGCACGGCGGTGTATCGCCCGAACGGGGTGACGACCGACTACAGCTATGACGACGTGTCGCGTCTGACGGGGCTGTCGATCACCCATCCGACGTCGACCTATGACGTGGCCTGGAGCTATGGCTACAACCCGGCCGGTCAGGTGATCAGCCAGACCCAGTCGAACAATCTGTACAACTTCACGGCGCGGACGGCGGGGACGACGAACTATACGAACAATGCGCTGAACCAGGCGACGGCGGCGGGGGGCGCGACGCTGACGTACAACACCGAGGGGGACCTGACCTCGGACGGTTCGCTGGGGCGGACCTACGCCTATGACCGCTACAGTCGGCCGGTGACGCTGAACAACAGCCAGACGATCACCTGGGACGCCCTGGGCCGGTTGAAGACGATGACGGGGACGCTGGGGGCGGACTATCTGTATGACGCCGACGGTCAGTTGGCGGGGACGACGCTGAACGGCTCGACCATCGCCAACCGGCTGGTGCCCGGGCCGTGGCCGGACGAGATCGCCCTGGCCTGGCAGGGACCGGACCTGACCTATCCGCTGTGGTCGGCGCAGGACCGGCTGGGGTCGGTGGTCAGCATCACCGACGGCTCAGGCGGCATGATCGTGCTGAACACCTATGACGAATACGGTCGGCCCGGCTACGGCAACGGCGGTCGGTTGATGTACACGGGTCAGATGTGGCTGCCGGACTGGGGCATGTACCACTACAAGGGCCGCCAATACCGCCCCGACCTGGGAAGGTTCCTGCAGACCGACCCGATCGGGTACCAGGCCGGGATGAACCTGTATGGGTATGTGTCGGGCGATCCGGTGAATCTGGTGGATCCGTTTGGGCTGGAGGGACTCAATCCGGGCGATTTGGTGACTCCCGGTCAGTGTCGCGCTGGAGGAGGAAGGGTCCTTACCGACAGTAGAGGACAGTACTGCGACATTACTGCTCCACCAGCTCCCGTCTATCCTGTCAGTGGTGGAGATTCAGGGCGCGCCGGTAGAGGTGGTGCTGGGGGAGGTGGCAATGGTGGAAGCCTGGCTCCAACTGTATGCCCGATCCTAGGCCGGGAGCGGGCCTATCAAGCTTCGCAAAAAATGGGGAATCTTTCCACGTGGAGCGGAGTCGCAGGATTTGGTGCGACTACTTCCGGCCTCATGATTGCAGGCTCGCAGGCGGGTCTTAATCCTGTTACTGATGTTGTCGGTGGCGTGCTCATAGGAACGGGTATGACGCTGGGAATTTTGTCTACGACTTCTGGACTGGTCGGGATTGGTCTGTACGGATATTCAACAGGGGACTACACGCCAGCCCTTGCTCAAGGTCTTGCGTACACGTTTGGAGCTTTGTCTGGGAGTTCGGGTATATCTAACGCTATTTCTCAGAGAATCATAGCGGACGGCGGCAGCCTATCGGCTGGAGAGTTTGCGAGCGCGGCAACCGAAACGCAATGCTCGGAGGCGGGGGAATGAGGAAAAAGCACAATGCGATATCAATCGTTCTAACAATTTTATCAGGAATCATTTTCATAACTCATTCTTTGATTGGTATATTTGGCGGCATTGATGCTTTTTACGTGGGATATGGTAGAGTTATATTTATAATTCTTATTCTAGTAATGATTTTATCAATGCTATTTAAGGAAAATTACAGCCCAATTGATAATAATATACCAAAAGATATAAAAAGAAATTTACTCAAGATGAGTAATTTTGGAATATTATTTACATTAACTGGAATTATATCTTTATATGCAGTAATTGTCTTGGCGTCGATAGGTTCAATTAGGTACGTATTTGGGTGTCTATTCTTATTTATAACATGTCTTGGGTGGGTGTTTTTGGTAACTTCTGATTATATATACAGTAAATACACTTCATAGTGCGGATCAAATCCCGACTGCGGATTCGCCGCCATGGTGGCGGCGATCAAGCTGCCGAGTTTGGTTATGATTGTGAGCTACAGCTATGACGACGTGTCGCGTCTGACGGGGCTGTCGATCACCCATCCGACGTCGACCTATGACGTGGCCTGGAGCTATGGCTACAACCCGGCCGGTCAGGTGATCAGCCAGACCCAGTCGAACAATCTGTACAACTTCACGGCGCGGACGGCGGGGACGACGAACTATACGAACAATGCGCTGAACCAGGCGACGGCGGCGGGGCGTCGCCTCTGACCCGCCCCTCGCCCCCTCGCCCCTTCGCCCCTTATCCCCGCACGGCGATGACCGATTTGGTCAGCGGGCCGATCTTCTCGTCGTGGTGGGCGGCGTCGGGGTAGAGGAAGCGGAACTGGGTCTTGTCCAGCAGGCGCGCGTGCTGGACGTCGCGCATGGCGGCGCCGACGTCGGGCGCCTTTTGCGAAAAGCCGTGGGCGCGGCGCATCAGGGCGCGGGCGCGGCTCTGTTCACTGCGCCAGTGGAAGAAGGGGGCCGAGAAATGCGGCTCGATCGGGAACCAGAAATAGGGCGTCTGGACATAGTAGCGCGGGGCCAGACGGCGGCATTCGGCGGCGAAGGCCTCCATGCGCGGCCAGTCGCCGACGTGCTCGATGACCGAGTTG